>JBBPYC010000070.1:0-51280 GCA_038200275.1 Burkholderiales bacterium
CGCTTGCCACCGGGCAGATGTCGTTCAGCACGGGGAGGCGTTTCACGTCGACGGTGGGCTGCATATTCATGCGCTCTGACGTCAGCAGGGAGGGTTTGGCCTGCGCAGCTCAAAACGATCGGTTGCTCCAGACTGCCTTATGTACTGACTCAAACCCGTCCCGTCGCCGGCCCCGAACTCCGCTGACCAGCGCAGAAACCCGTTGGTGGCGGTTCATCACCGCTCTTGTAGCCTGAGACACCCGGCTGGAGTGTTGGGCTAATGACGCTTGAACGCGCCGGAAAGCGTCTAAAGGCATCACCAGCATGCAAACGCCAGACCACGCGGCCGCCAGTGCATACCCCGGCTGCGTGCCGTCACGACATTCGAGATCGCCCTGCGTTTGTGAAAGCGACGAAAATCAACGGTTAAGCGCGCGACCACAGCGGGTCCGCAGCCGACGGGTCAACGCCCGCGTGTTTTCCCCCTGCTCCCCCTTGCTACCGCCCCCCGCCATGACCAGCAAAAAAGTCTTCATCAAAACCCACGGTTGCCAGATGAACGAGTACGACTCGGACAAGATGGCCGACGTGCTCGGCGCGGCCGAAGGCTACGTGCAGACGACCGACGTCGAGCAGGCCGATCTGATCCTCTTCAACACCTGCTCGGTGCGTGAGAAAGCGCAGGAAAAAGTGTTCTCCGACCTGGGCCGCGTCAAGCACCTCAAAGCCAAGGGCGTGCTGATTGGCGTCGGCGGCTGTGTGGCGAGCCAGGAAGGTGCTGCCATCATCGAACGCGCGCCGTTCGTCGATGTGGTGTTTGGCCCGCAGACCTTGCACCGGCTGCCCGACCTGCTGGCCCGGCGCGAGGCGGAAGGCCGCGCACAAGTCGACATCAGCTTCCCCGAGATCGAAAAGTTCGACCACCTGCCGCCAGCCAAAAAAGAAGGCGCTTCTGCGTTCGTCTCGATCATGGAAGGCTGCTCCAAATACTGCAGCTACTGCGTGGTGCCCTACACGCGCGGCGAGGAGTTCAGCCGACCGTTGGCCGACGTGCTGACCGAGGTTGCCGAGCTGGCCGCGCAAGGCGTCAAAGAAGTCACGTTGCTGGGCCAGAACGTGAACGCGTGGCGCGGTGAAGACGGCGACGACTTCGCGCTGTTGCTTGACTACGTGGCCGACATGCCCGGCATCGAGCGGCTGCGCTACACCACGAGCCACCCGAACGAATTCACGCCGCGGCTGATCGAGGCCCACGGGCGGATCGCGAAGCTGGCGGGGCATCTGCATCTGCCGGTCCAGCACGGCAGCGACCGCATCCTGATGGCGATGAAGCGCGGCTACACCGCGCTCGAATTCAAAAGCACGGTCAGGAAGCTGCGCGCGGCGCGGCCTGGTCTTTCCATCGGCAGCGACTTCATCGTCGGCTTCCCCGGTGAGACCGAGGCCGACTTCGAACGCACGCTGCAGTTGATCGATGAAGTCGGCTTCGACAACTCGTTCTCGTTCCTCTACAGCCCACGCCCCGGCACGCCGGCCGCAAGCCTCGCCGACGAGACGCCGCAAGACGTCAAGCGTGCGCGTCTGTACCGGCTGCAAGCCGCGATCGAAGCCAGCATGACGCGCATCAGCGCCGAGCGCGTCGGCACGGTGCAGCAGGTGCTGGTGGAAGGCCGCTCGAAGAAAGACGCGAGTGAATGGATGGGCCGCACCGAATGCAACCGGGTGGTGAATTTCGCAGCCAGCGACGGCGCTGCGCTGGTAGGCCAGATCGTGCCGATCGAGATCACCGAGGCGATGCATTACACGCTGCGCGGCACGCTGGCGGCACCGGCGTTGTCGGGCGATGCAGAGCCGTTGCTGGCAGGTTCAATGGCAGCTGCCGACCGCGCTGCGGTCTGATTGCGCTGACTGCGATTCGGCCGGTTCGCGCATCCACTTCCGCTGGCTGCTCATCTCACGCCCATGCAGGCTGCTGAATCGCCTTCGCTGACGCCCACAGCACCGCCCATAGCGGCCAGACGTGCTGCACCGGGTGCCGCGCCTGCCCCGAGCGAGCGGGCACGCAGCTTCGGCAGCTTCGCGCAACTGCTGCTGATCGCATTTCTGCTGATCGCCGCGTTCCCGGGTGTGGTGGCGCTGCGCGCTGTGGCTTCGTTCGACGAGCTGACCGCGCGCGGTGACACGTTCGCCGTGGAGGCGCTGAATCTGAGCACCGCCGTGCAACTGCTCGATGAGCGCAGCGTGGTGATGGAACGGGCAGCGCGTCAGTCGCTCGCGCTCGATGACGCGGTGTTGCGCGAACGGTTTGCACAAGCGCTGCGCGACAGCCAGGAGACGTTGGCCACGTTGAACTGGTCGGACGTGCCGGCGCGGCTGATCAGCCAATGGCAGGCGCAACTCGAGACGATCACGGCAGCGATCAATCAGCCAGGCAAGCCGCCAGCCGAGCGCGACGCACAGGTCGCGGCCGCGTTTCGCGAGCTGGCAGGAACCAACACCGCAATCGCTCAGGAAGCGCGCCATACGATCGAGCAACGCCGCCTGCGGTTGCAGGAGGAATTGAAGGCAAGCCGGCAGCGGCTGACACGGCTTGTGGCCATTCAGGTGGTGCTGGCCCTGCTGCTGGCGGTCGCTGTGGGTGTCTGGCTGTTGCGGCCGTTCAAGCGAATCGAGCGCGCAATTCTCGGCATGGGCGAGAACCGGCTGGATCAACCGATTCAGATCAACGGCCCGGCCGATGTGCGCCGCCTTGGCCGGCAGCTCGAATGGCTGCGTCTGCGGCTGGTGCAGCTTGATGCCGACAAAACGCGGTTTCTGCGCCATGTCTCGCATGAGATCAAGACGCCGCTGGCTGCGCTGACCGAGGGCGTTGCGCTGCTCGAAGACGGCACCGCGGGTAGCTTGAGCAGCGATCAGCGCGAGATCGCCCGCATCCTGAGCCACAACACGCAGGCGCTGCAAAGCCAGATCGAGGCGCTGTTGCGGTTCAATGCGGCTGCGTTCGATGCGAACCGCCTGCAGCGCGTACCGACCGATCTGCGGCTGCTGATCGAGCAGCAGGTGGAAGCCCAACGGCTGCAACTGCAGGCGCGTGCGGTCCAGCTCAGAGTCGAAGGCCCTGCCTTGGTCGAGCCGGTCGACCCGGCCAAGTTCGGCATGGCGATCGGCAACTTGCTGTCGAATGCGATCCGCTTTTCACCCGTAGGGGGATGCATCTGGTTTCGCCTGAGCCGCCACGAAGCGCTTGTTTGCATCGAAGTCGAGGATCAGGGACCGGGAATTGCTGAATCGGACCGCTCGCGCATCTTCGAGCCGTTCTACCGCGGGCAGCGGCAGAGCGCCGAGGCGCCGCGCGGCAGTGGTGTGGGGTTGTCGATTGTTCAGGAGTACGTGGTGGCACATGGGGGAATCATTCAACTGTTGCCGGACGGGCCCGGGTCCGCCGGCAGCCGCTTTTTGATCGAGCTGCCGCATGCAGATTAGGACTCGGTCCCAGCCTTCGCTCCCGTCGGTCGGCTCTCGCCTCCCCCTGACGAGGGGCGGCGCCTGCGGCTTGGTAGCGCCAGCTCCGCGGTCTCTGCTGGGCTTGGGTTGCCTGTTTTTTGCTCTGAGAGGTTGCATCTTGTGGGTCGTTGACGTGATGTGGAATTCGGCGCGTGCTCGGCTTGGCGGCACGGCATTGGTAGCGCTTGGGTTGTGGAGTGGTTTTGCACTGGCGCAGAACGCGACCCTCGATAACGGGAGCGCAGCATCCGTTGGTGAGGCTGCATCGGGATCGTCCCCGGTTGTCATTGGGCCTTCCGCCACACCAGCCGATTTGTCCAGTGCGGTTTGCCCGGAACTGCCGACTGCCTCACTGCATTGCGAGCCGGTGCCCGACATCGGCGCGCTGCGCAGCGTGCTGCCCGATCCAACGACCACATTGCTCGAGTTTGCCGATCGCATGCGCGGTGCCTCGCCAGCCGAACGGGCGCGTGAGATCACGCGCAGCACGGCGCTGGCGCGGGGGAACGGCCATGCCTCCCCGCAGCAGCAGTTGCGCCTTGCGATCGTGCTCGGGCAGATCCGCCCGGGTGCCGATCTGGCGCGTGCGCAGCAGTTGGCGCAGCAGGTTGCCAACAGCGCGCACCCGGAGGCCCAGCCGATCAAGCCGCTGGCTCGGCTGCTCGCGGCGCGCATGGCCGAGCAGCGCCGACTTGAAGAACAGCTCGACCGGGCCGAGCGCCAGCTGCGGGATCAGCGGCAGCGGCTGGCGCGTGCGACGCAGCGGCTCGAAGCCGTGCGCGCGATCGAGCGCAGTCTGGGCACAGCCCCGGCCGAGCGCCCGATCGCCCCCTCGGATGCCGCCTCGGCCGTGCCGGCCGGCCCGCGGTGATGCGCATGCCGAGCGTCGTCCCAGCGCCGGAGATCGAACGCGCACCAGCGCGCATCCTCGTGGTGGACGACGATCCGGACATGCTGCGGTTGTTGTCGATGCGGCTGGGCGCGGCGGGTTACCTGGTCAGCGCGGTGAATTCGGCCGAGGCCGCGCTGGCGCAACTCGACGTGGAGCGGCCACAGCTGGTGCTGAGCGACGTGCAGCTGCCGGGCCGCGACGGCCTTGCGCTGTTCGACCGAATTCGTGAGCGGCACCCGTCGCTGCCGGTGATTCTGCTGACCGCACACGGCACCATTCCGGACGCCGTGGAAGCCACTGCGCGCGGCGTGTTCACCTATCTGACCAAACCGTTCGACGGGAAGGACCTGCTGGCCAAGATTCGAGAAGCGCTTGCGTTGTTCGCCGAGCCGACGGCCGGCAACAGCAGCAAGGGTGCGACGAGACCGGCGCGCAGCGACGAACGCTGGCGCGCCGGCATTGTGAGCCGGTCCGCACGCATGGCCGACCTGCTGGCCGAGGCGCGCATGGTTGCGCAGACCGATGCGACGGTGCTGCTGCTCGGCGAATCGGGCACCGGCAAGGAATTGCTCGCGCAGGCGATCCACCGTGCCAGCCCACGCGCCGACAAACCGTTCGTTGCGATCAACTGCGGCGCGATTCCGGAGAACCTCCTCGAGTCCGAACTGTTCGGCCACGTGAAGGGCGCATTCACGGACGCGATCCGGTCGCACCCGGGCCTGTTCCAGACCGCGCACGGCGGCACCGTGCTCCTTGATGAGATCGGCGACATGCCGAGCCCGCTGCAAGTCAAGCTGTTGCGCGTGCTGCAGGAGCGCGCCGTGCGGCCGGTCGGCGCAGCCGAATCGATTGCAGTCGACGTGCGCATCATCTCGGCCACGCATCGGGATCTGGATGCGGCGCTGGCCGCCGGCCAGTTTCGCGAGGACCTGTACTACCGGCTCAACGTGGTGCAACTGCATCTGCCGCCGCTGGCCGATCGGCGTGAAGACATCGCGCTGCTGGCCAATCATTTTCTTGCCCAGCTTGCAGCCAAGTACGGCAAGCGGGTGTCCGGCTTTGCGCCCGAGGCACTGAAGGCGATGACCACCGCGGCCTGGCCCGGCAACGTGCGGCAGTTGTTCAACGTGGTGGAGCAGACCTGCGCGCTGGCCACCACGCCGCTGGTGCCGCTCGCGCTGGTGCAGCGTGCATTGCGCAGTGCGACCATACCGGTGCTCAGCTACGGCGAGGCCAAGCAGCGCTTCGAGCGCGAATATCTGGTCGGCCTGCTCAAGCTGACCGATGGCAACGTCAGCGATGCTGCCCGGCTGGCCGAGCGCAACCGCACCGAGTTCTACCGGCTGCTGCAACGCAACGGACTGACGCCTGGGCATTTCAAGGCGGAAGCCGACGGTGGAACGGTTGAACGCGTCGGTGTCGCCGACAAAACCCCCGACGCTGTCGCTGGCCAGCGACAGCGCTAAGCCGTTGATTTTTCAGGGTATTGCGCCGACTTGTGCATTTGTTGTCGGGCCGCGGCGACAAATTCAGGCCCAGATCTCGCTGGCACGCCGGCCCACCGCAGCTTTGCCGACGCCGACAGCGCTTAGTGCGTTGATCTCAAACCCTTTCTTGAATCTGGCATAGGGTTTGCACTGATGCAGGGATGCATCGTATTTCCCGTCATTTTTCTGCGCTCCGTTGGCAGTTGGCCAGCAGCGTGCTCGGACTGCTGTTCATGGCGCCGACTGCGCAGGCCGCCAGTGGCTTTGGCTTGGAGCAGGTCACGACCCAGGCACGTGAACGGGCTGCCATGCCGTACGTCGCGCCAGCCGTCACGTTGTCGCCCGCGCTGCGCGACCTGACCTACGACCAGCAGCGCGACATCCGTTTCAAGCCCGACCACGCGCTGTGGCGCAAGGAACAGTTGCCGTTCGAGCTGATGTTCTTTCACCCGACGCGCGACCTGCTGCCGGTGCGCATCAACGAGCTGACGGCGAACGGTGTGCAACCGGTTACCTATCGCAGCGACGACTTCAGTTTTGGCGCGAACAAGCAGCTCGATGCGGCAGCGATCGGCTCACCGGGGCTGGCCGGCTTTCGCGTGCATTACGCGGTGAACAACGCCGCCTACAAGGACGAAGTGTTCGTTGCCTTGGGCGCAAGCTACTTCCGTGCTGTTGGCGCCGGCCAGCACTATGGGCTGTCGGCCCGCGGCCTAGCCATCGACACGGCGGGCGGCGCGGGGCCGGAGGAATTTCCGCGCTTCGTGGAGTTCTGGATCGAGCGGCCCGCTGAGGATGCCACGGCGCTGGTGTTCTACGCGCTGCTCGACAGCCCACGCGCGACCGGTGCGTACCGGTTCGAGCTGCATCCGGGCAATGAAACCCGGCTCGATGTGACGAGTCGCGTATTCCTGCGCGCTGACGCTGCCCAGCCGATCAAGACGCTCGGCATCGCGCCATTGACCAGCATGTTCTTCTTCGGTGAGAACCAACCCAGGGCCGGTGACTTCCGGCCTGAAGTGCATGACTCGGACGGCTTGCTGCTGGCCAACGGCGATGGCGAATGGATCTGGCGGCCGCTGGCGAATCCGGCGACCACCTTGCTGACGTCGTTTGCGCTCACGCAACCGAAGGGCTTTGGGTTGATGCAGCGCGACCGCGACTTCAACAACTACCAGGACACCGAAGCGCGCTATGAGCAACGCCCGAGCGCGTGGGTGGAGACGGTCGGCGACTGGGGCGCAGGCCGGGTTGAGCTGCTGCAGTTCCGCACGCCGGACGAGACGCACGACAACGTCGTTGCGTACTGGGTGCCCGCCAAGCTGCCCACAGCCGGCGAGCCACTTGCGCTGTCCTATCGCCTGCATTGGCAAGGCGACACACAACAGCGCCCGCCGAACGGCTACGCGACCCAGTCGCGCCGCGGCGTCGGCTGGAGCCGGCTCAGCGATGCCGAACTGCGCAACCAGGTTCAGTACGTGGTGGATTTCACCGGCCCTGCGCTCGACGCGCTGACTGCCGATGCACCCGTCAAGGCAGTGGCCAGCGCGGATGCGAACGGCCAGATTCTGGAAAACAACGTCTACCGCAACCCCGTCACCGGCAGTTGGCGCATGACCCTGCGCGTCGCACGCACCGACCCGGCCAAGCCAGTCGAACTGCGCGCCTTTCTTCAAAACGGCAACGACACCCTGAGCGAAACATGGTCCCAACTCGTCATTCCCGAATGAACACAATGCTTGCATCTGACATATCGATCGACGTACTCGCCGGCGACCGCCATCCAAACGCGCTGACCGCACCGCCGCTGCATCGCGGCTCGATGACGCCGCTGCCTTGGCGCGGCTTCTGGGTTGGCCTGCTGGGCTGGTTGTTGGCGTTGTTCGGCTATGCGGCAGCGGTTGCACCCGCCGCCTGGCAAACAGCCCAGGCAGACGGCGCGACGCAGCCCTGGCAGCAGGCTGCGCGACGTCGTCGGCTGGTGTTTCTGGGCATCACGTTTGGCGTTACGGCGCTCGCCACCACGCTGTTCGGCTATCTGCAGCCGCAGCAGTCGCATGCGCTGCTGCAGTGGGGGCAGCTCGGGCTGTTCGCGTTGCTGTCGGCCTGGCTCGTGACGGGCTTCACGACCGCGCTGATGGGCTTCTGGGTCTCGCTGCGCGGCGACCCGCATGCGCTGACGGCGGCCTCCGTGCGAGATGATGCGATGAACCCGGCCGCACGCACGGCCGTCATCATGCCGATCTGCAACGAAGATGTGGCCACGGTGTTTGCCGGGCTGCGTGCCACTTGCGAATCGCTGGCGGCCACTGGCCATGCAGCGCAGTTCGACGTATTCGTGCTTTCGGACAGCAATCAGCCCGCCACCATTGCTGCCGAACGGGCGGCTTGGAGCCGGCTGCGTGAAGCGCTGGCTGCAGCCACCGGCAAGGGGCAAATCGAGGTCTACTACCGCCTGCGCCGCCGCCGCGTGCACCGCAAGGCCGGCAATGTGGCCGACTTCTGCCGCCGCTGGGGCAAGGATTACCGCTACATGGTGGTGCTGGACGCCGACAGTGTGATGAGCGGGGATTGCCTGTGCGACATGGTCAAGCTGATGGAAGCCAACCCCAGGGCCGGCATCGTGCAGACCGCGACGCAGTCGATCGGCCACGTCACCTTGCACGCGCGTTCGCAGCAGTTCGCCTCCCGCATGACCGGGCGCCTGTTCACGCTGGGCATGCAGTTCTGGCAGCTTGGCGAGTCGCACTATTGGGGCCACAACGCAATCATTCGCGTCGGGCCGTTCATGACGCACTGCGCGCTGGCCAAGATCGCCGGCACGGGCGGTTTGAGCGGCGGCATCCTGTCGCACGACTTTGTCGAAGCCGCGCTGATGCGCCGGGCCGGCTGGCAGGTCTGGCTGGTGGCGGACCTGGTGGGCAGTTACGAGCAACAGCCGCCGGACCTGGTGTCCGAGCTGCAGCGCGACCGCCGTTGGTGCCAGGGCAACCTGCAAAACGCCAGGCTGATCGCTGAGCCGGGGTTGCATCCGCTGCACCGCACCATGTTTGCGACCGGTGCCATGTCGTACCTGTCGGCGCCGCTGTGGCTGATGTTCCTGTGCGTCGGCACCGCGCTGTGGTTGAGCGGCAGCGCACCGGCGGCCAGCATCTACTTGTTCGACAACTACGCGTTTGGCCTGGAGTTACCGCCGCTGCCGGCCGAGTTGATCGGGCTGTGGGCGTTGACTTTGGTTCTTTTGCTGCTACCGCGCTTGTTGGGCATGGCTTCCGTGCTCCTGAAAGGTGAGCAACAGCAGTACGGCGGGACGTTGGGATTGGCCAAGAGCGTGCTGCTGGAGACGTTGCTCGCGCTGCTGCAGGCGCCGGTGCGCATGCTCGCTCACTCGCTGTTCGTGCTGGTTGCGCTGACGGGTTGGAAGCTTGAGTGGAAGTCGCCGCCGCGCGAAGCGCTGGCCTTGTCGTGGCGTGCTGCTGCTGCCAGCCTGGCGCCGATGACGCTCGTGATCGCCCTCCTGGCTGCACTGGTTGCCAGCGTCGAGGCGCAGGCGTTGATCTGGCTGATCCCGGTCGGCCTGCCGTTGCTGCTGGCGGTGCCGGCGGCTGTGCTGACGAGCCACATCGGGCTGGGCACGGCGTCGCGCCGCAACGGCTTTCTGTTGATCCCGGAGGAGCAGGCCGAGCCGGTTGTACTGCGGCGGGCATGGTTGCATGCCTCAGGCGTTGGACCGCAACTTGCGATTGCTTGACAAGTAGGATCGGACGCTGCTTCGGGTCGCTGCGGGCTACTTCAATGAGACGCTTCGGCCAAACCGCAGCTTCACACAATTGACGAATCGGCCAGGCGCCGTCCGTGAGCCACCGCAAACGCCAGGGTGACCGGGATATCTTCCGACTGCAGGCTGGGAAAATCTTCTGGCAACTGCACCTCAGTCATGCTGCCAGCCGGGCAATCCAGCAAATCATAAACAGGTGATGCGCGTGCCCACGACGGACGGCTGGCCACTGCGAACCCCAGCTGTGATGGGGATGTGCTTCTCTAAATCGATTGTGTAGAGCGTCGGTTCAAGATGCACCGCCCAAGTCAAACGGTAGCTTGCAAGCCATACCCTTGCCGCTTCCCATTCCCTTGATCGACTTTTCAAGCCGCCGCGTGCTCCGAGCCGCTGAATATCCTTTGCTTGTCAGAAAGTAGCCCGCAGCGTCGTCACTTACTGCGGATCAGTAACAAACGCCGGTGGATTCACCGGCGTTTTCTGACTTGAGCCCAACCTTTCAGCGAAGCCTGTACGACTTTTCTGTTCAGGTCTGCCGGCCCCGGCGTCGCGTGGTCGTGACTAGCGCCACAAGAGCCGCTCCGATCAACGCCATGCTGCCTGGTTCAGGCACCGTGCCTGGACCCTCACAGGCCGGCTGACCGGGTCCGCCGCAAACGATTACACCGCCACCCACGAATCCGCCGCCCAGAACCACGGTGTCATTCACCCCCCCGACGTTGTCGCCGTTGCCAACCACCAGCGACTGCAAAGCGCCGAAGTTGCCGGTGAAATACGCGTGCCACGGGGTGGCGTTGGAGATATCCGCATTGATCAAGGTCGGGAACTGGGTTTGGCCCTGCGCTGTCAACTGCAGAGTATTAGTATCGAAGATTCCGCCCACGTTGTCGCCCATCACGTTGAGGCCCGGCAGCAGGGAAGTCAGCCAGCCATAGCCGATGGAGCTGTTCGCCTGCTCCTGCGCAAACAGCCCGCCGCCGCCCGAAACGAAGTTGTTGAGCGTTGCGCCATTGACGTTGACCGGCGCCAGTTGCGCATCGGTGATGCCGCCACTGACATTCCCTGACACAGTAGGCATATAGATCAGTCCGGCGGTATTCACGTTGACCGTGCCCGTGCCACTGAAGAAGTTAGTGATGTCGGTTACGCCAGTCAGAGACACCGCCGTCCAGCCCGCGAGGCCTGCCAACGTGAAGGAATTGGTGTAAGCGGCTGACGCCGTGCTTCCGTTACAGCCGAGACAGACGGCCTGCCTGTTGCCATTGCTAACCGCGTTGCCGATATTGGTGAAGGCCTGTTGCATGAACCTCCAGCCGGTGAAGTTCTGGGTGCTATTGCCCGATCCATGGTCGTCGGCATCGGTGCCGGCAATGAGAATCGGTCCCGCATGTGCCGCACCGGCAAGACCAGCTGCCACGGCGGCAGCGGCCAGCAGCAATCGATTGATTTTCATAATGAAGAGCTCCAACAGTAGGGTTTGAATTTATTAACCTGTGGAGCTCAACACTCGCCGTGCCACCGCAGCCACGAGCGATAACAGCAAATAGCACGCCAATTTCGGAACAAGGCAAATTAGTTCAATAAATCAATGACTTGTATCTAAACATTGATAAACAGAAGAGAAAGAAGGAAGTATTTTGTAAAAGATTTCGACAGTTGTAAATAGTTATTTACTTTTGATTCGATTCAATCAATAGGCTCCGGAGCGACAAAGAAGATGACGTGTTGTCGAAGGTTTATTGCTTTCATTTGCTCTGGAACAGATAGCCGTTCGGATCCACTTGCCCGGCGCCTGCGATACGCAAGTCAAAGCCACGCAGGAGACGCAGCGAATTTATTCAAAACGGCAGCTTGGGGATGCCGCCCCCCTTGCCACCCGCGCCGCCGCCCATGCGCTTCATCATCTTCATCAGGCCGCCGCCCTTCATCTTCTTCATCATCGTCTGCATCTGGCCGAATTCGTTGAGCAGGCGGTTCACTTCCTGCACGTGCACGCCAGCACCAGCCGCGACGCGGCGCTTGCGGGTGGCTTTCAACAACTCGGGTTTGCGACGCTCCTGCGGCGTCATGCTCTGCACAATGCCTTCCTTCCTGCGAATGTCGCGCTCGGCCTTCTCCATGTCGACCTGACCGGCTTTGGCAGACAGCTGGCTAGGCAGCTTGTCCATGAAGCTCGACAAGCCTCCCATCTGCTTCATCTGCTGCAGCTGACTGAGGAAGTCGTTTAGGTCGAAGCCTTCCCCGCTCTTGACTTTGGCCGCAAGCTTCTGTGCCGCTTGCATGTCGACGCCGGCCGTAACCTGCTCCACCAGCGCGACGATGTCGCCCATGCCGAGGATGCGGCCCGCATGCCGTTCGGCGTCGAACACTTCGAGCCCGTCGATCTTCTCGCTGGTGCCCGCAAATTTGATCGGCGCGCCGGTGATGTGGCGCACGCTGAGTGCGGCGCCGCCGCGTGAGTCACCGTCGGTCTTGGTCAGCACGATGCCCGTGAGCGGCAACGCGTCGCTGAACGCTTTTGCGGTGTTGACCGCGTCCTGGCCTTGCATCGCATCGACCACGAACAAGGTCTCGGCCGGCTTCAATACTGCATGCAGATCCTTGATCTCACGCATCAGCACTTCGTCGATTGCCAGACGCCCGGCGGTGTCGACCAACAGCACGTCGAAGTAGTGGCGCTTCGCATGGTCGAGCGCAGCACGCGCGATGTCGAGCGGCTTTTGATCCGGTGTGCTCGGAAACCATTCGGCGCCGGCTTGGGCCGTCACCACCTTCAACTGCTCGATCGCGGCTGGGCGGTAAACGTCGCCCGAGACCGTCAGCACCTTCTTCTTGCGCTTCTGGATCAGGTGCCGCGCGAGCTTGGCGGTGGTTGTGGTCTTGCCCGCGCCTTGCAAGCCGGCCATGAGGATCACCACCGGAGGCTGCGCGGCCAGGTTGATGTCGGCGATTCCGGCCCCCATCGTCGCGACCAGTTCGCGGTTCACGATCCCGACCAGCGCCTGGCCCGGCGAGAGCGAGCCCATCACGTCGGCGCCGAGCGCTTTTTCTTTTACCTTCGCTACAAACTCGCGCACCACGGGCAACGCCACATCGGCTTCCAGCAGCGCCATGCGCACTTCGCGCAGCATGTCAGTGACGTTGTTTTCCGTGATGCGCGCTTGGCCGCGCATTTCCTTCACGAGCCGAGAGAGTTTGTCGCTGAGCGCGGAAGCCATGAGGTGTTGATGAGTCCGGTGGGAAAAGTGGGTGCGGCCGGTGCGCTCTGCGCGTGAGCCGAATGTCTGTGCAATGCAGCGGAGAAACCTGCTTTTTCAGCGCCCACACCCGGGCCGCTTTCAGAGGGCCAAGCCGTTAAAATGCCATCAATGATTCTAGCCAGCGCCCATCCAGCCGGCGTTCTGCTGCCACTCGCCAGCGCGCTGGCTTATGCCGTGCCGGCGCTGCGCCGAGCCACCACCCATGGGCAGAGTCGTGGCTTGCTGGTTGCCGCTTGGTTGTTGCACGCAGGCGCATTGGCAAGTGGCCTGCTGATGGGCGATCCACGCTTCGGTTTCGCTTCCGCACTCTCGGTCACGGCTTGGCTCGTGCTGTCGGTCTATGCGGTGGAAATCCGTTTTTTCCCTGCCTTGCAAGGCCAGAGGATTCTGGCGGGGTTTTGCGCAGTAGCGGTGTTGCTCCCGTTGCCGTTTCCGGGCGCGCTCCTGCATGTGACCGCATCCGCTTGGCTGCCGCTGCACTTGGCACTTGCGGTAGCGTGCTATGGGTTGTTCGCCGTCGCCGTAGCGCATGCGGCGTTGATGACACGTGCAGAGCGGCGCATGCGTGAGGTATCGGCCGCCACATCGCCCGGAGGGCTGCCGCTGCTGACGCTGGAGCGGCTGACGTTTCGCTTCGTGACCGCCGGCTTCGTGCTGTTGAGCGCTACCTTGCTCGCTGGCTGGGTGTTCGGCGACCATCTGTACGGCAGCGCGGGTGCCCAGGGGTCGGCGCATCGCGGGGTGTGGGACCACAAGACGGTTTTTTCCGTGCTGGCCTGGGCCACGTTTGCGGCGCTGCTGGTAGGGCGTTCGCGCTTTGGCTGGCGGGGGCCGGCAGCGGTTCGCATGTTGTATGTGGGCGCTGGGCTACTGCTCTTGTCCTACATCGGATCACGCTTCGTGCTCGAAGTGGTTTTGGGGCGTTCTCCATGAAGTTTCTGGTTGTGATTGTGGTGTTGCTGATTGCGTTCTGGTTGTGGCGCGCCGCGCGGGAGACTGGCCGTGCCGAGCCGCCACGCGGGCCGGCCGCGCCCAGGCCAGAGCCGCCCCGGCTCGAGATGGTGCGCTGCGAGACCTGCGGCATTCATTTGCCCGAAGCCGACGCGGTGCGAGCAAACGCCGCTTACTACTGCAGCGTCGAACATCTGAATCAGGCCGAACGCGCGCCCTGAGCCGCCTTTCGCGACGAGACTGCCGCCCTGATGCGCTTTGCCACCACGCCGGCCGATGGGCGCGATGCGCAGCGCTCGTGGTTCGAGCCGTCCAATCTGGGCCCGAACACGCTGACGGCGCCGAACGACGAAGTGTTCGTGCGGCTATGGCAAGGCTTCATGACGGCCCGCGTGCTGATGGCACTGGCGATCAGCCTGCTGCAACTCGTCATCGTGGCACTCGGCCAGGCGGTCGACCCGGTGGTGTTGATGCTGTGCGCGGCCTATGTGGCCGCCACGCTCGGCATGCGGTTGAAGGGGCAGCCCTTGGCCGTCGGCCAGACGTTCGGGCGCCAATGGCTTCTCACGGCCGGCGTCGACATCGCGATGTGTTCGCTGTTGCAACTGCTCCAGCCGGGCACGTTGAACTACACGCCGCTGTTTGCGATGCCGCTGCTGCTGGTGGCGGTGCTGGGCTCTTTGCGGCTTGCGCTGGGCACCGCAGCGGGCATCGCATTGCTGGTGCTGGCTGGGGCTGCCTGGGCCAGCTGGAGCGCTCCTTCCGAAGCGGCACCGCGCTATGTGGAAGCGGCGCTGGTGGCGACTGCTTACTTCGTGATGGCGCTTGTCGTGAACCAGCTGGCTGCGCGGCTTGCGCAGGAAGAGCGGCTGGCGCGCCGCAACCAGTCTGCAGCACAGTTGCAGACTCAGGTCAACGAACTGGTGATCGAGACGCTTGCCGACGGCGTGGCGGTGGTCGACCGCGACGGCATCGCACGCGCGCTGAACCCGGCCGCGCGTGCAATGTTGGGCAGCATGCAGCAGACCGCACGGGTGCCGTTCGGCCTGAGCGCAGAGCCGGGCTGGTGGCCGCTGCTGGACTTGGTGCAAGCCGCGTTCGAGGACCCGCGCAGCAAACCCGCCGATGTCGTAATCGATCATGCCGCGCAGGGCCTCCGTCGGCTGGTGGCGAGAGCCTGTGCGTGCTGTTCCTGCACGATCTGCGCGAGATGGAAGCACGCCTGCGCACCGAAAAACTCGCTGCGATGGGCCGCATGTCGACCGCCGTCGCGCATGAGATTCGCAATCCGCTCGCCGCCATCATGCAGGCCAACGCGCTGCTCGATGAGGACTTGGTCGACCCGCAGCACAAGCGGCTCACGGCCATGGTCCAGCAAAACGCCCAGCGGCTCGCACGCATTACCGAGGAGGTGCTGGACATCTCACGGGTGCAGCAACAACAACACGACGGGATGGAGCCTGCATCACCAGCAAGTTTGCTCGCGCTGGATGCAGCCGTGACGGCCATCTGCGCCGAATGGAGCGCCACCGCACGGCAGCGCCACCGCTTCGTGCAAACGCATCTGGCGACCGCGCCCAGCCATGTCGCGTTCGATCCAGAGCACTTGCGTCGGGTATTGGTGAACCTGCTGGACAACGCGGCGCGCTATGCCGGGGTGTTCGAGGATTCGCTGCAAGCAAACAGTTGGCTGTCCGAATCGGGCCAGGCGCATCTGCGCGTCTGGAGCGACGGTGCGCCGCTCGAGCCGGCCGTCGAGCAGCATTTGTTCGAGCCGTTTTTCTCGTCCGAGAGCCGCTCGACCGGGCTTGGCCTCTACATCTGCCGGGAGCTGTGCGAGCGGCACGGCGCGTCCATGGGCTATCGGCGCGAACTGGCCCAGACCCAACGCGGGCCGCTGTCGGGCAACGCGTTCGTCGTGTCGTTTCGGCTGCCAGCGCTCGATCTGGACCTGCACGCGCCAACCGAGCCGGGCGATCTCGCTGCACTGGCGTAGCGTCCCGCCTCCAACCCTGCGAACTCGACATGACCGTGACTCCTTCATCCCACCCCGCCAGCGGCAGCCAAAAGACACCCCGCGTGCTCGTGATCGACGATGAGCCGGACCTGCGCACCTTGTACGAGCTGAGCCTGTTGCGGGAAGGCTACCGCGTCGACACCGCGGCCGACGTGGCCGAGGCGCTTGCACAGCTCGACGCACAGCGCTACGACGCGGTGATCTCCGACATGCGGCTGCCCGACGGTTCCGGCCTTGAGGTGCTGCGCCGATTGAAGGCGCAGGCCAGAGACGAGCGCTGCATCGTGATCACCGCACATGGCTCGGCCGAGAATGCGGTGGAAGCGCTCAAATGCGGCGCATTCGACTATCTGACGAAGCCGGTCGATTTGAAGCAATTTCGTGCCGCAGTGGCGCAGGCGGTGCGGGCCGAGGGGGTGGCGTTGCCAGCTGCCTCGTCGGTGGGCACCGGCCCGGCCAGCAGACAACGCACCGGTCAGACGGCTGCCCCCATATCAACCGCAGCGCCGACCGGCGGGTCTGCCGCACTCGCGCGCATGGTGGGCGAGTCGGACGTGATGTTGGCCGTCAAGCAGCGCATTGCGCGTGTGGCACAAAGCATGGCGCCGGTGCTGGTGCGCGGCGAATCGGGCACCGGCAAAGAGCTGGTTGCACGCGCGCTGCATGCGAATAGTCATCGCAGCGACGGGCCGCTGGTGGCGGTGAACTGCGGCGCGATTCCCGAGAACCTGCTCGAGGCCGAGTTTTTCGGCGCCAAGAAAGGCGCCTACACCGGGGCTGATCAGGACCGTGAAGGCTACTTTCAGGCCGCGCGTGCCGGCACCCTGTTTCTCGACGAGATCGGGGACTTGCCGCTGGCAATGCAGGCCAAGCTGCTGCGCGCGATCCAGGAACGCAGCGTCCGGCCGATCGGCTCCATCGCAGAAGACGCGGTCGACGTGCGCATCGTCAGCGCCACCCACAAGGATCTCGGCGCCGAGGTCAAGGCGGGCCGCTTTCGGCAGGACCTCTACTACCGGCTGAACGTCATCGAGCTGCAGATCCCCCCGCTGCGCGAGCGGCGCGGCGACTTGCCCGCGTTGTGCGATGCGTTGCTGCAGCGCATCGCGGCCGACTCCGGTCTGACCGAGCCGCCAGAACTGGCGCCGCAGGTGTTCGAGCAGATTGCACGGCACCCGCTGCCCGGCAATGTGCGCGAATTGGAGAACTTGTTGCACCGGGCGATGGCGCTTGACGACGGCGAATTGCTGCATGTGGAGCGCAACAGCCTTGGCGAAGACAGCCGCGAGATGCCGCTGGAGGCCATATCCCCGCTTTCTTCCACAACCACAGAGGCCATACCTGCACCCGTGCCTGCAGCAGACGGCCCGCTGCCAAGCGACTTGCAAGCGTTTCTCGACCTGCAAGAGCGCGACATCCTGGTGCGCGCCTTGCAGGAGACGGGCTTCAACCGCACGGCGACCGCGGCTCGGCTCGGCATTTCATTGCGCCAGATCCGCTACCGGATTGCGCGGCTCGGCATCGCGGTGCCGCAGGGCGACGAGTCCGAATGAGCGAACCTGACGTCGCCGCCGGGGCGCCACCACTGTGGCATGACGGCTGGCTCCGCAGCGCACAGCGGCTCGATTCGCCGAACTTCGGCGCGCGGCCGAGCAACGCGTCCATCGACCTGATCGTGCTGCACTCGATCAGTCTGCCGCCGGGGTGCTTCGCTGGCGACGCGGTACTGCAGCTGTTTCGCAATGCGCTCGACTGGGATGCGCATCCTTATTTCGCACAAATTCGCAGCCTTGAAGTGTCGACGCATTTCTTTCTGCGGCGTAACGGCGCGCTGTGGCAATGCGTGAGCTGCGACCAGCGCGCCTGGCATGCAGGCGCATCCCATTGGCGCGGGCGTGACAACTGCAACGACGACTCGATCGGCATCGAACTCGAAGGCCTCGAGGGAGCACATTTCGAGCCAGCGCAGTACAACGCACTCAATGCACTGTGCCGACAGATCGCGCTGCACTATCCAGTGCACCACGTGGCCGGGCACGAACACATTGCGCCGGGGCGCAAGTGCGATCCCGGCACCGGCTTCGACTGGGCGCGGCTGCAAGCAGACACCGGCTGGCCGACCAGCCGGTTCCCACCTGGCGTGACTTGCAGCCAACACTCGCACAAATAAGTTTCGCCGCTGCCAGCTGGCCGGGCGCCTACCCCAAGCCCCTGGCGCAGTCTCGCTCGGACCTTTCCAGGAACGCAGCAACGGCGCGGGCTGCGAGCCCGAATCCGGCGCGATTCCGCGTATTGACTGGCGCTCGGCAGCGATCGCTCGGCTTCGCCGGGGATTGCCACCGATTCGCGAGTAACGCGGCCGGGCAGCCGTCATCATCTGCTGAGCTTAACAACAGGTCCTGCGATACGTGTACGCTACCAGTAGTGTCTTGTACTGGGCCGAGACGCTAGATATAGTGGCCTGATGCCCTCGTCGGATGCAGCTCAAAAGCGCTGCAGGTTCTTTTTCCCGATTGGACGGCGCGTGTTTTTCATTGTTCCAACACAGCCGCTGTCCACAGTTTTTCTTCATTTCGTCCACTGACTCAAACCCAGGAGCTGACCCTTCCATGCAGAACGTCTCCAGCTTTCCCACCCCCGCGCGTGCGCGCGGCACCCAGGGCAGCGATGCGCCCAACGCGCGGTCGCAGCAGCCCGCCATGCGCGGGCTCGACGCGTTGTCGCACTACCAGATCATGCGGCGCAACGGCGCAGTGGTGCCGTTCGAGCCAAACAAGATTGCCGTCGCGATGATGAAGGCGTTTCTTGCGGTGCACGGCACGCAAGGCGCCGCATCGGCCAGCGTGCGCGAGGTGGTCGACGAGCTGACGCAGGCCGTGGTACGCGCACTGATGCGTTCACGCCCGGGCGGCGGCACGTTCCACATCGAGGACGTGCAGGACCAAGTCGAACTCGGCCTGATGCGCGGCGGCCATCACGAGATCGCGCGCGCTTATGTGCTGTACCGCGAGCGCCGCACCCAGGAGCGGGCGTCACAGGCCGCACCGGCAGCGGCGGCTGCGCCTGCGCTGTACGTGCTGGATGGTGGCCAACGGGTCGCGTTCGACGCGGACGGCCTGCGTCGCATGGTCGAGCAGGCCTGTGACGGTCTGGGGGCGGACGTGATGGCCGGCCCGATCCTGGTCGAGACCCAGCGCAATCTGTACGACGGCGTGCCACTCGATGAAGTCTGGAAGGCCGCCATCTTGGCCGCACGCACGTTGATCGAAAAAGACCCCGGCTACAGCTTTGCGACCGCGCGGTTGCTGCTGCACACGATCGCACGCGAGGTGCTGGGCCGCGAGGTGACGCTGACCGAACTGACGCAAAGTTATGTCGACTACTTTCCGCAGTTCGTGCAGCGCGGTGTGGATGCCGAGCGACTCGACGAGCAGCTGCTGCAGTTCGACCTGCCACGGCTCGCAGCGGCGTTGAAGCCCGAGCGCGATCTGAGCTTCGACTACCTCGGCTTGCAGACCTTGTATGACCGCTACTTCCTGCATGTGGAGAAAACCCGCATCGAACTGCCGCAGGCGTTCTTCATGCGCGTGGCGATGGGCTTGTCTCTGAATGAGATCGACCGTGAAGCCCGGGCGATCGAGTTCTACGAAGTGCTGTCTTCATTCGACTTCATGTCCAGCACACCGACCTTGTTCAACAGCGGCACGCAGCGCTCGCAGCTGTCGAGCTGCTACTTGACGACCGTGCCCGACCATCTGGACGGCATCTACGAATCGATCAAGGAAAACGCGCTGCTGTCCAAGTTCGCAGGCGGCCTAGGCAACGACTGGACGCGCGTGCGCGCCCTGGGCAGCCACATCAAGGGCACGAACGGCGAATCGCAGGGCGTGGTGCCGTTCCTCAAAGTGGTGAACGACACCGCCGTCGCGGTGAACCAGGGCGGCAAGCGGAAGGGTGCGGTCTGCACCTATCTGGAGAGTTGGCACCTGGACATCGAGGAGTTCCTGGAGCTGCGCAAGAACACCGGCGACGACCGGCGCCGCACGCACGACATGAACACCGCGAACTGGATTCCAGACCTGTTCATGCGCCGCGTGATCGAAAAAGGCGACTGGACGCTGTTCTCCCCGAACGACGTGCCGGACCTGCACGACCTGTTTGGCAAAGCGTTCGAGACGGCCTACGTGGCCTACGAAGCCAAGGCCGAACGCGGCGAAATCAAGTTGCACCGCAAGCTGCCGGCCGCCGACCTGTGGCGCAAGATGCTCACGATGCTGTTCGAGACCGGGCATCCGTGGATCACGTTCAAGGACGCCTGCAACATCCGCAGCCCGCAGCAGCATATCGGCGTGGTGCACTCATCCAACTTGTGCACCGAGATCACGCTGAACACGAGCGATACCGAGACGGCCGTGTGCAACCTCGGCTCGATCAACCTGAAGCAGCACCTGGTTGCGGATGCCGATGGCAGCAAGACGCTCGATCACGACAAGCTGCGCGCGACGATCGGCACCGCGATGCGCATGCTCGACAACGTGATCGACATCAACTACTACGCGGTCAAGAAGGCGCGCGACTCGAACCTGCGGCACCGTCCGGTGGGCCTGGGGCTGATGGCGTTTCAAGACAGCCTCTATGAATTGCGCATCCCGTATGCGAGCGATGCAGCGGTGCAGTTCGCCGACGAATCGATGGAGGCGATCTGCTACTACGCCTACCTGGCGTCGACCGATCTGGCGAAGGAGCGCGGCCGTTATGCGAGCTACACCGGCTCGCTGTGGGACCGCGGCGTGCTGCCGCTCGACACGCTGGACTTGTTGAACGAAGCGCGCGGTGGAGACGGGAGCTACGTGCAGGTCGATCGCTCGTCCAAGTTGGACTGGAATGCGCTGCGCCGCAAGATCGCGACCGACGGCATGCGCAACTCGAATTGCGTGGCGATCGCACCAACGGCCACCATCTCGAACATCGTCGGCGTCGATGCATCGATCGAGCCTTCGTTCGGCAACCTGTCGGTCAAGTCGAACCTGTCGGGCGAGTTCACCGTCATCAACAGCTATCTGGTGGAAGACCTGAAGCGCCACGGCTTGTGGGACGACGTGATGGTGATGGACCTGAAGCATTTCAATGGAACGCTGGGGCCCATTGACCGCGTGCCGCAGGAGCTGAAGTTGCTCTATGGCACCGCGTTCGAAGTCGAGCCACGCTGGCTGGTGGAAGCCGCATCGCGCCGACAGAAGTGGATCGACCAGGCGCAGTCGCTCAACATCTACATGGCGGGCGCTTCAGGCAAGAAGCTCGATGAGACCTACAAGCTGGCTTGGCTGCGCGGGCTCAAGACCACCTACTACCTGCGCACGCAAAGTGCCACGCATGCAGAGATGAGCACGGTGGACCGCGGTCGTTTGAACTCGGTCTCGTCACAGCACGATAGTGCAAGGTCGATTGCTGGCCATGCAGACACATCGGTGATGCAGGACAGCACTTCGAACGATGAGATCCAGCTAAGCGACGTGCGCTTCTGCGCGATCGATGACCCGGGTTGTGAAGCCTGTCAGTGATGCGTCGGACACGCATCAGCGCGCTTGTCCGACAAATATTTTCAAAGCAATGTATGTCAGCACTATGCAATTCATAGCATTGCTTTCATAATCCGACTACTGGAACCTTCTATGTTGATTTGGGAAAACGAAGCCCGGCCGCAACAACGTGCCACACCATTGCCAAGCCAAGGCTTGAACGATGTGGCTACTGCGTTGCCGCAGCAACGCGAACCGCAAGCAACGCAGCCTGCACCACAACGTGTCAAGGCCAGCGACAAGCGCATCATCAACGGCCAGACCGATGTCAATCAACTGGTGCCGTTCAAGTACAAGTGGGCCTGGGAAAAATACCTGTCGGCCTGCTCGAACCATTGGATGCCGCAAGAGGTCAACATGACGCGTGACATCGCGTTGTGGAAAGACCCGAACGGTCTGACCGATGACGAGCGCCGCATGGTCAAGCGCAACCTCGGCTTCTTCGTGACGGCCGATTCACTGGCTGCGAACAACATCGTCTTGGGCACCTATCGCCACATCACGGCACCTGAGTGCCGGCAGTTTCTGTTGCGCCAGGCGTTTGAAGAAGCGATCCACACGCACGCCTATCAGTACATCGTTGAGTCGCTCGGCTTGGACGAAGCCGAAATTTTCAATGCTTACAACGAAGTACCGTCGATTCGCGACAAGGATCAGTTCCTGCTGCCGTTCATCGGCGCGATCATGGACCCGAACTTCAAGACCGGCACGCTGGAAAACGACCGCACCTTGCTCAAGTCGTTGATCGTGTTTGCGTGCCTGATGGAAGGCTTGTTCTTCTACGTCGGCTTCACGCAAATCCTTGCACTCGGCCGGCAAAACAAGATGACTGGTGCGGCCGAGCAGTATCAGTACATCCTGCGCGACGAATCAATGCACTGCAACTTCGGCATCGACTTGATCAACCAGATCAAGCTTGAAAATCCGTCGCTGTGGACCGCAGACTTCAAGGCCGAGATCACGGCGCTGTTCCACCGCGCAGTGGAACTTGAATACCGCTATGCCGAAGACACCATGCCGCGCGGCGTGCTCGGCATGAACGCATCGATGTTCAAGGGTTACCTGCGCTACATCGCGAACCGCCGCGCTACGCAGATCGGTTTGGAAGCGTTGTTTCCGCGCGAGGAAAACCCGTTTCCGTGGATGAGCGAAATGATTGACCTGAAGAAGGAACGCAATTTCTTTGAGACGCGCGTGATCGAGTATCAGTCCGGCGGTGCGCTGTCGTGGGATTGATGACAACAGCAGCGGTTGAGGCATGCACTGCAATCGTTGCCGTTGTGCTTCTCATGATCGATCGATGCGCTTGAAATTTGCACGCTCGCTTGTTGGCTGGATCCATGATCCAGTCGCAGGCGGTGTGTTCCCGCATTCATGCAAGTCGGCTCTTGCCGGTCCGCATGAATCGCTTGGCAACCGCGGCAACACAGATTGCTAACGCCAAGTGCTCAAAAGCAACTGGATCAAGGAGTAGAGAACAATGGCAACTGCGAAGAAAGCTGCGGCGAAAAAGTCCGCAGCGGGCAAGAAAGTCGGCGCAAAGAAGACGGTGACCGCCAAGAAGGTGGCTGCCAAGAAGATGCCGATGAAAAAAGTTGCGGCAAAGAAAATGAGCATGGCGGCTAAGAAGGCGCCAGCGAAGAAAGCTGCATCAAAGAAAGTCGCTTCCAAAAAAGTGGCAGCCAAGAAGGCACCCGCCAAGAAAGCAGCAACAAAAAAAGTCGGCGTGAAGAAAACTGTTGCCAAAAAAGTCAGCGCGAAAAAGGCGCCGGCGAAGAAAGCAACTGCCAAAAAGGCGCCTGCGAAGAAGGCTCCCGCGACCAAAAAGACGGTGGCTACCAAGAAAACCGGCAACACGGCAAAGAAGTCACCGGCTGCGAAGAAAAGTCCGCCCGCTGCAAAGAAAGCTGCGCCGGCTGCAAAGAAAGCTTCGGCAAGGAAGTCCGCTGCCACGAAGAAAACCGGGTCCAGCCAGTCCACCGCCGCTTCCGGCGAAAGCGGCTCGGCAGCCGCGTCTACGGCTGCGCAAACCACGCTCAATCCCCAGGCGGCTTGGCCGTTTCCAACCTCGGGCAAGCCCTGACGCCCGACGTTCGTTCTCGCACGAACGTCCGTTTGAGTTTGCTCTCGCCACGGTGACGCATCGCTGCGTCACCGTGGCGTTCTCCTGTCTGCGCGCGGTGGCGGACAGAGGCGTGGCGGCAATCAGGCCACCAGCGTGATCCGCCTAGAACCCGCTCAACATCTGCGGATCAATCGTGTAATTCTGCGGCCCACGCTTCGCGATTTTGAGCGCGCCGACGTGATTGCCCAGTGCAGCGCATCGCAGCAGCGGCCAGTCTTGCGCAAGCCCGAACAGCATAGCGCCGCGCCAGGCGTCGCCGCAGCCAGTTGGATCGACCACTGCGGTAGGCACTGCAGCGGCCACGCGGGTCATCGCACCCTCAACCCAGACCTCGCATCCTGCCGCGCCCAGCGTGACGACCAACCCGCGCACGCGCTGTGACAACTTGGCGCAGTCAAAACCAGTGCGTTCGCACAAGAGCTTCGCCTCATAGTCATTCACAGTGATCCAGCTGGCAAGTTCGATGAAGTGCGCGAGTTCTGCGCCGTCGAACATCGGCAGGCCTTGGCCCGGATCGAATACGAACGGCACCTTGGCGGTCGCCAGTTGGGCGGCATGCTGCAACATCGCCTCACGCCCGTCTGGCGCGATGATGCCCAAGCCAATGTCGCGTGTGTCACGCAACGCATTCAGGTGCGCCTGCTGCATCGCGCCGGGATGGAATGCCGTGATCTGATTGTTGTCGCGGTCGGTCATGATCATCGCCTGTGCGGTGAACGCATCCGCTGTGCGCTGAACCAGCGACGTGTCGATGTCGAGCTCAATCAGTCGCTGCAGGTAGTCGTCGCCGTCACTGCCGAGCGTGGCCATCGGCAGCGGCGCGCCGCCGAGCGCTTTTAGCGCGTAGGCGATGTTGCCAGCGCAGCCGCCGAATTCGCGCTGCAACGTCGGCACCAGAAAAGACACATTCAGGATGTGCAGTTGGTCGGGCAGGATCTGCTCGGCGAATCGGCCTGGAAAACCCATGATCGTGTCGAACGCAAGGGAACCGCAGATGACGGTACGGATGGCAGCAGATGGAGTCGAGGTCATGAAAGGCAGGCAAGCTTGGTCGGACGAAATGAACGTTTGGTTGAAGCGCTGTGTTCAGGGATAGAACGCCAACACGCGGTAGTCGGTGATTCGGTCGGTCTGTTCAGGCAGGTCGAATTGAACGGCGCCGATCCATTCGCCGTAAGGCTCCAATGCATCGACGGCGCCCACATCGCGCGCCAGCAGTACGCGGCGCAGCACCGTGCGTTCGGCTGGGTCGAGCAGGCTCAATTCGATGCCCGGCATCGCAAGCCGCAGATCGGAGCGGTTCTTCACCGCCAGCGACAGGCGATAGCCACCATTGCCTGTTCGGGTCAACGACGAGTTGCTGATCGTGAGCGCATCGATCTCCCTGGGCGCTGCGATCACGCAGCCAAGCAACGTGCAGGCACGCGCGAGCAAGGGCGCGGCGGCTGGTGCACGCGCAGCGAGCCAATCGCGCTGTTGCAGCAGCACCTGTAGCAGCAGCAGCCCGGCCAGCGCAATGCCGACGAACCAGCCGACGCTGCGTCCTGCCGAGCTGCCATCTGTGCGAGACAAAATCAGCGATGACGGCTCGCTCAAGAATGCGGGGATCGTCGCCTGTGGTGGTGAAACGGGTGCCGGTTGTGGCCACACGGGCGCTTTCAGGGCGGGTTGCGCCGCTGAGCGCCGATCGTGGGCAACGCGCTGGACCAGCGATTCATGACGTGGGGTTTGGACGGCATTGGCTGCCGAGCGCGCCAGTGAGTCGTTCGACGACCGGTGTAACAAAGGTGCGCGGGCGGATGGGTCCCGCGCGTGCAGCGACCGCGACACCTGCGCAGCCGCATCAAAACTCTGCTGGCAAAGACCGCAACGAACCCAGCCGTGTGCTGCGCGCAACTGCTCTGCACTGACAAAGAATCGCGCATTGCAGCCGGGACAGCCAGCCGTCTGATTCACGGTGAATGGCTCAGCAACACCCAGCCGTCCTGCACGTCGGCCACCGCGATCGGCAACCACGGGGCGTAGGAATCGATCAGTTCGTCGGTTTGGCGCTCCAGCACGCCGGCCAGCAACAGCGCGCCACCGACAGCGCGCTTTCCGGCCAGCAATGGTGCCAGCACCTTGAGTGGAGATGCGAGGATGTTGGCCAGCACCAAGCCGTAGTCCGATCCCGCCAGTTCTGGCAGCCCGACCTGCAATCGCACCCCATTTGCCTGCGCATTCGCTCGAGTCGCTGCAAGTGCGGCTTCATCAATGTCGACTGCATAGACATCGGTCGCGCCGTGCAGCACAGCGCCGATCGCGAGGATGCCCGAGCCGCATCCGTAATCAAGCACGCGCTGAAACTGCCCCCGGCGAGCAGCGATCCAGCGCAGGCACATCTGCGTGGTCGGATGGGTGCCGGTGCCGAACGCAAGGCCCGGATCGAGCCGAATCGCGCGTGTTGCGTCGGCCGGTGCTTCGTGCCAGCTCGGCACGATCCAGAAACCCGGACTGATACACACCGGCGCAAACTGGCTTTGCGTCGCGCGCACCCAGTCCTGCTCAGGCACGGGATGCATCGCATCCAATCGGCAGCGCGTGGGCTCGAAGCGCAGTGCTACCGCGTCGGCTGCTCGTTGCGCTGAGGGTTCGTCCGCAAACAACGCTCGCAACACCGAGCGCTCCCACCCTTCGGCCGCTGCATCGAGCATCCCGGGTTCGCCAAACAGCGCCTGCTCGGCCAGGGTGCCTGCATCGGCATCCTCCACCGACACGCTGGCCGCGTTGGATTCTTCCAGCAATTCACTGATCGGCTCGATGTCGGCCTGGCAGCATTGCAGCCACAGTTCATACATCATGAGTGGAGGACATGCTGTCGGTAGAAACAAGGGGGACGCAGTACGGTCGGGCTAGCGTTGCCGCTGACTCAGCCATTCTTCGAGGTAGTGAATGTTGGTGCCGCCAGCGCAAAACCCTGCGTCGTTCATCAGCTCCCGATGCAACGGGATGTTCGTGTTGATGCCTTCAACCAGTGTCTCGGCCAGCGCGGTGCGCATGCGCGCTAGTGCCTGTTCACGTGTGTCGCCGTGCACAATGATCTTGCCGATCATCGAATCGTAGTTCGGCGGCACGAAGTAATTCGTGTAGATGTGCGTGTCCACCCGCACGCCGGGGCCGCCCGGCGCGTGCCAGACCGTGATTCGACCCGGCGACGGGGTAAACCGGTACGGATCTTCCGCATTCACACGGCATTCGATGGCGTGGCCGCGCAACTCGATCTGGCGCTGCGTGAACGGCAGCTTCTCACCCGCGGCCACCATGATCTGCGTTTTCACGATGTCGATGCCCGTGATCCATTCGGTCACCGGGTGCTCGACCTGCACCCGCGTATTCATCTCGATGAAATAGAACTCTTCATCCTCGTACAGGAACTCGAAGGTACCGGCACCTCGATAGGCGATCCGCTTGCAGGCCTCGACGCAGCGCTGCCCGATTTTTTCGATCAGCTTTCGCGGGATGCCGGGTGCTGGCGCCTCCTCAAGAATTTTTTGGTGACGTCGCTGCATCGAGCAATCGCGCTCACCCAGATAGACCGCGTTGCGATGCTTGTCGGCGAGCACCTGAATTTCAATGTGGCGTGGGTTCTGCAGAAACTTTTCCAGGTAGACCGCCGGGTTACCGAACGCGGCTTCGGCTTCTGCTTTGGTCATCTGTACCGCGTTGAGCAATGCAGCTTCCGTGTGCACCACGCGCATCCCACGTCCACCGCCGCCGCCTGCGGCTTTCACGATGACCGGGTAGCCGACCGTGCGCGCGATACGCCGGACTTGCGCCGGGTCGTCTGGCAGCTCGCCGGCCGACCCCGGCACGCATGGCACGCCGGCCTTGATCATGGCTTGCTTGGCCGACACCTTGTCGCCCATGATCCGGATCGACTCGGGCGTTGGACCGATGAACTGGAATCCGCTTTTCTCGACCCGCTCGGCAAAGTCGGCGTTTTCGCTCAAGAAGCCGTAACCGGGATGCACCGCTTCCGCATCGGTGACTTCCGCTGCCGAAATCAATGCCGGCATGTTCAAGTAACTCAATCCGGAAGGCGGCGGGCCGATGCAGACCGCTTCGTCGGCGAGCTTCACGTATTTGGCATCGCGGTCCGCTTCCGAGTAGACCATCACGGCCTTCACGCCCAATTCGCGGCACGCACGCTGAATCCGCAAGGCGATTTCGCCGCGATTGGCGACCAGAATTTTCTTGAACATCTACAAACGCCTCGGGCTCAGGAGCAATCGAGCCAGCGGCTGCCAGCACGCTTGCCCAGTCGCGCAAAAAAAAAGCAGGTCAACCAATCACGAAGAGCGGCTGCCCGTATTCGACTGGCTGGCCGTTGTCACAAAGGATTTCCAGAATGGTGCCGGACTTGTCGGTCTCGATCTCGTTCAAAATCTTCATCGCTTCAATGATGCAGATGGTTTCGCCCTGTTTGACGATCGACCCCACGTCCACAAACGATTTGGAGCCAGGGCTCGCGGCACGGTAGAACGTGCCCACCATCGGCGATTTGACTGTATGCCCAGTCTGCATCGGTGCCACATCGGACACCGCCGCTGCGTTGACCGGTGCAACGCCAGGCATCGTCATCGGTGGGCGTGCCGGCTCTGCAACATAGATCGTCGACTGCCCAGGCACCATCGCCGGACTTTTGACAATCCGCACTCGTCCCTCGGCTTCCGTGATTTCGAGCTCGGTCACGTTGGATTCCGACACCAAGTCGATCAACGTCTTAAGTTTCCGTAAGTCCATACAAATTGCGCCTTCGTGCAAGGATCTTGCACCAGTAATTCGATTCGAAGGTTCGATCGTCGCAGTTTTCGGCAGCGCATCCAAACCTGGACGACGTGGCGCAGCAACAAATTGGCTGGTCAGCCGATGGATTTAACCCAGCTGTCTAGCTCGCTGCGTGACAGCTGACCCAACTTGCGTTGCCGGATACGCCCCGCCCGATCGACCAGCAGCGTGAAGGGCAAACCACCGCTTTCGTTGCCTAGTTGTCTGGACAGCCGAATGCCGGCCAAGCCCACCAAGGCGATCGGAAATGATACCGGGGTGGATTGCAAAAAGCGCTGGACCGCGGGCAGCTGGTCGGCTGCAAGCCCCACAAGTTGCCATCCGTGCGCGCGGTGCGCTGCATAAAACGCGTCCAGCATGGGCATCTCTTCCACGCAAGGCGCACACCAAGAAGCCCAGAAGTTGACAAGCAGCGGCCGGCCACTGAAGTCACGCATCGACAAAGTGGTGCCGTCGACCATCTGAAACGACTGCTGCAACAGCATTACGGCAGGTGCGGTGGTCACGTTGTCAGACACCGCAGTGGACGACGTCCGCTGCCACCAAGCGAGTGCCGCGCCGCCCGCTGCCGCCGTGGCAGCGACACCGGCGACGGCGAGCAGCTGCCTACGTCCCTGAGGCCGCGCCATAGGTGCAGGTCGATGCTCATTCATGGCCTTGCAGCCTCGGCTTCATGCAACAGCCGACGCAACGCCGAGGCATCCCCACGCGGTGCGCGGCCACGGGCATCGGGCTTGAGTGCACCACGCAAGTCGTCATGGTCATACACCACCAGATGCAGGCCGACCGGCTCATCGATCGGCTCACAGCGGCACGAAAAACTCAGCGCATCGACCATCTGACCCTGAATGCCGACGATGCTGCGCGGCACGAATGGCACGCCCTGGTCGATCAGCGCGATCTCAGCCGATTTGGGATCGTCGCAGAACAATTGGATGAAGATGTTGGAATGGCGAGTCGCCGTGCCACGCCAGACCGAGCCCGTTAAATAAGGCCGAAACGCCTCCATCCGGTCCATCCAATCCAGCGCGAGTTGGCGCAGCGCAGCAATTTCAGCAGGCTGCGTATCGGCACAAAACAACACCAAGTGCTCACGCACGGCGTCTTCGACCTCTTCGTTGGTCGGCTGCGCCGCGCGCGCTTTCGATACGGCCAGCTGCTGCAATGCGCGCCGCTTGGCAGCCCCGTATTCGAGTCCTTCTTCCACGATCAGTCGTGCGGCGCAGGCAGCCACTTCCAGTTTCAACGAAGACATGTTGCGATTGTGCGCATGCTGTCGATCACAAGCGCACGGTGAGGGCGCGATTTGTTAACTGGCTTAAACATGCCTACACTTCTCTTTCTGCTCGCACATTTGCTGAAAGACGTTTTCAATCATGGGGTTGTTGGACAAAATTCGACGCGACCGGACGACCCAAGCTGATGTGCAGCCGCCTGCATCCGGCGAGCAGTCAGGCATGGACCATCCTTCTTCACGCCCTCCGTCGAGCGTGCCTTCCGCATGGCACGATTACGCCGATACGGATGACAACAGCATGGCCGATACGATTCCTGCAGGCTTGGAGTTCGATCCGCAGGCCGGCCAAGACGACTTCTCCGAGTTCGGGCCGTCTCAGTTTGGAGACTCATCGGTGGCGCCTCTCGCGGGCGGTATGACCGGCCCAAGCGCCTTGTCCCGCGCTGCTCAAGACGACCGGATCGGTCGACGAATCAATCCACTGCCGGGCACGCGGGTGCTGATCATCGACGAATCGTTCGCATTGATCAGCGGATTGCGTCGTTTGATGCGGCAAAACAAGCTGGAGCCGATCGAAGCGGTTGGGGGCGAGCGTGGACTCGAACTCGCATTCAGCATGGCACCCCAGTTGATATTTCTGGCAGTCGCGATGCCCGGCATGAGCGGCTTCAATACCCTGCGTGCGCTCCGTCGCGATCCGCGAACCCGGGATGTGCCGGTTATCATGATGAGCAGCAATGTCCAGGCCACAGAGACCACCTATCTGCGTCGCATGGGCGCAGACGACTTCATGGTCAAGCCGTTCACGCGTGTGGATGTGTTCAAACGCATCGAAAATCTGCTCGATCAGAACTGCATCCCGCGGCGGCCAATCGTGGCGGAATCGCAGCCACCCAGCGACCCGTAGGCGTCTTGACACGCACGGGCGCTGACCGTTGCATCGCCAATACAAGGGAGTTGACGATTGCGACTGGCGCGCTGCCTTTCCAGTAGCATTTAAAGCCATGAGAATTCTCGGTATCGATCCCGGTTTGCGTTGCACAGGCTTTGGCGTGCTTGATGTGGAAGGAAGCGCACTGCACTATGTCGCCAGTGGCACGATCGGCACGACCCATCTGCCGCAAGGCGACTTGCCGGGTCGCCTGAAGGCGCTGTTTGACGGCATTCGTGAAGTCCAGCAGCGCTATCAACCGACCGAGTCGGCGGTCGAGATCGTTTTTGTGAATGTGAATCCACAGTCAACCTTGTTGCTAGGCCAAGCACGCGGTGCCTGCCTTACAGCGCTGGTCGCGTGCGAACTCAGCGTGGCTGAATACACCGCGCTGCAGATGAAGAAAGCGGTGGTTGGCCACGGGCACGCAGCAAAATCACAAGTGCAGGAGATGGTGCGACGTCTGCTCGCACTGCCGAAGCCGCCTGGCCCGGACGCAGCTGACGCACTCGGCTTGGCAATCACGCACGCCCACGTCGGTCAATCCATGACGCGGCTGGCGCAGTCCACTCCACTCTCTCGTCGCAGCAGTTCAATGTATACGGCCGGACGCAGTCATTGATGGCGGCGTGCCGCTCCAGCCTCATCCTGTGAACTTGTCTGGCTAGCTAACCGGCCTCGGTGAAGATGCGCTGCACAATCAGCACCGCAAAGAAGCTGGCTGCCGTCACGAGCGTCCATTTGAATGTGATCAGACCAGCCACCCGATAGCGCCTATCACCGGTTGCTGCGTAGATGCCGAAGCAAACCGCTGCGGCCAGCAGCAGCAGGAAGAATGCACCTCGAACGATCAGCACGGCGCTGCTTGCCCCAGCCAGTCAAATCGACAGCAGACTTGCGAGCCGCTCGCGTCGCACAAAATCTGAACTTACCAAGCCAACATCGGTCTGGCAAAACCAACCGGTGCCTGCCCGGCCTTGTCAAAGCTGACGACATCGTAGGCCCCTGGCCGATCAAGCAGGGCGCGCAGCAACTGGTTGTTCAAAGCATGCCCGGAGCGAAATGCGCTGTAGGCTGCGAGCAGCGGTCTGCCCAGCAGATACAGATCCCCGATCGCGTCGAGGATCTTGTGTTTGGCGAACTCGTCTTCATAGCGCAGGCCGTCGCCGTTGAGTACCTTGTAGTCGTCCATCACGATCGCGTTGTCCAACCCGCCGCCAAGCGCAAGACCGTTTGCCCGCAGCGCCTCGACGTCCCGAGTGAAGCCAAACGTACGTGCGCGTGCGATGTCACGTGCATAGGAGCCCGAGGAGAAATCGAACTCGACCCGTTGACCGGTCGAATCAACCGCCGGATGGTGAAAATCAATCTCGAAGCCGAGCTTGAAGCCGTGCCAGGGCAACAGCCGCGCCCACTTCGTAGCTGCGCCCTCGCCTTCACGAACTTCGACTGGCTGCAACACCCGGATGAAACGCCGAGGCGCGGGTTGTATTTCGATGCCCGCACTCTGCAGCAAAAATACAAACGACGCGGCAGAGCCATCAAGGATTGGCACTTCCTCGGCATTGATGTCAACGTACAGGTTGTCAATACCGAGACCAGCACAGGCCGACATCAGGTGCTCAACGGTGTGCACCTGTGCGCCACCGACCGAGATGGTCGAAGCGAGTCGTGTGTCGGTAACCGCACGAGCAGAAACTGGAATATCGACCGGCTCCGCCAAGTCCACGCGGCGAAACACGATGCCGGTGTCGGGCTGCGCCGCACGCAAGGTCAATTCGACCCGGCGCCCACTGTGCAATCCCACACCGACCGCCCTGCTCACGGTTTTAAGGGTTCTTTGTTGTATCACTTGGCGCCAATTTTACATTTGTGACTTCCGTCACACTGCATGACACGTGCACCGGTTGCGAAACACACCCGTCATAGCGCCGAAAAGCGGACTCGCCCCCTGCGTGTTGTGTGAAGTGGGTCCACCGCGAATCAGTCGGCCTGCTTGCGCAGAAACGCCGGGATCTCGAAGTCGTCCATGCCACCGGCCGACAATGCGTCAACCTTGGCCGACGCGCTGCGTCCGCTTCGCCAGACGCTGGGTACCGTCATGCCCTGGTAGTCGGGTTGGCCGGCACCCGTCAGACCAGTTGTCATGTTCGCATTGGGCATCGCAAACGGCGCGCCGCCATCGGTGCCAGTGCGGATTACTTGCAGCGGTGGCGCGGTGCGACGCATAGCGCTGCGCGACAGGCCAGTTGCAATCACGGTTACGCGAATCTGCTCACCGAGGCTCTCGTCGTAGGCAGTGCCGTAGATCACATGAGCTTCTGGCGATGCATAGTCGCGGATCGTGTTCATGGCAAGCCGCGATTCGGCCAATTTCAACGATCCCTTGGCTGCGGTAATCAGTACCAGCACGCCCTTGGCGCCGGACAGGTTGATGCCTTCCAGCAATGGGCATGCGACCGCTTGTTCGGCCGCGATGCGGGCGCGGTCCGGGCCTTCCGCCGCAGCAGTGCCCATCATCGCCTTGCCTGGCTCGCCCATCACGGTGCGTACGTCTTCGAAGTCGACGTTCACATGGCCAGGGACGTTGATGATCTCGGCAATGCCGCCAACGGCGTTCTTCAGCACGTCATTGGCTTCGGCAAACGCTTGGTCCTGTGTGATTTCGTCGCCCAACACGTCAAGCAGTTTTTCGTTCAGCACCACGATCAGCGAATCCACGTTCGCTTCGAGTTCCTGCAACCCGACTTCAGCGTTCGTCATGCGCCGCCCGCCCTCCCAATCAAAAGGCTTGGTCACGACACCGACGGTCAGAATCCCCATCTCTTTTGCGACACGCGCGATCACTGGCGCGGCGCCGGTGCCGGTACCGCCACCCATGCCGGCCGTGATGAACAACATGTGCGCGCCACTGATCGCGGTGCGGATTGCGTCTTCGGCTGCATGCGCGGCATCGCGGCCTTTGTCGGGTTTGCTGCCGGCGCCCAGGCCACTGGTGCCCAACTGAATGGTGCGATGTGCAGAACTGCGCGCAAGTGCCTGCGCATCGGTGTTTGCACAGACGAATTCGACCCCTTGAACCGCACAGTCGATCATGTGCTCGACCGCGTTGCCGCCGCCGCCACCAACACCGATCACCTTGATCTGCGTACCCATGTTGAACTCTTCGGTCTCGATCATTTCAATGCTCATGACTGGCTTCTTTCTTTCGTTTTTGGAGAGGTGAAAAGTGGGATGGAAAACGGTGAGTGGGCGTTGTCTGAAACCCGGCCCACCAGCGGAGCAATGCAGCACCGTCGGCCCCAGGGCGGCCATTGATGCATCAGGTTGGAAGGATGACGAGCGGCATGCGACATGATCAAAAATTCCCCACGAACCATTCCTTCATGCGTCCCATCGCGGTCTTCATGGAACCGTTTTTCTGCGACACCTTGAAGCCACGCAAACGGCCCAGCCTGGCTTCTGCGATCAGTCCCATCACCGTGGCAGCACGTGGTTGCGCCACCATGTCGGAAAGCGCGCTCGAATATTTCGGCAGGCCGCGCCGCACCGGCTTCAAAAAGATGTCCTCGCCGAGTTCGACCAATCCTGGAATCGCTGCGCTGCCACCGGTCAACACAATGCCCGAGGACAGCACTTCTTCGAAGCCGGAGTCGCGGATCACTTGTTGCACCAGCGTGAAGATTTCTTCCATGCGCGGCTCAATCACGCCGGCCAGCGCCTGGCGGCTCAACACACGCGGGCCGCGATCGCCCAGGCCCGGCACTTCAACCTGTGCCTCGGGAGACGCGAGCAACTGCTTGGCGCAGCCGCTTTCGACCTTGATGTCTTCCGCGTCCTTGGTTGGCGTGCGCAGCGCCATCGCAATGTCGCTTGTAATCAGATCGCCAGCAATCGGGATCACCGCGGTGTGCCGGATCGCACCGTTGGTGTAGATCGCCACATCGGTGGTGCCGGCGCCGATATCGACGCAGGCGACGCCGAGTTCGCGTTCGTCTTCGGTCAACACCGCCTGCGCTGACGCCAGCGGGTTCAGCATGAGTTGATCCACGTCCAGGCCGCAGCGGCGCACGCATTTGATGATGTTCTCGGCCGCGCTCTGCGCGCCTGTCACGATGTGCACCTTGGCCTCGAGCCGAAGGCCACTCATGCCGATCGGCTCACGCACGTCCTGGCCGTCGATGACGAATTCCTGCGGTTCCACCAGCAACAAACGCTGATCGGTTGAGATGTTGATCGTGCGTGCGGTCTCCACCACACGCGCCACATCAGCCTGGGTGACTTCGCGGTCCTTTATCGCCACCATGCCGGTCGAATTGATGCCGCGAATGTGGCTGCCGGTAATGCCCGTGGACACCCGCGCGATGCGACAGTCGGCCATTAACTCCGCTTCTTTCAGCGCCTGCTGAATGCTTTGCACCGTGGCTTCAATGTTCACCACCACACCGCGCTTCAACCCATTGCTCGGCGCAATGCCAAGCCCAGCGAGCTTCAACTCACCACTGCCTTGCACTTCAGCAACCACGACCATTACTTTGGCCGTCCCGATGTCGAGGCCAACGATCAAGTCCTTGTAATCTCTTGCCATATTTCAACTTTGTTGATTGCGTCGCTGGGCCGCCATATTCGTCGTTTTAATGGTGTAGGCCCGCTTGCTGCTCAACGCTTTTTCTTGCTGTTGTTTTTTCGATTCGTTGTCTTGCCTGCGTCGACGCCTGTGGTCACACCGCGCAGCCGCAGCGCGTAACCATCCGCATAGCGCAGATCGGCCGATTCGATCGCATCCGGCTCGCGCCCTTGCTGCTTCGTGACGTTTTCGGCTGTGCGGACAAATCGGCTCGTGCGCTCGAGCACGTCGGCGATGGTGCCGGTGCCAAGCTCGATTTGACCCTCCGAATCCAGCCGCACGCGCCAGTCACCACGCCCCGTCAGCTCAAGCTGCTCGATGCCTAGGTCCAACGGTTCGAGCACCGGCTCGAGGGCGCGGAACATGTCGAGCAAATGAGCCGACTGTGTATCCGGGCCGATCAGGCGCGGCAGCGCGTCCTGATCGACTTCACCGACATTTGCCTCGAACACTTCGCCCAGCTCGTTGAGCATCTGCGAGCCATTGGGATTGCCCCACAACGCGACCGCTTGTTGTTCGCGCAGCGACACCCGCAGCCGATCTGGAAACTCCCGCGATACCACCGCGCGACGCACCCAGGGCACCGACTCGAACGCCATGCGTGTGGCCGGCAGATCGACGGTGAAGAAGTTGCCATTCAACTTGGGCGCAACGTTGCTGCGCAGCGTCTGCGCATTCGCATGCACGATCTCGCCGTCCACTTCAATGCTGCGGATCGAGAAGGCCGAATGCCGTGCTGCCCACCAAAGAACGGCCGACAGCACGAGCACAAAGCAGGCTGCGAACAGCAGGCTTGCTGTCAGGTTCATCAACCGGACGTCAAATGGCGCAGGCATCGTGTCGCTCATGCTGGAGCCGTCTGCGAAGATGCCAAAGAGGGAATGCCGATCCGCGCCGCCGACGGCGTCGTATCCAGCGCGGCTGCGGCCAGCACGCGGCGGCACAACTCGGGATAGTCGATGCCTGCAGCCCGCGCCGACATGGGGACCAGCGAGTGGGTCGTCATGCCTGGTGAAGTATTTAGTTCGAGCAAGAACGCCTGCCGGTCGCTGGCACGGATCATCAAGTCGATTCGGCCCCAGCCGCGACATCCGAGTGTTCGATAAGCTGCGAGGGACAGGCGCTGAATTTCTTGCTCTTCTGCAGCCCGCAACCCGCTCGGGCAGTGGTACTTGACGTCGTCGGTGAAATACTTGTTCTGGTAGTCATAGGCGCCGTTGGGGGCCGCGATGCGCACCACCGGCAGCGCCTCGGCGCCGAGCCCCTCCCCCAGCACAGCGCAGGTCACTTCCTCACCGTCTATGAACTCCTCGCACAGCACGTCGGCGTCGTAGCGTGCGGCCAGCCGCACCGCGTCCTGCATCTCTGTATATGCGGACACTTTGGTAACGCCGATCGAAGAGCCTTCGTGCGGTGGCTTGACGATCAGTGGCAGCCCAAGCAGATCCGGCACCGCACGGATCTGCTCATGGCCCTGTTGGTCCGATGCAAGTCGCACATAGCGCGGAGTCGGCAGCCCGTCTGCTTGCCAGATGCGTTTGGTCATAACCTTGTCGATTGCAATGCTGGATGCCTGCACTCCGGAGCCGGTGTACGGAATACCCAGCAGCTCGAGCAAACCTTGCACGGTGCCGTCTTCGCCGTGTCGCCCATGGAGCGCGATGAAGCAGCGCGTGAAGCGTTCGCCACGGAGTTCGGTCAATGCGCGCTCGGCCGGATCGAACGCCTGTGCGTCGATTCCGCCTGCGCGCAGCGCTTCGAGCACACCCTGGCCCGACATGAGTGAGACCTCGCGCTCGGCAGAGGCACCGCCCATCAGCACAGCAACCCGGTCCGGCACACCAGTCATGTTGTTTCGCAGGGATCGAGCGTCCATCACGCCTGTGCTTCCATCAAGGTAGGTTCGTCGGTTCGCAGCATTTCAGCGATCTGCGCCGGCACCGCGCCGATCGAGCCCGCACCCATGCAGATCACCACGTCGCCCGAGCGCACGTTGTCAAGGACGGCCTGGGCCAGCGCCTGCACGTCGTCGACGAAAATTGGCTCAAGGCGGCCTGCGATACGCAAGGCACGCGCCAGCGAGCGCGCATCGGCCGCGACGATCGGCGCTTCACCAGCCGGGTAAACCTCACACAACAGCACTACATCGGCGCCCTCGCCGATCACTTTGACAAAGTCCTCGAAACAGTCGCGCGTGCGGGTGTAGCGATGCGGCTGGAAAGCGAGCATGAGGCGGCGGCCTGCGAACGCACCGCGTGCCGCAGCCAACGTGGCAGCCATTTCGGCCGGATGGTGGCCGTAGTCGTCGATCAGCGCGAAGCGGCCACCACCTTTCACCTCGTCGATTGGCAGTTCGCCGTAGTGCTGGAAGCGCCGGTCGACGCCTTTGAACTCAGCCAACGCTTTTTGCAGCACGGCGTCGGGCACGTCGAGCTCGACAGCAATCGCAATCGCAGCGAGTGCATTCAGCACGTTGTGCTCGCCTGCCAGATTCAGCACAACGGGCAAGTCCTGTAGCGCCACTCCATTACGTCGCTGCACCGTGAAGTGCATCTGGCCCTGCACTGCACGCACGTCGACTGCGCGCACTTCAGCATCCTCGGCCATCCCGTAACGCGTAACCGGGCAAGTCACCTCGGGCAGGATCGCGCGCACCGCCGGGCTTTCCACGCACAGCACCGCGGTGCCGTAGAACGGCATCCGGTGCAGGAAATCGATGAACGCGCGCTGCAATCGGGCAAAGTCGTGCCCGTAAGTTTCCATATGGTCGGCGTCGATGTTGGTGACCACCGCCATCACAGGCAAAAGATTCAGGAACGACGCATCGGACTCGTCGGCTTCCACCACGATGTAGTCGCCGCCGCCGAGCTTGGCGTTCACGCCGGCGCTGTTCAAGCGCCCCCCGATCACGTAGGTCGGATCGAGTCCGGCTTCCGCCAGTACGCTGGCAACCAGGCTCGTGGTGGTGGTTTTGCCATGTGTGCCAGCGATCGCGATGCCGCGCTTCAACCGCATCAGCTCGGCCAGCATGATCGCGCGCGGCACCACCGGGATGCGTCTGGCCCGTGCAGCCAGCACTTCCGGGTTGTCCGGCTGTACCGCCGTTGAAGTGACGACCGCATCCGCTCCGGTCACATGCGCAGCGTCATGGCCGACAAACACGCCGACCCCAAGCACACGCAGCCGCCGCAGCGTGGGGCCGTCGGCCAAGTCAGACCCCGAGATGCGGTAGCCCTGGTTCAGCAACACTTCGGCAATGCCACTCATGCCCGCGCCGCCGATGCCGACAAAGTGGATGTGATGGATCGCATGCCTCATGCGGCGAGCTCCTCGCAGGCCGCGATCACAGCCTCGGTGGCGCCCGGCTTGGCCAGCGCATGCGCAGCCGTTGCGCGTTCGAGCAGCTGCGCCCGGTCGAGCCCTGCCAGCAGGGCGGCAAGAGACTGGGGTGTCAGATCACGCTCCGGCAGCAACCAACCGCCACCGCTGTCCACCAGGAAACGCGCATTGGCGCTTTGGTGGTCGTCCACGGCGGCCGCAAATGGCACAAAGACCGCGGCCGCGCCGACCGCAGCCAACTCGGTCACGGTGCTGGCGCCAGCGCGGCACAGCACCACGTCGGCGTCAGCGAACGCACTGGCGGTGTCATCAATGAACGGAAGCAGCGTGGCCGACATCCCGGCGCGCTCGTAATTGACGCGCAGCGTGTCGATCTGTGCTTCGCCGCTTTGATGCGTGACGAGCGGCAGGCGGTCGGGCGCCAACAAGGCCAGCGCCTGGGGCACCACCTCGTTCAACACGCGCGCGCCCAGGCTGCCCCCCACCACCAACATCCGCAAGGGCCCACTGCGGCCGTCGAACCGCTGCCGTGGCAGTGGCTGCTGCAGGAATGGCAAACGCAAGGGGTTGCCGATCCACTCGGCCTGCTTGAGCACACCCGGAAACGCAGTAAATACGCGATCCGCGACCTGTGCGAGCAATCGGTTCGCGCTGCCAGCGACCGAATTCTGCTCATGCACGATCAGCGGGGCACGCACAAGTCGAGACATCATGCCGGCCGGGAACGCCACATAGCCGCCCAGGCCCACCACCACATCCGGGCGGATCCGGCGCAGTACCGAAAGGCTTTGCAAAAACGCGCGGCTCAGGCGGGCTGGCAGCCGGGCGAATGTCATCAAGCCCTTGCCACGCACGCCCGAAAACGCAATCGATTCGAACGCGAAGCCGCGGGGCGGCACGAGTTGGCTCTCCATGCTGGGCCGCCCGGCGCTGCCGGTGGTGCCAAGCCAATGGACGCGCCAACCGCGACTGCGCAGACCTTCGGCAATCGCCAGGCCAGGAAAGATGTGACCGCCGGTGCCGCCGGCCATGATCAACGCACAACGCGCGGTCATGGACGGCCTCCGTGCATCAGCGCGCGGTTTTCCACGTCGATTCGAAGCACCACCGCGATCGCCACAAGGTTCATCAGAATCGCCGAGCCGCCGTAGCTCATCAAAGGCAGCGTAAGCCCCTTGGTCGGCAACGCACCCAGGTTCACACCCATGTTGATGAACGCCTGGAACCCGATCCAGATGCCGATGCCCTGGCCGACCATGCCAGCAAATATGCGGTCCAGCAGGATGGCTTGGCGGCCGATCTTCATGATGCGCCGGGTCATCCAGAGGAACATGCCGATCACCACCAACAGGCCGATCAGGCCGAATTCCTCGCCGAGCACAGCCAGCAGGAAGTCGGTGTGGGCCTCAGGCAGCCAGTGCAACTTCTCCACGCTGCCGCCCAAGCCCACACCAAAGATCTCGCCCCGCCCGATTGCGATCAACGCATGCGACAACTGGTAGCCCTTGCCCAGCATGTGCTCTTCGCTGAACGGATCCAGATACGCAAAGATGCGCTGGCGCCGCCACTCAGAAAACGCAATCATCAAACCGAACGCGAACACGATCACAACCGCGATGAGCAAGAACATCCGCGCATTGACGCCGCCGAGAAACAGGATGCTCATCGCGATGACGGCAATCACCATGAATGCGCCCATGTCCGGCTCGGCCAGCAGCAACACGCCGATTACGCCAACTGCAGTCGCCATTGGCAGTACAGCGCGGAAGAAGCGTTCTTTCACATCAAGCTTGCGAACCATATAGTCGGCCGCATAAAGCACGACCGCAAACTTGGCAAGCTCAGACGGCTGAAAATTCATTGCACCGAGTGAGATCCAGCGACGTGCACCGTTCACACCGCGGCCGATCTGCGGCAGCAGCACCAAGGCAAGCAGCACCAGACAGGCAATGAACAATGGCCGTGCAATCTTTGCCCAGGTGTCGAGCCGAATCTGAAATGCAAGCAATGCGCCCGTAAATGCAAGCACCAGCGACAGCAGGTGTCGCCATAGAAACCGGGTTTGCTCGAAACTCGCAAAGCGCGGGTTGTCCGGCATCGCGATCGTGGCCGAATAGACCATCACGGTGCCCCAGGCTACCAGTGCCACCGTGAGCCACAACAGCGTCTGATCGAAGCCGAGCACGCGCACTGGCAATGCTGCTGTGCGACCGAAATCGATGTTGCCCACGCGCACCGGCAGGTCGTCCGGCACCGCACGCGCCCGACGACCCTCACCTTCATCGGCATCATCACGCGTGCGACCGGGCCAGCGCAGACCAAGCAAGCTCATACGACGCCCACCAGTTCAATACCGCGCTCGAGCGCGCGCTCTGCCACCGCTGCGCAGAACGCCTCGGCGCGGTGCTGGTAGTTGCGAAACATGTCAAAGCTCGCGCAGGCCGGTGACAGCAGCACGGCGTCGCCGGCGTGCGCGTGCTCCGCCGCCAAAGCCACTGCTGACTCCATGGAAGCGGCAATCAACAGCGGCATGCTGCACAAACGCAACTGCGCGTCGAGCAAAGGCGCATCGCGGCCGATCAGCACAACAGCGCGCGCATGTCGTGCAACGGGCTGCACGAGCGGCGAGAAATCCTGGTCCTTGCCATCACCGCCAAGAATCACGACGAGCTTGCGTTCGGCCCCCAGCCCGTTGAGCGCAGCCACGGTCGCACCCACGTTGGTGCCTTTGCTGTCATCGAAATACTCGACGTTGTCGATCCAGCCAACCGACTCGACCCGATGTGGCTCGCCGCGGTAGTCGCGCAGCGCATGCAGCATCGGCGCCAGGTTTGCGCCAGCCACACTGGCCAGAGCAAGTGCAGCCAGCGCGTTCAAGGCGTTGTGTCGGCCCCGGATGCGCAGCGCGTCGGCCGGCAACAGCCGCTGCAGTTTCAAGTCAGCGCAGCCGCCGGTGCTCGTGCGGCGGCGGCTTGGGGACCCTGCCGTTTCGTCTTCCACCGCGCGCACCAGCCAAGCCACGCCGTGCACAGTGTCGATGCCGAAATCACCAGCTCGGCTTGGCACATCGCTGCCAAACCCAATCACGGCCGGTGGCTGCACGCGCCGAGCGGGCTTTTTTCCTGCGGCGGCGGCGGCGATCGGGCGGGATACGCCGAATACCCCCGCGTCATCGCGGTTCAGCACGCGCAATGCGCGTCGGCCGAAGATCCGAGCTTTGGCCGCGGCATATGCGTCCATCGAGCCGTGCCAATCCAGATGATCCTGTGTCAGGTTGAGCAACGCAGCCGCTGTCGGCTCGAAATCACCTGCCGCATCGAGTTGGAAGCTCGAGAGCTCGAGCATCCAGACGTCCGGCAGATCGTCCGCGTCGAGCCGTGCTGTCAAGCTGTCAAGCAGGCTCGGGCCAATGTTGCCGGCCACCGCAACCCGCTTGCCGGCCGCTTCAAGCAACCGCCCGGTCAGCGCAGTGACTGTTGTCTTGCCGTTGGTGCCGGTCACGGCCAGCACGGTTGGTCGATAGGCGCGCTGCGCTTGCAACTGAGCGAGCGCCTCGGCAAACAGACCCAACTCGCCGCTCATGGGCACGCCCTGCGCCTGGGCACGTTGCGCAAGGGGTGCGATGCTTTCCGGCGTGAGTCCCGGACTCTTGAATACCGCACCGGGTTGCACCGAATCGAATAGCGCGGCGTCGAACGTTGCACCGCCGACAAAGCGCACAGCGGGCAGCTCGCGTGTCAGTTGCGCCAACTCAGGGGGCGCGGCGCGCGAATCGGCAACCGTCACCGTCCCGCCGCCACGCACCCACCAGCGCACCAGCGCAAGGCCGGACACACCCAGCCCGAGCACCAGGGCCGATGGCGCGTTTGGCGGTGGCAGATGAGAGGTGGCGAACTGCGTCATGACAAATGCTTCAACGCAGCTTCAGCGTAGAAAGGCCGATCAAGCACAGCAGCATCGTGATGATCCAGAACCGCACCACGACTTGAGTCTCCGTCCAGCCGCTTTTCTCGAAGTGATGGTGCAACGGCGCCATCTTGAGCAACCGCCGACCAGTGCCGTAGCGCTTGCGCGTGTACTTGAACCAAGTCACTTGCAACATCACCGAGACGGCTTCGACGACGAAAATGCCGCCCATGATGGCCAACACGATTTCCTGCCGCACGATCACAGCAATCGTGCCCAAGGCGCCGCCCAACGCCAATGCGCCGACATCCCCCATGAACACTTGGGCCGGGTGCGTGTTGAACCACAGAAATGCAAGGCCCGAGCCAGCCAGCGCCGAGCAGAAGATCAGCAGTTCGCCAGCCCCCGGAATGTGCGGAAACAGCAGGTACTTGCTGAACACCGAATTGCCCGTCACGTAAGCGAACACGCCGAGCGCTGCGCCGACCATCACGACCGGCATGATCGCCAAACCGTCCAGCCCGTCAGTCAGGTTCACCGCATTGCTGGAACCAACGATCACCAAGTAGGTCAGGATCACAAAGCCAAACACGCCGAGTGGGTAGCTGACTTGCTTGAAAAACGGCAACAGCAGGCCTGCTTTGGGCGGCAGGTCGACGTCGAAGCCGGATTGGACCCAACTCACGAACAGTTCGAGCACGCGAAGGTTTGAGTTCTCCGAGATACTGAACACCAGATAAAGCGCTGCAAGCAGTCCAATCACCGACTGCCAGAAATACTTCTCGCGTGAGCGCATGCCCTCAGGGTCTTTTTTGACGACCTTGCGCCAGTCATCGGCCCAGCCGATCGCACCGAACCCCAGCGTGACGATCAACACGATCCAGACGAAACGATTCGACAAATCGAACCACAGAATCGTGGATACCGCGATCGACAGGAGAATTAATACGCCGCCCATCGTCGGGGTGCCGCTTTTGACCAGATGCGACTCCATGCCGTAACCACGGATCGGCTGGCCGATCTTCAGCTCGGTCAGCCGGCGGATCACGGCGGGGCCAGCGATCAAGCCGATCAGCAATGCGGTGACGGCTGCCATCACGGCGCGAAAGCTCAGGTATTGGAATACCCGGAAAAAACCGAATTCCGGCGACATGGTCTGCAACCATTGAGCCAGGCTAGGCAGCATGCGCGATGCTCCCGGCTGACTTGATGGCTGAGACAACACGCTCCATGCGCATGAAACGCGAGCCTTTGACAAGCACACTGCCGAAGTTCGGCACGGCATCGGTCACGGCCGTGCAGATTGCGTCGATCTCGTCGAACGCTTGTGCGCCATCGAATGCAGCGGCGGCCTCATGCGACTGGTCACCCAAGGTCATCAGCGCGTCGATACCGCGTTGCTGCGCTGCGGCTCCGACTTCCCGATGAAACACAACCCCTTGATTGCCGACCTCGCCCATGTCGCCGAGCACGAGCAGCTGCGGACCCGGCAGGCTGGCCAGTAGCTCGATTGCAGCGCGCACCGAATCGGGGTTCGCGTTGTAGCTGTCGTCGACCAGTGTGATGCGATGCTTGCCCAGCGCGAGCGAGAGAATGGTCGAGCGGCCAGCCACGGGAGAGAACGCACCAAGTCCTGCAGCGATCGCAGGCAACCCGATGCCGGCTGCAAGTGCCACGGCAACGGCAGCGAGCGAATTCAGCACGTTGTGCACGCCCGGCGCCGATAGCTGGTAGCCCAACGCGCCAGCAGGCGTTTGTGCCCGCACGGCCCAACGTCCGCTGATCCATTCGGCCGACTTCAACCGCACGTCGGGGTTGCCGGCCGCACTCAAGCCGAACGTAATGCAGCGGCGCCCAGCGGCAAGCTCGCGCCACAGATCGGCGTGCACGTCGTCCTGCGGGAACACCGCAACGCCATCGGCCGGCAGGGCAGCAATCGCAGACCCGTTTTCTTGCGCGACGGCTTCAACCGACACCATGAATTCCATGTGCTCGCGCTGCGCGTTGTTGACAAGCACCACGGTCGGCCGCGCAAGTTCTGCCAACGCAACGATTTCACCGGGATGATTCATGCCCAGCTCGAGTACGGCGAGCCGGTGTTCGGCGCGCAGCCGCAACAAGGTCAGGGGCACGCCGATGTCGTTGTTGAAATTGCCTTGTGTGGCCAGCGCTGCATCGGGCGCTGCCGCGCGCAGGATGCCTGCCGTCATTTGCGTGACGGTGGTCTTGCCGTTGCTGCCCGTGATTGCAATCAGCGGAAGCGCGAATTGCGCGCGCCATGCCGCAGCAAGCTGGCCCAGTGCGCGCCGCGTGTCGGGTACTTCCACACCGCACCAGCCGGCATCGGAAAGTCCGTGCTGCGCAAGCGCTGCAGCGGCACCCAGCGCCTTGGCCTGGGGCAAGAACCGATGCGCATCAAATTGTTCACCGGCCAGCGCAACGAACAAGTCGCCAGGCCGCAAACTGCGCGTGTCGCTATGCACACGCAGCACGGCAGCTGTCGGATCGCCGACCAGTCGGCTTCCTGGCAGCCAGTCTGCGAGTTGTGCAACCGTCATCATCATGCGGCCGCTCCACAGCCTACGACCCCAGACCCAAAATGCTGAGCAACCGGACGCGAGGCCAGCGCCTCCGCCGCCACGGCGGCATCGCTGAAAGCGAACTTGCGGCCGCCGATTTCCTGGGTTGTTTCGTGGCCCTTGCCCGCGATGCAGATCACGTCGGCGGACGCAGCCTCCTGCACGACCCGGCGAATCGCCTGCGCACGGTCGGGCTCCACGCGAGCCCGGTCCGGCTGTTGCAGGCCCTGCCGTGCTTGCTCGATGATCGCGCGCGGATTTTCTGAACGCGGGTTGTCGCTGGTCAATACCACCCGATCGGCGTGCTGTTCGACGGCAGCGGCCATCGGCGCACGTTTGCTGCGGTCCCGATCGCCGCCGCAACCGAAAACGCAGTGCAACTGGCCACCCCGCTGGCGCGCGATCGGCTGCAACGTGCTGAGCACCTGTGTCAACGCGTCCGGCGTGTGCGCAAAGTCGACCAACACCATTGGGTGGCCCAGCGGCGCCGGCACCCATTGCAAGCGTCCAAGCACCGGTGTCAGCGCCGCACAGGCCCGAGCAGCCTTGAGCAACGGCACACCCCGTGCGCGCAGGGCCGCGATCACGCCCAGCAGGTTCGATACGTTGTAGAGACCGAGCAGCCCGGTCTCGACGGTCTGCACGTCGCCGTCGTCTGCACAAACCACGTCGAAACAGAGCGCATCGGCACTTTGCTCAATGCGTTGCGCCTGCAACCGCGCGGGTCGCGTGCGCGCAACCGTCCAGACGTCGACTGAAGAGCGCGCTTGCAATGACTTGGCCAATTCCACGCCGTAGGCGTCATCGACGTTGATCACAGCTGCCTGGAGCCCAGGCCAATCGAACAATCGCTGCTTGGCCTGCCAGTAAACCGGCATCGAGCCGTGATAGTCAAGATGGTCCTGCGACAGATTGGTGAACAGGGCGACCTGAATTCGTGTGGCGTCCAGCCGATGCTCCGCCAGCCCGATTGAAGAAGCCTCGATGGCACAGGCCAGCGCACCGGCACGCACGAACCGACGGAATGCACGCTGCAGTTCGACCGGGTCCGGCGTGGTCAGCCCGCCGACGGACTCCAGTTGCGGCGCGTCTTTGCCTCGAAGCAGGCCCACACCCAACGTACCAATCAAACCAACAGGCTGTTCCTGCGTCGCGTCGAGCCCGGACAACACCTGCGCAAGCCACCAAGCAGTGGACGTCTTGCCATTGGTCCCGGTCACCGCGAACACATCGAGTTGCTCACTTGGGTGCTCGTGCCAAGCAGCAGCGATCGGCCCGGTGGCCGCTTTCAAGCCGTCGTAGCAAGCCACCGAATCGCTGTCGAAATTAAAGGATTCGACATCCTGACGCTCAACCAAACACGCCGCTGCACCGGCGGCGAGCGCCTGCGGCACGAACTGCCGCCCATCGACCGCCGCACCGGGCCAGGCAATAAGACCGTCGCCAGGGCTTATCAACCGGCTGTCCACCACCAGACGACCTAGCACGCGCGCGCGCAGCCAGTCGACAGCTGCCTGTGGGGTTTCGAGCCGGATGCTCATCTCAGAAAGACTCTTCGACCGTATCCGACACGATCTGGGGCACCACCGACATGTCGGGCTGCACGCCCATCATGCGCAGCGTCTGCTGCACCACCGCGCTGAACACAGGCGCAGCAACCACGCCGCCGTAATAGGCGCCGGCGCTGGGCTCGTCGATCATCACCGCGGTAATGATGCGCGGCTGGCTGATCGGTGCCATGCCAGTGAACCACGAGCGATACTTGTTGCTCGCATAACCGCGGCCCACCTGCTTGTGCGCGGTGCCCGATTTGCCACCGACTGAGTAGCCCACCGTTTGAGCGCGCTGGCCGGTGCCGCCCGGGCCCGCCGCCATTTCCATCATCCGGCGGATCGACCGCGCTGTTGCAGGCGAAAACACGCGCTTGCCCTGAGCCGGCTCGGACGACTTCAGCAACGTGATCGGGATCACCTGCCCATCGTGTGCAAACGCGGTGTAGGAGTGCGCCATCTGAAACAGCGACGCCGACATGCCGTAGCCGTAAGCCATGGTGGCCTGTTCGACCGGCTTCCAAGTCTTCCACGGCCGCAGCCGACCCGTGGCAGCGCCGGGGAAGCGCAACGACGGCTTCTCACCGTAACCGAGCGCGGTGTAGGTGTCCCACATCTCGTGCGGCGACATCTTCTGCGCGATCTTGAGCGCCCCGACGTTGCTGGACTTCTGGATGACGCCTTCGACCGTCAGCATCCCATAGTTGTGCGTGTCGCGGATCGTGAAGCCGCCGATCTGAAACCGCCCGGGCCCGGTGTCGATCAGCGTCTGCGGCTTCACGCGGCCGGCTTCAAGTGCCATTGCGACCGTGACCGGCTTCATCGTCGAGCCGGGCTCGAAGGTGTCGGTCAACGCACGGTTGCGCAGCTGTTCGCCTTGCAGGTTCTGACGTTTGTCGGGTACGTAGCTCGGGTAATTGGCAAGGGCCAGCACCTCACCCGTCACGCTGTCGAGCACCACCACGCTGCCAGCCTTGGCCTTGTTGGTCAGCACCGCGTCACGCAACTTTTGATAAGCAAAGAATTGCACCTTGCTGTCGATGCTGAGCTGAATGTCTTGGCCATCAAGTGGCGGCACCTGATCGCCGACGGTCTCCACCACGCGGCCGAACCGGTCCTTGATGACGCGACGCGAGCCCGCGCGGCCCGCAAGCTCCTTGTTGAACTCGAGTTCGACGCCTTCCTGGCCTTTGTCTTCCACATTGGTAAAGCCGACGATGTGGGCGATTGCCTCGCCTTCCGGATATTGCCGCTTGTACTCCTTGCGCTGGTAGATACCGTCGATCTTCAACGCGGCAATTTGTTGCGCGACCGGTTCGTCGATCTGGCGCCGCAACCAGACGAACGAGCGGTCTTCGTCTTCGAGCTTTTCGTTCAACGCCGCCAGTGGCATGTTCAGCAGCTTGGCGAGCCGGCGCAGTTTGACCGGATCGCGGTCCACATCTTCGGGAATCGCCCAGATGCTGGGGGCGATCACGCTGGACGCAAGGATCAAACCATTGCGGTCGAGAATCCGCCCGCGACTGGCCGGCAACTCAAGGGTGCGCCCAAAGCGTACTTCGCCTTGACGCCGAAAGAAGTCATTGCCGATCACCTGCACATAAGCCGCCCGCCCGGCCAATGCCAGAAAGCCAAAGGCAATGCCCGCGACGATCAGTTTGCTGCGCCAGACCGGCGTGCGGCTGGCCAGCAACGGAGTCGATCCGTAACGCACGCTGCGGCTGCTCATGGCGGGCTCCCACGCTGTTTTGAAACGGTGTTTCGGCTGGCAGGCACCGCGGCAGAGGCAATCGATGCACTTGCGGTCGGCAACGGCAAGCCATTCATGTCCACATACAGCGTGATGGCCGGCGTTGCAGACGTCATCTGCAGACGCTGAGAAGCCAAGCTCTCCACGCGCAGCGAAGTCGCCTCACCACGCCGCTCGACTTGCAGGCGGCTCAGCTCGACTTCGAGCTTGGCGGTGGCGGCATTTACTGTTTCCAATTCAAAAACCAGTCGACGCGACTGGTACTGCACATGTACCAAGTACAGCGCGCTCGCGAGCACCGCGATCAGCAGAACAAGATTCAATCGCATCGTTCATGCCGGCACAGCGGTTCGAACCGCTGTGCGCATTACTGCGCTGCGGGACCGTGGATTGCCAAGCACTTCGGTTGCGCTGGGGCGCACGCGGCCAAGCGCTTCAAGCCGCAACGGCGCAGCCTCGGCAAACGGCACTCGCCGATCAACCACCGCACGTGCATGGCGGGTGATGAACTGCTTGACGATGCGGTCTTCCAGCGAATGAAAGCTGATCACCACGAGCCGGCCTCCGGGACGCAATACATGCAGACTTGCCTCTAACGCTTGTTGCAGCTCTTCAAGTTCGGCGTTGATGTGAATCCGAAAAGCCTGAAATGCGCGCGTTGCAGGGTTCTGGCCCGGCTCGCGGGTTTTGACCGCGCCAGCCACGAGCCCGGCCAAGTCGGTGGTGGTTGAAACTGGGCGCCGTTCTTGTCGGCGAGCCACAAGCGCCTTTGCAATCTGAACAGCAAACCGTTCTTCACCGTAGTCACGCAGCACCTCGACGATCTCCGGCACTTCGGCCGTCAGCAACCACTCGGCTACGGTCGGCCCCGAACTGGTGTCCATCCGCATGTCCAGCGGCGCATCGAATCGAAAGCTGAAGCCGCGCCCGGGCGTGTCCACCTGCGGCGAGCTCACACCCAAATCGAGCAGCACCCCGTGCACGGAGGCTGTCCCTACGTCGGCCAACTGTGCAAATGCTTGGTGCCGTATCGCAAATCGCGGATCGTCCAGACCCTGCGCTACCATCACCGCTTCCAAATCCCGGTCGAATGCCAGCAGTCGACCCCGCGCCGAAAGCCGACTGAGCAACGCGCGGGAGTGCCCGCCCCGACCGAAGGTGCCGTCCAGATAGGAGCCGTCTGGATCGGTCAGCCATGCGTTGACCGCCTCGTTGAGCAGAACCGGGATATGCGCGGATGGCTGCGCAACGACGTCGTTCACAGGTGGCACTCAAAATGAAAAGCCCTTGAACACATCTGGCATCTCGCCCTGCATCGCCTCGGCCTCTTTTGCAAGATAAGTGTCCCTGTCCCATAGCTCGAAATGCGACCCCATTCCGAGCAACACGACCTCGCGGTCGATGGAAGCACCAGCACGCAACTCGGGTGAGACCAGCACCCGACCGGTGGCGTCCATCGTGAGCTCCATCGCGTTGCCTAAAAATATCCGCTTCCACCACTGAACCTCCATCGGGAGCGCCGCGACGCGCGCAGCAAACATTTCCCATTCGGGTTGCGGAAAGACCAACAGGCATCCGTGCGGGTGTTTCGTCAGCGTCATCTGACCTGTCGCAGCAGCGAGCAGCACCATGCGATGGCGCGCCGGGACCGACAACCGGCTCTTCGCATCCAGGGTGATGAACGACGCTCCGGAAAACACGCAATAAGCCCCGAAAAACCATATTCAAACGCAACCTTGGCTTTGCAAAAACGGTCAAACACCACTTTTTTGCACTTTTCCCCACTGTAGCAGCAATTGCATTCATCGCAACTGCCAGCGTTACAAAGTTTTTAATTAAATCAACGACTTAGGTGTTTATACCGAGACTTTAGACAAGGAATAAAAATTCGAGCCCAAAGTGCTGCAGGAGCTGTCGGCAGTCGCCGATGTCCGAGCGGTGGAGGTGCTGGACGCACGATAGATCAGAGCGTCGACCTACGTTGCAAGACTAGCAGGAATGCGGGCGCGCAGCTTGGCTCAGAAGCTGAAATTGCCGCTCCAAGTCAATGCCGACCCACCCGCTGTTTTCAGTGATCCGACCCACCGCCGATGGCGGCTCGAGGCATTGGTGACTCGGTAGAAAGCGCCGCTAGCGCGGTTTCACGCTGAACTGTTATATCCAGTCGGATCGCGGTAGGGACGCCCATTGCTGGGCGCCCCCCGCACAGATCCCAGCGTGCGCAATTAACGCACTGGGCTCCTACCTTGGGTGCTTGACGGCAAAGCGCTGGTTTGGCCATGGATGAAGGATGCGGGGTTTGGGTAGCCAGGCATTGGCGATTGCCTGCATGCGGTTCCACGTCAGCCCATCCTTTTGACTGCGGCGCCGAAGCGTTCGTAGCCATAGAGTCCCAGCATGGTGGCGGAATGCTCCGAGTGCCCGGAAGTTGGTCGGCACCGCGTGGTAGGCGAAGTAGCCCCGAAGGACCGCCTGCAACCACCGCCCCTGTTCAGGGATCGGAGCATGCATGCGCCTTCGCAGCGTCGCCTTGATCTCCCTGAGCCTCGCCCTCATGCGGTCACCCCTTGTCTTGCGGTGGAGCAGGAATGCGCCACGTCGGGACTTGCCGCAAATGAACGTGAACCCCAGGAAATTGAAGGTCTCTGGCCGGCCAGCGCCGCGCCGCTGTCTGCGTTCAGCCGCATGGCGGCCAAACTCCAGTAAGCGCGTCTTCTCCTCGTGCAGTTCGAGTCCAAACTGTTCGAACCGCGTTCGCATCGCATCCCAGAATCGCCTCGCATCGGCTTCATGCTCAAAGCCCACGACCAGATCATCGGCGTATCGCACGACGATCATGTTGCCGGTGGCTTCGCGCTTGCGCCATTGGTTGGCCCAGAGATCGAAGACGTAGTGCAGGTAGACGTTGGCGAGCAGCGGTGAGATCACCGCGCCCTGAGGCGTCCCCGTTTCACAGACGC
>JBBPYC010000071.1:0-30575 GCA_038200275.1 Burkholderiales bacterium
AAGGCCAGGGGTTGGCGCATGAGTACATGGCGCAACCGGGGGCCTCCGGCGGCCTGTCAGGGGCCTTGAATACCGATAGAGAAAACGTCAGAAAACCAACCTCAGAAAACCGCCTCACACACAGAAATTCGGACACTCCCCTCGTGGATCACATGGTATGGGCTTTTCGCAATCTGGCGCCCGCTCACGGCCGGCATTCCCACCATCATTGCCAGCGAGCCCGCTGGTTCGCATGCGTACGCCGTTGGCATTTCTCTCGGCACCCTGCTTTGAAGGTCCGTAACGAACACCTGCGGTCCAGCCGTTCAATCTATCGCATCACCCTGCCACCATCCACGAACAGCACTTGGCCGGTGATGAAGGCGCTCTGGGCTGATGCCAAAAACACCACTGGGCCGGCCACGTCCTCGGGCCGCGCCAGTCGACGCAGCGGCGTGACGGCGGCAATTGCCTCCCGGAACGCTGCACGCGTGGCCGCGCTGCCTTCGGTGGGGTGCACCAGGCCCGGTGCAACGCAGTTCACGCGCACGCCTTGGGGCCCCAGTTCGGCCGCCAACTGACGGCTGAAACCCACCAGCGCTGACTTGGCTGTCGCGTAGTCGGGATAGGGCACCACGGGGTCCTCGATTAGGTCGCTGACGATGTTGACGATGGCTCCCTGCGCATCGCGTCGCAGGTGCGGCAGTGCTGCGCGGCACAGGTGGAAAGCAGCACCCACCGCGCCTTCGAACTGACGCTGGAAGTCCAGCCAAGCCAGCCCGTCGACGGGCCGGCGCTGCTCAGGATCAAAGGCGTAGGGCGCGAAGGCGTTGTTGACCAGCACGTCCAGGCGGCCGAATTCATCCACCACCCGTTGCACCAATCCCTCGGCTGCGGCTGGTGCCGTTACGTCGGCAGCCAGCGCCACCGCGTCGCCGCCCGATGCGTGGCAGGCTTGCACCACCGCTTCCGCCGCAGCATGGCGGTTCAGGTAGTTCACGGCCACCGCCGCGCCGCAAGCCGCAAAAGCCTGCGCGACTGCTGCGCCGATGCCGCGCGAGGCACCTGTTACCAACACCACCTTGCCCTGGAATTCCAGCATGCTGTGCTCTTGCGCCGCTCAGGGGCTAGGCAGCAGGTCAGCGGCCACCACCTGGGTCATGTCCAGCTGATGCTGCACCAGTCCCAGTTCGCGGTAAACATCAACAGCCTTCTGCAGCGACGCACCGTCCAGCGCACCCAGGCCCTTGTCGCGCGTCAGGGCAGACACGCTGGACGCATTGCGCAGCTTGATCAGTTCGAGATTGAGCTGCGGGTCGCTACCGTCAATGGCGCGTTTCACCGCCAGCTGCGCGGCCTCGGTCGGCTCGGCGATCATCCAGGCGGCGGCGTCGCGGTAAGCCCGCAGGAAACGGCGTAGCACGTCTTTGCGGCGCTGGTAGGTGTCTTCGCGCACGACGAAGAGGTCACTGGAGACGTTGAGGAACTGTCCGACCTCCATCACGTCAACCTCGCCGAGGCCGCGTCGGCGGCCGATGGCCAGGCCGGTGTCGGTGGCCGCCGTGGCGTCCACCTGGCCTTGCAGCAGCGGTGCGAAGTTCAGCAATCCGGTCACGACGACGGTTACGTCGGCCTCGGTCAACCCGGCCTGGTGCAGCAACACCTGCAGCGCCTGGCGCGTGCCGCTGGCCAGGCTATAGACGCCGATCTTCTTGCCTTTCAGATCCGAGGGCTTGCGGATGCCGCTTGTGTGCAGCGACACCACGTTGAACACGTTCTGTGGATAGATGTCGTAGATCGCGCGCAGCTGCGCGCCCTTGTCCAACGCGGCGAACAGCGAGCCGGGGTCGGTGAAGGCCACGTCGGCCTGACCGGACAGCAGATTGCGCAAGGCATCGCCACCGCCCGAACCGGGCAGATAGGCCAGCTTCAGACCCTGGGCGCGGTAGAAGCCCTTGTCCTCATCGATCAGCAAAGGAGTGATTTCGGTGATGGGTTTGCTCCACCCGGCGACGGTGAACGGGTCTGGCGCGGCAGCTGCCTGCGGCCAGGCCAGAGACGGCAGCGCTGCGCAGGCAACGGCAAGCAAGTGGCGGCGCTTCGGATGTAGGGTCATGGTGGGATAGTGGGCCTGGGTTGGGGTGGGTTGGGGTGGGCACCGTGATGGCGGTCAGCCTGGTGTGTAGGTTCGCAGCAGACGTCGCTCGAGGCTGAGCGCAAGCTGGTACAGCAGCAGTCCAAGCAGCGAGACCAGAACCAGCACCGCGAACATCAACGGCGTGTCCATGCTGCCTTGCGCGGCGATGACGAGCGCGCCTAGCCCTCGGCTCGCGCCGATGAACTCGCCGACCACGACACCCACCAGCGCCAGCACCACCGCGACACGCAAGCCTGCCAGCATCGCCGGCAGGCCGCTGGGCAGCTTCAGTCGCAGCAGCGTCTGCCAGCGGGTCGCGCCGAGCATGCGGAACAGCTCCAACTGCGCTGGCGGCACCTGGGCCAAGCCGGTCAGCGTGGTCTCGAGCAAGGGGAAAAAGCAGATCAGCGCGGTGATCACGACGGTGGGCGCCAGGCCGAAGCCGAACCAGACGATGAACAGCGGCATCAACGCCAACTTGGGCACCACCTGGCTGACCACCACATAGGGCATCAGCTGCCGGCGCAGCGCAGGCACCTCGCTCAACAGCACACCAGCGCTGAAGCCGACAGCGCAGCCGGCAACCAACCCGAGCAGCAGCTCGATAACGGTGGCGCCCAAGTGCGGCCACAGGTAGCCGCTGGCCAGCCCTCGCCACAGCGCCAGGGCCACCTGGCTGGGCGGCGGCAGTACCAGCGCGGACAGGCCGAGCCCCCGCGCTGCGATTTCCCACGCGCCGATCAACAAGGCAAAAAACAGCAAGGCAGTGGTGCGTTCGCGGCGGTTCATGCCAGGGATTCTGTCAGTCCCAGCGCCGCGCGCAGCGCCGCGCAGCAAGTGCCGAATGCCGGCGTGTCGCGCGCCGCGCCCGGTGGCACGGTCAGGCTTTGCACCAGACGCCCAGCGCCCAGCACCGACGCCCGATCGCCAAGGAACACCGCCTCGACGATGTCGTGCGTGACGAACAGCGCCGTGCTGGCTTGCGCGCGGCACAGGCGCAGCAAGTCGCCCTGCAGGTCTTCGCGGGTGATGGCGTCCAGTGCCGCGAAAGGCTCATCCAGCAGCAACAGCGGCGGCTGCATCAGCAGCGCACGAGCGAGTGCGACCCGGCTTTGCTGGCCACCGGAGAGCTGGCGCGGATGGCGTTGGCTGTAGCTCGCCAGCCCGAGTTGGGCCAGCAGCGCGTCGGCGGCCTGCACGTCGGCGCCGCTGGGTGGGCGCTGCAGCGTCACCGGCAGCAAGACGTTGTTGCGTACGCTCAGCCAGTCCAGCAGCGTGGGCTGCTGGAACACGAAGCCTACGGCGCGGCGGTCGGTCAGCGGTGCACCACGCACCGTCACCGTGCCTGCAGTCGGCTGCAGCAACCCGGCAGCCAGCTTCAGCAGCGTGGTCTTGCCACAGCCGCTGCGGCCGACCAAGCAGTGGATCTCGCCAGCGGCCAGTTCGAGGTTCAGGTCGTCCACCACTGGGGCGTGGCCGGGGTAGCCGAAGCTCACGCCGCGCAACGCGAGGAAGCTCAATTGCCGATCTCCTGCGCGTAAGGCGCAAACGCATCGGCGGCGCGCTCGGCAGCCTGCTCGATCTCGACCATTCGCACCAGGTCGACCAGGTTGAAGCGGCCGTCGTGGTGCCAACCGGCTTCGGGCTGCGTCATGCCGCCCAGTGGCGCGATGCGGGTGACGCCGACACGACCCAGGGCTTCGCCCAAGCGGTACAGTTCGGCCGGCGTCGTCGCCAGACCCACGGTCTGCAGAAAAGCCGCGTGGGGCGCCAACAGCGGCAGCACGTCATCGAGAGTATCGACCGCACTGACCTGCACGCAGCGCTGTCCGGCCGTGGGCACCAATGGTTGCGGTTGCTCGCTGTAGGCCAGCGCCCAGGGAGCAGCTTCGTCACCCAGCAGTTCGTTGCCGGCGCCGGCGTCGTTCGTGACGGCGATCGCGCGCCATTCGGCTGCACGGCGCCAGGCCGCGACGGCCTCGGCTTCGTCCAGAGCCAGCACGCGACGCGGGTGGCGTTGGCCCAGGTTGGCCAGTTCGGCGGCCAAGTGCTGCGCGAAGTCGCGCGGCGAAAGCGCAGCACCCCGCTCGACGTAGACCGCGTGAGACGAATAGCAGCCTTGCTGCTCCCAGCGCGCGATGTCCAGCGCCGCACGCCGAGCGGCGCTGGGTCCGCGCTGGCGGTCCAGTGCAGCCCGCCCCACCAGCGTTAAGCCCAGCTTGTGCCCGTAGCCGATGAAGCGCGTGGATGCAGGCACCTGGTCGCGCACCTCGCGCAAGGCGGCATTGCCTCCGTAGGCCAGCACGATGTCGGATGCACAGTACAGCGTGGCCGCGGGCCCGGGTTGCCCGCCCTTCCACCACACCACCGCCAGGCAGTCGGCCAGCGGCGGATGCACCTCGCAGAGCAGCCGCGCAAACAGGGTCGCGAAGACCGGCTCGGCGCTGGGCAACTTGCCGATGTTGCCGGCCTTGACGAGCAGCCCGCACGCCAGACTCCATAGTGGCAGACCCGGCACGTTGCCAGCCCAGACGTGGGTCAGCAGCTGCGGCCCGAAAGCGCGGACTGCACCGCCCTTCAATGCCGGTTGGAACCCATCAAGCACTTTCGGGTTGGCGAAATCTTGCGCGACGAAGCGCTGCAGCTGCGGCGCCCGGAAGGTCTGCAGGTAGGTAGTCAAGCCCAGACGCACCATCTCGGCATCGAAGCCGGTCACGGTGGGCAGCAGTTCATCGACCTCGCGCCGCACCGGGTCGTTCGCGTCCAGCAGGCGCGCGACGGCACGATCGATCACGCCAATGATGGCGTCTAACGGCATCGGCTGCAGCCGAGCCTGCGCCGCGCGCCGCACCTGCGCAGCCAAGTCCTGCATCTGCACGTCGCTCAGCAGCGGCACCTCGACGTCGAGAAGACTGCCATGCGCGGCGTAATGCAGGGTCTGCCAGTGCACTTGGCCGGGGTCCAGCCCCGGTAGATGCCCCGCGCGCCAGGCCGAACTCATGGCCGTGTTGCCGCCAGGAATGCCTGCACCGCCAGCGAACAGCCTTTGGCCTCGGCGCCTTCGGCGCGACCCAGCAGCAGGAAGCCATCGTCGACCGCGACCCCGACATCTTCGGTCAGGATCGCGATCGCCGAGTTGAAGTTGGCCAGGTCGCAGTGCGCCAGGATGCCGCGTTCTCCGCGTGGCAGCTCCTGGCCAGCCAGGGGGTCTAGCACGCGGGTGCGCACCCAATGCGGCGCGTGTTTGACCGACGGCACTGTCTCGTTGCCCGTGTCGTAGAACTGCGAGCTCAATTCGGTCATGCCATACATGTTGATGCAGCGGCTGCGCGGCACGCCCAGGGTCTCTGCCAGCCTGTCGTAGAAGACATCCAGCGGGAGTTCTCGAGCGTGGCTCTTGTAGCCGCCGGTGTCGAGGATGCGGCTGCCTTCGGGCAGTACGTAGCGCACGCCCTGCTCGTGCAGGGCGTCCAGCAAGTGAACAAAACTGAAGCTCGCGCCCATCAGGGCGACCGGCTGCGCCTGGGCCACGGTCCGGTCCAGCGCGGCGCGCAGGCCACCGACATCCAGCCCCTGCGGGCCTATGTAGGAACGGCTGTCCGACGTGCCGTAGCAGCGCGCGGCCAGGGACAGGTAGCGCGCCAGCGACGAGTTTGGTAGTTGATCTTCGCCGGGGAACAGCAGCAGCATCGGCAGCCGGTCGCTGCCCTGCATGAAGCGCTGTTCAAAGTGCTGCCGCATCGAACGGTCCCAGACGGCGATAGTCGGGTGGTGGTTGCGGCCTTTGACTTCGCCGCGACTGGTGCCGCTGGTTATGAACACGCGCTCGCAGTCTTCCGGTGGCACGCAGCTGAGCGTGGCGTCCTTGAAAGCACTGATGGGCACCGGCGGCACCTGGCGCCAGCCCGTCACGCGGCGCGGCGTCGCGCCCCGCCGCTGACAGAAACGGCGGTAGGGCTCGTTGCACAGGTATTGCAGTTCGAACAAAGCCGCAGCCAGGGCGTCGAATTCCGCGTCGGTGCAACCGTCCTGGGCCAGGAATGCCAGCAGGCGGTCGACCAGAGGCTGCATCGCCGATGGCAGGCGCTGGTTCAAGGTGCAGTACTCCAGCGGCGCTGCATCGCAGCGGCTGCAGCCGTATGGGCTGCAGCGCAACGCCGCGGTTCCATGGGCCATCGCCCGCGTCGGTGCATACGCTGACACTTGCTGCCAGTGCCTTGCGCACGAAGCCGCGGACCTGCTGAGTTGTATGTGTAGCAACTCGTCACCCAGCGCGAGGCAAGCTGCAATGGCGCTGGATAGGGTGCCTCCTGTGCCATACGTGTTCGGCTTGTTAATTCGCCGGGCACGCACATGCACCGTGGCAGCAAGCCCGGCTGCAACAGCAGGTCAGCAACTGTGCCGCCTGCCAGAGGGTCTCCCATGAGCAGCACGGCGCGCGCACCCATTTCCAGCAACTGCTGGGCCGCGTCGGCCAAATCGGCCGTGGTGTTCAACGGAGCGGCTTGCAAGCCTGCGCCGCCCGAATCGGAACCGGCAATCGAAAGCAGCCGCGAACCGTGCGCACAGGGCGCCGGCCCGGCAGAAACGAGTGCGGTGGTTGGGTTGTTCATCCGTCCTCCAAGCATGCATGACAAGCAATGCTCCGAAGGACGCTCCGCTGTGTTCAAAGTGCCCAACAGCGCGTGCTCTTCTTACGCCGGCATGAACCGGATCAAGTTCGCGGGTATGGATCTCAGCACGCTGACGCGTACACCCCGGAGCGACTGCATTGTCGCGCTTTTCCCGATGCTCACTTCATCGCGGCCTTGAACGACAGCTTTGACGCTGCAAATCCTTCGACTCGGAGCTCTAGTTAGAGCATGGCAAGAAACGAGATGGCCTTGTCTGCGAGATCAGAGCAAGATCGCCGCTGACAGCAACAGTTGCCGATGCGAGCGGGAGGCTTCAATGAGCGCACTGTCGATCCATCGCTGTGAGCGCGAGAAGTGCCGCTTGCGTGCACCGCATGCCGAGCGGGCGCTGCACTGCCAGATCAACCTGCTGACCAGCCGCCTCAACGAGCAGCAGCGACGCTGGTTCGTGGCGCTCGAGGCCATGCGCCTTGGACGTGGCGGGCTGCAGTTGCTCGCGCACCTGAGCACGACGCCGACGCAGGGCCATGCGGTGAGTCGGCCCGCCGTCTCGCGGCTGCTGCGACAGCTGGGCTACTCGCCCAAGGTCAATGCCCGGCGCTGCGAGGCGCGCAGCTCGCCCGCTAAGCGCGACGCGCAGTTTGACCACATTGCCGCAGAGCGTGCGCGCCTTGCCGCCGCAGGCAATCCCATCATCAGCGTGGACACGAAAAAAATGGAGCTCATCGGCAACTACCGCAACGCCGGGCGCGCGTGGTGCAAGACCCCCTGAGGCTGTGCTCGTGCATGACTGGCCGCAGGACTCGATCGGGCAGGCCGTGCCGTACGGGATCTATGAGGCATCTACCAACCGCGGCTGCGTCTGCGCGGGCGACTGCTTCGATACGCCGCGCTTTGCGGTGGAGGCGATTGCCGAGTGGTGGCGTGAGGAAGGCTGCCGGTCCTACCGCCGGGCCCGCAAGCTGCTCATCCTGGCCGATGCGGGTGGCTCCAACAACTGCCGATCGCGTGTGTGGAAGGCACAGCTGCAAGAGCAGTTGTGCCGACGCCTGCGGCTAGACAGTGACTGCGTGCCATTACCCCACAGGCTGCTCTGAACCGCCCCGGGCCGGGGCGGGTCATATCAGTACATGCCACTGTGACGAAAAGACGCAGTTTCTGTAAACCGGTTTTCCGTACTTTCGTCATACCGCCAAGAAAAAAGCACCTAGCGATCACGCTAAGTGCTTGATTTAATTGGTAGGCGCGAGTGGACTCGAACCACCGACCCCCACCATGTCAAGGTGGTGCTCTAACCAGCTGAGCTACGCGCCTGTCGTCGTATTTTCCGACAGCCGCGCATTGTAGCAGCCGGATTTGGCTCCAGACTTCAGCGTCTGCGCGCGCGCCGCACCCCGTCGACGCGGGCCACCACGCCCAGCGTCTGCTCAAGTCGGGCCGAGTCGGTAATCTCGACCGTGAACGTCATCCAGGCTGTGCCTTTGACCGATTGGGTCTGCACGCCGATCACGTTGGTCTTGGCCTGCGCGAATACGTCGGAGATGTCGCGCAGCAAACCCTGGCGGTCGTTCGCCTCGACCGCGACATCGACCGGGTAGACGGCGTGGCGTTCGCCATTGCCCGGTGGGGTGCCCCAGTCGACTTCAATCACGCGTTCCGGGCAGCGGCTGGCAAGTTCGCGAAGATTGCTGCAATCGCCGCGGTGGATCGATACGCCTCGGCCGCGCGTCACGAAGCCGGCGATTGCGTCGGGCGGCGCGGGTCGGCAGCACTTTGCAAGTTGGGTGAGCAGCGAATCGAGCCCGACGACCAGCACACCGTCGCGCGCGTTGCTGGGTGGGGTCGCGGTCTTGAGCCGAGGCATCTCTTCCGCAGTGGGCACAGCCGTCGGCCGCAGCGACAGTTCGATCTGCCGCAGCGACATCTCGTCTTTGCCGACTGCGCCAAACAATTCTTCAGCCGAACCAAATCCAACCTGCGCCGCCACATCGTCAAGCTTCCACGCGGTCTTGCCTTCGCGCTGCAACAGTTTCTCGACCGCTTCCCGGCCACGTGCAGCGGTCTGGTGCTGAGCCAGTGCGTTGAACCAGGCGCGCACTTTCGCGCGTGCACGGTGGCTTGCCAGATAGCCACCTTCCGCACTCAACCAGTCGCGCGACGGTCCGCCTTCGCGCGCAGCGATGATCTGCACGGTCTGGCCGTTTTTCAAAGCGGTGTTCAACGGTGCGAGCAGCCCGTCGATGCGTGCGCCGCGACAGCGGTGGCCTAAGCTGGTGTGTACGGTGTAGGCGAAATCAACCGGTGTGGCGCCCTGCGGTAATTCGATCACAGAGGCCTGCGGCGTCAGCACGTAGATGTGGTCTTCGAGCAGCCCGTGCGTGGCAGCCGCACCGGAGAGATCGCGCTCCCAGGCCAGCAACTGGCGCAGCACGGCAATCTTGGCGTCATAGGCACTGTCTGCGCTGACGCCCAGATAACCTTTGATGCCGGCTTCCTTGTACGCCCAATGTGCCGCCATGCCGTGCTCCGCATGGTTGTGCATCGCCTCGGTGCGGATCTGGATTTCGATCGGCTTGGCGGCCGCATCGCGCACCACCGTATGCAGCGATCGGTAGCCATTCGCTTTCGGCTTCGCGATGTAGTCGTCGAACTCTCGCTCCACCGGAGTAAAGCGTTCATGCACCCAGGCCAGCGCGGCATAGCAGTTGTGCAACTCGGGCACCACCACGCGCAGCGCGCGCACGTCGAACACCTGGTCGAAGTCGAGCCCTTTGCCGCGCATCTTCTTCACGATGCTGTAGATGTGCTTCGGACGGCCTTGCACGGTGGCACCAATGCCTCGTGCACGCAACTGTTGCTCGAGCTCTGTGCGCAGTTGTTCGACCTGGACCTCGCGCTCGACCCGCTTTTCGTCCAGCAGCCGCGCGACATCGCGGTAGGTATCGGGCTCCAGAAAGCGAAACGAGAGGTCTTCAATCTCCCACTTGATCTCCCAGATGCCGAGCCGATTGGCCAGTGGCGCGAACACCTGCAGCGATTCGGCTGCCTGCGCACGTGGCATGCGTTTTTTAATGCTTGCAAAGTGGCGCAACGTTTGCAGCCGGGACGCGAGCCTCAGCATCACCACGCGCAAGTCACGTGAGAACGCGAGCAACATCTTGCGTACGTTCTCAGTCTGCACGACCGGGTCGTCGAGCGGCGTGGTCGCATCGAGCGGGGCTGCGCTTGACCAGGCACTGCGCGCACGTTTTTGCACACGCACGAGCTTGGTGGTTTCCATCGCAAGCTCGGCGAAATTGTCACCGAATGCTTTGGCAATCACTTCCTGCGGCCGATTCAAATAAGCACAGGTGTAGACCAGATAACTGGCCGCCTGCATCGCCTCGGAGCCGCCGATTTGCTGCAGGATGGCCGCGACCGCATCGGCATGCGCGAGCGCGTTTTCGCCCGAGTCGAGTGTCTCGGCACCGATCAGCGGCTCGGCGAACGCGCGTGCCCGTGCCCGGGCGTCGGGCTGCAACACCAATGACTGCGCTGTGGCAGCGACCACATCGGGCACCACATGCGCTATCGATGCCACGTGCCCGGCGGTTTCATTGCCCAGGCTCTTCATCGGCGCAGCAAGTTCATGGCGATGTCCGGCAATGCGCAGCTTGAGGCTGATTCAATCAATCAAGCACGAATGACACGACGCAGTCGACCTGATCGCGCGGCACAAACGTCGGCGCGTGGCCGACCCGTGCGAACTCGACCAACCGTGCCCGCGGGCCGCGTTCGGTCATGAGACGAGCAACTCGCGAAGACAACAGGTCCGATTCGGCGCCGCGGGTGAGCAGCGTACGCGCGGTGATCTGGTCGTAGAGCTGCCATAGGCCAGCGGTGCCGCGAGCGACGGATTCGGCGGTCAGGTTGCGCAGCGGAACTGCGATCGACGGATCGTAATGCAGTTGCCAGCCGCCCTGCGGCGCGGGTTGTAGCATCGGCTTCGACAACGCGAGCCATTCGTCGCTGCTGTGGGGCCCGAACGTGGGCGACGCATCCCACAAGGCAGCCGCGCCCTGTGCTTCGGTATCGAAATGCACTGGCTGACCCACATACGTCCCGATGCGCGCCAGCGCTGCCCATTCAATCTCCGGGCCCACATCGTTGAGCACGAGGCGCTCAATCGGACACGGCATCGGCAATGCGGGCTGACCCGCAATGACCATGCCGATCAGGCCGCCCATGCTGGTGCCGATCCAGCTCAAACGCTGCATCGGCGCGCGCTGCTGCAGCGCGGCCAGCACCGCCAGCAGATCGGCCACATAAAACGGCACTTGATAGCCCGTCGGGTCACTGAGCCAATCGCTTGCGCCGCGCCCAGCCACGTCGATGCAGACCACCCGCACATCGCCCGCGCTGCGCGCCACCAGCGCACCCGCCAGCACATCGAAATCGCGAGCGTTTCGCGTCAGGCCGTGCACACAGACCACCACGTGCGGCGCTGCATTGTTGCCCCACTGCCAGCAAGCCACCCGGTGCTGCGCTGACGTCGCTTGGTTGGCCAATGGCTGGTACGCATCCAGACACGCCACGTGGAACAACTGTGGGGAGTTGGCGGTAGAAGAGCTCATCGGACAGGAGTTGATTTTTTAAGCAGAGGCAGCACGGATAATCGCGCTTTTCGCCCCACGCGAATCAATCCTAAATCATCTGGAGAACCACTCATGCTCAAAGGCAAAACCGCGCTCGTCACCGGCTCCACCAGCGGGATTGGATTGGGCATCGCCAAGGCGTTGGCGGCCCAAGGCGCACACGTCGTGATGAACGGGTTTGGTGACGTGGCTGCGCCGAAAGCAGAGATCGAAGCGGCCGGCAAAGCGCACGGTGTGCGCGTCGAACATCACAACGCGGACATGAGCAAACCGGCCGAGATTGAAGCCATGATGACGTTCGCCGCTGAGCGGTTCGGCCAGGTCGACGTGCTGATCAACAACGCGGGCATTCAGCACGTGGCCCAGGTGGAGGACTTCCCGCCTGAGAAATGGGACGCAATCATCGCGATCAATCTGACCAGCGCATTCCACACCTCGCGCCTGGCGCTGCCTGCAATGCGTGCAGCCAACTGGGGGCGCATCATCAACATCGCATCGGTGCATGGGCTGGTCGCGTCGGCGGCCAAGTCGGCGTATGTGGCCGCCAAGCACGGCCTCATCGGGCTGACCAAAGTGACGGCGCTGGAGACGGCCACCACAGGCATCACTTGCAATGCGATCTGCCCGGGTTGGGTGCTGACGCCGCTGGTGCAAAAGCAGATTGACGCACGGGCTGACAAAGAAAAGATGTCGGTGGAGCAAGCTTCAGAGGAGTTGCTGTCTGAGAAAGAGCCCTCTTTGCAGTTCACCACGCCCGATGAACTCGGCGCCCTGGCAGTATTCTTCTGCTCTTCCGCAGGCAACAACGTCCGCGGCGTGGCGTGGAATATGGATGGCGGCTGGGTGGCGCAGTAAGTAAAGCAGGGCGCAATGGATGGGCGCGCTGCTTGCCCACCAACGTTTGACGTTCTATTCAAAAGAGGAAACCAGCATGACCAAACCGACGCTTTTTATCAACATCCACACCCGCCAACTTGTGTTGGCGTTGTCCTTGAGCGCCCTCGCCGGCTCCGCATTCGCCCAGACCCCGGCAGCGACTGCAGCGGCATCGGCGAGCCAGCAAAGCATGTCCGCTGCCACCGCACCAGAAGTCAAGCGGCAAGACGGCATCTCCTACGTCGCTGGCGGCATCAGCGATGACGGCCAGGCAAAGGCAAAAGAGCTTGGCAAGGACATGCCGCTGCATCTGGTGTTCGCAAAAAGCGGCACCGGTCACTACATGGCCGACGTGGCCGTGATGATTGCGGACAAAGGCGGCAAGACCGTGTTCGACCTGAAATCATCCGATCCGCTGCTGTACGTCAAGCTGCCCGCTGGCAGCTACAAAGTGACGGCCAAGGGCGAAGACAAAACGCTTGAGCGTACTGTGGAAGTGCCGGCCAAAGGCCAGCACACGGAGACGTTGCGCTGGTAACAGGCCGCGCGAGGCCTGCCTGAGTCACGATCTGCAAGGCCCGCTGAGTTGAAAAGCTCGGCGGGCCTTGTTCTGTGGGGTCCGCAAACGGCACGTCGGGGATCGGGATTCGTGTGTCAGCAATCAGTCCCGTGCGGCTTTTTCCATTGCTCGCTCGGAGCTCTTGCGCACAGCGGAAAATACCCGCATGAAAGCACCCCCCCGCCTGCAAGCCCTGATTGAAGAAGGTCTGATCCACACCGTGCAGCGCCAGTTGATGAGCGGCAAGGAAGCGATGGTCTTCGTCGTGCGCTGCGGAGACGAGACGCGCTGCGCCAAGGTCTACAAGGAAGCCACGCACCGCAGCTTCCGCCAAGCAGTCGACTACACCGAAAACCGCAAGGTCAAGAACTCCCGCCAAGCCCGCGCGATGGCCAAAGGCACGCGTTTCGGCCGCGAGGCGCAAGAGGCCGCCTGGCAAAGCGCCGAAGTCGACGCGCTGTACCGGCTGGACAGCGCCGGCGTGCGGGTCCCGCGCCCGTTCAGCTTTTTCGAAGGCGTGCTGCTGATGGAACTGGTGACGGACGCAGAAGGTGACGCCGCCCCGCGCCTGAACGACTGCACCTTCACAGCGGATGAGGCACGCCAGCACCACGCCACGCTGCTGACCGAGGTGGTGCGCATGCTGTGCGCGGGCATCGTGCACGGCGACTTGTCGGAGTTCAACATCTTGCTGGCCGCCGACGGCCCGGTCATCATCGACCTGCCGCAGGCGGTGGACGCCGCCGGCAACAACCACGCGCAACGCATGCTGCTGCGCGACGTGGGCAACCTGCGCAACTTCTTCGGCGCCTTTGCGCCCGAGCTGAAGGCAACCCAATACGGCCCCGAGATCTGGTCGCTCTACGAGCGCGGCACGCTGTCGCCGGAGACCCAGCTCACCGGTCGCTACCAACGCACGGCCGGTGCCGTGGACCTGCTGAGCGTGATGCGAGAGATCGACGACGCCCGCTCGGAAGAAGCCGCCCGCCTGCTGCGCATGGCCTGACGCAATGAATCCGCAAGCGCCCGCAGCGCCGAACCGCAAACCGACGCCCAACTACCTGCTCGGCTACCCGCCCGACACGCTGGCCCGTGTGCAGCAACTGATCGACGCCGGTCGTTTAAGCGCCAGCCTGCAAGCCCGCTACCCCGACCCCCACACGGTGCGCAGCGAATCCGCACTGGTCGACTACGTGCAGTCCATCAAGCGCCAATACCTGCGCTCCGCACCGCCCGCCGCCAAGATCGCCTGGGACCCCCGCATGCAGCAATTGCAGCAGACGCTGGGCACGCACACCGCCATCTCCCGCGTGCAGGGTGGGCGATTGAAGGCCAAGCGGGAGATCCGCATCGCGAGTGTGTTCAAGGACGCGCCCGCGCCGTTCCTCAAGATGATCGTTGTGCACGAGTTGGCGCATCTGAAGGAGCGCGAGCATGACAAGGCGTTTTATGCGCTGTGTGTGCACATGGAGCCGGAGTATTACCAGCTGGAGTTTGATACGCGGCTTTGGCTGACGGCGGTTGAAGATGGCCGAGGGCTGGACCCATCGTTGCCATCGCCATAGTCGAATAGACGGTATGGGTCGTGGCACCCTGCCTGACAACGCTCCGTAATCGCCGGACGGAAGTCTGGTCAGACCACCACCACGCCGCGGGTCCATACGGCGAGCTGTAGCGACGCTGCACGTATCTCGGGCCGATTTCAAGTCCAAAGTTGTTTGTCGAGTGCTGCCAAGCACAAAAGCTTGTAGCGGCTTGCCATTTGCAACTACATCGAATTCCCGATCTCTCGCCGTGTTACGACACAGTGTCATTTGCAGGGAAGCGATACGTGGCTAGCGTCGCCCAACCCGACGCTTGGCAGCGAACTACAGAGATCCCGTTCCTGCGTCGTCAACTCTCCGCCGGAGACGAAAGAGCATCTGCGCACCGTGGTCCGTAGCACCAATGACAACAGGAAGTTGGCCGGCGCCCTTCCGAATCCCGGTGACCTCTCAGCGCAAGAACGGGCTGGTCCTGCTCGACCAGTTGCGCGCGCTTGATAGGCAGCGTCAGGTCGAGCGGCTTGGCTCAGTCAAGCCAGCAACACTGGATGACGCGCTTGGCGCGTTGCAAGTCATGTTCGCTCGTTGAAGGCCTGCAGGCTGGCGGGGAACGGATCACAGTTCCAAAAGAGAACGAGGTGGGCAAGCTGCGCTCTGATCAAACCGAACGTGTCATTCCAATACCAAATCAATCGTGAACGCGAAGGCAAAGCGCTGGCAGTCCTGCCGTACGGCCAGCAAATTTGACAAATTGCGCCGTTGATCTGGAATTGGATTCGGGCGCCGCGGATCGACCAACGACATGGCTCTCATGAGCTGTCAACTCATCAAGCCCAGCCCGCTGGAGGGGGCGTCTCATCGTCATCCTGCCGTTCGTCTTCCCACGCATACTGCTTGCGCGGCAAGACGTCCAGACGCCGCAACAGGACGGCCATGACTGCACCCACCACTGCACCTGCCAAGTGCGTCTCCCAAGACACCCCCGCCGGTACCGGAAACACGCCCCACACCAACGATCCGTACAGGAACCAGACGACAAGTGATGCAGCGATCGCCCGTCGGTCGCGCCGCAGGACCCCGGCCACAAGCACGTACGTGGCCAAGCCGTAGACCAGACCGCTGGCGCCGAAGTGGGATGAATCCCGGCCGAACACCCACACGGCGATGCCGGGCAGGAACCACACGGCGGGCAGCGTCCGGAGCGCAGAATTCGGGTAGAGGAACAGCACCGTCGTGATCAGCACGAGCAGCGGCAGCGAGTTGGACAACAGATGCTCGAAATCGGCATGCACCAGCGGCGCGAACAGGATGCCTGGCAAGCCGGCCCACTCGCCCGGCCGGACGCCGGACGATGCAGGGTCCAGATCCAGCGCCGAGTTGATCCCGTGAATGACCCACAGCAGCACGACAAAGCCGACTGCAATGCGCGCGGCGAGCCGGAAGTGGTTGCGCGCCTTGGCGGAAGCGGCATAGGCTGGGTCGGGAATGTCGAGCTGCATTGCAGGGCAGGATAGCTTGGGCGTTGCAAGCGCGCTTGTATCAAGAGGCTACCTGTCATTCGCGGGGCTGGGTGAGGGATCGATGACCAGGAATGGCGTGACTCAAATTGGTCATCAAGGCCTGTCTTTTAGCAACCCCACCTCCGCCCCTGTCTGCTACTCACTTCAAGCCGCGGCTACCGAATGCGCTTGAATCGAAAAGCAACTTACCACCCGTAAACAGCCACCGCGTTCTTCACCAGGATGTCTTCTCTTACCCGTTGATCTGGCGCCCAGTCGCTGAGCAAGCGCAGCATCTCGGCGTCATCCGGCCGGGGGTTCCGGTTCGGATGCGGCCAGTTGCTGGCCCACAAACACTGGTCCGGGTGTGATGCGACCAGCGCCCGCGCCATCGTCGACACATCGTCATAGCCGGGCCGTCCGACCTTCGAAGTTTCATAAGGCGCGGACAGTTTGATCCAGCGGCCATCACGCTCCAGCACCGACTGCAGCGCCTTGAACGATGCATGGTCGACCGGCACCGGCTCCATGAATTTGCCGGTGTGGTCGATCACCACCTTGCCCGGCAGACGATCGATCACGCTCTTGTGCTGTGGCAGATCGCGACCGTCGAGTTGCAAGTTGATGTGCCAGCCGAGCGGCGCGATACGCGCGGCCATGGGTTCGAGCGCATCCCACGGCAGCAGGCCACCGGCGCCGGGCAGCAGCATAAAGCGCACGCCGCGCACGCCGCTGTCATGCAAGCGCTGCAGTTCCGCATCGCTCACGTCCTGCGGCACCACGGCCACGCCGCGCGCGCTGCTGCCGAACTGCGTCAGCGCGTCGAGAAGGCAACTGTTGTCATACCCGTAGCCGGTCGGCTGGACCAGCACGACGCGCTCCAGGCCGAGCTTTCGCTGCACCTCGCGGTACTCAGTCACGGGCGCGGGCGGTGGCTTGAAGGTGGCGCTGGCAGCAAGCGGATAAGGGTCTTCATAGATGTGCACGTGGCAATCCCACGCGCCGCTGGGCATGGGGATTGGTTGGTTCACTGCGTCAGTCTCACCGTTGAATTGGCCAGCTTCTGCAGCCGGTGCGCATGCTCTGCGTTGACCGCGCCATGCGGCGCGCGGCCCTGCACGATCTCTGCGACCTGGCGCACCGTTTCCAGTGATTGATGTTCGATCGCTGCGGGAGTCAGGCCGCCGATGTGCGGGGTGGCAACGACGCTTGGATGGCGGGCCAGTTCCATACTCGGCATCTGGTCCGGCGCACGGCCAACGTCCATCGCGCAGCCGGCAAGCTGGCCTGCATCCAGCGCATGCAGCAGTGCAGATTCGTCGACCAGGTTGCCGCGCGATGCGTTGATGAACATGGCACCCGGCTTCATGGCTGCAAACGCGGCGGTGTTCATCAGGTTCTCGGTCTCCGTTGTGGCCGTAGCCAGGCACACCACATAGTCGGACTCGGCCAGCAGGCGTTCCATCGGCACCTGGCTCAATCCGGCGCCTTCGACCTTGGCGTGCGGGTCGGTCACCAGCACACGCATCTGCAACGCGCGCAGCACGTTGGTCAGATAGCGCGCGATCTGACCGTAGCCGATCACGCCAACCGTGGCACCACGCAACTCCCGGCCCATGATGGGGGTTGGCATGGTGCCACCGTGGTACTGCGACGCAGCCTCACTGATGCCACGCGCCAGATCGATCATCACGCCGACGATCCATTCGGACACGGACGCCATGAAGCCAGCGCTGGCTTGCGTGATCAGGATGCCCCGCTCGCTCGCTGCCGGCACGTCGATGTTGCGGATGTCGACTGCGCAACGGCAGAAAGCGGCCAGCTGCGGCAGCTGGTCGAACAGCGCCGCACTGCCTTGCGAGTTCCGGTAGCTGACGATGATGTCGCAGCCCTGCGCAGCTTGCGCGAGCGTGGCGTCGGTCCAGTTTTCTTCTTGGTCTGGACGGCGCACATCGCCTAACTGTTCAAGCCCAGCCAGCGCGCGCGGGCCGTAATAGTTGGCCAGTGCCTCCGGGCCGTGGGTGATGAAGATCGTCGACCGACTCATGAGATAGCCCTTCAGCCGAGAAATTTGTGCGGCAGATACGTCGCCACGCCCGGCACGAAGATCACCAGCAGCAATACCAAAATCTCGGCCAGCAGGAACCACCAGATATGGCGATTGACTTCCCCATAGGAACATTGTGCGATGCTGGTCGTCACGAACAGCAGCGGCGCCGTCGGTGGCGACACCGCGCCGATCTGGTTGCACATGACCATCACCATGCCCATCTGGAACGGGTCGATGCCGTATGCCGTGCTGAGCTGAATCGCAACCGGCGCAAAGATCAGCAGCACCGCAAGCGAATCGACGAAGGTGCCGAGCACGATCATCACACCGGCGACGATCAGCAAGACGATGGTTGGGTTCTGCGAAAACGACGTGACGAACTTGACCGCGCCGATGTTGAATTCCAGATACGCAAGCAGCCAGCCCGATGCACCCGCGACCGCGATCACGCCGGAAACCATCGTCGTCATCACCGCTGCATCGATCAGTATGCGCGGCAGGTCACGCAGCTTGATCTTGCGGTAGTACAGCGTGCCAAGCAGGAACGCATAGAGGCAAGCGATGGCGCCCGCTTCAGTCGCAGTAAAGATGCCTGACAGAATGCCGCCGACAATCACCACGGGCCCGAGCAATGCGGGCCAGACCTGAGTTACGGACCGTGCCACCGCGCGCCATTCAAAACGTCCATGCGTCACGCGCAGTTCAGGAAAGTCCGCGCGATAGCTGTAGATCTTGATGGTCGACATCAGGAACACGCCAATGAGGATGCCCGGGATGATGCCGCCCAAAAACAGCCCGCCAATCGACACCTGCGCGATCGACCCGTACACCACCATCACCATACTCGGCGGGATGATCGCGCCGATGGTGCCGGCGGTGGCGATCAGCGCGGCAGCGAAGCCGGCCTTGTAGCCGGACTGCTTCATCGTCGGCACCAGGATCGATGCGATGGCCGATGCATCGGCCGTGGCCGAGCCCGAAATGCCCGCAAAGATCATGCTGGCGACGATCGATGCATGCGCCAATCCAGCCCGCAAATGCCCGACCAGCACGCGAGAGAAATCGACCAGTTGCTGGCTCATGCCGCTGGCCGTCATCAGCGCGCCAGCCAGGATGAAGTACGGCAGCGCGAGCAACGTGAAGGAGTCGAGCTGCGCAAACATCTTTTGTGCAAACAGCGGCATCACCAGGTCCGGCACCGACGCCACCCCGACATAACCGACCAGCGCAATCGCCAGCAGGATCGGCACGCCGGCCAACATGGTGCCGAGCATCAGCACCAGCAGGAACCAGATCATTCAGCGACCGCCGAGTGGTTGCGTGGCAGGCGCCACGCGCCGCCGAAGATGCGTCGTGTGGCGACCAGCAGCAGGTAGGCGCCGCCGAGCACCATGCCTGCATACGGATAGCTCATCGGCACTTCAAGCCCCGGCGACGACTGCATGTGCGCGACCTGCGCGACCTTATAGCCAAGCACCATCAGTGCGGTCGCAAAAGCTGCCCACAACAGCTCCACCAACAGGTTGAACACGGCACGCGGCCGCGCCGGCAGCAGATCGCAAAAGGTCTCGATGAACAGATGCGCGCCGCGCTGGTAGGCGACCGGGATGCCCAGAAACACGATCCAGATGTGGCCGAAGATTTGTGCCTCTTCGCTCCAACTCAGTGATGAATTCAATGCAAAGCGGTTGAACACCTGCCACAACGCCAAACACACAATGGTCCCGAAGATCGCCGCGATCAGCCATTCGACCGCGCGGTCGATCGCGTCAAGCACGCGCGTCATGACGCCGACCCGTTCGATGCCGGTTCACTGCTTGCGAATCTGTTCGAGCAGGTCCTGCGCGCCGAATTCCTTTGCGAGTTCATCCTGCGCAACCAGCGCGGCCTTCTGCAACGGTGCGACATCGATGTCATTGACCTTCATGCCGAGCTTCTTGACTTCGGCAAGTGACTCAGCCTCGCGTTCGGGCGCAAGCTTGCCCACGTAAGCAGCGGCTTCCTTGGCGGCCTTCATCATCATGGCCTGCTCATCCGGGCTGAACTTTTTCCACTCTGGCAGCGAGAACACCAGCATCGTGGGGTCCATCAGGTGTCGCGTCAGCGCCATACAGCACGCCACCTCGTAGAGCTTGAACGAGATGGTCGTTGCGGCTGTGTGTTCGTAGCCGTCGAGCACACCACTTTGCAGCGACGTGTAGATCTCGCCAAAGTTCATCGGCGTGGCATTCGCGCCCATCGCGTTCACGGCGGCAACGAATACCTTGGTCGGAATGGTTCGGATCTTCAGTCCCTTGAGGTCGCCGGCAACGAGAACCTCCTTCTTTGCGGTGACGACGTTGCGGTAGCCCCAGCTCACCGTCCACGCCAGCATCTTGAAGCCGGCTTTTTCCATGTCGGCAGCAAGCGCCTTGCCGACCGGGCCGTCAAGCACGGCCTGCGCGTGCGCGTAGTTTTTCCATTCAAACGGCAGGCCGAGCACGCCCAAGCGCTTCACGAACGACGCGTATTCGGCCACCCCGCCGGTGGTGGCAGAAGCGCCCGAGCCGAGCCGCATCGCCTCGATCACCTCGCGCGACTGGCCGAGCTGGCTGGCCGGGAACAGCTTGGCTTCGATCGTGTCCGAGTTCGCGTTGACGTAGGTCAGGAACTGATGCGCGAGCATCGTGTTGTCGACACCCAGATCGGCCGGGCCAGACGTGTGGATGCGGACCAGCCGCTTGGCTGGGGCCTGTGCGACGGCTGATACGGCAAACACGGCGGTCAGCAAAGGCACGATGAACGTGCGCACGATACGGTACATGTCGGTCTCCTTATTTTCTTGAGCGGACTGGGCCGCCTGGAGCGACCGCGCCCGCCGACGTTACGCGGATACGGTGGTATGGTCACGCGGGATTTCACCAACGCCTGCCGCGATGCGGGAACCGTTGGGCTGGACCAGGGCGCGACGGATGCAATCCGATCCCGCAGGCGCCCAGGTGGCACGCTAAGTGCTGCAGCAATCGTTTATTGCCTTCACTCCCGGTTTGGGCATCCGGTCACCGGCTCGTCCCGTTGCTTGTCCGGCCCATCCTCAACGCTTTTTGTCTGCTTGGCTCCATCAAGCCGCCCAACCCATGAATCCATCCAAACTAAAAAATTTCGTGCGCTCCAACGGGAGTATGCTGGCTGGCCTCGCGCTGGGCGGCATTGCCACGGCAACCTGGGTTCAGAGCAAGGCACGTAGCGCCGAACGCGCGCATCCCCCGGCCGGCCGGTTCGTCGAAGTCGACGGGGTGAGGCTGCACTACCGCGAGCGCGGCAGCGGACCGTTGGTGCTGCTGATTCACGGCAACATGGTGACGTCCGGGGATTTCGAGGCGAGCGGCTTGATCGAACGGTTGGCGGCGACGCATCATGTGATGGCGTTCGACCGACCGGGTTTCGGCCACAGCAGCCGGCCGCGGGACCGGCTCTGGACGCCAGCGGCGCAGGCCGCGTTGCTGCATGCTGCGCTGACCAGGCTTGGGCTGGCAGAACCCGCCGTTGTGCTGGGCCATTCGATGGGCACGATGGTGGCGGTTGCCTACGCGCTCGATCATCCAGCCGCCGTTCAAGGCCTGGTGCTGCTGGGCGGTTACTACTTTCCAACCGCGCGCATCGATGCACTACTGACTGCGCCGGTCGCGCTTCCCGTGCTGGGTGACGCCATGCGCTATACCGTGACCGCGCTGGCCGGCCGGGCGATGCTGAACAAAGCGGTCAGTGCCATGTTCATGCCACGCGCAGTGCCTGGACGTTTCTTCTCAGCCGTGCCGCGCGAACTGATGCTGCGACCGATTCAATTGCGTGCGAATGCCGAGGATGCAGCGTTCATGATTCCCGCCGCAGCGGTCGCGCGCACGCATCATGTGGCGCTTAACCGGCTGCCGTTGATGATCATGGCCGGCGCCGATGACCTCGTGGTCGACCCCGAGGCCCATTCGATGCGGCTGCACGACGAGCTGCCGCACAGCGAGTTGCGCCTGGTCCGAGGGACCGGCCACATGGTGCACTACGTTGCACAGGACGCGATCACCGAGGTGGTGGCAGATATGACACTGCACGCAGAACCGCACCACCAGCGCGACGGGACTACCGCCACCAACGCCCAGTAACCGCGTCGGCCAGCCGCTCAATCCTATTTCTTGGCAGCTTGCGACGCGTCAGATGATGCGTCCTGAGCGTTTGACGTTTCCTGCTTGTTTTTCTTGTCCTTTTTGTTCGCCGCATGGCGGCCAACCGCGCACCCTGCCATCGCTCCAATCACGCTGTGGTGACCCGCAACGTGACCGCCGACCGCACCGACTGCGGCGCCTTTGAGACAACCCTTGGCGCTGGAGATTCCCGGCAACAAGGCCACACAGGTCAGCGCCACACCAACTGCAAGTTTGAACTTCATATCGACCTTTTCAGCAAATAAGGAACGCCCCAATCTAGGCCGCAGGCGAGTGCGCTGCTGTCGGCCGGTGCCCGCCCCCGCTGTAGGCACTCGCCTGCCCAGCAGGTCAGGCCGCCTCGGACGTCGCATCAGCTGAATTGCCCTCTGCCGCCCCGCCAGTCAGCAACGCCGCCAGTGTCTGCAAGGTATCCGCCTCCGCGACCGGTTTGTCCTGTCGCCAACGCAGCATGCGCGGAAAGCGCACCGCGATGCCGCTCTTGTGGCGCGTGCTCCTCGCAATGCCTTCGAAGCCGAGTTCGAAGACCAGCGTCGGCTTCACGCTGCGCACCGGCCCGAAACTCTCCAGCGTGGTGCGCCGCACGATTGCATCGACCTTGGCCATCTCGGCATCGGTCAAGCCGGAATAGGCTTTGGCGAACGGGACCAATTTGCGGTCGGGCGCATCGGGCGGGCCATCCCAGACGGCGAAGGTGTAATCGCTGTAGAGCGATGCACGGCGGCCGTGGCCACGCTGCGCATAGATCAACACCGCATCGACCGTCAGCGGATCGATCTTCCACTTCCACCAGATGCCGACGTCGCGCGTGCGGCCCACGCCGTACTGCGCGCTGCGGCCTTTGAGCATCATGCCTTCGACGCCGAGTGCGCGCGCGGCTTCACGTTGGCGTGCCAAGTCGGCCCAGTCAGTGCCTTGCAAGACCGGGCTTGGCAGCAATGCCGGGTGGTTCGTGTGTTTGATCAATTCATCGAGCATCATGCGGCGCTCAGCCTGCGGCAGCGCGCGCAGGTCACGGCCTTGCAGCTCCAGTAAGTCATAGCCGAGAAGCACGACCGGGATCTCGCGCAGCAGCTTTGGCCCGAGCGTCTTGCGGCCGATGCGGCGTTGCAGTTCGGCGAACGGCTGCACGCGGCCGGCGACGGGTTGCGCGACCGCGTCGAGGCCCACGTCGTCCTGCGTCTCCTGCGTGTTTTCAGCTTCTTCCAGCGTCAGTTTCTCATGTGCCAGCGCGACCGCTTCGGCTTTCGAATGCGCCGCGGTCGCATCGGCGCGCCAGACCACAATCTCACCGTCCAGCACGGTGCCGTCGGGCAACGCGTCGCCCAGCGCCAGCAGTTCCGGAAAGCGGTCGCTCACCAGCTCTTCGCCTCTTGACCAGACCCAGCACTGTCCCGCACGCCGCACCAGTTGCGCGCGAATGCCGTCCCACTTCCATTCGATGACCCAACCGGCCGGTAGCCCCAGCAGATCGTCGAACGCTTCAAGCGGCTGGTTAAACGGATGGGCCAGGAAGAACGGGTACGGCTGGCCGCTGGTCTGCGGCAGTCGTTCGCTCTCCGATTCGGGAGCGATCAGCGCTTGGTAGTCGCCTGCCGCAGGCCGCGCACCGATGTGCGTGTAGCCCATCAGCCGCTGCGCCACCCGCTTCGCATCCACACCGCCGACCACAGCCAGTGCCTGCGTGACCTGCAGCTTCGACACGCCGACTCGGAACGCACCCGTAATCAGCTTGAAGTACACCAATCGCTCATCGACCGCCAGCCGTCGCCACTGCGCAAGCAGCACGTCGGCCAGTTGCTCAGGTTCGTTGCGCTGCATATCGCGCAGTGGCAGCAGGTGCTGCTCGACCCAATCGGCCAGGCCGATGTCGTGCACTTCCGTCGGCGCGGGCAGCAGCAGCGAAATGGTCTCGGCCAAGTCACCCACCGCGTCATGGCTTTCCGCAAAAAGCCATTCAGGCAATCGGGCAGCTTCCTGCGCCAGCGAGCGCAGGATCTTGGTCGGCACCAGTTGGCGCGGCTTCCCGCCCGCCAGAAAGTAGACCGCCCAGGCCGCGTCCCGGGATTCGGCGCCGCGCAGGTACTGCTGCAGCGCGGCTTGCTTCAGCAGGTTCGACGTGGACGCGTCCAGCGCGTGATACAGCGCGGCAAAAGCCTTCATGCGTCGGTTGGCGGCGTGGCGCGCGCATCGGATGAGTTAGCCCGGTCGGCTTGGTCATTCTGCTGCGCTTGGTAATGCTGCTGTGCATGGTTCGCTTGCTGAGTTTTGTTGGCCTGCTGGGCTTGTTCGGCCTCCCCGTCTTGATCGTCCTGCATGGCTTGATCTGACTGCTGGGGTTCGTCCGGCTGACGTGATCCATCCGACCGATCTGACTGGTCTGCTCGATCGCCCGCCTCTGCCCGGTCTGCCTGATCGTCCTCGTTCCCGTATTCGGTCTTGAACCCCTGCGCATCGAGCCCCTGCTCGCGCAGCCAGCGCACCATCACCGCGACGCTGCCGTGCGTGACCAGCACGCGCTCAGCCCCGGTGGCGCCGATCGCGTGCTGCAGCCCCGGCCAATCCGCATGGTCCGACATCACAAACCCGCGATCGACCCCGCGCCGCCGACGCGTGCCGCGCAGCTGCATCCAGCCGCTTGCGAACGCATCAGAGTGCACGCCGAAGCGCCGCATCCACGGCGTGCCCTGCGTTGAAGGCGGCGCCAGCACCAGCGCGCGGCGCAGCATGGCGGCGTCCACCCCCGCGTCCGTCACCTTGTGCGTCGGCGGCAACGCCACACCCGCGGCCCGATAGACCGCATTCAACGGTTCGACCGCACCGTGCACCAAGATGGGCCCGATCGACGCATCCACGTTGGCCAGGATGCGCTGCGCCTTGCCGAACGCATAGCACAGCAGTACCGATGCGCGCCCTGCCGCCGCATTGCCGCGCCACCAGTCGTTGATCTGCGCAAACAGCACGGCTTGCGAAGGCCAGCGGTAGATCGGCAGGCCGAAGGTCGATTCGGTGATGAACGCATCGCAGCGAACCGGCTCGAACGGCGTGCAGGTGCCGTCGGCCTGCGTCTTGTAGTCCCCTGACGCGACCCAGACTTGGCCGCCATGCTCGATCCGCACCTGCGCCGAGCCCAGCACGTGCCCCGCCGGGTGCAGCGACACGCGCACCCCGTTGATCGTGACCGGCTCGCCGTACGCAAGCGTCTGCAGATCGATCTCCCCCAGCCGCGTGCGCATCGTGCCGGCGCTGTCGGTGTGCGCCAGGTAGTGCCCATGACCGATGCGCGCATGGTCCGAATGCGCATGCGTAACGACACAGCGATCGACCGGCTTCCACGCGTCGATAAAGAAGTCACCAGGTGGGCAATACAGCCCCTCAGGCCGCGCGATGACAAGGTCGCCGGGGCGCGCGCTGGAGGCTTCGCGGGAGCGCAGATGCGGGTGGATCGGGGAGGTGGCAGATTCGGGCATGGAGGAAAGCAGTGCAGTCTGTCTTGGGCTAATTTTGACGCCAAAAGCTAGAGATGCGCTTATGGGGTGCCTTTGTGCTGCTATGAAGTTTGCAGCTGCAAAGCGGCCTGTCTCTGCAGGGTATTGGCAGTGGTCTATTCGGCCCGTCTTTTTGACGACAAGCTGCTTCGGGCTTCATGCGTGATCGACAAGCTGGTTTGTCGTTCATGGAAAGCAAAATTTTGAAGACAACGGCTGCTTGATGTTCATGAATGACTGACCAAACGGTTTGTTATTGGAATATTGGTTTTTCTGATCAACAAACATGGTTGTTGTTCATAAAACGACAACAATGCCCCTCGATACACACAGCGCCGTTCACTACCACCTCGGCCGTTTCCCCCACCGCCGCTCGACATCGCACGGCTGATGCCGAGACTGCTGGACGCCACGGCCACCCTTGCCCGCCACGACCAGATGCTGCGCGGCATGCACAACAGCAAGATTTTTCTGGCACCCTTGCGCGGCCAGGAAGCCGTGATCTCTTCCCGGATGGAAGGCACGATCAGCACACTGGACGAAATCCTGCAACTGCAGGCCGAGTTCGGTGACGACGACGAAAAAGCCGCGCCTGAGTTTCGGCCCGACGTGATCGAAACCGCGCTCTACCGGCGCGCGCTGAACACCGCACAGCAAGAGCTGCAGGCCGGCCGGCCGCTGTCCGAGTCGCTGGTTAAAAGCATCCGCTGTCAGTTGCTGTCGTTCGGGCGCGAGGCCAAGAAGTCGCCGGGCGAGTACAAGCGCGAGCAGAACTACATTGGCGAACGCGGCAGCCGAAAGGTCAGCTTCGTACCCGTTGCGCCGGAGCATCTGAGCGGCGGGATGGAAGCATTGTTTGAACTGGCAAGCGATACAGACATGCCAATCATGCTGCGCACGGCACTGGCTCATGCGGAGTTCGAATCGCTCCACCCTTTCGAAGACGGCAACGGCCGCGTGGGCCGGATGCTGATCACACTGATATTGTGGCAAGGCGGCGCCATCCGGGCACCGCACTTCTACATCAGCCGGTACTTCGAGAACCTCAAGGAGGAGTACCTTGATCGCCTGCGCAACGTATCGGCCAACGACGACTGGGACAGCTGGTGCGCATTCTTTTTCGCGGCCGTTGCGCAGCAGGCGGACCGCACCCTTGAGGTAGCACAGAGCATCAGCGACCTCTATGAAGAAATGAAGCCGCGTTTCATTGATCTGCTGTCTTCGAAGCACGCCGTGGCCGCCCTGGACTACCTGTTCACGTACCCAGTCTTTCGCAACGGCCGCTTCACCAGCCAAGCGGGCATCCCGCCGCAGACCGCGGCTCGCTTCCCTCGCGTGCTGCTGCAGGAGGGGCTGCTACAGACGGTGACCGAGGCTGCTGGACGCAGACCTGCGGTTTACCGGTTCGAGCCGTTGATGGAGCGGGTGCGGGTGTAGTGAAGCATGCTGAAGACAGTTGCGCGGTTTGGGTCAGGTTTCCAGCCCGGTGCTGTCAGTCGCCGCATTTCGCCAAGTGGCTGCTTCGCAGCGGGTGCTGTCGTTCAGGTCGCGTTGCTGGATGACGGCTGCCGGCTGCCGGCTGCCGGCTAAGAGCAATCTATCGCCAACGACCGCTATCGGCTCCCTTCTTGCCAGAATCTTTCCGTCAACTATTGTGGGTTTCGCGCGCCTTGTATGTCAGGGCCGCGTATCCGTTCCGAGCCCGGCGCACCTCAGCGAACTACCATGTAGATGATCTTTTCCTCTAGCGTCTGGGGCGCGCCGAACGAAGCCTGACGCTTGGCATCTCACAAGACGGTTCGACACGTATGGCTCTCCAAGACGCTTGCCAGCAGGACCTCCTTTGGAGGCTGCCCGCACACTGTGAAGTAAGCGTCGAGATGCCACTGGCTCTGGCGCGATGCTATTTTTTCAGGTGCGTGTTCATGAACGTTCCGATCTCGCCAAAGGCCTCTCGGACTTCGGGGATGCGGTCATCGCGTCCGTATTGGGCATGCGACTGCCCTTCGTAGACCTGCAGAAAGGATTCAATGCCCAGGTTGCGCAGCTTGCGGTGCACGCGAACCGTGTTGCTAAGCAATAGGTCGCGCGTTCCGGAGGTGAGGATCGTCGGCGGAAAGCCGCTCATGTCACCATAGATCGGCGAAATCAATGGGTCTTTGAGATCATGGCCGTGGGCGTAGAAGACAGCGGCTGCATGGCAGAAGCCTTCGGGCGACACCAGCACGTTGTCGAGCATGGCGTTCGTGTAGAAGGTATCGCCTGTCTTCGTGCTGTCGGACATGGGCGTGCCCGAAGCAATCGCGCCCGGCAGGGGTATGCCCAACTGCTTTGCGCGCAGACCCATTTCCAGAACCAATGCGCCGCCCGCCGAAGTACCGATCAGGCCCACACGCTTGGGATCGGTCTTGGCGATAACTTCCTTGTAGACCGCCATCGAGTCGTCCAGAGCAGCGGGAAAATAGGCTTCCGGTGGCATACGGTAGTCGACCGCAATGACGCGGTAGCCGCCGATCGCCGAGATCAACATCGCCTCCGGTAGCGCCGCTTCCGCCGGGTTCAGAACGTAGCAGCCGCCGTGAATCTGCACCAATGTGCGGTCGCGATTCTCTGGGAGCATCTTCTCGGGCGTGACGGTGTAGATCTTCACGCCAGCCATCGTGCCCGGCTCGACATGCACCTTCAGTCGCTCACGCATGGCTTCGACGTTCGGCACTGCACTGGCGCGTATGGACTCTGCCAATTGCTTCCACCCCTCTGCGGTCGTCGGCGGCGTGTTCCAACCGGCGCGGAGCGGCTGCGCAATGATCTTCTGCAGTTCCGGACTGACAGTGTCCGGCACCGGGATGGTCCTTGCGGGCAATTCACGCGGCGCAAGCGGTGCGCTCTGGGCGAAGGCGCCGGAGGTGCTGGCTAACAGGAAGGCGGCGACGAATGCGGTACGGCGACATGGAAAGCTGGACGTCATGATCTTTACCTCTTAGTTAAGGAGCGCGGCAAACGCCTTTTCCCAATCGCTCGGCGGCTGGAATCCTTCGCCGCAGTCGTCGCCCACGCTGGTCGAAGAAACACGGGTGACAGCATCCAGCAGCGACATGCTGAATCGTTTCGTGTCCTCGAATCCAAGTTTGCTCTTTACGTCGTGGTTCATCTCGGTTGTGACACCGTTCTTCGTCAAGACGAACTTGTCGAAGTACTGCGCCTCAGGCACGATTGCTATCTTCTGCGAGTCTAGGTACACCTTCAGGGCGTCGTCCTTGTACGGATAGGGGATGCCGGGCGAGAAGGCATTGAAGAGACCGTCCCAATGGTTGGGCAAGTACGTTTTCGGATGAATGACCGGAACGACCATCTCGGCCACCGGCTTTCCGCCCGTACCGATCCAAGCGTCGACCTGCGTGAGACCAGCGTCTTTCATCGCGGCGGCCAGGTTGCCGATGGGTGACCCGTAGTTCACACCATCGACCACGATGTCCTTGTCGAGGTCGAAAGCACTTGCTGAGTTATTGACGAACAAGGCGAGCTGGCCTTCAGCGTTCTCGACCGTGAACAGAAATGCTCGATTCCCGCCGCCATTCGGATAGTCCTCCCCGACGCCAGCGCGCAGGCCGCCTGTTGCCGCATCGGGGATGGGCGGCCGATACAGTTCGCGCGCGAAATGCTGAATCGGATTGCTTGCGTCGCCGCTGTGGTTCCAGCGCACAACACGCATCGTGATCCCATTGCCGAGAGAAATCTTCTCGCCGCCGCTCACGCTTCGGCATTGCGAAGCTGCAACGCCTTGTGTTGCTGCCTGCATGCAACTGGACAAACCGCCGATCATCGGTGCGCCGGTGAGCGTGGCCCAGGTGGGTGTGTCCCAACTGTGGTCCCAGTGGCTGTGACCGGCCAACAGCAGATCGAGCTTGTTGGCGCCCAGCATCGCGTCACGCACTTTGGTGATGGCGGCCACGTCTACGAGCGCTGGTTCCTTCGTGTACGCGTATAGATCGTTTGCGTAGGTCGGAGAAGGCGTGAACAGGCTCTGTGGCAGCCGCGAGATGTAACCGTCCATCACGATGCGTTTGTCGCCGATCTTGAAGTACCAGTTGGCGATGGACATCCACGTCATCTCGACAGAGGGCGGCGCTGCATTCGCAGCGGACGAAAAGAGCGCGAACAAGGCCGTAGCCCCCCAGCTCACCAGGTTGCGTTTCATCAACTTTGTCTCCTTTTGGCAGGGTCGGACCGACTTCGCGGAAGGCACAGTAGCATCTGCTAGGCGCTTCGGATGTCCGGGATTTCCCTTGCCCAAGTCATTCGGTGCGAGAGTCGGCTTCCGGGATATCGTGTCATCAATGCGTCGGACCGCTGTGGATAAGGAGGTCCAGTTCGCTTCCGGCGAAGGCAGTCATTAGGAGAGTCCAGTCACGACCCGTTGAACGCCCACCTGCCCGACCGCGATCGAAGGGCAACCTCCAAGAGGGCAGCGGTCGGTCGCTGATGCAAACGATCAGCGTCAGGTATCGGCTGCTGCAGTCATTCGCGGGTAGAACATGAACGGCCGCACCCAGTCTGTAGCGTGACTTCACACGAGCTGACGAGAGCCGGGCAATGGCCGGCGTACGACGCCATCTAGATCGTGATCCAGCGTTCAAGATACCTGTGGGCCGCCAGGCTTGGACTGGGTGTCCACCGCGTAGGCAAGCTTGAGCACGCGCGTACCCACTCCCTTCGCCGCGACCTGACCGGGCCCCAGCCCATCCTTGCCGGCGCACCGAAGCTTGCATGAACTACCTGACATTCGATACCGATGACGTGGATGACAGCGTTGTCTCGCTCGAAGCTGTGTCGTCGAGTCTGAACCGCCCCGGGAATTCTGGAGGCTCCAACTCTTGAGAAGATGGAGCCATGACAACGAGTCCAAAGAAGTATTCACCCGAGGTTCGAGAACGAGCTGTGAGGATGGTGTTCGAGCACCGCAGCGAGCATGAATCGCA
>JBBPYC010000072.1:0-6802 GCA_038200275.1 Burkholderiales bacterium
CAAGACGCTCTACCGCAGGCGCAACCAAGTCGAGCGCCTGTTCAGGCGGCTGAAGGCTTGGCGCCGAGTCTTCACCCGCTACGACAAGCTTGACGTGATGTTTGCCGGCTTCATCACGGTCGCGCTCATTGCGGAGGCACTGCGGTAGTGTTAACATGACCTAGGGCGTGTCATCAATTGAGCCAAACCATAGCCGCTGCCAGATGAATGGCGCCGAGGAAGTTGCGGGCGGTCTTGTCGTAGCGCGTGGCGATGGCGCGGTACTGCTTGAGCCGCGCAAAGAAGTTCTCGATCAGGTGCCGGGCCTTGTACAGATGTCGGTCATAGTCCCTGGGGTCTTTGCGGCGGCTGCGCGGCGGGATCACGACTTTTTTGCCCGCTGCCAGCAGCGGCTCGATCACACGGGCTTGGGCGTCATAAGCCTTGTCGGCGATGACGGCCTCGGCTTCAGAGTCCTTGAGCAGCACATCCGCGCCTTCCAGATCGTGGGCTTGGCCCGCCGTGAGGTGAAAACCCGTGGGGTTGCCCAGCGCATCCACCGTGGCGTGAATCTTGGTGCTCAAGCCCCCGCGGCTGCGGCCGATAGCCTGGTGGCTTTCTTCGGCCCCCTTTTTTTTGCCCCCGCGCTGTGCTGGTGGGCGCGCACAATCGTGCTGTCGATGGAGGCGTACTCGTTGTCGGGGTCCTGTGCCGTCGCGGCAAAGACGCGCTGCCACACGCCGCCCTTGCTCCAGCGCGAGTGGCGCAAGTGCACCACCCGAAAATCCCCGAAGCGCTCGGGCAGATCGCGCCAAGCGATGCCGGCCCGGTACCGGTACAGCACCGCATCGACAAATAGCCGGTTGTCTCGCGCGGTCACCCCCACTTGGCCCGCGCGGCCAGGCAGCAGCGGCTCGATGCGCTGCCACTGGTCGTCTCTGAGTGCATATCGTCTGGTCATGCAGCCAAGGTGGGAAAACTGTTCGCATGTTCAAGAGCGGTCGGCTGAGAATTGATGACACGCCCTAGATAAACAACTTGCCTCGGCGACGCAACGGCTTTCGGTATGACACCACTCGTATCCAATTCGGTTGATTCGCGCTCCATCGCTCGCGCGGTGGGACCCTCCGACAGCGGTCTTGGCATTCGCTTGGCGATTGCCGATCACTGGGCTGCATATCCGCATTTATCCAGCGAAAAGTTCATATGGTGACCGCAGAAGCCGCTGCTGCTGCGCCGCTGGGCGACTACCTCATCGGCTCGTCGATCTCGCAGTCGCCGCGTTTGACCACATGCTGGATGCCGGCCACGGGTTGCGAGTCGATGTGCTGAATTTTGACGGGCCGCACCTGACACCGACCGCAGGAGCGTACGCGCCGCTGGACTTCCTGCGCATCAGCCTGATCGAGTAGCTCGAGCGCAAGGTCGACTTGCTGTTGGTCGTGGCGGAGGTGGATCTTTCGGCATCGACGCTGGCCTACACGCTTGCGCTGCCAAGCCAGTTGACCAACATCGGCGTCGTGTCCGCCAAAGGGTTCGACCCGCGCTTTTGGGGCGACCGGGCGGACGAAGCATGCACCCAGCAGCGACTCGCACGGCTGCTGCTGCACACGTTCGGACATCTGCCGAACCTGCCGCGTGCGGAAGACCCAGCCAACGTGATGTATGCTTTTACGGGTGTATAAGATCTCGATGGGCTGGCGCAGTTGACCCCCGCGCAACGCGACTTCATGCGCGGCTCCCTGCCGCGCGAAGCGCATCAGCGCACCAGTGATTACAGCCGCTGGCGCTTCGCTGGTTCAACGCTTGTCGCCGGCTGACGCAGCATCGCCCACGCGGGCGCGCGCGTCACAACCCGCTACGGCTTGCAGCCCGGCGGCCCACGCTGATTGCGGCTGCGCTGTCGGTCATCATCGTGCTGTTCTTCAGCCTCGAGATGCGGGTTGAGGCCAGCGCCTTTGAGCTGTTTCGGTTCGTGCTTTTTTAGGTAGCGACGATTGTGTTGCACCGTGCTCCAGCGGGACAAGCGGCTGGCTGAGCCGACCGTCGTGACCGGTGCAGCGACACTGCTGTGCCTCGCCTTCATCCTGCTGTTTTGTACGACGCATTTGCCGCGCTCGCGTATCTGGGAATCATCACGATCTTTCCGCTCAAGTTGACGATTGCCTGGCCGACGGTGGACTCGGCCGCGCGCGTGCTTGACCACGTCAACCTCAGTCCATTCATTGCTGCGCTGGGAATCTTGGCCGGATCGCTTGGCAGCAGCGCGGACAGCCGCGATCTCGCACGGCGGGTGCTGTTCATCGACGAGGAAAACTGAGCGCGGCCGACCGGCAGACGGCTTGCAAACGAGGTCCAGCGTGGGGCCAACCCGGTGCAGGCCACCAGGCCGCCACCGTCTGCCGCTATCCTTGAGCGTCTCATGCTGCGCCTGACCGAAATCAAACTGCCGCTCGACCACGCGCCGGATGCGGTTCGCGCTGCAGCCGCGATGGTGCTTGGAATCGAGCCGGCAGCGATTCAGCAGCTCGACTTGTTCAAACGCAGTTTCGATGCGCGCAAGGCCGAGCTGCTGGTGGTCTATACGGTCGATCTCGAACTCGCCGACCCGGCGCAGGAGGCGACGCTGTTGGCAGGCGCTGCCGGCAACCCACGCATTGCGCGCACGCCCGACATGCGCTGGCAGCCCCCGGTGCCAAACCAAGCTGGATCGCGGCTGCGCCCAGTGGTGGTTGGCTTCGGGCCATGCGGCATTTTTGCCGCGTTGGCGCTCGCGCAGCTTGGTCTGCGCCCCATCGTGCTGGAGCGTGGCCGCGACGTGCGGTTGCGTACGCGCGATACCTGGGGTCTGTGGCGCCGCGGCGTGCTTGATCCGGAATCGAATGTACAGTTTGGCGAAGGCGGCGCCGGCACGTTCTCGGACGGCAAGCTCTACAGCCAGATCCGCGATCCGCGCTGGCTTGGGCGCAAGGTGATGAACGAGTTCGTCGCGGCCGGTGCGCCGCCTGAGATTCTGGTTGCCGCACATCCGCACATCGGCACGTTCAAGCTGGTGAAGGTCGTCGAGCGGCTGCGCGCGCAGATCCATGCACTCGGCGGCGAAGTGCGGTTCGAGCAGCGCGTGACGGACCTGATCGTCGAGGACGGCGCCCTGCGCGGGCTGCTGGTGCAGGACCGAAACAGCGGCGCGGTCGAGTCCCTGCGCACCGACCAGGTGGTCATGGCACTTGGCCACAGCGCACGCGACACGTTCGAGATGCTGCACGCACGCGGCGTTGCCATGGTTGCCAAACCGTTTTCAATCGGCTTTCGCATCGAGCATCCGCAGAGCCTGATCGACCGCGCGCGCTGGGGTCGGCATGCGGGTCATCCAGCGTTGGGTGCGGCCGACTACAAGCTCGTGCATCACGTCGACAGCGGTGCGGGGGCAGGCCGGTCGGTTTACAGCTTTTGCATGTGCCCGGGCGGCACCGTGGTGGCAGCCACATCAGAAGCTGGCCGCGTGGCGACCAACGGAATGAGCCAGTATTCGCGCAACGAACGCAATGCGAACGCGGCGATCGTGGTGGGCATCGAGCCGGCGGATTTCGCAGGGATCGCGGCGGCTGCAGAAGCGCCTGCGTGTCCTGCAACAGCAGGAGGCGCGGTGCATCCGCTGACCGGCATTGCGCTGCAGCGCGTGCTCGAATCGCGTGCGTTCGAACTGGGTGGCGGCGACTACCAGGCCCCTGGGCAACGCGTGGGTGATTTCCTGGCCGGCCGCGCATCGACCGGCTGGGGCACCATTCGGCCTTCCTATCAACCCGGCGTGCGGCCCATCGATCTGGCTGGTCTGCTGCCGGACTATGCAATCGCTGCGATCCGCAGCGCGCTACCCATCTTCGGGCGACAGATCAAGGGGTTCGATGCAGACGATGCGGTGCTGACGGCCGTCGAGACACGGACCTCGTCGCCGCTGCGAATCGCCCGCGGCGAAGCCGATCTGCAAAGCCCGACCGTGCGCGGGCTCTATCCGGCAGGCGAGGGTGCCGGCTACGCGGGCGGCATTCTGTCGGCCGGTGTGGACGGCATCCGGGTAGCTGAGGCGCTGGCAACCGCTGCGCCACCCGCAGCGAAGCACGCCCGTCCGGTGGCGTTCTCGCCATAATGAAAACAAGGCTCGCTGCCGACGCAGCGGGTGGTGGCAATTTCCAATCGGACACAAGAAAGAGACACCTCATGAAAGTCAATGACATTCTGCAGACGATCGGCAATACGCCGCACGTGCGCATGAACCGCTTGTTCGGCACCGCTCCGGAAGTCTGGATCAAGCAGGAGCGCGCCAATCCAGGAGGCTCGATCAAGGACCGAATCGCCTTGGCGATGGTCGAGGCCGCCGAGAAAAGCGGTGCGCTCAAGGCCGGCGGCACCATCATCGAACCGACCTCAGGCAACACCGGCATCGGACTTGCGATGGTGGCTGCCGTGAAAGGCTACAAGCTGCTGCTCGTGATGCCCGACAGCATGTCGATCGAGCGACGCCGGCTGATGCTCAGCTACGGCGCGAAGTTCGATCTGACACCCAAGGAAAAAGGCATGAAGGGCGCGATCGCGCGGGCACAGGAGCTGGTTGCCTCGACACCGAATGCCTGGATGCCGCAGCAGTTCGAAAACGGTGCAAACGTCGAGGTCCATGAGCGGACCACCGCACGGGAAATCCTGGCCGATTTCCCTGACGGCATCGATGCGATGATTACCGGCGTCGGCACCGGCGGCCACATCACCGGCTGTGCCAAAGTGCTCAAGGCCAAGTGGCCCAAGCTCAAAGTCTTCGCAGTCGAGCCGACCCAGTCACCGGTGCTGTCCGGCGGCCAGCCGGGCCCACACCCGATCCAGGGCATCGGCGCCGGCTTCGTACCTGGCGTGATGGACACCAGCTTGCTCGACGGCGTGATCCAGGTCGACGCCGAGGCGGCCCGGGAAATGGCACGCCGTGCTGCACGGGAAGAGGGCATGCTGGTCGGCATTTCGTCGGGCGCCACGCTTGCAGCCATTGCACAGAAGCTGCCTGAGTTGGGGCCGAACGCAAAGGTGCTGGGCTTCAACTACGACACCGGCGAGCGCTATTTGTCGGTTGAAGGCTTTCTGCCGAGCTAACGCAGGTAGAGCCTGCGACGGAGTGTGAGCTCCGTTGGTCCTGTCGTGCCGCAGACGACCTGAGCGCCTCTCTACAAATTCTGAAGCACGCTTTGTTGCTGGCCCGAGCGGTCCGATCCGCTAGATCGGTGCCAATAGTTGAAGCAGCTCGTTGCCTACCAGGAGCCATCCCCGGTGGCAAAAGTCAAAAATCGAACGAAGCATGCAGAGGCTAGGTGGACAGCGGAATCCTTCAGCGCGAACTACGGAGCAGGATTCGCCAGACCGTAGGCGCCGCCCCTGGTGGGGGCCAAAAGCCGACCGCAGGGAGCGAAAGCGGGGGGAGCGCTTATTCCACTGCGAAGCAGTAGAACCGGCCGTTCCCGCCGGTTGCTTTCAACCCGTCGAGGCTGCAGCCACGCGATCCGTGCGATGACACCCACGACTTCATGGGTGCCGAATCGTTAAGACCGATGCGGTCGTGATGCCCGACCATGGCTGAGCCTTCTGCGCCGCCCTGTGTCCAGTTACCGCAGGTCACGTCACCACCACCTTCGGCCTTGGCCACGGTGCCGTCCGCTTGTGAGCCGGTCAGGATGTCATGCATGTTGATTGCATCCCCGCGGCCTGCGAGCACGTCGCCTTTCTCCGTCAGAGTGGTCTGCTTGGACAGTTTGTTGTCGGCGCCGTGCAAATCTGCCACGTCGCGCGCGATCACTTCGCCTTTGAAGTTTTTCCAGGGGCCTTTGCCGATGCGGTCGCGTGCATCGACGGCTGGAGCAGCGCCCGACGCCATCGTGCTCAAGTAGGCGTGCCACGTTTTGCCGCCAGCGCCAGCGTCGGTGGCGAGTTGCTGGCAATAACGGTCGGCGCCTTCCAGTCCGCCCAGGTTTGCGCCTTGGCCAGGATTTGCGCTGACCACGAAAAATCCCATGTCCTTGGTGGACGAAGTGCTGGTTTGCGCCACGGCACTGGTGGTGATTGCAGTGGCGGCGCCTGCCAGCAGCAGGAACTTCAAGGTCTGGTTCGTTTGCATGTTCTTCTGTCTCCGGGGTTTGTAAATTCGCTGGCGAGGCCGAGATGGCGCTTGCCAAACAGCGAAACCGCCAATAGGTTAACGGATCGACCGATCCGACGCAGGCAGAGCAGACGCGGCGCCGCACACCTTGCAAGCGGGGTCACGCGGCACCCGCAACTCGCTCCACTCCATGCGACGCGCGTCAAGCAGCAACAGCCGGCCTGAAAGTGATGGACCGATCTGCGCCACGAGCTTCAGCGCCTCGGCTGCCTGGCAGCTGCCGATGATGCCGACCAGCGGCGCAAACACGCCAAGCACCGCACAGCGGGTTTCCTCGGGTGGCTGATCGGCGGGGAAAACACAGGCATAGCAGGGCGAGGCAGCATCGCGCGAATCAAACACCGCCAGTTGCCCGTCGAAGCGCAGCGCCGCGCCAGATACCAGGGGCACCCGATGCGCGACGCACGCGGCATTGATCGTCTGCCGGGTTGCGAAGTTGTCGCAGCAGTCGACCACGACGTCGGCAGCAGCGATCAGCTCACTCAGCAGCTTTGCGTCGGCCCGCTGAGCGATCGCGTGCACACTGACTTGGCTGTTCAGTCCGGCGATCGCTTCGGCGCCAGACGCCACTTTGGCGTCCCCGACACGCGCTTCGCTGTGCGCGATCTGGCGCTGCAGGTTGGTCAGGTC
>JBBPYC010000073.1:0-4128 GCA_038200275.1 Burkholderiales bacterium
CCCGTACCTGTACCAGGCGCGCCATCTGATCGAGAACTTCTTTGCCCGGCTCAAGCAGTACCGGGCGATTGCCACGCGCTACGACAAGACGGCGCGCAACTTCCTCGGCGCCATTCATCTGGCGGCTGCTATGGTTTGGCTCAATTGATGACAGGCCCTAGAAAGTTTTCACACCGCGTAGTGAGATTCCGGCCACCCTGTGACGCGGCGACTCCGAATGTCGGGTCGCGATCCCGGTTGGATAGTCAGCGCGCCGGGAAGGCAGCTTGAAGCTTGTTGTCGACTGCAAGCACCCCTTCCACCGACAACGCCAGCGTGGTCGCACGGTCGCGAGCTGCTGCGTCAGGGGCACTGCCCGTCAGCGTCACACGGCCGGCGCTGGTGTCCACATCGATCTTCAGCGCGTTGAGTGCTGCATCACCCGCCAGTTTGACTTTGACCCGCGCGGTGACGCCCGCGTCGCTGGCGGCAGCAGTGACCTTGCCGCCAATACGGCTGGCCGTGTCAGACAGCCGCTCGCCTGCGGTTCGCGATTCGGCCTTCAAGTTGTCGAGCTTTTGTTCGCCGTTGGCAAGCGCTGCATCCAGCTTTTGACCCGGTGTTGAGCTGCTGTTGCCTTGTTCGCATCCCATGAGCGACGCCGCGGATGACCCGACCAGCAACACCGTAATCAGCCACCGGGTCGCGGACAGGCGGCTTGCAGACGACTTCAGTTGCGCATCAGTCATTTGAGTTGGCCGGTTTGTCATCGCTCGTGCGCGCTTTCTCGCGTTCCAGCAATTCGCGCTGCTTCTCGGCGTCCGCCCCGGGCGATCCCCACAGGTCGGTATCGACCAGGCCTGCATCCAGATCCTTCTTGGCTTGGCGAATCTTTGCGTGCGGACGATCGGCACTTGAATCGGACGACTGGTCTTGCTCGAACGGCATGCGCATTGCATCTTCCGTGTCACCGCTGTTTGTCACCGGCTGCGCGTCCGCCGGTTTGCCGCGGATCGTGCGCGTGGCGCCTTCCTGCATGCCAGCGCCGGGCTCTTCGGGCGCTGGCTTCGACTCGGGCGAGTCGTCGTGTTTATGCTGCAACTTCAGTCGCGCCGGCCGCCAACCAAAAAGGCCGCAACGAACGCACCAACGGCAGCGGCGATCAGCACCGCCTTCATCGGTTCGTCGCGCACATAGGTCTCGGTGCGGCGGCCGAACGCTGCCGTCTCGCCACGCACGGCCTGCGCAGCTTCATTCGCACTTTGCGCGTTGTGGTGCCACCATTCGCGCGCGATCTCGGCAAAGCGAGCGGCGTCGCGTTCGGCCGCTGCGCGCACATCGCGCGCACTGTCAGTGGCCTTGGCACGCAGCTCCTCGCCAGCTTGTTTCAAGGCTTCAAGGCTCTCGGGCGTGCGGTCTGTCGCTGTGGGGTTGTTGTCGTTTGCGTTCATATAAGTGATATTCCAGAAAAAAAATTGCAAGGTTCGCAGGTTGCTGAATGGGCCGCCTGACGTGCAGACATCAGGCGACCACCAGAGCATTTCAGTGTACCGGTTGCAGCCAGCCGGTGCATCGTCATCGATCGGTTCGGCACGCTGCCGCCTCGAACGCGAACTGCGTCAAAATCCAGCAATGGATGTGATCCGCTCTTTGCCCGGCACCAGCGCGCTGGTGCTTGATTCTCCGCACAGCGGCACCAACCATCCACCCGATTTCGACTTCGTCTGCAATGCAACGTTGCTTCAGCGGGCCGACTACACGCACGTTGAGAAGCGCTACGCGTTCGCAGCCGACGCCGGTGGTGCATGGATCGACGGAGGGTTCCCAGGCAGTTATCTCGATGGAAACTGCGGCTTGGACGAGATCGATGCGACGATGTTCGAGCCGCCCCGGCCAGCACCGGCATCCGACGACGCCCGGGCGCGCTCCAAGATTGTGCGGCTCTACATGAACGAGGACACGCTGGCGTTGAATGACAGATTTGAGTCGTTGCGTGCGCAGCTGCAGCAACTCGTCGACTGGCTCACGGGGCTTGAACCGCGAGCTTGGCTGCCGCAAGGGTCGGCGCGATGAGCGCAGCCGCCCAGCCCGATCGTGTGCAGTGCGTGGTCGTTGGCGCTGGCGTGGTCGGACTGGCCATCGCGCGTGCACTGGCGCAGACGGGTCGCGAAGTGCTGCTGCTTGAAGCCGCTGATGGCATTGGAACCGGCACCAGCTCGCGCAACAGCGAAGTGATCCACGCCGGCATCTATTACCCACAAGGCTCCTTGAAGGCCACCCTTTGCGTTGCTGGTCGGCAAGCCCTCTACCAATATTGCGAAGCACGAGGCATCGCGCACAGCCGCTGCGGCAAGCTCATCGTGGCAACGCGTGAGGCGCAGTTGCCGCAGCTCGAGAAGATCGTCGTGCAGGCCACGGCCAATGGTGTCTGCGACCTGCAGCACCTGACGCGTGCGCAGGCACAAGCGCTGGAGCCTGCGCTCGAATGCCGGGGCGCGCTGCTGTCGCCAAGCACCGGCATCATCGACAGCCACGCGCTGATGCTTGCGCTGCAGGGGGACTTCGAACACGCAGGTGGGTTGGTCGTGCTGAACTCACCACTGGCGCGCGCGCGCGCACAGGACGATGGGTTTTGGTTGCGCACCGAAGACGGCACCGAGTTGATCGCAGACGAGCTCGTGAACAGTGCAGGCCTGTACGCGCCGCTGCTGGCCGCGCGCATCGAGGGGCTAGACCCATGCCATGTGCCGACAGCGTATTACTGCAAGGGAAACTACTTCGTGCTGGCTGGCCGAAACCCGTTTTCTCGGCTGATCTATCCGGTGCCGGAGGCGGCCGGTCTGGGCGTGCATCTGACGCTGGACTTGGGCGGCCAGGCCAAGTTCGGGCCCGACGTGGAGTGGGTCGACCGTCCAGACGATCTGGCGGTCGACCCGAAGCGTGCCGAGGCGTTTTACGCCGAAGTGCGCCGCTACTGGCCCGGGCTGCCCGATGCCGCATTGCAGCCCGATTACGCCGGCATGCGGCCGAAGCTGCAGCGCCCAGGCGAGCCGGCACGCGACTTCATGCTGCAAGGCGCTCGGGAACACGGCGTGCGCGGGCTGGTCAACCTGTTCGGCATCGAGTCGCCGGGGTTGACCAGCGCATTCGCGATTGCGGAGCGCGTTGCTGCGCTGCTTGAATGAAGGCTCTCGACCGCCAGATCGTGATCAGCTGCGAGCACGGCGGGCGCGAGGTGCCACCCGACTACGCCGAGTGGTTCGCTGGCCAGGAAGAATTGCTGGATAGCCATCGCGGCTGGGATCCTGGCGCACTGGAGTTGGCGCGCGAGATGGCTGCGCAGCTCAAGGCACCGCTGTTTTGGTCCACCACGACCCGGCTGCTGGTCGACTTGAACCGCTCCATCGGGCACCGCCGGCTGCACTCGGAAATCACACGCGACCGAAGCCGCGAAGAGCGTGCCGCGTTGATCTTGCAATACTACCGGCCCCACCGCGACGCAGTCGAGGGCCACATCGCACAGCGCATTGCTGCGGGCGCGCCCGTTCTGCACATCGCCTCGCACAGCTTCACACCGATGTTCTATGGGGTTGAGCGCAACGCCGACATCGGTTGGCTCTACGACCCGCGACGCGCCGAAGAGCGCGCATTCTCGGATCGTTGGATGCAAGCACTGCACCGCCATGCGCCGGAGTTGCGGTTGCGTCGCAACTACCCGTATCGCGGCGGCGGCGACGGGTTGGCGACCTTGCTGCGCAAGCGCTTCGAGGATGCAAGCTATCTGGGCATCGAGCTCGAAGTCAGCCAGCGATTTGCGCTGGCAGGCGGCGAACCCTGGCAGCGGCTACGGCGTGTGTTGGTGACGTCCCTGATGGAAGCACAGGCTCTGGTCAGCGAGTCGTCGGGTTGACGCACCAACCGCGTGCGCGCAGATCCTGCAGAGATGTTTGCGTGACACGCGTTCAGCAGTTGCCTGATTAAAGCCGTGCGGGCATGGCCACCACTTCGTCGGTCCAGACTTTAAAGCCTTCAAGCAAATTCGGTCCGAAGGTGCTGGCGAGTGCGACGTCGGCTGCGTCGCGTCCGCGCGCAATCAGCACGCGGCCAATACGCGGCATGTGCTGGTGGTTGCGCGGGTCGAATGTGTAC
>JBBPYC010000074.1:0-5127 GCA_038200275.1 Burkholderiales bacterium
CCGACATCGGCGCCGGCAGCCGCGGCGCCAGCATGGGGCCCGAGGCGTTGCGTGTGGCCGGCATTGCCGAGCGGCTGGCGGCATTGGGTTTGACCGTGCGCGACGCAGGCAACTTGCGCGGCCCAGAAAACCCCTGGCAGCCCGCGCAGGATGGCCACCGACATCTGCATGAAGTGGCCGCCTGGTGCCAACTGGTTTTTGATGCCACCCGCGCCGAACTGGCACAAGGCGCGCTGCCGGTGCTGCTCGGCGGTGACCACAGCATGGCCGTCGGCTCGATCAGCGCCATTGCCCAGCACTGCCGCACCCATCATCGGAACTTGCGCGTGCTCTGGCTCGACGCGCACGCCGATTTCAACACCGCCGCGCTGACCCCCAGCGGCAATACCCACGGCATGCCGCTCGCGTGCCTGTGCGGCAACGGCCCGCCGGAACTCGTCAACATCGGCGGCCACAGCGCACAGCAGCCCGCATTGGACCCCTGCGAGATCCGCCAACTCGGCATCCGCAGCGTCGATGCCGGTGAGAAAAAACTGGTGCACGCCACCGGCATTGACGTGTACGACATGCGCTTCATCGACGAGGTCGGCATGCGCCAGACGATGGTGCAGGTGCTGGCCGGCGTGGATGCCAACACGCACCTGCACGTGAGCTTCGACGTCGATTTTCTGGATGCCGACATTGCTCCTGGCGTGGGCACCACGGTGCGCGGCGGCCCGACGTATCGTGAAGCGCAACTCTGCATGGAAATGATCGCTGACAGTGGCTGCCTGGGTTCCCTCGACATCATGGAACTCAACCCCGCGCTCGACGTGCGCAACCGCACGGCCGAGATTGCGGTGGAACTGGTGGAGAGCCTGTTCGGGAAGACTACGTTAATGCGGCAAAGCAGGATTTGAGGTGGCCCGGGCAACAGGGCAGCCGACTTTGAAACCGGCAGCCGCAATAGAGCAAAGCGCACCGACCCAGTAAAAAAGTCCCGGCCGGTTGGTCTCCTGCGGCGCCACCCTGGCCGAGAAACGGCATCCGCCCCGCTTCCGGAAATGACCTCGGCAACCGCGGCAGGACCCGACCTCGGGAACATCCCTTGCAGTCGGTGAGTCCACCCCACACAACGCCAATGTAGGAGAGTCAGACCAATGAACCCGCAACCAGCCACGCTCCGCCGCACGAACGCCAGACGAACCGCCGTCTTCGGACTGACCGGGCTGCTCGTGCTGTCGCTGTCAACGCCGCTGCAGGCGCAGAGCCACAAGAAGTCCGTCGGCGGCTACACCCTGCGCAGCAGCGTGGCACCCACCACCGCCGTCGCCGAAAGCGCCCTGGCGAACTACGGGATCGAACCGGCGCCCCGTCGTGCGTTGCTGGACGTCGTCGTGCTGAAGAACAAAAAACAGGGCGTGGGCCCCACGGTGCTCGCCGACGTCGAAGCGCATGTGCGCACATTGGCCGGAATGAAGCGCACGATCGACCTGCGCAGCGCCAGCGCCAATGGCCGCACGTCCTATGTCGGCGTGTTCGAGCACGCGGACGGCGAGGTACTGGACTTCAAGATCGTCGCGGTGCCGGAAGGCACCGACAAGAAGATCGTGCTGCGCTACCAGGACAAAATGCGGCCCTGAACGAAAATGCGTCTGCCCTTCGGGCGCGCCGCGACCGGCGCCGACGCATCGATCTCACGCGGCCCGCCGATCGATGCCGTCACCCACCGAGACCGTACTGGAAGGAATTTTCATGAACTTGGCCCAAACCCATCGTCAGCCTCTGATCGGTGCACTGATCGCCTGCGCATCCGTGGCAGCCAGCGCTCAGGTGCCGCCGGCCGCGGGGAACGCAGCGCCGGGGGCGGCTCAGGCCGCGATCCGAGCACCTTCGAGCGCAGAGTCCGCGGAAAGCGCCTTGAAAGCGCGGTATCTGGTCACCGAAGCGGTCCAGGTCATCGGCAGGCTCAAGCAGCAAGCGCGCACGGCCGAGTTGCTGCAGCAGGCCAAGGGCATCTTCATCGTGCCCGGGTATGGCCGCGTTTCGATGGTGTCGCAGGGCGGCCCGGGTGTGCTGACGACCCGCGCCGATGGCGGCGCCTGGAGCAACCCGGTTTTCTACACGCTGGCCGGTATCAGCGTCGGCTCCAAAACCGGGCGCGCCGACGGGCCGGTGGTGTGGTTCCTGATGACGCAGAACGCAGTCGAGACATTCCGGACGAACAGTGATTTCTCGCTCGAACGCGAAGCCGGTTTGACGGTTGCGAACATCGCACGCCGGGCCAGCGTGGACGACAAATCGGTCCGGGACGTCATCACATGGTCGAGTGCCGAAGGTGCTTTTGCAGGCGCTTCGGCCGGTGTGACCGACGTGAAGCTCGACCGTGACGCCACCAGCGCCTATTACGGCCTGCCGGCCGTGGTGCCTGCGCAGGTGCTGGATGGGGCGGTGGTCAATCCCTATTCGAATGTTTTGGGGACGGTGTTGAGTCGGTGAGGGATGCCGGCCGAGCGTGCGAACACACGTCGACCGGTTGCACGAACTGCGGCATCGTGCATCTGCCAAGTTGAGTGATCGGGTGTGAAACCCAATGCGCCTATCAGACGCACGTCGGTGCGCACAAACCGGCGGAATGTGCTTGCCGTGTTTGTCGGCCATGCCTGAGCATGGGACTGCCTTGGCCCCCCCTCACGGGCGCGAGACAAGATGAGCAGCTCAATCCTGCAGGTGGATGCTGCGACTCTTTGCTCATCTTGATGGTTGCGTTGTAGTCGGCGCAAGGCCAGCCTTCAGATGCTTCAAGCAACGACCGCAAGACCTTTCTTCTGCACCAAGTGCAGGAGCTTCAAGGCGGTGCCAGTCGGGCGTTTCTGGCCAATTTCCCATTTCTGGACGGTAGAGACACTTGTGTTCAAGAAAGCGGCAAACACCGCTTGGCTGACCTGCGTGCCTTCGCGAATGCGCTTAATCTCAAGCGGCTCGAGCGGTTCCACCGGCGGCAGGCAGAGACGGTCGAACTCTCGTAACGTCATCTGGTCCATGACGCCGGCTGCGTGCAGCCCACTCGCTGTCTCGTGGACGGCTTCAAGAATTGCTGACTTTGTCTTGCGGATCACACATTCACCTTGATCAGTTCGCCGGCTGCTTCGGCCTTGGTCATGGCCTCAGAAGGAAGTCCGAGTAGATGCTCAGCCAATCGCTTGAGGGCCACCTGCTCGTCTTTGTCAATGTTGGCGCGGTCGTTCTTTGAGAATCCGAACACAAATACCCAGCGGTCGCCGCGGTTGGTGACGACCAGCGTACGAAAACCACCGCTTTTGCCCTGTCCCGCCCTGGCGATGCGCTTCTTTAGCAAGCTGCTGCCGAGATCGGCTTCAAAAAGACCGGCAGCCATCTCTTCAACTGCAGCACACAACGCCTGATCGCTCAATCCCTCTGTGCTCGCCCAGCGGTGGAACCACTTGTTCTTGTAGATTGGCATCGATAACTCATTCTATAGCACTCGGTGCTATAAAAAAACGGCTTGAAGACTCATCATCCTGGTAAATCGATTGTCCAAGGGGCTTGCCGAGATCGCGGCCCGGCACGGGCTCCCCCCAACGCTAGGACGCGCGCGACCACTCATTGATTTGGACAGCGGTATGATTTATATTCCGTGTATGGAATACTAGCGCCGATGAGCTGGGACGTTGAGAACACCGATGAGTTTGGAGGCTGGTTCGTTGATCTGAGCGAGACCGATCAGGATGCGATCGACTTCACCGTCGATCTGCTGATGGTGCAGGGGCCGAACCTACGCTTTCCGCATTCGTCCGGGATCAACAAGTCGCGGCACTCGCACCTGCGCGAGCTGCGGATTCAAAGCGAGGGAAGGCCGCTGCGTATCTTCTACGCCTTCGATCCGAGACGATCGGCGATCCTGCTGATCGGCGGCGACAAGACCGGGGACGACCGTTTCTACGAACGGATGATCCCGCTCGCGGACGATCTCTACGACGTGCATCTGACGGAATTGAAGCAGGAAGGATTATCGAGATGAGCGGACATCGCCCGTTTGCCGACCTCAAGAAAGACTGGAGCCCCGAACGCCTCGCGCGCAGCGAGGCTCGCAAGGCGAAGCTGAACGCGGAAATGGTCAGCCTCGAACAACTGCGCGAAGGGCTGGGTATCAGCCAGGAGGAACTGGCAAGCGTGATGGAGGTGCAACAGCCCGCCATCTCGAAGCTCGTCCGCCGCCCTGACATGAAGGTCAGCACCTTGCGCGACCTGATCGCGGCGATGGGCGGCGAGCTGCACATCACCGCGACGTTCTCCGATCGGTCGGTCGAGATTGGCAATTTCACGGCCGCTTCCTGAATTGGCCATACCTCTGCTTGGCCTAACCCCAAGGCCATGAGCACGGCTGCAACAGCCGGCAAATTGATCGAGGTGCAATGCGACGCGAAAGGACAAAGTCGGCGATTCTTGAAGCCGTTCACGAGACGGCGAGGGGACTGCACGTCGCCGGTGTGATCGGTCGGGTCACCCTACGCGAATTCCGATCGCCTGTGCCTGCCGCCCGTTGAGCCACTGCAGCCGCGCGAGGCCAGGCGCATTTGCGAAGGCACGCATGTCAGTCAAGCCGTGTTCGCCGCGTTGCTGAACACAAACCTTTCGACGGTCCAAAAATGGGAGATTGGTCAGAAGCGTCCGACCGGAACGGCACTGAAGCTGCTGCACTTGAAGCAGCTTCAGGGGCTGGAGGTGGGCGAGTAGTTGATGAAATTGATGGATTGCACCAGCCCTCTTAACTGGAACTGCCCGTCTGCCGAGACGTGACGATGGCTCGGCAGAACAGCCAGGCGTCCGGCATCACACAAAACTGGGCCGACATGATCGCGGCAGGGCAGCTACCGCAGTTCCTCAGATCAGCGACCAGTCATCTCCAGGCATCTGACAACCCGCACGCTTGGGCAACTCGGAGAGCACTGCATTCAGTAGGAATGACGCTTGCTTCATAACACTGTAAGCACGCGGCGATCCCATCTTGACGACGGCGTGCTTGTTCGATCAGGCGGTTGGCAGCGGCGTCCAGCTATGCGGCAGTAGCTCGGCAATGCGGCTGGCCGGCTGGGTCGGCAACCGCTCGAGCACGTCCTTGAGGTA
>JBBPYC010000075.1:0-81470 GCA_038200275.1 Burkholderiales bacterium
CAACGTCACCGGCTGACCGAAGCACGGACTGTCGGCCACCCAGCGCCTGTATCGGCCGTGCGGGCGAGCGCTGCCGCAGGCGCAGCGTGGACAGGCCGCCCATCGCACGATGCTGCTGGCTTCCACCACAAGACGGCTGCCACCGTCGTCCCACGAAACGATCTGTTTGCCCGCCGCCTCCAGTGGCTGCGACAGCCCGGGGAAAACCACCATGACGTCCTCGGATGATCGAGCCAAAAGCGTTCGATCATGCGACCCGATCGACCCTTGTCACATGAATTGAGGAAGAGCCAGCTTTCGGTCGGCGGAATGGGAATGCGGCGGAATTCTTGGACTACTTTGAAAGTGGTTCATGTATTCATACGAAGACAGGGTTCGGGCGGTCGAGCTGTACATCAAGCTCGGCAAACGCATTAGGTCGTGTTAACACTTATTGCCAACGCGCTGTCCACGTCCGATACTGCGCGCATGCAATTGACTTCGGAACAGTTCGAGCAGATCAAGGATTGGCTGCCGCGCCAGCGCGGCAACGTAAGCCTGGACAACCTGCAGGTGCTCAACGCCATCCTGCATGTGGCGGCCAACGGCTGCAAGTGGCGTGCGCTGCCCGAGTGCTATGGCAACTGGCACACCGTCTACACCCGCATGATGCGCTGGAGCCAGGCGGGCGTGCTCGGGCCGCGTGTTCGAGCAGCTGCAGCGCAAGCGCCTCATGCAGGTGCACATTGAAGCCATCAGCCTGGACTCCACCATCATGCGGGCGCACCCGGATGCGGCCGGGGCGCGAAAAAAAACGGTCCCCAAGCCCTCGGGCGCAGCCGCGGCGGCTGGAGCACCAAACTGCATCTGGTTGCCGCGGATGCGCGCAACGTCGTCACCTGGAGTCTCACGCCGGGCCAGGCCGGCGACGCGCCCGAAGGCCGGCGGTTGATTGGCGAGTTGGGGCCGCATCACGGGCAGGTGGCTTTGCTGATGGACAGCGCTTATCAGGACAACGCCACGTGCGAGTTGGCCCAACGCATGGGGTTCATACCGGTGGTGCCGCCCAATCCGCAACGGCGCCAGCCTTGGGACCACGACAAGACGCTCTACCGCAGGCGCAACGAAGTCGAGCGTCTGTTCAGGCGATTGAAGGCCTGGCGGCGCGTCTTCACCCGCTACGACAAGCTCGACGTGATGTTCGCCGGCTTCATCACGGTCGCGCTCATTGCGGAGGCACTGCGGTAGTGTTAACACGACCTAGAGCCGCCGTGATACGGGAAGTGAAGCGAGCAGCGGTGCCGAGTCGCCATTAAGAATTTGGTGGCGGGTCGGCGAAGCAACCAATGCCGGGGTGAAGCGAGAGGCCCACGCCGCTGCGCTCGTCAACCCATCAGCAACCCGGCAAGTGGATGCGGACATATGGTTGCGCATCGCAGCGGTTGCCCACCAGAACCGATCAACGGCAGGATCGCACCGAGTGCCCGCAAGGCTTGCGACACGTCGCGTCCACGATCGGGGTGGCAGCACAAGGCGCTTGTCCAACGCCGCCGATGCGCGCTGAAATGCGATCTGTATTGCCGCACCCTGCAGGCACGGCGCGCCGCCTGACCACCCGGCGACCAGGAACAGTCACGCATCGTATTCAGCGGGTGCAACGCCACTGGTGGACACAGCAGGCATTCGAACGCGTAGGGTCAAAAGCAAAAAAACCCGGTCACTGCATTGCGCAGCGCCGTGTTTTCAAGTCGTCGAAGCGCTTGCACGCTTTCCAGCGGCACATCTGGCCGCCGCGGGGGGTTTGCCCTCGTTTTACTTCTTCTGCCGATACTTGCGCAGTGCCGCGATCTGCGCTGCCATCACAGCGAGTTCGGATTGCGCCATTGCGATATCTACGTCATTCTTCGCGTTCTTCAACGCCTCCTCGGCAGCCGCCTTGGCTTGATTCGCCTTTTCGTCGTCCAGGTCCTTGCCGCGAATCGCGGTGTCGGACAGCACAGTCACGCCGCCCGGCTGCACTTCGAGAATTCCCCCAGCAACAAAGACGAACTCTTCGCTGCCGTCGGCCATTTCGATGCGTACCGAGCCGGGCCGGATGCGCGTGATGAGCGGCGTATGACGCGGATAGATACCGAGTTCACCCATTTCGCCGGGCAATGCGACAAAGCGCGCTTCACCCGAGAAAATCGATTCCTCAGCGCTGACCACGTCGACCTTGAGTGTGTTGGCCATTGGGACTTCCTTTGGTAACGAAAGTACGTGCCGGTCAGGCAGCCGTCTTCTTCGCTTTTTCCATCGCTTCGTCGATCGTGCCGACCATATAGAACGCCTGCTCGGGCATGTGGTCGCACTCGCCGCTCGTGATCATCTTGAAGCCGCGAATGGTTTCGGCCAGCGACACATATTTGCCCGGAGAGCCCGTGAATACCTCAGCCACGTGAAACGGCTGCGACAGAAAGCGCTGGATCTTCCGAGCCCGCGCCACAGCGAGCCGGTCTTCCGGTGCAAGCTCGTCCATGCCCAGGATCGCGATGATGTCGCGCAGCTCTTTGTAACGCTGCAACGTGCCCTGCACTGCACGCGCGGTCTCATAGTGCTCGGTGCCGACCACGAGCGGGTCGAGCTGGCGGCTCGTCGAGTCGAGCGGGTCCACGGCTGGGTAGATGCCCTGCGCTGCAATTTCACGCGACAGCGCGACCGTCGAGTCGAGGTGGGCGAACGTGGTGGCAGGCGATGGGTCGGTGTAATCGTCGGCTGGCACGTACACGGCCTGAATCGATGTGATCGAGCCGACCTTGGTGGACGTGATGCGCTCCTGCAGCCGGCCCATTTCCTCGGCCAACGTCGGCTGGTAGCCCACGGCGGACGGCATCCGGCCCAACAGCGCGGACACTTCGGTACCGGCCAGCGTGTAGCGGTAGATGTTATCGACGAAGAACAGCACGTCGCGGCCTTCGTCGCGGAACGACTCGGCGATTGTCAGACCGGTCAGCGCCACACGCAGCCGGTTGCCCGGCGGCTCGTTCATCTGGCCGTACACCATCGCCACTTTGGACTCGGGCAGGTTCTCCAGATTCACGACGCCGGAGTCGGCCATCTCGTGATAGAAGTCGTTGCCTTCGCGCGTACGCTCGCCGACGCCAGCGAACACCGACACGCCCGAGTGCGCCTTGGCGATGTTGTTGATGAGTTCCATCATGTTGACGGTCTTGCCGACGCCGGCGCCGCCGAACAAGCCCACCTTGCCGCCTTTGGCGAAGGGGCAGACCAAGTCGATCACCTTGATTCCGGTTTCGAGCAGCTCTTGCGATGGGCTTAGCTCATCGTAAGCCGGTGCGCGGCGGTGAATCGGCATGCTGTGTTCGCTGTCGACCGGGCCGCGCTCATCGATCGGGCGACCGAGCACGTCCATGATGCGGCCCAAGGTGGCTTTACCGACCGGCACCGTGATCGGCGCGCCGGTGTTGCTGACCATCAAGCCGCGGCGCAGACCATCGGACGAGCCGAGCGCGATCGTGCGCACGATGCCGTCGCCGACCTGTTGCTGCACTTCGAGCGTCAGTTCGCCGCCTTCGAGCTTGAGTGCGTCATAGATCTTCGGCATCTGGTCGCGCGGAAATTCCACGTCGACGACCGCGCCAATGCACTGCACCACCTTGCCCTGCACCTTTTGTTCGCCCTGCATCTGCTGCTCCGTTTGAGCTTTGGCCTTGGCCATGATCGATTCCTTTGACTTTGAGTAACTTGTGTGCGGGCGGGAGCTGGCCGCGCTCAGACGGCGGCTGCGCCCGCGACGATCTCGGACAGTTCTTTGGTGATTGCAGCCTGCCGGGTCTTGTTGTAGATCAGCTTGAGCTCGCCGATCACGCTGCCTGCGTTGTCGGTGGCGGCTTTCATCGCGACCATGCGCGCCGACTGCTCGGACGCCATGTTCTCGGCCACCGCCTGGTAAACCAGCGCTTCGACATACCGCACCAGCAGTTCGTCGATCACGGTTTGCGCATCGGGCTCATACAGATAGTCCCAGCCGTGATGCGAGCCGCTCTCGGACGCCTCTTCTTTCATCTGTGCCGCCGACAGCGGCAGCAACTGCTGCAGCATGGGCTCTTGCCGCATCGTATTGATGAAACGCGTGTAGCAAAGGTACACCGCGCTCAGCTCGCCTTTTGCGTACGCGTCGAGCAGCACTTTCACCGGGCCGATCAACTTCTCCAGATGCGGCGTGTCACCGAGCTGAGTTGCATGGGACACCACTTTGGCGCCGATCCGGTTCAAGAAGCTCAAGCCCTTGTTGCCGATCGCAACCGCATTCGACTGCACGCCTTGGTCTTGCAGCTCGCGCAGCTTGGCCGTGATCGCACGCAACACGTTGGTGTTCATACCGCCGCACAAACCCTTGTCGGTCGTGATCACCACGAAGCCAACGGTCTTCGCGCCTTCATGCTGCTTCATGAACGCGTGCACGTACTCAGGGTTCGCCTGCCCCAAGTTCGATGCGACCGCGCGGATCTTGTCGCTATAAGGCCGCGCTGAGCGCATGCGTTCCTGCGCCTTGCGCATCTTGGAGGCGGCGACCATCTCCATCGCCTTCGTGATCTTCTTGGTGTTCTCCACCGATTTGATCTTGCCGCGGATTTCCTTGCCTGCTGCCATGACGGAGTGTTCCTGCTGTTAGCTTGAGTCGTGTGTCTTGGACAACGAACAGCTCAGGCGAAGCCCTTTTTGAAGTCCGCAACTGCGGCATTCAATTCGGTGTCTGACTCTTTGCTCATCGCCTTGTCGGTTTCGAGCGTGGTCATCAACGTTGCGTGTTTGTCTTTCAAATACGCGTGCAGACCCGCTTCGAATGGCAACACCTGCTTGACTTCGATGTCGTCCATGAAGCCTTTGTTCACCGCATACAGCGTGGCGGCCATCATGCTGATCGACAGCGGGCTGTACTGCTTTTGCTTCAGCACTTCCGTCACGCGCGCGCCCCGGTCGAGCTGCTTGCGCGTGGCCTCGTCGAGGTCGGACGCAAACTGCGCGAACGCAGCCAACTCACGATACTGGGCCAAGTCGTTTCGAATGCCGCCGGACAAGTTCTTGATCAGCTTCGTCTGCGCGGCACCACCCACGCGCGACACGGAAATACCCGCGTTGATGGCGGGTCGGATGCCGGCATTGAACAGGCTGGTTTCCAAAAAGATCTGGCCGTCGGTGATCGAGATCACGTTGGTTGGCACGAACGCAGACACGTCGCCGGCTTGCGTTTCAATGATCGGCAACGCAGTCAGCGATCCGGTCTTGCCTTTGACTTCGCCTTTGGTGAATGCTTCCACGTAGTCGGCGTTCACGCGTGCGGCGCGCTCAAGCAGGCGGCTGTGCAGATAGAACACGTCGCCCGGATACGCCTCGCGCCCTGGTGGGCGGCGCAGCAGAAGGGACACCTGGCGATAGGCCACAGCTTGCTTCGACAGATCGTCATAAACAATCAGCGCGTCCTGGCCGCGATCGCGGAAGTACTCGCCCATCGTGCAGCCCGAATACGCGCTGACGTATTGCATCGCGGCCGATTCAGATGCCGATGCGGCCACCACGATCGTGTATTCCATCGCACCTGCCTGCTCAAGCGCACGCACCAGGTTCTTGATGGTCGACGCCTTCTGGCCGATTGCCACGTACACGCAGAACATGTCCTTGCCGCGCTGATTGATGATCGCATCAACCGCAACCGCCGACTTGCCGGTCTGACGGTCGCCGATGATCAGCTCGCGCTGGCCACGGCCGATCGGCACCATCGCATCGATGGCCTTCAAACCAGTCTGTACCGGCTGGTCGACCGATTTGCGTGCGATCACGCCTGGCGCGACTTTTTCAATCACGTCGGTCATCTTTGCGTTGATCGGGCCTTTGCCGTCGATCGGATGACCCAGTGCGTTCACGACGCGGCCGAGCAGTTCAGGGCCCACCGGCACTTCCAGAATACGACCCGTGCATTTGACGGTGTCGCCTTCCGAGATGTGCTCGTACTCGCCCAGAATCACCGAGCCGACCGAGTCGCGCTCCAAGTTCAGTGCAAGGCCGTACGTTGGCTGGCCGTCTGGTGTGGGCGGGAACTCCAGCATTTCGCCTTGCATCGCTTCGGACAAACCGTGGATGCGCACGATGCCGTCCGTAACGGACACCACAGTGCCTTCATTGCGGATATCGGCGCGTACGCCCAGGCCTTCGATACGGCTTTTGATCAGTTCGGAGATTTCAGCGGGATTGAGTTGCATGACCCGGATCCTTCAGTGATGGTGTTTGGTTGACGTGGTGGTCGCTGGATGCTTGAGGGCTGGAGCCCACACATGCATCGTCGATCAGGCATTCATTGCGAGCTTCATTTGCTCGAGCCGGGCACGTACGGAGGTGTCGAGGACTTCGTCGCCGACCACGATCCGGATGCCGCCGATCAGTTCCGGCTGCTCTTGCACACTCAACTTCAGCTTGCGATCGAATCGCTTTTCAAGCGTGTCTGATAAGTCCTGCAGCGCTGCGTCGTCGATCGGAAAGGCACTGTAGACGACTGCATCGGCGCTGCCCGACTGCCTGTTGTTCAGCGATTTGAACTGACTGGCGATTTCTGGCAGCGCGGCAAGACGTTCATTGTCGACGACGATGCGCAAGAAATTCAGCGCAGCCTCCGGCAATACATTGCCACTGTTGCCGTCGCCGCCCTGGGCAATCGAGCCGACCAACTCAACCACTTGATCGTCGCGCACGTTGGGGTCGCTTGCAAACTGGAGCAACTGAGGATCGCGCGCTATTGTCGCGAGCCGGTCGAGCCACGCTTGCGTTGTTCCCGCCTGTTCCGCACCGGTCGCTTTGAACAGCGCATCGGCGTACGGGCGGGCAATGGTTGCAAGTTCAGCCATGGGGAGTCAGCAATCTTTTTGTAGTGCAGGAAGCCGGGCTCGCTGCGCACAGACAGCTGCGCGGGAGCAGCCAGCCTGCTTTGTTCAAAGCTCGGTCTTCAACCGATTCAGCAAGTCGGCATGCACTTGCGGGTTCACTTCCTTGCGCAGAATTTGCTCAGCGCCCTTGACAGCCAGCGTGGCCACCTGCTCACGCAGGCCCTCGCGTGCCTTGATGGTCTGCTGTTCGGCTTCAACCTGAGCGGACGCGATGATCTTGTTGGCTTCTTCGGTCGCCTTGGCCTTCGCTTCTTCAACGATGGTTTGCGCGCGGCGTTCCGCATCGGCTAAGCGACCCGCGGTTTCGGTGCGCGAGCGGGTCAGCTCGTCTTCAATCCGCTTATTGGCAGAAGTCAGCTCCGAACGTGCCTTGTCGGCAGCGGCCAGGCCTTCGGCGACTTTGTGGGCCCGCTCGTCCAGCGCGGCAGCGATCGGCGGCCACACGAACTTCATCGTGAACCAGACCAGGATCGCGAACACGATGGCCTGGACGAACAGCGTTGCATTGATGCTCACGGCAACACCCTTTCTTTCAGACGGTGGTGGTTCTTCAAGTCCGGCAAATGCCGCTCAGATCAGGTGATCACGAACGGGTTGGCGAACGCGAACATCATCGCGATACCGACACCGATCAGGAACGCCGCGTCGATCAGACCGGCCAACAGAAACATCTTGGTCTGCAATTCGTTCATCAGCTCGGGCTGGCGTGCAGCCGATTCGAGATACTTGCTGCCCATGATGCCAATGCCGATGCACGCACCCACAGCGCCCAGTCCAATGATCAGACCAGCAGCCAGTGCGACGAAGCCGAGTACTTGTTCCATTTGTTGTTACCCCAGTGAAAAAGAAGAAAAGGAAAAAAGGAAAAAAGACTCTCGAAGGAGCGGTACGCGACTTCAGTGAGCGTCGTGGGCCTGTCCCACGTACACCAGCGCAAGCATCATGAAAATGAAGGCCTGCAACGTGATGATCAAGATGTGGAAGATGGCCCACATGGTGCCGGCGATGATGTGGCCGATCGGCAGCAAGATGCCTGAGAGCGACAGCCCTGCGGCTGCGCCCATCAGCGCGATCAGCATGAACACCAACTCGCCCGCATACATGTTGCCGAACAGTCGCATCGCATGCGAGACCGTCTTGGCAAGGAATTCGATCAACTGCATGGCGACGTTGGCAATGCCCAACAACACCGCGAACACCGGATTCTTGCTGGTGCCGAACGGGGCTGAGACCAGCTCATGCCCCCAACCGCCGATGCCTTTGATCTTGATGTTGTAGGCGATGCAGACCAGCAGCACCGAGACCGACAGACCCAATGTGGTCGACAGATCGGCTGTCGGCACCACGCGCAGATAAGAATGGCTGGCGTCACCGCCGGCCAGACTGTGAAAACCACCCCAGATCGACGGCAGCAGATCGACCGGCAACAGGTCCATCGCGTTCATCAGAAAGATCCAGACGAACACGGCCAATGCGAGGGGCGCCACCAACTTGCGACTGGTCGCGTTGTGAATGATGCCCTTGGCCTGCGTGTCGACCATCTCGACCAGAAACTCGACCGCCGCTTGAAAGCGTCCTGGCGGCCCGGACGTAGCGCTTTTCGCAGCGCGCCACAACAGCCAGCTGCCCAGCACGCCCATCAGCACCGACCAGATGATCGAGTCGTAGTTCACCACCGAAAAGTCGACCACTCCGTCCATTGGCTTGTTCTGCCAATGCGCCAAGTGGTGCACGATGTATTCGCCAGCGCTCGGGGCGTGTTCTGCAGCAGCCATCTTCGCGTTGTTCCTAACCCTGTTGCTTATTCATCAGACTTCATCTGGAACCGCTTGCCAAACAGCGGCACCAGCCAATACACCTTCATCGTCACGATCAGCCCGACCAGCATGGCCGGCCAACTGAGCGGCGACACCATCTGAGGCGCCGCGAACAGCATCGCGACGGTCAGGCCGATCTTGACCAGCTCCCACAAGAAGAACCCGGCCACTGCCGAACCTGCGTTGGCCGAAGCCACCCGGCTCGTCAAGCCGCGCGCAAAGATCGCCGCAGGCAATGCCACCGCAAGTGCGCCGTAGCCAGTCGACCAGCCCACCTTCGGTTTGCCCGTCAGCAGCCATCCAGCCAAAGCCAGCAACGCGCCCACCATGATTTGTGCTGCCACCACGCGCCAAGGAGAAAACAGGGGTTGTCGCTTTCGCAACCCACGCGCCTCTTCGGCCGTCAGCGGCTTGAATTCAGGCTCGCCTACCCAGATTTCTGGCCCAGCAGCCGAATCGACCGCCGCACCTGTTTTCGGCCGCTCAGTCGCCACCGTCGAATTCGCCGAACCGCTAGACATCGAGCAATCCAGCTTTCAAACCGACCATGCAAGCAGCGACCATGAACAGACCTGAGCAAACCCAATGATTATAAAGTGAATAACTGGGGCTCTTTGAAGACGGCGAATGCAATCTCACCACACCTCGATGAGGCTTTGCGGCCTCGTCGGGCGCACCTCGTGCAAGTTCCACCTGAAAATTCATCGCATGAACAACGACCCTTCCACTCCGACGCCACCCGAGCCGGACACGGCAGATGCCCGCAAGCAGTCCCTGATCGACTATCCGAGCCCGTTTCCCATCAAGGTCATGGGCGAACACGTCGACGGTTTCCTCGAGGCCGTCACAATGACCGCGCGCCAGTTCGACCCGGAATTCGATGCCAGCACGATTGAATTGCGTGAGAGTTCCGGCGGCAAATACATGGGGATCACGATCACCGTCACGGCCACCTCGCGCGAACAGCTCGACGAGCTGTACCGGACGCTTTCAACGCATCCGATGGTGCGGGTGGTGCTGTAGGGATTGCAACCGACCAATCCAGCTGTCTTGAGCCTTTAACCGATGCTTGCTGAAATCCGTCACTTCGGCTGCGTCGACTACACGGCCGCACTGTCTGAGATGCAGGCATTCACGTCCGCGCGCGAGGCCGACACCCCCGACGCGCTGTGGATTTGCGAGCACCCGTCAGTGTTCACACAAGGCTTGGCCGGTCGCCCAGAACATCTACTCGCGCCCGGCAACATTCCGGTAGTGCAGACCGATCGCGGCGGACAGGTTACGCATCACGGCCCGGGTCAGGTGGTCGCCTATCCGCTGCTGGACTTGCGGCGCGCCGGCTACTTCGTGAAGGAGCTCGTGCACCGGATCGAGGAAGCGGTGCTCAGCACGCTGCTGCATTTCGACGTCACGGGCCATCGCCTCGTCGGCGCGCCGGGCATCTATGTGCGGCTGGACGATCCGTTTTCCCACGCTCTGCTGGCACCGCGGGCAGCCGATGCAGCCGATCGGTTCGACGGATTGGGCAAGATCGCCGCGCTTGGCCTCAAGGTGAGCCGGCATTGCAGCTATCACGGCGTGGCGCTGAACGTCGCAATGGATCTGGAACCCTTCTCGCGCATCAACCCCTGCGGCTACCGCGGCTTGCAAACCGTCGATCTTTCTACAATCGGGATTCAGGTCACCTGGGACGAGGCCGCAGCGGTGCTGGCGAAAAAACTCGTCGCCCGGCTCGACCCCTGACTCTGGCCATTTATTGCGGGGAGTCCTGTTTCCATGTCACTCATTGAAGAAGCGCGCTCGACACCCGGCACCGTCGTGCGGGAAGTGCAGACCGGCGCCGACTACAACGCGCATGCCAAGCAGAAAGCCGCGGCCAAGCTATCGCGCATCCCGGTCAAGGTCGAGACAGGCGTGCCGGTGCTCAAAAAACCAGACTGGATTCGTGTCAAGGCCGGCTCACCGTCCACACGCTTCTACGAGATCAAGGACATCCTGCGGGCGAACAAGCTCGTGACGGTCTGCGAAGAAGCGTCGTGCCCCAACATCGGCGAATGCTTTGGCAAGGGCACCGCGACCTTCATGATCATGGGCGACAAGTGCACGCGGCGCTGTCCGTTTTGCGATGTCGGCCATGGCCGGCCGGATCCGCTCGATGCCGATGAGCCGCTGAATCTGGCACGCACGATCGCCGCCTTGAAACTGAAATACGTGGTGATCACAAGCGTGGACCGCGACGATCTGCGCGACGGCGGCGCGGGTCATTTCGTTGAATGCATTCAGCGCACGCGTGAGCTGTCACCCACCACGCAGATCGAGGTGCTGGTGCCCGACTTCCGCGGCCGCGACGACCGCGCACTGGGCATTCTGCAAGCCGCCCCGCCCGACGTGCTGAATCACAACCTCGAGACCGCGCCACGTCTGTACAAGCAAGCGCGCCCCGGCAGCGACTATGCTTTTTCACTGAACTTGCTGAAAAAGTTCAAGGCACTGCATCCGCAGGTGCCCACCAAGAGCGGGCTGATGGTCGGCCTGGGCGAGACCGACGACGAAATCCTGGACGTGATGCGCGACATGCGCGCGCATGACGTCGACATGCTCACCATCGGCCAGTACCTGTCGCCGAGCAGCAGCCATCTGCCGGTGCGGCGCTATGTGCATCCGGACACCTTCCGGATGTTCGAAAGCGAAGCCCGTGCGATGGGGTTTTCACATGCTGCGGTGGGCGCAATGGTCCGGTCCAGCTACCACGCAGACGAGCAAGCGCATGCAGCAGGATTGGTAATGCCGGTGGGCTGAATGGCACACGGCGCGATCCGGAACGGTCGATGCCGGATCGCGCCGCAGCTGGGTTGCCGCTGAGCTGAAGTCACTCGGGCTTCAGTTCAGCCGGTGTCGATTTGCACTCGATGAAAAGCACCGCCGCAGCCAGTCGACTCTGCAGTTCGCGGGCCGGCTTCCGCGCCGTTCAACTTCCCTGGCGCTCAACGCCCTGGCTATTGACTTCGTGATGGCCGCCGCCGTGATGCGGTCCGTGCGCTTGCATGTCGCCAGATTTGCCGTGATGGCGACCGTGCCGACCCATCCGATGCTCTCGTTGTGCGTTCTCATCGAACGTCTTTTGCTGCTCAGCCGACAGTTGCGCGTAGAACGCCTTGGTCGCATCGAACCGCTGGTCCATTGCCGCATCGCGCTCGCTTCGTCGTGCGCGCATGCGGTCGATCCGCTCCGGTGTGGTGAGGGTGTCGTTTCTGTCGGCGCGCATGGCAGCCCTTCGGCTCAACGCATCGGGGGTGGGTTGCATGGCGACGGCAAACGTCTCCCATGCACCTTCTTGCTGCGGCGCCAGACCGAGCCGCACTTTCAATGCAGCCAGACGCTGCGCGATGCGCGCCTGCATGCGTTCCACACGGCTGGCCGCCCGGTCCGTGCGGGCGACCCCCTGATCGGCTTGGCTCATCGGCGCGGTGGCGCGTTGCGGCGGCGGCTGATTCGTTGGGTTTTCGGTCTGAGCGTGCGCGGCAAACGCAGCACTTGCGATCAGGCTGGCCAGCAAGAAGTGGGATGCGGCGGACCGGCTCTGTGGGTTGCGATTCATGGTGAAGGGTGCTCCTGATGGGTTGGTGGGCACGGGGCCTGTGATCTGTCCAGACACGCCGGGCTTTCTCACCCGGACCGACTCATGCCTGCAAGCCTTGGCTGCGCGGCACGGGTCATTTGGTCAGGGCTTGCGACCAAGTGTGTGCAGCCAGTGTCAAGCTGCGTCCACTGCCTGCTTGCTGTTCGGTAAAGATCGACCGAATGGGCGGTTTCCGTTGCCTTGGCTCGTGCGCGTGCCTAACCGGGCTCTATCGGCCGCCTCGTTGCCTCTCGATCAATCCATCACTTCTTTGTTTTGGCCGCCGCCTGGCCATCAATCGTCACGAGATCCCTGGCATCCGTTCTGGCAACGAACAGCGCAAGGATCTTGGCGGGCTTGGTGGTGCTCGCGTTCTCGCTGACGGAGTGATGCGCGCCGGGGTCTTCGCTCCAGCTCTCCCCGACCCGGTAGACCTTGGTTTCGCCGTTGCCGAGCCGGCTGCGGATTGCCCCTTCGAGCACGTAGCCGACGACGAATGCACGCCCGTGGCGGTGCGCCGGGGTTTTGGCACCGGGCGCATAAGAAACCGTCAACGCCGTGAGCGACTTGCCAGCGACACTGGCAATCGGATAGGAGAAAACCGGCACCACCGTTTCGCGGCTTTCGTCGACGGCCAAGGCGAACGGGCACGCCGCGATCAAACCCAACCCGATGGATGCGCCGGCCAATGCCGACATGAATGTGCGTGACCCGTATTTCGACATGTGATGCCTCCCGTGTTCGCCAAAGCGGTTCAGGCTACATCGGTCGACCCAGCCACGCAAACGACCGCTCCAATCCGGTGCCGGCTCGAACCGGCAGCGCCTGCTTGTCGGTTCGGCGATGTCGCGCGGTTCACGCACGCATTCACTGCCTGGGCATCCGATTAACATCCCCGAACACCCCCTTTTTTCGGCTTTTTTCATCAGAGGTTTGCCATGCGTCCACGTCCGGCCTTGAAATCATTTGTGCGGCGCGCGTTGGTCGCTGCGGCGCTGCTCAGTGCAGCGGGCATTGCCGCTGCCGCCGATGCACCGAAAACGGTGCGCCTGCTGGTCGGCTTTCCACCGGGCGGCGGCACCGATGCGATCGCGCGGCTGCTGGCCGACAAGCTGCAGACCCAGCTCGGCGGCACCACCGTGATCGTCGAGAACAAGCCTGGCGCGGGCGGCCAACTCGCGGCGATGGCGCTCAAAAGTGCACCCGCCGACGGCTCGACCTACTTCGTCTCGCACGACCACACGATCTCGGTGCTGCCGCTGGTCATGAAGAACCCGGGCTACGACCCGCAAAAGGATTTCGTGCCGGTGGCCGGCTTTGCGACGTTCGTGAACGCGCTGGCACTCTCAGGGGGCACACCGGCCAAGACGTTCAATGAATACGTCGACTATTTGAAGCGCGACAAGAATGGCCAGGGCACCATCGGTGTGCCGGCGCCGGCATCGACGCCGGAATTTCTGGTGAAGCTGATCGGCGCCCAGTTCGGGCTCGATCTGCAGTCGGCCCCCTACCGCGGCAGCGCGCCGATGATCGGCGACATGCTGGGCAACCAGATCACGGCGGGCATCGGCTCGGTGCCCGACTTCATTGAAAACCACAAAGCCGGCAAGCTGCATGTGGTCGGGGTGCTCGGTGGTGAGCGCCAGGCTGCGCTGCCCGATGTGCCGACGTTTGCCGAGCTCGGCATGAAAGGGCTGGAAGACGAGCCTTATTACGGCGTGTTCGCGCCCGCCGGCACGCCGCAGTTGGTGATCGACCGCTTCGCCGAGGCGCTTGGCAAAGTGATCCAGTTGCCCGATGTGCGCGAGCGGCTCACGGCCTTGGGCTTGAGCGTCGGCTACATGTCGAGCGAGCAGTTGGCGACGCGCGAACGGGCTTATGCGAAGACCTGGGCAAAGATCATCAAGGACAGTGGGTTCGTGTTGCAGTAGGGGTAGAGCTCGCCCCCAGCCTTCGCTCCCTTCGGTCGGCTTCCGGCTACCCCCAACCGGGGGCGGCGCCTGCGGACTGGCAAAGGCAGCTCCGCGCCCCCTGCTTGGATTGAGATGGGCTGAATTTATAAGGCGTGGAGCGATGGGGCTTTATTGAATAGCGAGTTTCAACGCAGTGGCGGCTTTGATCGCGCATTGATTTTGATAGCGAACTTTTCAGGCTATACAAGCGCCTTTGCGGTTTTTTTCTACAAAAACAGCGCGTCGAAACCGTCTTCCGGCTCAAACCGCTCATCACGATAGAGCAGCCGCAACGGCCCGGGCATCGCGACTTCGCGCACCGGGTGGCGCGGATCGCCGGGGTAGCAGACGACACGCACGCCGTCTTCACGCTGGAATGGCTCGGGCTGGATCAGCGGTGGGCGGCGTGCACGGGCGGCCTTCAGCACGCTCTCCACCGACGCATGCCGGCTTAGGTGGGCCAACGTCATGATCTGCGGTGGCGCCAATTGGAATTCGCCGCTCCAGTAGCGGGCCAGTGCTTCGCGCGGCGTGATCCAGACGCTCTCGTCGGTCTCATGCGCGTCGTGCACTGCGATCTGGCCAAGCGGCAGCGCAGCGACAAAAAACCGCGTATCGAAGCGCTTTTGCATCACCGACATGGTCGGTGTGATCCAGCGCGACCAAGGCACGATCAGGCGCGTGGACAGCCGCAACTCGAACGCAGCGAGCAGCTCGGCAAACGTCTGTTTGCCGCTGCGCTCGGACGCGACGGCATCGAGCACGGCCTGCTCGGCAAGGCCATGCGCCAGCAGCACGCCGCACTCCTCGAACGCTTCACGCACAGCGGCCACGTAAATGCTCGCCGCGGTCGGCACATCGAGGTCGGCCTCCGCCAGTGCTGCATGCAGTTCGGTCGGCTGCGCGTCGAAATGCGCGCCGGCATCCAGCGTGGCATCGGCTGCATCGACCTTGCCGCCCGGAAACACATAAGCGCCACCGAGCACGGCGGACTTGCTGTGCCGGCGCACCAAAAACACCTCAAGCCCTGCGCCATTGCCCGGGTTGCAATCCACATCGTGGTCGAAATCGCGCAGCAGCACGACGGTGGCGGCCGCGCGGGGGGCACCTTCGACCGTCTTGTACTTGTCGGTTTGGGCGTCCGGCGGTGCCGCCGGCTGCAGTGATGAAGTGTCTTGCGTCATGCGGCGCTCTTGCCGTCGACCGACACTGCGGCAGGCTTTTGCTTGGGCACGCGGCCCATCAGATAGAACTCGGGATTTGGCAGCATACCGCTCATGTTCGCCACCCGGTTCGATAAACCGAAGAACGCGGTGATCGCGCCAATGTCCCAGATGTCCTCGTCGTCGAAGCCGTGCGCGTGCAGCGCTTCGAAGTCCGCCTCCGCCACGCTGTGCGCTTCATTGCAGACCTTCATTGCGAAGTCGAGCATGGCGCGCTGGCGCGGCGTGATGTCGGCCTTGAGATAGTTGACCGCGACCTGGTCGGCCACCAGCGGTTTTTTCTCGTAGATGCGCAGCAAGGCGCCGTGCGCAACCACGCAGTAGAGGCACTGATTGGCCGCGCTGGTGGCGGTCACGATCATCTCGCGGTCGCCCTTGGTCAGGCTGCCTTCTTCCTTCAGCATCAAGGCATCGTGGTATGCGAAGAACGCGCGCCATTCGGCCGGCCGGCGCGCCAGCGACAGGAACACATTCGGCACGAAGCCGGCTTTTTCCTGCACCTCCAGCACCTTGGTGCGGATGTCCTCAGGCAGGTCTTTTAATTCGGGGGCGGGGTAGCGTGACATGGAAACGGTCCTTTCTCGCATCGACGGGGCAGGTCGCGCGCACGGGGCGCCGCAGCCTGCGAATCATTATCGGCCGGCGGTGTCGGGATCGTCTGCGCGAACTGGCACGCGCGGCGCAAGCGCGCACATCAGCTCGTAGCCGACCGTGCCGGCAGCGGCTGCCACCTCGTCGATCGGCAGCACCGCCCCCCGGTCGCTCTGGCCCCAGAGCGTGACCGGGCTGCCGAAGCCGGCCTGAGGCAGCCCGGTCAGATCCACCACCAGCATGTCCATGCTGACGCGGCCCAGCAGCCGGGTGCGCTGACCCGCAACCAGCACCGGTGCGCCGGTGCTGCAATGGCGCGGGTAGCCGTCGGCGTAGCCACAGGCGACGATGCCGACGCGCATCGGCACCTCGGCCGTGAATGTCGAGCCGTAACCGATGGAGGCGCCGTTCTTTACTTGCTGCACAGCGATGATTTCGCTAGCGAGCGTCATCGCCGGCAGCAGATCCCAATCGGCGGCGGAGTGCTCGGGCGCGTCGGGCGAGCTGCCGTAGGTTGCGATGCCGGGCCGGATCCAGTCGGCTGCCAACGCCTCATCATCGGGCGCGTGGCGCAACGTGGCGGCGCTGTTGCACAAGGTGCGTTCGCCGGGCAGGTCGCGCGTGGTCTCGTCGAACACCGCGCGTTGCTGCGCGATGCCGCGCGGCCCATCGGCGTCGCTGAAGTGCGTCATCAGCGCGATGTCGTCGACTTGGGGCAACGCCGCAAGCCGCGTCCAGGCGGCACGAAAACGTTCGGGCGCGAAGCCGAGCCGGTGCATGCCGCTGTTCATCTTGAGGAACACGCGCTGCGGCCGTGCGGCCTTGTGGCCGGCCAGCATTTGAATCTGTTCGTCGCAGTGCACCGTATGCCATAGATCGAGCATCGAACACGTTTCCAGGTCGCGCGGCTCGAACACGCCTTCGAGCAGCAGCACCGGCCCACGCCAGCCCAGCGCACGGATTCGCTCGGCCTCTTGCAGGTCGAGCAGCGCAAAGCCGTCGGCGCCGGTCAACCCGGCGTAGGCGCGCTCGATGCCGTGCCCGTACGCATCGGCCTTCACCACGGCCCAGACGCGCGCCGACGGTGCAGCGCAGCGCAATCGAGCCATGTTGTGGCGAAGCGCCTGTGGATGGATGGTGGCGGTGATCGGGCGAGGCATGGTGGGAAGGAAGGAAGGCAGGAGGTCATGAGTCCGGTGGCTTGCGCAAGCGGTAGGCAAGCAGTAGGCAAGCTGAGGAAACGTGGGTTGCTTGTGCAGCGTTTCGCGCTTCAGGACGGTGCCCCGTCGCCCCGCGATCAACCGGTTTGCGGCATCGAAAGCACCCTGGTCACAGCTCGATTTACACGAATTTCCACATGCTATAACCCTTGCAAACAAGGAGACACGCGATCTACACAAGTCCAACGGCGCAGTGTGCCGCAGCGTCCGGGCCCTTGGCTTCATGACGCGCGGTTTCTTCACGATCATGTGGGCGCAGTTCTTCAGCTCGCTCGCCGATCAAGCCCTGTTCGTGGCGGCCGTTCAGTTGCTGCGCAGCATGGGCGCACCGGACTGGCAACAGGCGGCGCTGGTGCCGATGTTTGCGCTGTTTTACGTGGTGTTGGCGCCTTTTGTGGGCGCGTTCGCCGACGCGTTGCCGAAAGGCCGCGTCATGCTGATCAGCAACACGATCAAGGCGGTCGGGTGCCTGATGATGCTGTTCGGCACACATCCGCTGATGTCTTACGCGATCGTCGGCCTGGGTGCTGCGGCCTATTCGCCTGCCAAATACGGCATCCTGACTGAACTGCTGCCGCCGTCGCAACTCGTGAAGGCCAACGGGTGGATTGAGGGCCTCACGATCGCCTCCATCATTCTGGGCGTGCTGCTGGGTGGCCAACTGGTCGGCCCGCAGGTGTCGAGCCACTTGCTCGCGTTCGACTTTCCGTTCTTCAACACCGGCGTCGACACCGCGCCGGAGGCTGCGATCGCGGCCATGATGTTGGTCTATCTGCTGGCCGCCGGCATCAATCTGAAGATCCCGCGCACCGATGTGCCGCTGCGGCCTTGGCCGAAGCAACCCTGGGCACTGCTGCCCGACTTCTGGACCTGCAACAACCGGCTCTGGCGAGACAAGCTCGGGCAGATTTCGCTGGCGACCACGACCTTGTTCTGGGGTGTGCTCGGCAACCTCAAATACATCGTGCTGGGCTGGGCCGCTGTAGCACTTGGGTACGACGTGACGCAAGCGTCGGCACTGGTCGGCGTGGTCGCGATCGGCACCGCGGCGGGGGCCATCGTGGCGTCGATGCGCGTCAAGCTCGATCAGGCCACCAGCGTGATACCACTTGGCATCGCGATGGGCGTTCTGGTGCTGCTGCTCAACGTGATCACGAATGTCTGGCTGGCAGCGCCGTTCCTGATTTTCTTGGGCGCGCTGGGCGGCTACTTGGTGGTGCCGATGAATGCGTTGCTGCAGCACCGTGGCCACAACCTGATGGGCGCCGGCCGATCGATCGCTGTGCAGAACTTCAATGAACAGGCCTGCATCCTGATGCTGGGCGGCTTGTACAGCCTGTCGAGCGGCCTGGGCATGTCCGCATTCGGCGCGATCACCGGCTTCGGCCTGATCGTGGCCGGCTTCATGTGGATCATCCGGCGCTGGTATGCGCGCAATCTGGTGCGGCACAAAGATGAGATCGAGCATCTGCTTGCGATTGCGCGCAATGACAAGATGCATGGGTGAAGGCGGTGGCGATGTTGCCAGTTGCGCACTGCGTGCAATCGGGGCTTTCGAAGAACAACGCATGACTGCCATCGTCACCGCCAGCCAAGCCCGCGCCAACCTCTATCGCCTCATCGACCAGACTGCCGAATCGCACCAGCCGAGGGTGATTTCGCCGGCAGTTGCTCAAGCCGCGCCAACATCCAGCGCCGTCCGATCTGCAACGTATTCAAGTACGAACGAGCCGTACAGGTCCTCTGCACGTGAGCCCACCATGGGTTAACGCAGCGCGCAGTCGTGAAACCACGGTGCCAACGCTCCGCGCCACCCAAAGTCCGGTCAAAAAGGGTTGAGGCACATACCCGACATGCGCGATCAGCTATCTATTCGGCAGCAAACGCGAGGAATTGGAAACTGCAACTTCAGGCCCCCAGCCGCTCCTCGATCTTCTCCCGCGTCTGCTCCAGTGACTTCGGCAGGTGGTGCTTGAGCCGTTCGAACAGTTCGGTGTGCAGCTTCAACTCATCCACCCAGGCGGCACGATCGATGCTGGTCACGGCGTCGAACTTCGCGGCGCTGAAGTCCAGGCCGGTCCAAGTCAGTTCGTCGTAGGCGGGCGTGATGCCGAACAGATTGTCGCGACCTTTGGCCCGGCCTTCGATGCGGTCGATCATCCATTTGAGCACGCGCATGTTCTCGCCGTAGCCGGGCCAGACGAACTTGCCGGCCTCGTTTTTGCGGAACCAGTTGGTGGTGTAGATGCGTGGCAGCTTGGCGGCCGTGCCCGCGCTTTCCAGCTTCTTGCCCAAGTCCAGCCAGTGCTGAAAATAGTCGCTCATGTTGTAGCCGATGAACGGCAGCATGGCGAACGGGTCGCGCCGCACCTCGCCGTTGCCGCCGGCCATCGCGGCCGTGGTCTCGCTGCCCATGGTGGCGGCCATGTAGACGCCTTCGACCCAGTTGCGGGCTTCGGTGACCAGCGGCACGGTGGTTGAGCGCCGACCGCCGAACATGAACGCATCGATCTTGACCCCGTTGGGATCGTCCCAGGCTGGATCCAGCGCCGGGTTGTTGGTGGCCGCGACGGTAAAGCGTGAGTTCGGATGCGCGGCCTTGGCACCAGTTTCTTTCGCGATCTGCGGCGTCCAGTCGTTGCCTTTCCAGTCGATCAGGTGATCGGGCAGCTTGCCGCCGTTGTCGGCTTCCATGCCTTCCCACCAGACGTCGCCGTCATCCGTCAGCGCCACGTTCGTGAAGATCACGTCGTGGCCCAGGCTGTCCATGCAGTTCGGGTTCGTCGTGTAGTTGGTGCCGGGTGCCACACCGAAGTAACCCGCTTCCGGGTTGATCGCGCGCAGCGTGCCGTCGGCCTGCGGCTTGATCCAGGCGATGTCGTCGCCGACGGTGGTGACCTTCCAGCCCTCGAAGCCTGCCGGCGGCACCAGCATGGAGAAGTTGGTCTTGCCGCAGGCGCTTGGGAAGGCGGCCGCCACGTGGTATTTTTTGCCGTCCGGCTTGGCTACACCCAGCACCAGCATGTGTTCGGCCAGCCAGCCTTCGTCACGGCCCATGGTGGATGCGATGCGCAACGCAAAGCACTTCTTGCCGAGCAACGCATTGCCGCCGTAGCCGGAACCGTAGCTCCAGATCTCTCGCGTTTCCGGGTAATGCACGATGTATTTCGTGTCGTTGCAGGGCCAGGCGACATCCGCCTCGTCTTCATCGAGCGGCGCACCGACCGTGTGCACGCACGGCACGAATTCGCCGTCGGCGCCCAGTACGTCGAGCGCGCCCTGACCCATGCGCGTCATGATCTTCATGTTGACGGCAACGTACGGGCTGTCCGACAGCTCCACTCCGATATGCGCGATCGGACTGCCCAGCGGCCCCATGGAAAACGGCACCACATACATCGTGCGGCCGCGCATGCAGCCGTCGAACAGCGCGGCTTGAGCGTCACCCGCGCCGGTCTGCAGGATTGCGCGCATTTCTGCCGGCGCCATCCAGTGATTGGTCGGGCCAGCGTCTTCTTTTTTGGCCGAACAGATGAACGTGCGGTCTTCCACACGCGCCACGTCGCCGGGACTCGACAGCGCCAAGTACGAATTCGGCCGCTTCTCAGGATTCAGCTTTTTGAACGTGCCACCGTCGACCAGCAACTGGCACAGGCGCTGGTACTCGGCGTCGCTGCCATCGCACCAATAGATGGTTTGCGGCTTGCACAACGCGGCCATGTCGTCGACCCATTTGCGCAACGCGGCGTGCTTGACATGAGCGGGGGCGGCCAAGTTGTTGGCTTGTGCGGTGGATGAACTCATCAAAAAACTCTCCCTGACTGCGAACAAGAGGCGCCCCTGAATCCGGCGGACGCGATAACCGTCGATTGTGTCAAATCCGCGACGCCGTAGCAAAAAATGCACTGGCTTGGTGAATTCGCCTGAGCAAGCGCAGCGCCCGCTGCCGTTTGAATTTCCTATGACGCACGGTTTGCGTGCACAACGCTGCAACGCAGGCAGTCAAATTCCAACAGGGGCCGCTCCTGGCAACGGGGAAGGCGGGAGCCAAGCGAAGGCAGCGTTGCCTGGGGGGTGAGTTCAAGCCTTTTCGAACTTGAATACCGCCGTGCCCGCACGCGCGTTGGGCAACCAGCGGACTTCGCGGCCATCTTGCAGCCCGAATGCGTCGAGGATGCGGAGATCGTTGGCGCGCGCGAGCAGCTCGAAATCCTTGAACGTGCCGACCCGAATGTTTGGCGTGTCATACCACTGATACGGCAGCCGGCGCGTGACCGGCATGCGGCCCCGGAGCACACTCAAACGGTTCGGCCAATGCGCAAAATTCGGAAATGCGACGATGCCGATGCGCCCGACCCGCGCGGTTTCGCGCAGCATCACTTCGGCATTGCGCAGGTTCTGCAAGGTGTCGATCTGCAGCACCACGTCGAAGCTCGCGTCGCCGAACATCGCGAGCCCTTCGTCAAGGTTCAACTGGATCACGTCGACGCCGCGCCGCACGCCCGCGAGCAGTTTTGCGTCGTCGATCTCGACGCCGTAGCCGGTACAGCCCTGTTCACGTTGCAGCAGTTCGAGCAGGGCACCGTCGCCGCAGCCCAAGTCGAGCACGCGCGAGCCGGCCGGCACGAGCCGCGCGATCGATTGCATGGTGAGCGCGTCGCTCATGCTGCAGTCAGTTGCGGAGCGACCCGGCGATCGAAGTAGCTGCGAACGAGTTCCAGATAGCGCGCGTCTTCCAGCAAGAACGCATCGTGTCCGTGCGGCGCATCGATTTCTGCGTAACTGACCCTGCGGCGGTTCTCCAACAGCGCGCGCGTGATCTCTCGGCTGCGCGACGGTGCAAAGCGCCAGTCGGTCGTGAAGCTGACCAGCAGGAACTCACAGCTTGCGCGTGCCAGTGCTGCTGTCAGATCGCCGCCGAACGTCCGCGCCGGATCAAAGTAATCAAGTGCGCGCGTGATCAGCAAGTACGTGTTCGCATCGAAGTAGTCGCTGAACTTGTCGCCCTGATAACGCAGGTAGCTCTCGATCTGGAACTCGATGTCCTGCGTGGTGTAGATGAAGTCCGGGCCGCCGCGCAGCTGTCGGCCGAAGCGCTCGTTCATCACGTTATCGCTCAGATACGTGATGTGGCCCAGCATGCGGGCGATGCGCAGGCCACGCCGCGGCACCGCGCCATGCACATAGAAGTCACCACCATGAAAGTCTGGATCGGTCTGGATTGCACGGCGTGCGACTTCGTTGAATGCGATGTTCTCGGCCGTCAGGTTCGGCGCACTCGCAATCACCAGCGCATGCCCGACGCGCTCCGGATACTGTAGCGTCCAACCCAATGCCTGCATGCCACCCAGGCTGCCACCCATCACGGCAGCAAGTTTTTCGATGCCGAGCGCATCAAGCAACCTGGCCTGCGAATCGACCCAGTCCTCCACCGTAACGACTGGAAACTGCGAGCCGTAGTCACGGCCCGTATCGGGGTCTTCGTGCATCGGCCCGGTCGATCCGAAGCAGGAGCCGAGGTTGTTCACGCAGACAACGAAGAAGCGATCGGTGTTGACCGGCTTGCCCGGGCCGATCATGTTGTCCCACCAGCCCGTGGACTCGGTCTCGCCTTCATACAGCCCGGCCACATGATGCGAAGCGTTCAGTGCGTGGCAGATCAGCACCGCGTTCGAACGCGCCGCGTTCAACTCGCCATACGTCTCGTAGCTCAGTGAATAGTCGCGGATTGACCGGCCGCTCTTCAGCGGCAGTGGCGCGGCGAAGCGCATCGTTTGCGAAACAGCAAAGTGGGACAAAGCGGTAGTGATCCAAAACCTGGCGGCACGAACGTGTGCAGCAACAAAAACCGCCACGCAACGATTGCTAACAAACAGGCGTTGCCAGCGAAACGGATGTCCGTGATGCGACCTACAAAGGCAACTTTTCAGTATAGCGATGCGCCCCGGCGGCTCACTCGGTACCGCTGGCTGTGGTGCGTGCGATCCAGGCCGCTCCTTCGGCCAGCAGGAAGTCTTTGAACGCTTGGGCGACCGGCGGCAGCCGCTTGTCCCGCCAATGCACCACGTACCAGTTGAGCATCAACGGCAGGCCTTGCAGGTCCAGGACATTCAGGCTTCCGCTGCGCAATTCCTGCCCGATCGTGTGGATCGACAGAAAGCCGAGTCCCATGCCGGCCATCACGGCCTGCTTGATGGTCTCGGTGCTTCGAATTTCCATCGCGACCTTGACTTGCGCGAACTGCGCGCCGAACGCGTCCTGCATCGAATGCAGCGTGTCCGATCCTTTCTCACGCAGCACGAACGGCTCGCACAGTACGCGCGACAGGGGAATCAATCGTTCGCCGACCAGCGCGTGCCCAGGCGCTGCGACCACCACGTAAGGGTGCGGCGCGAACGCGACGCTGTCGAACTCTGGCTCGTGCGGTGGCCGCACCATCACGGCCAGATCGGTCAGGTTCGCGGCCATCTGGGCCAGCAGACCTTCGCGATTGTGCACCGTGAAATTCAGCGTGACGCCCTGATGGCGCCCGATGAATTCGACCAGCAGGCGCGGGAAGAAATAGTCCCCAGCGCTGATCACCGCAACATTCAACCGGCCGCCGGTGATGCCCTTGAACTGCGTCATCGCGGACTCGGCCGCCTCGAACTGCGTGATGATTCGGCGCGCGATCTGGAGCAGCTCGGTGCCGGCCGGTGTCAGGTAGATTTTCTTGCCGAGCTGCTCAAAGAGCGGGACGCTGGCATGCTCCTCGAGCTTCTTGACCTGAATCGAAACGGCTGGCTGTGTCAGATGCAGCTCTTCCGCCGCGCGCGAGAAACTCAAGTGCCGCGCAACCGATTCGAACACCTTCAACTGGCGCAGCGTGGCGTGTTTCATGGCATGCCTGCTATGCTTCTTGAAGCCAGTTCCCTCGTGCCATAGCGTGGATCGCTGGACTACCGATGTCAGCCGATCCTTGACACGTACAGCAGGTTGCTCATGCCCGGCTCGCCGAACGGCAGCCCCGCCACGATCACCACATCGTCGCCGCGGCCCGCGAATCCTTCAATCACCGCGATGCGATTTGCCCACTTGATCATGTTGGCAACGTCATGCAATTGGTCGATCGCAACCGCGTGCGCACCCCACAGCAAGGCAAGCCGGCGCGCAATGGACAAGTGCGGCGTCAAGCTCAGGATCGGCGCGGCTGGGCGCTGGCGTGCGGCGCGCAGGCTGGTCGAGCCGGACCCGGTATAGGTGACCAGCGCTGCAGGCTTGATGGTGGCTGCGATCTGACGCAGCGCCCCTGTCACCGCATCGGCGGTGCTGCCGCTGCCGGTATGCCAGGACGCTTCGATCCCGTCGCGATACGACGGCGACGCTTCCACCTTCTCGATGATCCGGTTCATCATCTGGACCGCCTGCACCGGGTACTTGCCGGATGCCGATTCGGCTGCCAGCATCACCGCATCGACCCCGTCGTAAATCGCTGTCGCCACGTCCGACACTTCAGCGCGCGTGGGTGTGGTCGAGCCGATCATCGATTCGAGCATCTGCGTGGCCACCACGACCGGTTTGCCTGCCGCGCGGCAGGCGCGCACGATTCGGCGCTGAAGTTCCGGCACATCTTCGGGCGGCAGTTCCACGCCCAGGTCACCGCGCGCGACCATGAGTCCATCGGCCGCGGCGATGATGGCATCCAACTCCGTGACTGCCGCCGGCTGTTCGAGCTTGGCCATGATCCAGGCGCGCTCGCCGACCACTGCACGCAGCGCCACGATGTCCTGCGCGCGCTGCACGAACGACAGCGCGACCCAGTCAGCGCCAAGGTCAAGCCCGAACGCGAGATCGTCACGATCCTTCGCCGTGAGCGGTGCGACCGGCAGCAGCACGCCGGGAACATTGACGCCCTTGCGGTCGGAAATCGGGCCGCCTTGCAGTACCGTGGTGTCCGCATGGTCAGGCCGGCGGCTGGTCACTTCCAGGCATATCCGGCCCTCATCGAGCAACAGCCGCATACCGACCTTGATTACCGCGAACAGCTCCGGGTGCGGAAGTCCGACCCGAGTCGCATCGCCTTCGGCCGGGTCCAGATCGAGCCGAAATGCGGCACCGGTGGCCAGTTCGGCCGCGCCGCCCAGGAAAGTGCCGATGCGCGGCTTTGGTCCCTGCAAGTCGATCAGGATGCCGATGGGTCGATCGAACTCGACTTCGAGCCGGCGGATGATCTGCACGCGCTCGGCATGCGCGGTGCGCAGACCCAGGCTCAGGTTCAGCCGGAAAACGTCGGCGCCGGCCTCGAACAGTGCGCGAATCGTCGCCTCGTTAGAGGAAGCCGGCCCAAGCGTGGTGACAATCCGGGCTCTGCGCGTTCGTCTCATGGCTGGCTCTTCATTTCATGTGGTTGCAAGGTCCTGCATGCGCACCTGACCGCGCTGTTCGTCCATGCTCTTGCCCAGCAGCTTGACAAGCGCATACACGGTGTCGATGTGCGGCGTCGGCGTGTCGGTCAAGCGGCCGAGTTCGACCACGGTACCAACCAGCGCATCGATCTCAGGCGCGCGGCCAGCTTCGATGTCCTGCAGCATCGACGTCTTGTGCTTGCCGACCTTCTCGGCGCCTGCAATGCGCTTGTCGAGCGAAACCCGGAACGCGATGCCGAGTTTTTCCGCAACCGACTGCGCCTCACGCATCATCGACGCGGCCAGTTCCCGGGTGAGCGGAAACTGGCAGATATCGACCAGGGTGGAGTGGCTCAGTGCGCTGATCGGGTTGAATGTGAGGTTGCCCCAGAGCTTGAGCCAGATTTCGGAGCGGATATCCTCAAGCACGGGCGACTTGAAGCCGGCGCGTTCAAAGCAGGCCGCAATCCGTTTCACGCGGTCGCTCGACCCACCGTCGAGTTCACCGAGCGGAAAGCGATCGCCTTCGACGTGCCTGACAACGCCGGGTGCGATCAGCTCAGACGCTGGATATACAACACAGCCGAGCACGTGGCTGGCGGGAATGAATTTACCGACGATGCCCGTCGGGTCCACGCTGTGCACACGGGTGCCCTCCAGCGCACCCCCGTGCTTTTGAAAGTACCAGTAGGGAATGCCGTTTTGCATCGTGACGACGACGGTATCGGGTCCGAGCAGCTCCTGCACGTCACGTGCTACCGATTCCACCTGATGCGCTTTCATCGCAAGGATCACAAGGTCTTGCGGCCCGGCTTCCGCATAGTCGTTGGTGGCCCGTACGTTTTTGGCGACGTGCTCGGTGCCGTCGGCCATGATCAACTTCATGCCGTCACGCTTGATCGTTGTCAGGTTCGCGCCGCGCACGACGAAAGTCACGTCTTCGCCTGCCAGAGCCAGCTTGACGCCAACGTAGCCGCCGATCGCGCCGGCACCGATGATTGCCACTTTCATTTTTTTGCTGCCGTTCTGTGCGGTTGATATTTGTCGTTGGGCTTTATTGCGTGGAACATGCGGGCGATCAAGGTCATTGGTAGTGATTTTCCAGCTTGCCAATGCCTTCGATCTCCACCGTCACGTCGCTGCCCGGCTTCATTGAGCCGACGCCGACCGAGGTGCCGCACAGGATCACGTCACCCGGCTGCAAAGTCATATCAGCGGAAATCAGGCTGACCAGCTGGGCCACCGAAAACCGCATGTCGCTGATCGGGTACTGCTGGCGCACTGCACCGTTCAGGATCGTCTTCACGACCAGCATGTTCGGGTCCAGACCGGTTGCGATCACGGGCCCCAACGGGCAGAACGTGTCGAACCCCTTGGCGCGCACCCATTGCGCGAACGATGGATCGCGATTCAGGATGTCGGCCTGTGTGACGTCGTTGGCGCAGGTGTAGCCGAACACGTGTTGCAGCGCATCGGCTTCGCTCACGCCGCTTGCAGGCTTGCCAATCACGATGCCAAGCTCGCCTTCGAACACGACCTTGCCTTCACAGCGCGGCTGGCGAATCACGTCGCCCGGGTTAGCGAACGTGTTCGGCGCCTTCAGCAGGTAAAGCGGCTCCTCGGGCATTGCCAGATTGAGCTTCGCGCGCAGTTCACCGAAGTTGTTCCATAACGCGATGACCTTGCCCGGCACAGTCGGCATCAGTAGCCGCACGGCGTCCACAGGAACGGTACGGCCGGTCGGCTCAGGGCGATCGAACAAATCGCCGGCATGGACCCGGATTTGGCCGTCCTGTAGCGTGCCAAAACCGGTTACATCGGCGTCGGCGAATCGCACCCAGCGTTGCTTTTGAGTGGTCATGACCTTCAGCTTTCAGGCGGTGAATGTTTGCGCAGAAATGCGCCCTGGAGCTGAGAGCAGGTCAATGGCCGACCGGCTGGTGATGACTCGGGCACGCGTGGTTTCCACCGCGGTTGCGAGGAAGTCCACTTGGTAGGCGCGCAACAGATGCGGATGGTTCGCCTGGATGTAGACCCCGATGCGACGCTTTGGATCTTGGATGGCAGCCAGCGCGTCGTAGGTCTTTGTATCCCAGAACCATTCGAGTCCCAGTTCGCCAAACGCGGCGTTGTAGCCGTTGCGCTCGAGTTCTGGGTCGGCTGGCGAAGTCGTGGTGAAGGCGAGTGTGTTCATGGTGCAGCAGTGGCGTGTTGGTTGGTCCAAGGCCATTGTTGAATCATTCACTCATAAATAATAGTTAAACTAATTTGCCCTAATCATTGATAACTACTTATGTTTCAAGCAGCTCGTTTCACTAAGCGACTTATGGAGTGGAGCGCTACTTCGGCTGGACGTGATCAGAGGGCCGCTGCCGTCGCACGCATCAAGGCTTGACCGCCGCCGTAGCTCGATTGGTCAGCCGGCGTACCGCCTGCCGTGACGCGGATCGCGCAGTACTTGAACTCAGGAATCTTTGCATAGGGATCAAGTGCTGCATTGGTGAGCTTGTTGATCGCGGCTTCGTAGTAGCAGAACGGCACGAACACCGCGCCGCGCGGCGAGCTTTCATCGGCGCGTGCGTACAGCACCACCTCGCCGCGACGCGACTCGATCGTGATTGGAGCGCCCGGCTGAACGCCCATCGCGGCCAAGTCAAGTGGATGCACCAGTGCGACCGGATCGGGTTCCAGCGCATCGAGCACGCTTGCGCGACGGGTCATGCTGCCGGTGTGCCAGTGCTCGAGTACTCGCCCGGTGATCAACACCATCGGGTATTCGGCATCGGGCCGCTCAGCCGCTGGAATGATGTCGGCCGGCACGAACTTGGCCTTGCCGTCGGCGCGCAGGAATGACTCCGTGAACACCACCGGCTGGCCCGGGTCGCCTTCTTTCTCGCAAGGATAGGTGACCGCATGGTCGCGTTCGAGCCGGTCCCAGGTGATGCCGCCAATGCTCGGCATGTTGCGGCGCATCTCGTCGAACACTTCGCTGACGTGGCCGTAGTTCCAGTCAAGGCCCATGCGTTTCGCGATCTGCTGGATCAGCCATAGGTCCTGCCTTGCGTCGCCCGGTGGATTGATGGCTTGACGGCCCATCTGCACCAAGCGGTCCGTGTTCGTGAAGCTGCCGGTCTTTTCAGGGAACGCGCTGGCCGGCAAAATCACGTCGGCGAGGTACGCGGTTTCAGTCAGGAAAATGTCTTGCACCACCAGATGGTCGAGTGCGGCCAGCGACTCGCGCGCATGATTCGCGTCCGGGTCCGACATGGCAGGATTCTCGCCCTGTACGTACATGCCGTGGATGCCGCCTTTCTTGATCGCATGCATGACCTCGACCACGGTCAGACCGACCTGATCATCGAGCGAACCAGCGGGCACGTTCCACGCCTTCTCGAAGCGCTCGCGCACCTTTGGATCGGACACGTGCTGGTAGTCCGGATACATCATCGGGATCAGGCCTGCATCGGACGCGCCCTGCACATTGTTCTGGCCACGCAAGGGATGCAAGCCGGTGCCGGGACGGCCGATCTGGCCCGTCATGAGTGCGAGCGCGATCAGGCAGCGCGCGTTGTCGGTGCCATGCACGTGTTGGCTGACACCCATGCCCCAGAGGATCATCGACCCTTTCGAAGTCGCATAAAGCCGCGCAACGTAACGGATCGTTTCGGCATCGATACCGCAGATCGGCGCCATTGCCTCCGGGCTGTAGCCTTCGACGTTCTTTTTCAAGTCTTCGTAGCCGATCGTGCGGCTGGCGATGAATTCGGCGTCGACCAAGTTCTCGGTCACGATCACATGCATCATCGCGTTGAACAGCGCAACGTCGGTGTCTGCCTTGAACTGCAGGTGCCGGTGCGCTCGGCGCGCGAGGTCTGGCCGGCGCGGGTCGCAAACGATCAGCTTGGTGCCATTGGCCACTGCGTTCTTGATCCAGGTGGCGGCCACCGGGTGGTTCACGGTCGGGTTCGCGCCGACGATCAATACCACTTCGGCTTTCGCTACGTCCATCACCGGATTGCTAACCGCACCCGACCCGATGCCTTCGAGCAGCGCGACGACAGAAGACGCATGGCACAGCCGCGTGCAGTGGTCAACGTTGTTGCTGCCAAAGCCGGTGCGCACAAGCTTCTGGAAGAGATACGCTTCCTCGTTACTGCCCTTGGCCGAACCAAAGCCAGCCAGCGACTTCTTGCCATACGTGTCACGGATCTCTGCCAGCTTGCCCCCCGCGAATTCCAGCGCCTCTTCCCAGCTCGCTTCACGGAACACATCCATTACATGGTCTGGATCCATCACGAAGTCGCCGGTCTTCGGCACGCCTTTGCGCCGGATCAGCGGCACCGTAAGGCGCTGCGGGTGATGTGCGTAATCAAAACCATAGCGGCCCTTCACGCACAGGCGGCCGTGATTCGACGGGCCATCGCGGCCGTTCACGAACAGGATCTTGTCATCCTTCACGTTGTAAGTGAGCTGACAGCCGACGCCGCAATAAGGGCAGACGGATTCGACCTGCTTGTCGGGCACCGTGAGCGCGACGTCGCGCGCGGGCATGAGCGCGCCAGTCGGACACGCCTGCACGCATTCGCCGCACCCGACGCATGTCGATGCACCCATCGGGTCATCCATGTCGAACACGATCTTCGCGTGCTCGCCACGGAATGCGAGGCCGATCACGTCGTTCATCTGCTCGTCCCGACAGGCACGCAGGCAGCGCGTGCACTGGATGCAGGCGTCCAGGTTCACCGCCATGGCCGGATGCGACAGGTCGGACCGCACTTCCTCGCGCGCCGGAAAGCGCGGCCTGCCGACGTTCAACTTGACCGACCATTCGTCGAGTTCGTTATGCCGCGTGTAGTCGCGCTCCGGCATGTCGGACTGCAACAGCTCGAGCACCAGTTGCTGCGACTTGACGGCACGCTCGCTGTCGGTCGTGACCTTCATGCCGGCAGTAGGATAGCGGCAGCACGAAGGCGCCAGCACGCGCTCGCCGGCGATCTCGACCATGCACGCGCGGCAATTGCCGACGGTGTCCAGCCCGTCCATGTAGCACAAATGCGGAATCTCGATGCCCTGTGCTTGCGCGATCTTCAGCAAGGTCTCGTTGGAACGCACCTCGACAGCCTGACCATTCAGTTCGATGCTGACTGTGGGTGCATCCAGCATCGCGAGTTCGCTGCGGGTGATAGCGTTCATGGCGTGTCCTTTAGCTCTTCGGGAAAGTACTTGACTACGCAGTCGAACGGGTTCGGTGCGGCTTGGCCCAGACCGCAGATCGATGCGTCACGCATGACCAATGACAAATCGGCGAGCAGGTCCAGGTCCCACTTCGGCTGCTCAATCAGCGCGAGCGCTTTGGCGGTGCCGTTGCGGCACGGCGTACATTGGCCGCAAGACTCTTCCTTGAAGAAACGCAATGTATTGCGCGCAGCGTCGGTTGCAGTGTCTTTGTCGGACAGTACAACCACGGCAGCAGAGCCGATGAAGCAGCCGTACGGTTGCAAGGTATCGAAGTCGAGCGGAATGTCGTTCATCGACGCCGGCAGGATGCCGCCCGAAGCGCCGCCGGGCAAATAGCCGTAGAACGCGTGACCGGGCAGCATGCCACCGCAGTGGTCATCGATCAGCGCCTGAATCGTGATTCCTGCAGGTGCGAGCTTGACGCCCGGCTCCTTCACTCGGCCGGACACCGAAAACGAGCGCAGGCCTTTCCTGCCGTTTACGCCTTGCGCGGCGAACCACGCGCCACCTTTTTCAACCAGCTCCCGCACCCAGTAGAGCGTCTCGAAGTTGTGCTCCAGCGTCGGCCGGCCGAACAAACCGATCTGCGCAACATAGGGCGGCCGCAAGCGGGGCATGCCGCGCTTGCCTTCGATCGATTCGATCATCGCCGACTCTTCGCCGCAAATGTATGCGCCGGCGCCGCGGCGCAAGATCAGCTGGGGCATGTTAGCTATCGGCGGGTCGGCTTGCAGCTTTGCCAGTTCGGATTCCAGCAACGCGCGGCAACCATGGTACTCGTCGCGCAGGTAGACATAACACTGTTCGATGCCGACCGCCCAGGCTGCAATCAGCATGCCTTCAACGAAACGATGCGGGTCGCGCTCCAACAGAGTGCGGTCCTTGAACGTGCCAGGCTCGCCTTCGTCAATATTGACCGCCATCAGGCGCGGACCGGGCTCGGCGCGCACGATACGCCACTTGCGGCCGGTTGGAAAGCCAGCGCCGCCGAGGCCGCGCAGATTCGAGTCTTCCAGCATCTTGATGATGGATTCGACGTCACGCTCACCGTTGATGCAAGCCTGCAACAGCGCGTAGCCGCCGCTTGCGAGATAGGCGGCGTAGTCGATGAAACCGACTGGGCGATCGGCCGTCTCACCGGACCGGACCTTGGCAACGATCTGCTCGACGGTCGCATTTGGCACCGGATGTTGTCCAACGACGGCTGCAGGCGCCTGCTCGCACCGCCCAATGCAAGGTGCGGCAAGCACACGAACTTCCCGGCCGAGCAACGCCGGCAGCTTGTCGAGCAACGCACGCGCGCCGGCCATTTCACAGGACAAGCCATCACAGACTCGCACGGTCAGGGCAGGCGGCGCCAATTGACCCTCCTTGACCACGTCGAAGTGATGATAGAAGGTAGCGACTTCATACACCTCGGTCTGTGCCATCCGCATTTCATCGGCCAGCGCGGCCAGATGGGCGGCAGATAAATGACCGAAGCTGTCCTGCAGCTTGTGCAGATGCTCGATCAACAGATCAGCGCGGCGTGGCTCATCGCCCAGCAGCCGCTGCACATCGGCCAGCGCTGCGGGATCGACACGGCGTCCCTTGGGCGCCTGCCGCTTGCGCTTTTTGCCGTCCTGTCCGGCGGCGATGGGGATGATTCGATGCTCCAATTTGACTCCCTGTCGTCTCTACATTCCCCTGCTGTGCATCTCGCACCAAACGCTTGAGGAGGAAATGGCTCGTGCCACGGTCCTCCTGCGCCTCTTCAAAAGCCTTGACTACAGCAAGCCCGCACCGCGCGCCCACTGATATTTTGCGCCCAGCACTGCCACCGGGATCTCGCAAGAGTAGGCATAAGCCGGAATGCCGTGCTCGTACAAATACTGGGCAGCTTCTTCGACTTGTACGTCGCCAGCCAACGAGGCCACGATCGGTTTGTCGATGCCCTTGGCTCGCATTTCGTCACGCGCCTCGACCATGATTTTCGCGAACACCATCGGCGGGGTGACGATGGTGTGCCAATACCCCAGGATCAGCGCATGAATGCGGGGGTCAGACAGACCCAGCAGCACGGTGTTCTTGTACGTCTGCGGCGGCTCGCCGCCGGTAATGTCCACCGGATTGCCCGCCGCGCCGAACGGCGGGATGAATTTGCGGAACGCAGCGTCCAGATCGGCCGGCATGGCCATCAGCTTGAGGTTGTTGTCCACGCAGGCATCGGACAGCAACACACCCGAGCCGCCAGCGCCGGTGATGATCACCACGTTCTCGCCTTTGGGCGTCGGTAGCACCGGCACGCCGCGCGCGAAGTCAAGCAAGTCACGCAGGCTGCGTGCACGGATCACGCCGGATTGCCTGAGCACGTCTTCGTAGATCTTGTCGTTGCCGGCCAAGGCACCGGTGTGTGAGCTTGCCGCTTTCGCGCCGGCCGACGTGCGCCCCGCCTTGAGCATGATGACCGGCTTTTTCTTTGAAACCCGTTTGGCCACTTCGGCAAACGCGCGGCCGTCCTTCAGGTCTTCGCAGTGTTGTGCGATCACCGTGGTGTTCGGGTCTTGTTCAAAGAAGATCAGCAGATCGTCTTCGTCGATGTCCGATTTGTTGCCCAGGCCGACGATGGCCGACACGCCCATCTTGGCCGAGCGGCTGAACCCGATGATGGCCATGCCGATACCGCCGGACTGCGATGACAACGCGGTCGAGCCTTTCACGTCATAGGCGGTGCAGAAGGTGGCGCACAAGTTGGCCGGCGTGTAGTAGAAGCCGTAGATGTTCGGCCCCATCAGGCGGATGTCGTACTTGCGGCCGATGCGGATCAACTCTTCCTGCATCTCGTGCTCACCGGTCTCGGCAAAACCAGACGGGATCAGCACCGCGCCGGCAATCTTCTTCTCGCCACATTCGGTAAGCGCGCCCGCCACCAATTTGGCAGGGATCGCAAACACGGCTGTGTCGATCTCACCCGGCACATCCTTCACACTTTTGTAGGCTTTGTAGCCCATGATCTCGGCGGCCTTCGGGTGAATCGGATAGATGTCTCCCTTGTAGCCGCCGTTGATCAGATTCTTCATGACCGAATTGCCGATCTTGCCTTCCTCGGCGGAAGCACCGATCACGGCCAATGACTTCGGCTGCATGATTCGTCGCATCGAAGCGAGCACCTGGTCTTCCGGCGGACGGTAGCGCGGCGCCTTCGGCGTGAAATCAACCACGATGCGCACGTCGGCGGCGATTGCGCCGTCCTTGCTTGCGAACACTGGGTTCAAGTCCATCTCGGAGATTTCTGGGAAGTCGCTGACGAGCTGGCTGACCCGCACGATCAGATCCGACAACGCCTCCCGGTTCACCGGATCGCTGCCGCGCACGCCCTTGAGCATCTCGGCGGCCTGGATGCCATCAAGCATCGAGATGGCATCTTCCTTGGTGGCTGGCGCCAGTCGGAACGTGATGTCTTTAAGCACTTCCACCAGCACGCCGCCCAAGCCGAATGCCACCAGTTTGCCGAAGCTGTCATCGGTCACGGCGCCGACAATGACTTCCTGGCCGCCCTTGATCATCTGCTGGACCTGCACGCCGACGATCTGCGCATCGCTCTTGTACTTCTTGGCGTTGGCCAAAATCGTGTCGTAGCCCTTGGCCGCTTCGTCCGCGCTCTGCACGCCCACCAGCACACCGCCGGCTTCCGTCTTGTGCAGGATGTCGGGCGAGACGATCTTCATGACCACCGGGAAACCCATCGACGCGGCGAGTTTCTGGGCTTCGGCGGCGCTGGTCGCAACGCCTTCCTGGGGCACCGAAATCCCGTACGCGTCGCAGACCTGCTTGCCCTCGGGCGCGGTGAGTGAATCGCGCCCGGCAGATTTGACCGCGTCCAGGATCTTACGGACCTGCTGCTTGATTTGTTCGCTGTTGTTTTGCATGAGAAACCCTTTGAGAAAAAACTGTTCGTGCGGTTGCGGAAACGTTCGCCTTAGACGACCTTTTCGGCGCGCAGGTCAGCGATCTGCTGGCTGCTGTAGCCGAGCTGTTCAAGCACTTCTTCGGTGTGTTCGCCAAGCAGGGGTGAGCGCTTCACTTCCGTGGCGCTGTCGGACAGCTTGATCGGATTGCCCACGGTCAGGTACTTGCCGCGGGTGGGGTGATCGACTTCGACCACGGTGCCGGTGGCGCGCAACGACTGGTCCTCGGCAATCTCCTTCATCGACAGAATCGGGCCGCAGGGGATGTCGAACTTGTTGAGGATGTCCATCGCCTCGAATTTGGTCTTGGTCATGGTCCATTCTTCGATCCGCGCAAAGATCGACTTCAAATGCGGCAGCCGCGCAGTAGGCGTTGCATAGTTCGGATCGGTGATCCAGCCCTCTTCGCCAATCACCTTACAGATGGCGGTCCAGACCGGCGCCTGGGTGATGAAGTAGATGTAGGCGTTCGGGTCCTGCTGCCAGCCCTTGCACTTCAAGATCCAGCCCGGCTGTCCGCCGCCTGAGGCATTGCCGGCGCGCGGCACTGCCTCGCCGAAACCCACATCGGGATATTGTGGGTATTCCTTCATCTCGCCGTTGCGATCGAGACGCTGCTGATCGCGCAGCTTGACCCGGCAAAGGTTGAGCACGGCGTCCTGCATGGCGGCTTGCACACGCTGGCCGCGGCCGGTGACCGTGCGCTGAAACAACGCGGTGACGATGCCCAGCGCCAAATGCAGGCCGGTCCCGCTGTCGCCGATCTGCGCGCCAGTAACCGTCGGCGGGCCGTCGTCGAAACCGGTAGTGGAGGCGGAGCCGCCGGCGCACTGGGCGACGTTTTCATACACCTTGCAGTCCACGTACGGCCCGGGGCCAAAGCCCTTGATCGACGCCACGATCATCTTCGGGTTGATCTCCTGGATTCGTTCCCAGCTGAAGCCCATGCGGTCAAGCGCACCTGGCGCAAAGTTCTCGACCAGCACGTCGCACTGCTTGATCAGCGTGATCAGCACCTCCTTGCCTTTCGGATTCTTGGTGTCCAGCGTGATCGATCGCTTGTTGCTGTTGAGCATCGTGAAATACAGGCTGTCGACATCGGGAATGTCGCGCAGCTGGCCGCGTGTGGCATCACCTTCGCCGGCCCGCTCGACTTTGATCACATCGGCGCCAAACCAGGCCAGCAACTGGGTACAGGTGGGGCCCGACTGCACGTGCGTGAAATCGAGAATCTTGACGCCTTCTAATGCCTTGCTCATGACGATCTTTCGCTGTTCAATAAAAAGTGGGGGAGAAATGGATTCAGGGATTCGCAGCCGGCGTGCCCGCTTCGACTTCTGCCAACCGTTTGCGCAACGCCCGCTCGTCGTTGAAGCGCTGCGTGTCGTCGCGGATCACCGAGACGATGGCACTGACCGCATGGTTCTCATCGAACAGCAGCGCCACCGTGAACGCGATGGAGAGTCCACTGCCGTCCTTGCGAACGGCCGGTACGCGTAGCAGTTCATGGCCATACTTGGTGACACCGGTGGCCATGCACTTGTCGTAGCCGTCCCAGTGCCGCTTGCGTAATCGATCCGGGACGATCAGGTCAAGTGATTGCCCCAGCGCTTCGTGTTCGCTGAACCCGAACAGCCGCTCGGCGCCGGGATTCCACAACGCGATCTTGCCGCTTGCATTGGCCACGATCACCGCGTCGCCAATGGCGTTGACGAGTTCCCTGCAGTCGATGTTCGTGTCCATGCTTTGACGTGGTGCGAAACGTGGAGAGCAGGCACTGGAAACCGGCTCCGGCATTCCGGACTGCGCAGCTACCAATGCCGATCATCCAACTGTTTTCCCTTTTTCCGCAACCTGCGGATTGAGGCTCGTGATACGGCCGCTTTCAGTGCCGGCCGAGCCGTCGATGACCACGTTGATGAGGGTCGGCTTGCCCGAAGCGATCGCCTCGTCGAGCGCCTTGCTCAGCTCCGCCGGCGTCGTGACGTGCGCGCCCACGCCGCCGAAAGCCTCCATCATCTTGTCATAGCGCGCGCCCTTGACGAACACGGTCGGTGCCGGATCCGAGCCGCCGGTCGGATTCTTGTCGATGTCGCGGTAGATGCCGTTGTTGTTGAACACGACCACGCAGACCGGCAGGTTGTAGCGGCATATGGTTTCGACTTCCATGCCGCTGAAGCCAAAGGCGCTGTCGCCTTCGATCGCGATCACCGGCTTGCCAGTGGTCACTGCGGCGGCTACCGCGTAGCCCATGCCAATCCCCATGATGCCCCAGGTACCCACGTCCAGCCGCTTGCGCGGCTCGTACATGTCGACGATGCTGCGCGCGAAATCGAGCGTGTTGGCCCCTTCGTTGACGATGATCGCGTCCGGCCGGCGTTTGACCATGTCGCGCAGGACGACCAGCGCACTGTGGAAGTTCATCGGCGACGGATTCTTCGCAAGCGTTTCGGCCATCTTGGACAAGTTTTTGTCCTTGCGTTCGCCGATCGCGCCGGTCCAGTCGGAAGGCGGCTTGTGCCAGTTCGCACCCATGCCTTTGACCAGCGCCGACGCGCAAGAGCCGACGTCACCGATCAACGGCGCTGCGATCTGCACGTTGCTGTCGATCTCGGTTGGGGCGATGTCGATCTGGATGAACTTTCGCGCAGCCGCCTTTTCACCACCCCAAGTCTTGCCCTTACCGTGCGACAGCAGCCAATTCAGGCGAGCCCCCACGAGCAGCACCACGTCGGCCTCGGCCAGCACGAAGGAACGGGCAGCCGAAGCACACTGCGCGTGATTGTCCGGCAGCAGACCCTTGGCCATCGACATCGGCAAATAGGGAATGCCGGAGGTCTCGACCAGCGCGCGAATTTCAGAATCGGCCTGTGCATAGGCAGCACCCTTGCCGAGCACGATCAACGGACGTTTCGCCCCTTTGAGCAGATCGAGCGCAACTGCGACCGCGTCCGGTGCGGGCAGTTGGCGAGGTGCCGGATCGACCACTTTGAAGATCGACTTCCTGCCAGCTTCGGCGTCCATGGTCTGCGAGAACAGCTTGGCCGGCAGGTCCAGATAAACGCCGCCCGGACGTCCCGACAGCGCTGAGCGGATCGCGCGTGCAATCCCGATCCCGATGTCCTGTGCATGCAGCACGCGAAACGCGGCCTTGCACAAAGGCTTGGCGATCGCCAGCTGGTCCATCTCTTCGTAGTCGCCCTGCTGCAGATCGACGATTTCGCGCTCGCTCGATCCGCTGATCAGGATCATGGGGAAGCAGTTCGTGGTCGCGTTGGCAAGGGCGGTCAAGCCGTTCAGGAAGCCGGGCGCCGACACAGTCAGACATATGCCTGGCTTGCCGGTCAAAAAGCCTGCCGCAGCGGCGGCATTGCCCGCTTGCTGTTCGTGCCGGAACGAGATCACGCGCATGCCTTCGGCCTGCGCCTTGCGCGTGAGGTCGGTGATAGGAATGCCCGGCAGGCCATAGATCGTGTCGATGTCGTTGAGCTTCAACGCATCGATCACGAGGTGGAAACCGTTCGTCTGCGCTTCGCGCGATGAGTCATTCGTCATAATGGGTATGTCTTAAAGGTCTGTCTCACAACCTCGAACGCCAGCATCCGTGGCGGTCTTATTGCCTCGAAGCTTGGTGGCTACGCATGCGATCGGTTCACTCAGTGACCGCCCGGCAACTATCGATCACCACCACTGTTGTTACCGATGACCTTCGTCAACTATTCGCAAATCTCAACAAGGGAGCGCCTTCGCGCGAGGCTGGCGTGATGAGTGTTACCAGCCATCCGGAGCGCACCATCATTCGTGCGCAGCTTCGCCAGAACTTCGTGCTGAAGCAGATGACCGATACCGAGCGCGATGAACTCGAACGGCATCTGGTGGTGGTCGACGCGCGCAAAGGTGACTATTTGCTGCATCAGGGCGTGCGAGACATGGAGCAGTACTTCGTGCTGGAAGGGATGCTCAAGCGCGTGGTGAGCAACGCGGAAGCGAAAGAGATGATCCTGCGCTTTGCCACCGACCGCGACATCGAGACCAGCTATGCCGCGTGGCGGTTGAACCAGGCAACGCCCTACAGCATCGTTTGCGTGACTCATTCTCGCGTGGCCAAGCTGCCGATGCCGCTTTGGGTTTCGTTCATGGATCAGCACCCGAAGTTCAAGGAAGCGTTCGAGTACGAGGTGATGAACCTGATGAGCGAGATCATGGCGCACACGATCACTTTGCATCTGCTGGATGCGCCGGGCCGCGTGGAGCGATTCGAGCGCAAAAACCCGCATCTACTTGACTACATCCCGCAAAAGCAATTGGCGGCTTACCTGAATCTGTCGCCCGAGACGTTGAGCCGGCTACGCCGGCGCGCCAAAAGCTTGACCAAAACCAGCGGCGAGGAATAAAGAAAGCGCCGATCTTTCAGACCAGCCGGCCCACCGCGTCCACTGCGATGTCTAGAACGGAATGCGCCCAGTCATGCAGGTCAGACCGTCCTGGACATGTGCTTGTGCCGCATCGGCTTCAGCACGAACCACGCCATCAGCGCCGCCACCGCGTTGAATATGCTGGCCACGATGAACACCGCATGCCAGCTGCCGGTGGAAGCGGCCAACACGCTCGACAGCGGCACCAGCAGCGATGCAGTGCCTTTCGCCGTGTACAGCATGCCGGCGTTTGCGGCCGCGTACTTGCTGCCAAAGGTGTCAGCGCAGGTGGACGGGAACAGGCTGTAGATCTCCCCCCATGCAAAAAACACGGCACCAGTCAGGATCACGAACGCAACCGGATTCTGGCCGTAGTTATAGAGTGCCAGGATGCCGGCGGCTTCGATCGCGAAGGCGATGAACATGGTCGGCTCGCGGCCGATCTGGTCTGATACCCAACCGAAGAACGGGCGCGTCAAGCCGTTCAGCACCCGGTCAATCGCCAGCGCAAACGTCAGCGCCGGCAGCACCAAGCCCATGATATTGACCGGCGTGTCGCCGATCTTGAAGTCCTGTGCAATGGGGCCGAGCTGTGCGGTCGCCATCAGGCCGCCGGCAGCCACCATCACGAACATCACATACATGACCCAGAACACCGGGCTCTTCAGCACCTGCGACGGGCTGTAGTCGCGATTGGATTGCTGCACTTTGATCGCCGAGATGCCAGTCATCTTCTGCTGCTGAGGCGCACGGCTCAGGAAGAAGGAGACCAGCAGCACGACCAACCCCTGGCCGATGCCGAAGTAGAGGAACGCCGCCTGATAACCGTGCGACTGGATGAACATCGAGATCGGGATGATCGTCAGTGCGGAGCCGGCGCCAAAGCCGGCGGCAGTAAGGCCAGCGGCCAAGCCGCGACGGTCAGGAAACCACTTCAATGCATTGCCGACGCAAGTTCCATATACAGCGCCAGCGCCGATTCCACCTACGGCTGCTGCTGCATAAAGCATAGCAAGCGAATCCGCGAATGAGTTCATGACCCAGCCCAGGCCGCACAAGATGCCGCCCACCAGCACCACTGGGCGCGGGCCGAAGCGGTCCACCAGATAGCCTTCGATCGGCACCAACCAGGTCTCGGTCAGGATGAAGATCGTGAACGCCACCTGGATGGCAGCGCGGCTCCAGCCGTGTTGTTGCTGCATCGGATTGACGAACAGGGTCCATCCGTACTGCAGGTTTGCAATCATCGCCATGCAGACGATGCCCAGGATCAGTTGGCCCCAGCGGTAATACGGGTGCCTTTCCACGTGCGCCCTTTCGGACGATGGCAAGGTTGTGGTAGTCGATGACATGAAAAGAATCTCCTTGGCTTGTGTTGCCAGTCACTGCAGACGTTTTCTTGGGTTGACCCATTCAGTCCTTGAATGGCCCCGGGATGCTTGCTCGATTTCAGGCAACAGGGACTGTCGCACCCGTACCGATCGAAGCCCGACTGCGCGTGCATCAGACACAAAATCCGGCTCGGCCCAAATCCCGGGAAGACTGCTCTTTTCGGGGCTGCGCGCACTCTATGGCCACACGTCGGCCGCAACGCTTGACCAAAGTCATCGTTTTGGGCTTGCTTGTCGCCTTTTGTTGACCGTCGTCATGCACTCGGGCAAACCCCAAGACCCCGCACTTGGCGATCAGCTGCGCCAATGTGATCGGCACGCCGCTAATTGGCAGACGGCAGAAAGACGAAAGCCGGTTGCGCGGAATTCCGTGCAGCCGGCCTTTAAGGTTTATGGCGGGAGGTAATGGCTATCGCGGCCATCCCAACCGGGATGGCCAAGTGCCGCTGTCGCTGGTAGGTCAGTCCACGCCGCGCTGCTCGGCGAACTCATCGACCTTGGAGGGCCGGATCATTGCAAGCACCTTGGAAATCAGCGGCCACAGCAGCATTAAGAGCGCCAGCGCCGTAATGCCGCCGACCAACCAGTTCGAAAACATTATCGATACCTCGCCCTGCGATACCAACATGGCCTGTCTAAACGAATCCTCCGCCTTGTCACCCAGCACCAGTGCCAGCACGAGTGGCGCGAGCGGATAGTCAAGCTTTTTGAACACATAGCCGATCACGCCGAAGCCGAGCATGAACCAGATGTCGAGCATCGCGTTGTGAACCGTGTAGGCACCGATCGCGCAGATCACGACGATGACCGGAGCAATGATCGAAAACGGAATGCGTAGGATCGAGGCAAACAGCGGCACGGTGGACAGCACCACGATCAGGCCCACCACGTTGCCGAGGTACATGCTCGCGATCAGACCCCAGACGAAGTCCTTCTGCTCAACGAACAGCAGCGGTCCAGGTTGCAGGCCCCAGATCAGCAGGCCGCCGAGCAGCACAGCGGCTGTGGGCGAGCCCGGGATGCCCAAAGCAAGCATCGGCAACAACGCGGCGGTGCCAGCGGCATGCGCGGCGGTTTCCGGTGCAATCACGCCCTCGATCTCACCGCTGCCAAAGCGCGGACCATTCTTCGACATCTTTTTGGCCAGGCCGTACGCCATGAATGAAGCCGGGGTGGCACCGCCCGGCGTGATGCCCATCCAGATGCCGACCAGCGCGCTGCGCAACGACGTGACCCAGTAGCGCGGCAGTTCCTTCCAGGTTTCCCAGACGACCTTCGCGTTGATCTTGGCCGACTTGCCAGAAAAGCTCAGTCCCTCCTCCATGGAAATCAGGATTTCGCCGATGCCGAACAGGCCGATCACGGCGATTAGAAAGTCAAAACCGCGCATTAGCTCCATCTGGCCGAACGTCATGCGCAACTGCCCGGTGACGGTGTCCATGCCGACTGCTGCGAGCGAAAAACCAAGTCCCATCGCGATCAAAATCTTGAAAGGCGAACCCTTTCCCATGCCGACGAAGCTGCAAAAGGTCAGCAAGTAGACCGCGAAGAACTCCGGCGCGCCGAACTGCAGAGCAAAGCGAGCAACCAGCGGCGCCAGAAACGTGATCATTACAACCGCGATGAACGCCCCGACGAATGACGAGGTGAAGGCGGCCGTCAGCGCTGCACCGGCCCGCCCCTTTTGCGCGAGCGGATAGCCGTCGAACGTGGTGGCCACCGACCACGGTTCGCCTGGGATATTGAACAGCACCGACGTGATTGCACCCCCGAACAGCGCGCCCCAGTAGATGCACGACAGCATCACGATGGCGGATGTCGGCTCCATCGAGAACGTGAGCGGCAGCAGAATCGCAACACCGTTGGCGCCGCCCAAGCCTGGCAGCACGCCGATCAGCACCCCAAGGATGATGCCGACGAACATCAGGCCAATGTTGGCCGGTGTCAGGATGACGGCAAAGCCGCCCAGTAGCGAGCTGATTTCTTCCATAGTCGTCTTTGCTTTGGTGAAAAGAGGTCAGCCTTACGACTCAGTAACCGAGGAACGCCAGAGGATCGAGCGTGCCCTTGTACAGCGGCACCTTGAACCAAACCTCGAACATCAGGAAAAACAAAGTGTTGGTCAGCACGCCAACCAGAACGCTCTTGAGCAGCGAGTAATGCCCAAGCACGATCATGAACAGCGTGATGTAGATCGCAGACGCCACATAGAGGCCGAGAAACACCACAGCCAATACGTAGACCGCCGCGGGAATCAGCACCGACAGCACGCGCTTCAACTGGCCGCGGTCAACGAATGCGCCAGTGTCCTTCGCTTTGCCGAACGTGGCCTGATAGAAGATACCGATCGCCGAGATGCAGATGATCACCCCGATATAAAACGGGAAGTAGCCCGCGCCGGGTCCGTCACTGGTCCAGCCTGCACCGAGCCGCTGGGATTCGACGATCTCGACGATGCCGAATATCAGCAGCACAATGGCAACGAAAGCATCGACAGTGCAGTTCTTCGCCAGCACCGGGCCGTCGTCCACGCTGTGCCCTTGTTCTTCAGCCATGTAAAGCACTCCTGAATTGAAAAGCAAGCGGCTGGCCAAAGAATCTGGCCGTCGCTTGAGGACGAGTGACAAAAAACTTGGTGCAGCGCCCAAGCCGGATCGATCAAATCGGCCGGGCGGCTGTTGCCAACGCAACAGCAACCGAACGCGCGGTTATTTCTTGGCCAGGAAACCCGCTTCGCTCATCAACGTCCTGTGCTGCGCTTCCGCCTTCACTAGCCATTTCTTGAACTCGTCGCCGGTCATGCTGGTGGTGTTGAATGCACCTTTTTCCAGATACTCCTTCCAGTCCGGCGTTTCGCGCACCTTCTTCATCAGGTCGACATAGAACGCGAGCTGATCCGGCGTAACGCCGGCCGGCATGAAGATACCGCGCAACATCAGGTAGTCGGTCGGCACGCCGGACTCCTTGCAGGTCGGGATGTCGCCCCAGCTCATCGTGTCCGTCACTTTTTCCTTGTACGGCATGCGCGTGTCGTCGAATACGCACAGCGGACGCAACTTGCCGGCACGCCACTGTGACACCGCTTCGATCGGGTTGTTGACAGATGAGTCAATGTGGCCGCCGACGAGCTGTACTGCGACTTCACCGCCGCCTTTGTAGGGGATGTAGATGAACTTGGTGTCGGTCGCTTTTTGCAGACCGACGGTGATGATCTGGTCTTCCTGCTTGCTGCCGGTGCCCCCCATCTTCATCTTGTTCGGGCCAGCCGCCTTGACTGCCGCGATGTATTCGCTCGCCGTCTTGTAAGGCTTGTCGGCATTCACCCAGAGCACGAACTGATCCAGCGCCATCATCGCCACCGGCGTCATGTCCTGCCATTTGAACGGCACGCCGGTGGCCATCGGTGTGGTGAACAGGTTGGACAGCGTAATGATGATCTTGTTGGGATCACCCTTGGCTTGCGCCACGTCCAGGAAGCCTTCGGCCCCCGCGCCACCGGCCTTGTTGACGACGATCATCGACTCCTTCATCAGCTTGTGCTTGACGACGATGCCCTGGATCAACCGCGCCATCTGGTCAGCGCCACCGCCGGTGCCGGCAGGGACCACGAGTTCAACCGGCTTGGTTGGCTCCCACGCGGCTTGCGCAGTGGCTGTAGCCATCAATGCGGCGGTTGCCAAGGCCAGTGCCGGAACGGCTGCAAGGTATCGGTGGTGGATCATGGGTGCTTGTCTCCTGTAGGTCTGTTTGTGTGAATCGGGCAGGAAACCGATGCCTCGTGCCTGCACAAAGCGGAATAGTGCGCGCCATGCGATGAGCAGGCCTTGACCGCAGTCAAGTTTGTATGAATCGACTGTTCGGGATGACCCTGATGCGCGGCAGCTGAGGTGCTGATGGGCCTTGTTCTAGACCCCCACCGCCCGGCGCCCTGCCTCAACCCTGCAGCAACAACGCTTCCGCGCGCGCCATCGTTTCGGCCTTGCCGGACAGCACCAGTGTGTCCCCGCTGGCCAGCACCGGCGCGTCGGCCAAGGCGACTTGCCGGCCGTTGCTGCGTCGCAGGCTGATCACGCGGACCCCGGTTGCATCCAGTTCCAGTTTCGAAAGCGACTGGCCGACCGCGCGCGCCTCATGCGGCAACGTAATGCTGCCCAGTCGCTCGGTCTCGACCTCATCGGCGCCGTCGTCGTCGGCGCCGTGGAAGTAACCGCGCAACAGGTCATAGCGGCCGTCGCGCTGGTCCTGCACGAGGCGGATGACGCGTCGCATCGGTACCCCAACCAGAGCGAGCGCGTGGCTGGCCAGCATCAGCGAGCCTTCGATCAATTCCGGCACCACCTCAGTCGCGCCGGCCACCCGCAGCTTCTCCAGATCGCGGTCGTCCTGCGTGCGCACAATCACTGGGACCTGGGGCGCATGGGACCGCACATGATCGAGCACCTTGAGTGCGCCCGGCGTATCCAGATAGGTCACCACCACCGCACTGGCCCGGCTCAACCCGGCCGCCATCAGCGCCTGCAGCCGCGACGCATCGCCATACACCACCGAGTCGCCGGCGGCGGCTGCGTTGCGCACCCGGTCCGGATCCAGGTCGAGCGCGAGATACGGGATCTTCTCGCGCTCCAGCATGCGCGCCAGGTTCTGGCCGCAGCGGCCATAGCCGCAGATGATCACGTGCTTGTCCGCGTTGATCGACTTGCGCGCGATCGATGTCGTTTGCAGCGCCTGCTGCAGCCATTCGCTGGCCACCAGCTTCAATACGATGCTGTTGGTGTACATGATGATGAACGGCGTGGCCAGCATCGACAGCACCATGCTGGCCAGGATGGGGCTCAGCTGGTCCGGCGTGATCAACCCGTTCTGACCGCCCAGCGTCAGCAGCACGAAACCGAATTCACCGGCTTGCGCAAGATACAGCCCGGTGCGCAGCGAAACGCCTTCGGTCGCGCCAAACCAGCGCGCCAGCACCGTCACGATCACCAGCTTGTAGAACACCGGCACGGTCAGCAGCAACAGCACCAGCGGCCAGCGTTCCAGCGCGATGCGCCAGTCCAGCAGCATCCCGATCGAGATGAAGAACAGTCCCAGCAACACGTCATGAAACGGCCGGATGTCCGCTTCCACCTGGTGCTTGAACTCGGTTTCCGAGATCAGCATGCCGGCGATGAATGCGCCAAGCGCCAAGCTCAAGCCCGCGAGTTCGGTCAGCCACGCCAGCCCCAGCGTGATCAGCAACAGGTTCAGGATGAACAGCTCTTCGCTGCGCCGGCGCGCCACCACGGTCAGCCAGCGGCGCATCAACTGACGGCCACCGACGAACAGCAAGGTGATCATGACCGCGGCTTTCACCGAGGCCAGCCCGACCGCCAGCAGCAGCGCTTCGGGTGGCGAGCTGAGCGCCGGGATCAGCACCAACAGCGGCACCACCGCCAGGTCCTGGAACAGCAATACACCCATCACGCGCTTGCCGTGCTCACTGTCGAGCTCCAGCCGTTCGGCCATCAGCTTGACGACGATCGCGGTGCTGCTCATGGTCAGGGCACCGGACAGCATCAACGCCGATTGCCAGGTCATGTTCCACAGATGCGGCGCAAGGTAGGCCAGCAACAGCGATGCTGCCGTCGCTGCAAGCATCGTCACACCCACCTGCGACAACCCCAGCCCGAACACGAAACTGCGCATCGCACGCAGCTTGCCCAAGTTGAACTCAAGTCCGATCACGAACATCAGGAACACCACGCCGAACTCGGCCAGGTGCTTGACGCCTTCCACATTCTTTGCCAGCGCCAATGCATTCGGCCCGATCAACACACCGACCACCAGATAGCCCAGCATCGGTGGCAGCTTGATGCTGCGGCAGACCACCACGCCGATCACTGCGGCCAGCAGATACATCAGCGTGAGTTCGAGCGAGTCCATGGGGTTGGATCCTAGCTCGGCCGCCCGGCAACGCGCATCGTGGCAATCCCTCGCGGACGGTGGCCCGATGCGTCCGCTCGATAGAATCGCAGCCCATGACTTTCGATGCCTTGCGGGCGCTCAAACTCGCCCGCGATACGCTCGACATCGAGGCCGCCGCCGTGCTCGGGCTCAAAGTCCAGCTTGGCAGCGCGTTTGCCAAAGCAGTCGAGCGAATGCTCGATGTGCGCGGCCGGGTGGTGGTGATGGGCATGGGCAAGAGCGGCCACATCGGCCGCAAGATCGCGGCCACGTTGTCATCCACCGGCACACCGGCGATGTTCGTGCACCCGGCCGAAGCCAGCCACGGCGACTTGGGCACGATCCAGCCGACCGACATCGTGCTGGCCATCTCCAACAGCGGTGAAGTCGAGGAGCTCAGCGCGCTGCTGCCGCTGATCAAGCGGCTCGGCGCGCCATTGATCGCGATGACTGGCCGGCCTGGCTCGACGCTCGCCCGTCACGCCGATCTGACCTTGCACACTGGCGTCGAGAAGGAAGCCTGCCCGTTGAATCTTGCACCCACGGCCAGCACCACCGCGCAACTTGCGCTGGGCGATGCGCTTGCGGTGGCGCTGCTCGACGCGCGCGGCTTTCGTGCGGAAGACTTCGCACGCTCGCACCCGGGCGGCGCCTTGGGGCGCAAGCTGCTCACGCACGTCGGTGACGTGATGCGCTCCGGCGCCGCGGTGCCGCGCGTGCTGCCGCACGCAACGTTCAGCGAGCTGATGCATGAGATGAGCCGCAAGGGCCTGGGCGCCTCGGCCGTTGTCGATGCAGAAGGCCGGTTGCTCGGCATCTTCACCGACGGCGATCTGCGCCGGCTGGTGGAAGGCGGCGGCGACCTGCGCACGCTGACTGCCGAGCAAGTGATGCATGCGAACCCGCGCACCGTGACCTCGACTGCGCTCGCGGTGGAGGCGGCGGGGTCGATGGAACAAGACAGCATCACCTGCGTGTTGGTGGTGGACGAGGCCGGGCGGCTGATCGGCGCGCTCAACAGCAACGACTTGATGCGGTCGAAGGTGATATGAGATTTACCTCCGGCCTTCGCTCTCCTTGGTCGGCTCCCGGCTACCCCCTTGCCAGGGGCGGCGCTTGCGGCCTGGCGGAGCCAGCTCCGCGGCCCCTGCTGGGATTGCGCGCACTGGTTTTAGTCGTTGGTAGCGGCGGGTGCGCTGAGTTGTCGATATGAGCCTGTTGCCTACCGATGGCGTCACGCCTGCAATTGGCTTCGCTCCGGAGCTTTTGCTGATCGCACAAGGCGTGAAGGTCGCGATCTTCGATGTCGACGGCGTGCTGACCGATGGCGGTTTGTACTTTGCAGAGAACGCCGATGACGACGGCGTGCGCGAATCGATCAAACGTTTTCACATCCTCGACGGCCAGGGTCTGAAGCTGCTGCAGCAAGCCGACATCACACCGGTCATCGTGACCGGGCGGGACTCGAAGCCGCTGCGCACACGGCTGGCGCAGCTCGGCATCGACGCGCATGCGTGCTTTGGCGTGAGTGACAAGCGCGCAGCCGTTGAGAGCGTGCTTGCGACGCTGGGACTGGACTGGCGGGTAGCCGCTGCGATGGGCGACGACTGGCCGGACCTGCCGGTGCTGCGTCGCTGCGCGTTCGGCTGCGCGCCGCCGGGTGCGCACATCGAAGTGCGCGCGGCAGCGCAGTATGTGACCCGGGCCGCAGCCGGCCACGGCGCCGCGCGCGAGTTCTGCGATTTGCTGCTGGTCGCATCGGGCCACTATGCGCGGCTGCTTGCGGAGCACGCACGGTGACAGGGATGCTGCGCCGCGGCTGGCATCGGCTGTCGATTTATCTACCGATCATCCTGATGGCGCTCGCGGCCTTGGGCACTTGGCAACTTGTGCGAAACAGCGTGCTGCCCGGTGCGGAGCGGCCCGCCCAAGCGGCCACGCATGAGCCGGACTATTTCATGCGCGACTTCTCGGTCCGCTCGTTCGACGTCGCTGGCAAACTGCAAAGCGAGATCATCGGCACCGACGCGCGCCATTATCCGGACACCGACACGCTCGAAGTCGACGCCGCACGCATGCGCTCGATCAACGCCGAAGGCACCGAGATGCGCGCCACTGCCAACCGTGCCGTCTCCAACGCAGATGCCTCCGAGGTCCAACTGTTCGGCAACGCTGTGGTGGTGCGCGATGCGGTCCAGGGCCCGGTTGGCCAAGTGCAAGACCGCATGGAATTCAGGAGTGAGTTCCTGCACACGTTCGTGAATTTCGAACGGGTGCGCTCGCACCTGCCGGTGGTGCTCACACGCGGCCTAGACCGCTTCACCGGCAGTGCGATGGAATACGACAACCTGGAGCGGGTGCTGGATCTGACTGGCTCGGTTACCGGCTTTTTGGTGCCGACCAAGCGTTCTGGCACCGACGATGCCAAGCGCAGCAGCAACAGCAAAGGCACGGCGCCCGGGTGAGTCGCCTTGCCTTCATCACCGGCGCGTCGAGCGGCATTGGCCAGGCACTGGCGTTGCGCTGCTACAGCCAGGGCTATGACCTCGCGCTGTCGGGACGGCGGGTGGACGAGATCGAGCGCTGGACGGCGGCTGCCGGGCTTGCGCAAAACCGCTTCGCCATCTACCAGGCCGACGTGGCGCAGATTGACCAGATCGTGGAAGCCGGAACCCGCTGCATTGCAGCGCAAGGTTTGCCCGACGTGGTTGTCGCCAACGCGGGCATCAGCGTCGCAGTCGACACCGGGAGGCGGTCTGACCTTGATGCAGTGGCGCGCACCTTGGCCACCAACGTAACTGGGCTGGCCGCCACGTTTCAGCCGTTCGTTGCGCTCATGCGCGCGCGCGGCACTGGCCGGCTGGTCGGCATCGCAAGCGTTGCGGGCATCCGCGGGTTGCCAGGGCACGCCGCCTACTGTGCAAGCAAGGCCGCAGTGATTGCCTATTGCGAGAGCCTGCGCGGCGAGTTGAGCAGCGTCGGCGTGCGTGTGGTGACGATCGTGCCGGGCTATATCGACACGCCGCTCACGCGAAAAAACCGTTACCCGATGCCATTTTTGATGCCGCCCGATGCGTTCGCCGCCAAGGCGTTGGCGACAATCGAAGCGGGCCGCAGTTACCGCGTGTTGCCGTGGCAAATGGCTGCAGTGAGCAAGCTGTTGCGGTTGTTGCCCGATCCGCTGCTGGATCGTGTGCTGCGCGGTCAGCCGCGCAAGCAGCGCGACGACGTACCGTAGCACCCGCCGGTTCCGCGGCTCGATCAGAGGCGAAAAACCGGTGGCTCAATAGCCGCCGCGGTCGCGACCTCCTCCTCCGTCGCCGCCCCGCCCCCCGCCGCCGCGTGGACCGGAGCCGTACGGGCTGCGAAAGCCGCCGTCGTTGCGACCACCACCAGCGCCGCCTTCACCACGACCCCCACCGCCATAGCCGCCTCCGCCGGCGCCATCACCCCCCGCGCCGCCGCCGCCGTACCCTCCGGTACGTGGGGCACGCGGCTCCATTGGCCGGGCTTCGTTGACGACGCAGTTGCGCCCACCCAGCGACTGGCCGTTCATGCCGCCGATGGCCGCTTGGGCCTCTGCGTCACTGCCCATCTCGACGAAACCAAACCCCTTGGAGCGCCCGGTCTCCCGGTCCATCATCACCTTCGCACTGGTGACGCCGCCGAATGCGCCGAACGCTTGCTGCAAGTCGCTGTCGCTCACCGAGTACGGCAGGTTGCCGACATAAAGTTTGTTGCCCATCTCGCAGGAACTCCTGAAAGCATTTAAAAAACAAATCCGATGTAAACCACGTATGCACGGCAATTATGTGCTGGCTGATCGGAAAAAGGGGCGCTTCAGTACCAAGCTACCTGCCTTGGGTTCTCGGCCAAAGTACTTTGTCTGGCCATGCCGTGTTTACATGAATGGCTTGCACCAGACTTGCCGTGATCTGGCACTGCCGGCTGTCTTGCTTGCCACCGCCCAACCACACTTCACGCTGGCGGCCTCTATGCACGAACGGCCGATTTGCCGACCACGCCTTGACCTTCGGGTGGCTGTGCGTGGCGGCGTTGTCTCGCGATGCAGTAGACGGCTTTGCGTGATGCAGCACGCGTTTATCCTGATGCGTTTCGGCGCGCCCAGGCAGACACAGGAAAAGCAGGCACAACTGATGTATTACGGCGAACGGTTGAATGCGATCACTCATCTTGTGGCGGCTGCTTTGGCGCTCATTGGCGCGGTGATGCTGGTGGTGCTGGCCGCACTGGGCGGGGATCCCTGGAAAGTGGTGAGCGTCTCGATCTACGGCTTGACGCTGGTGCTGCTCTACACGTTCTCGGTGCTCTATCACAGCCTGCGTGGGCGCGCCAAGGGCGTCCTGCAAAGGCTCGACCACCAGAGCATCTACTTGCTGATCGCCGGCAGCTACACACCGTTTTGCCTGGTGACATTGCGTGGCGTCTGGGGCTGGTCGCTGTTCGGCGTGGTCTGGGGGCTTGCCGTGGTGGGCAGCCTGCAGGAGTTCTGGGCCGACAAGAAACGCATCCTGTCGGTGGTGATCTACGTCGTCATGGGATGGGCGGTCGTTGCTGCCCTGGTCCCGCTGCGACAGGCGTTGGGTCCGGCCGGTTTCGCCTGGCTCGTAGCAGGCGGCCTGTTCTACACCGTCGGGATCGTTTTCTATGCGCTCGACGCCCGCATCAAGCACTTCCACGGCATCTGGCATCTGTTCGTGATGGCCGGCAGTGCCGCCCACTATGTTGCGATCCTGCGCTATGTGATCTGAGACACATCCGACCTGCTTTCGGTGGACTCTCGCAGCCCCCAAGACGACCGCCCCTGCAGTGCGGGCGGCACGACCGGGTCGACCGGAGCAAAAGCGCCTTGAGGCAACACCGGCCGGCGCGGACTTCGCCAGCGTCCGCTGGGTCTTACTCACAGCTCTTTCTAGAATGATCCGATATGAGGTTCACGTTGCTATGGGTCTGCTGGCTGACATGTATGTTGGGAGCAACTGCGGGGAATGCGGCGTCGGTCGCCACCGGGGAGCGTGGGCCGGCTGACAGGGCACCGGTCGTCGTGCTGACCATCGACGGTGCGATCGAGCCGGCTTCGGCCGACCACTTTGCGCGCGGTTTGGCGGCAGCGGTCGAGCAAGGCGCCCAGTTGCTGGTGTTGCAGCTCGACACGCCGGGCGGGCTGGACCGCTCGATGCGCGCGATCATCAAGCAGGTGCTGGCCTCGCCGATTCCGGTGGCCACCTACGTGGCACCCAGCGGCGCGCGTGCGGCCAGCGCGGGCACTTACATCTTGTACGCGAGCCATGTGGCGGCGATGGCACCGGCCACCAATCTGGGCGCGGCCACGCCAGTCTCGCTGGGCGGCGCGCCGGGGTTGCCATCAGCGCCCAAATCCAATACGCCAGCAGCCCGTGATTCGGCATCTGCACCTGCACCCGGCGGCAGCGCACAGTCGGCCTCGCCCGCCGCCGATCCGATGACCGCCAAGCGGCTGTCCGATGCCTCCGCCTACATCCGCAGCCTGGCGCAACTGCGCGGCCGAAATGCCGAATGGGCCGAGCAGGCGGTGCGCGATTCGGTCAGCCTGTCCGCGCAGGAAGCGCTGGAGCAACGTGTGATCGACCTGATCGCGGCTGACCTGCCCGATCTGCTGCGTCAGCTCGACGGGCGCACGGTGTCCGTGCACGGCGCGTCCGTGCAGCTAAAAACCGCAGAGGCGCCGGTTGTCACGTTCGACGTCGGCTGGCGCAACGAACTGCTGTCGGTGATCGCGAACCCGAGCTTGGCGCTGATCCTGCTGATGATCGGCGTCTACGGCCTGATCTTCGAGTTTTCCAATCCTGGCTATCTGCTGCCCGGCGTGGTCGGTGCGATCAGTCTGCTGCTCGGGCTGTTTGCGCTGCAGACTTTGCCGCTGAACTATGCGGGGCTGGCGCTGCTGGCGCTCGGCATCGGCTTTCTGGTGGCCGAGGCGTTCATACCCAGCTTCGGTGCGCTGGGTCTGGGCGGTATGGTCGCGTTCGCGATCGGCGCGGTGATGCTGGTGGACCGTGACATGCCTGGTGTGGCCGCCATATCTTATGCGTTGATCGCGGTGGTGACCCTGGTATCCGCCGCGTTCGTGCTGCTGGTGGTGGGCATGGCGGCGAAAGCACGGCGGCGGCCGGTCGTCAGCGGCGCGCCGACGTTGCTTGGCCAGAGCGCGCAGCTGGTCGAGTTCGATCCGGCGTGCGGCGAAGGCTGGGCGCTGCTGGCCGGCGTCAACTGGCGGATCCGCGCTTTGGCCGACGCGCCGCAGCCTGCGGGTGCCCACTGGAGCGAAGGCGCCTGGGTAACGGTGCGCGCCGTGCGTGGCAACACGCTCGACGTGGTGCTGCTGTCGCTCACAGCCACTCTCGAGCCGCCCATCGATTCCGACCCAGCCGCGCTGACTACGGCGCGTGTCTGACACGGCTGGCCTGACCCGATCAATCAACCCACACCTCAGGAGCTTTTCCACACATGTTCACCGAATTCGGCCTCGGCGCCCTGGTCCTGCTGCTCATCGTCTTCTTCGCGTCCTCGCTGCGCATCCTGCGCGAATACGAACGCGGCGTGGTGTTCCAGCTGGGCCGCTTCTGGAAGGTCAAAGGACCAGGCCTCGTGCTGCTGATTCCGGGCATCCAGCAGATGGTGAAGGTGGGCTTGCGCGTGGTGGTGCTTGATGTGCCGAGCCAGGACGTGATCTCCAAGGACAACGTGTCGGTGAAAGTCAATGCAGTACTGTACTTTCGCGTGGTCGATGCCGAGAAAGCGGTGATCGAAGTCGAGAACTATCTGGCTGCAACCAGCCAGCTTGCCCAGACCACGTTGCGTGCCGTGCTCGGCAAGCACGACTTGGATGAGATGCTGTCCGAGCGCGAGAAGATGAACCTCGACATCCAGAAAATCCTCGAAGCGCAGACGCAGGACTGGGGTATCAAGGTCACCAACGTCGAGATCAAGCACGTGGACCTGGCCGAGAACATGGTGCGCGCCATCGCGCGCCAAGCCGAAGCCGAGCGTGAGCGCCGCGCCAAGGTCATTCATGCCGAAGGCGAACTGCAAGCCTCGTACAAGCTGGCTGAGGCCGCTGCTGTCCTGGCCAGAGAACCGCAGGCGATACAGTTGCGCTACCTGGAGACCCTGCATGCGATCGGCGCGGACAAGAACTCGACCATCGTGTTCCCGATGCCGCTGGACATCGTTGGCCCGCTGCTCGACGCCCTGAAAGGAAACCGACCATGAAGACCGTGCTGCAGATCGTTAAATCGAAACCGAGCCAACAGGTGCTGTCGGTGCCGCCCGATGCCACCGTGTTCGATGCGATTCAACTGATGTCCAACAAGAATGTCGGCGCTCTACTTGTGATCGAAAAAGACGGCGGGGACAAAGTCGCCGGCATCGTGACCGAGCGCGATTACGCGCGCAAAGTGATCTTGTCCGGCCGCTCCTCTAAGGAGGCCAAGGTACGCGAGATCATGAGCACACCCGTGCGCTGGGTATCGCCGGAGACCAACAGTGCCGAATGCCTCGCGGTGATGACCGAGCACCGCTTGCGGCATCTGCCGGTGCAAGATGGGGAGCGCCTGCTGGGCCTGGTGTCCATCGGCGACTTGGTGAAAGACATCATTGCCGAGCAGCAATTTCTGATCGAGCAACTCGAACAATACATTGGCGGCAACAGCCAGATGGGGCAGCCTTAGCCGAACCGCGCAATCAGACCGCGCGGGTCTGTCCTACAAGGGATCAGCCGGTTTGCCGCGTGCATCACACGGGTGCGGAACTGAAGATCAAGCAACGCATCTAAGCACTGCTGCTCAATCGCGTATCACTTAAGGAGTCAAAGAATGCTCACCTGGGCCATCATATTTTTCGTTGTTTCATTGATTGCCGGCTTTTTCGGCTTCTCCGGCGTGTCAGCGGCGACTTCCGGCATTGCCAAGATCTTGTTCTACATCGCGATCGTCATCTTCATCATCTTCTTGGTGATGGCATTGATGGGCGGCGCACTGGTGCTATGACGGGCAGCACGATGTAACCCAACGATCGCCTTCTTGGGCGATCGACAAATGGCCGGGCTCGGTACGACTTCGTACGGACACCCGGCCATTTGTTTTTTTGGCAAGATGCAAACCATGAACACCACACCGACCCTTGAAGACTCTGGCGATACCGCACTACTCGATCCGGTGGCTGCCCAGACCGAAATAGACCGTGCCTGGGACAACGATCTGGTTCGGCAGTTGTCCGACTACATCGAGATCCCCGCCAAGTCGCCTTCGTTCGACAGCGCGTGGGCCGCGCACGGCCACATCGAGACCGTGCTGCGCCGCGCTGCTGCCTGGGTCGAGGCACAGCACATCGAAGGGTTGAAACTCGAAGTGATCCGCATCGATGGTCGCACGCCGGTGCTGTTCTTCGAAGTGCCCAAGCGCGGCGCGGCCGGGGACTCGACCGTGCTGATGTACGGCCACCTGGACAAGCAGCCCGAGTTCAACGGCTGGCGCAGCGACCTCGGCCCCTGGACGCCCAAGTACGAGAACGGCAAGCTGTACGGCCGCGGTGGCGCGGACGATGGTTATGCGGTCTATGCCGCGATCACTGCGATCGAGGAGTTGCAGCGGCAAAACGTTGCGCACCCACGCATCGTCGGGCTGATCGAGACATGTGAAGAGTCGGGTTCGTACGATCTGCTTCCCTACGTCGATGCGTTGCGCGCGCCCGGTGCCGACCGGCTCGGCGACGTCGCACTCGTGGTGTGCCTGGACAGCGGCGCCGGCAACTACGACCAGCTCTGGCTGACCACGTCCCTGCGCGGTATGGCCAGCGGCACGTTGAAAGTCGAGGTGCTGACGGAAGGCGTGCATTCGGGCGATGCATCTGGCCTGGTGCCGTCGAGCTTTCGGATCATGCGGCAGGTGCTTGATCGGCTCGAAGACAGCGCCACCGGCCGTCTGCTGCCCGCGAACTTCCATTGCGAAGTGCCGCCTGAGCGGCTCGCTCAAGCCAAGCAGACCGCAGCGATCCTCGGCGACGAAATCTACAAGCGTTTTCCTTGGGCCAGTTATGACTGCGGCGGCTCGCAACAGACCGTGCTGCCGACCACGACCGATCCGGTGCAGGCGTTGCTGAACCGCACCTGGATGCCGACGTTATCGGTCACCGGTGCGCAGGGATTGCCTGCTTTGGGCGATGCGGGCAATGTGCTGCGGCCGTACACCGCGTTCAAGCTGTCGCTGCGATTGCCACCACTGATCGAGGCAGATGTGGCAGTACAGCAGTTGAAGGCGCTGCTCGAAGACAACGCGCCGTACCAGGCCAAGGTCACGTTCGAGTGCAATGGCGGCTCCAACGGCTGGAACGCGCCGGCCTCAGCGAGTTGGTTCGATGCGGCGTTGAATGAGGCGAGTCAAGCGTTCTACGGCGCACCGAGCGCTACGATCGGCCAAGGCGGAACCATCCCGCTGATGAACCTGCTGCAACGCGGTTTCCCGCAGGCGCAAATGATGGTGGTCGGCGTGCTTGGCCCACGCAGCAACGCGCACGGACCGAATGAGTTTCTGCATGTGCCGTATGCAAAGCGGCTGACCGCCGCGGTGGCGCATGTGATCAGCCGGATGCCGTAAAGCCCGGTTGCCAGTCATCGAACGCTGCCGGTTTGGCCCGCGTTCGCTGCCTGACTGGAAAATCTGAACTGAAACACCTGGAGGCGCTTGCCCAGCCAAGCGCCTCTCGCTCTGATTTTCAGAGCTAACCGTGCAACTTGCGTTCCACTTCCTGTTCGTCGCCCAGGCCTTCGTCCGGCACTTGGCCATGCGGCGTCATGCGGTCGATCAACGAGGGCAACAAGCTGGCCAGCAACGGCGCAAGCATCGACGCGTTGATGCCGAAGCGGCTGGCCAGGTTGCTGATCGTGTCCTGACCCAACGCCTGGTTTACCTGATCGCCTGAGACGTCCTCGTTCTGTCCATTGCCAACCCAGGAACGCGCCTTGTCGCCCAGGCCGGCCTGATCGAACTTGTGCAGCAAGCCGCCAAGGCCGCCGGCCTGACCGTTGTTGCCGAGCAGCGAGCCCAGCATGCCGGCCAGCCCGCCGCCGCCGGCGCTGCCGGACATACCCTGACCTGCACCGCCGAACAGCCCGCCGAGCATGTCGCCCAGCCCACCGCTGCCACCGCTGTTGTTTTGCATCTGCCCAGGCATGCCGCCGCCTTGCTGCTGGCCACCACCCATCAAGCCGCCGAGCAAATCACCCAGGCCCCCGCCGGTTGAGCCGCCTTGCGCGTGGCCCTGCTGATTGCTACCGCCGCGCATCGCCGCGCCCAGCACATCGTCAAGTAGTCCCATGAATGTCTCCGTTGGATGAAGCGAATATCAAGCGTAGCACCCACCGCAGAATTCATGTGCCAGAAATCGGCGCTCTGCGCTGTCGGAGCGCTAGCCAAATCAACGCCGCACCGGTCAGCACCACCGGCACCAGCGAGCCATAGTTCAGCAACGTCCAGCCCTGCGTCGTGACCAGCACGCCGGAAGAAAACGACGTGATCGCCAGCGTCGCGAACACAAAGAAGTTCAATGCGCCCTGTGCCCGGTCGCGTTCTTCCGGTGTGTACGCCGTCAGAGACAACGTGGTGCTGCCCGTGAACAAGAAATTCCAACCCACGCCCAGCATGAACAGCGCACCCAGAAAGTGGTGCAACTCGACACCCGACAACGCCAGCGCGATGCAGGCCAGGTTCAGCACCACGCCGATGCTCATGATCGGCAGCACGCCGAAACGCCGAATCAGATGCCCGGTGAAAAAGCCCGGCGCGAACATGCCGATCACGTGCCATTCCAGCACCAGCGCCGCGTCGGAAAACGGCAGCCCGTAGTTCTGCATCGCAATTGGTGTGGACGCCATCAACAGGTTCATTACGCCGTAGCCCAATGCGCCGGCTGCTGCCGCCACGACGAACACCGGCTGGCGCATGATTTCACCGAGCGGCCGACCGCCACCGCCTTCGACTTTCGCCACCGGCGGTGCGAACTCGATCAACGAGAGCAGTCCCAACGAAAGCAACGCCACCACGGCCAGCGCGATGTAGGCACCGGCAAACGGCACCGCGAACCAGTCGCGCGACTGAGCCGCCAGGTTCGGCCCGAGCACCGCGCCCAGCAGACCACCTGCCATCACCAGTGAGATCGCTTTCTCGCGCGCGGGCGCCAGTGCCAATTCGGCCGCTGCGAAACGATACAGCTGCGCGTTTGCGTTGTAGTAGCCCGCAATCACAGTGGCTGCGCACAACAGCCAGAAGTTGCGGCTGAACGCTGCGTAAGCACACAGCAGTGCCGAACCGAGTGCGACCAGCAACCCAAGCTGAAACGACTTCTTGCGCCCGTACGCGCTCTGCGTGCGCGCCACGATCGCGGTAGACAGCGCGCCGCCCACCACATACCCCATCACTGGAACCGTCGCCATCCAGCCCAGCGGCGCCAGCGCCAGCCCGACCAGCCCGTTGATCGCAATGAACGTGACGTTGTTGGTCAGGAACAAGCCCTGACAGATGGCGAGGAGCCAGAGGTTGCGATTCATCGCGCGATCTTAAGGTGGTCTTGAAGGCCAACTGGGTTTGCTACTATTTTAGTAGCTAAAAGTGATTACTGCATCAAAGCCCGCAGCCACTTCCGATCGAATTGGACACTTTGCAACAGATGCTCACGCCGGCCGATGCTGAAGTATTGTGTGACCTGGAATGAACTTGGCGCCTTTTTTGTTATCCGGGACCACCGCATGAAAATTAACTGGTTTCCTTTCCGCCCAGCAACCCGACTGGTCGCCCTGCTGGTCACGTTCGCACTGCACGGCTGCGGCGGTGGGAGCGGCGATAGGCCACCGACCACCCCCGATGGCGATCTCGGCACTGGCACGCCTACGCTGCCCCCAAGCACCCTGGCACCGACGATCGGCGAGCAGCCGTCCAGCACCATCGTCTCGGCCCGGCAGACCGCGCACTTCCAAGTCATGCCGCGTGACGACGTGCCGGTGGCCTATCAGTGGCAGCGCAATGGGGTCGACATTCCAGGTGCCACGCGGTTCACTTATCAGGCGGTGGCGCAGTCATCGGACACTGGCGCGCGGTATCAAGCGCGCCTGAGCAACGCAGCGGGCAGCGTGACGAGTGAGGCGGCCGTGCTCACGGTGCTTGATGCGCCCACCGGCATGCTGTCGCTGCTGGCCGGTGCGATCGGCGGCGTGGGCAACTTGGACGGCACCGGTGCCGCAGCGCGTTTCGACGGCATGTCGGGCCTGGGGATCGATGCGGCAGGCAACGTGCTAGTGGCGGATGGAGACGATTTCGGCGCCGGTGGCGGGGTACGCCGCGTCACGCCGCAAGGGGTTGTCAGCACGCTCGACCGTGGCCCCCGGGGCGCAACAGGCATCGCAACGGACCCGGCCGGCAACATCTACACCACCGTGCCGGGTCGCAACGCCGCGCTTTATCGGCTCACACCGGACCGCAGCGCTCAATCGCCGGCTACGCCGCTCTTGTCGCATAACCCAGTTGCCATCGCACTCGACGCCGCAGGCCAGCTCATCGTGGCAGACGACACCACGATCAGGCGGATCGATCCCGCTTCTGGTCAATCTACGGTGCTCGCTGGCGGCAGTACCGCGTCGCCGCCGCAAAGCGTCAAGGTCTGCGCGCTTGCGGTCGATGCGGCCGGCCACATCGTTTTCACCGATGCGTTCGCCAATACGGTGCGCCGCCTTGGGCCCGACGGCACCATCACGACCGTGGTGCCAGCGTCGGCTGGCCTGCAACGCCCGTGCGGTCTGGCGATCGATTCGCTGGGCAGCCTGCTGGTTTCCGACTCCGGCAACGCGGTGATCCGCAAGATCACTCCCAGCGGCGCGGTCTCAGTGATCGCTGGCGCGATCGGCAGCAGCGGCATGCGGGACGGCTCAGCTGCCGACGCACGGTTCACCGCACCCAATCGCCTTGCGCTGGCCCCGAACGGCGACCTCTACATCGCCGACAACCACACCCTGCGCCGGCTCGACGCAGCGGGCAACGTCATGACGATCGCCGGGCTGGCCGGGCCGACCGGGCCGGCGTTCGGGCCCTACCACGCAACCGATGGCACCGGCAATGTGTACGTCGCCGTGCAAACCTCCGTTGCCCGGGACAGCGACTATTCGCTGCAGAAAATCGCGCCGACCGGCAGCGCAACGACGCTTGCAAGCGGCTTGCACGATCCGCAGGGCGTCGCGCTGGATGATGCTGACAACGTCTACATCGCCGATCGGCGGTCGAACTGTGTTGGCGGCCAATCGGACTGCGTGCCGTACGGGCTCGTGTTGAAGTTCGATGCGGCCCGATCGAGTCTCGGTGTTCTCGCGGGTTCGTCGCCGGCGTCAGCGAGCCCGGGTGGGAGTGACGTTGACGGTGGCGCAACCGATACGCGTTTCAGGGCCGATCTGGGTGCCTTGGCGGTGGACGCGGCCGGCGATGTCTACGTGGGACAAACGTCGTCCATCCGCAAGGTCAGCCGTGGCGGCGTGGTGCGTACCTTCACGACGAAGACCGGTGCCGTCGGTCTCGCAGTCGATCGTTCAGGCAGCAACGCAGTCTATGCGGCCGCGTGCACCGGGGTGGCAGGGGTCGGACAGGTTTTCTCCTTCGGGCAACTGTCGCGCATCGATCCGTCTGGCAATCTCACGGTGCTGGGCGACGCGGGTCAGGGCGCCGATCCCACGAACGCGGAAGCCCAAGCCGCGAAGAATGCCTGCCCCGCGGGCATCGCCCTCGATCCAGCAGGCAACCTGTTCATCGCCTATCCGGGTCTGCACAACGTGCGCAAGCGGACCCCGGCTGGGGTCGGCACCACCATTGCGGGTCAACTCTCTCGGCGTGGTATCACGCTGGGCCCGCTGCCTGCAACGCTGCTGTCGCCCACGGATGTGAGCTTCGGCCCAGCAGGCAACCTGATCATCGGTTCGACGCAGGCGCTCTTGCAGGCGCGGTTTGACAAGTGAATGCACAAATGCAGCAGTGCACCGCAGGCCAGTTCACAAACGATTGAAATGAACAAACGAGCTATTTCTCAGTTGCTGGCGCTGCCGCACCACTTGCGTCTGGTGGCTCTGTCCGGTGCCCTGACGCTCGTCGCCTGTGGTGGCGGCGGTGGCGGCAGCGACGCCATGAACACGCAGCCTGCACCGTCGCTGCCACCCGTCGTGAATGACCCGCAACCCGAGCCGGTGCCGCCGCCGGTCGCACTCAAAGGCACGCTCTCGGTGCTCGCTGGCTCACTCGGCGGCGCAGGCAATCTCGATGGTGCGGGCACCGCTGCGCGCTTCAACTACCCGTCGGGGCTTGCGGTCGGGCCGGCGGGCGATTTGTATGTGGCCGACACACTCAACCGTCGCATCCGCAAGGTCACGCCCGCCGGGGTCGTCAGCACGGTCGCTGGCTCGGGTCAGTTGGGCTATGCCGATGGGCCGGCTGTGCAGGCATCGTTTTGTACTCCCACCAGCGTGGCAGTCGGCCCCGACGGCAGCGTTTTCGTGGTGGACAGCCCCACGGTGCGCAAGATCGACCCTGCCGGCAACGTCAGAACCCTTGCAGGCGCAACCACCAGTGTTTGTGACCGGAGGGGCCCATTTATCGGCGGGGTTGCGCCAAAGTCACCCATTGCTGTCGCAGTCGACGCATTGGGCGTTGCCTACATCACCGACGCATTCGCCCATGCGGTCTATACGCTCACGCCGTCCGGCACGTTGAGCGTGCTGGCCGAGAACATCGACCCCTTCACCAACCCAATTTTCTCGGGCTACCAGGGTCCCGTCGGCATCGCACTCGATGCGAACCGCAACGTCTTCGTGACCGGCTCGCAGCCCAACGTCGGGCTCGGTTCCCGCAACATCCTGCGCATCACGCAGACGGGCGAGATCACGACGGTGCTGCCGGCGTCTGCCGCGCTTGGCGCGATGGGTGGTCTTGCCAGCGACGCGGCCGGCAACTTGTACGGCGTGGACTCGGTTCTTCGGGTGGTGCGCAAGGTCACACCAGCCGGCAACATCTCGATCATTGCCGGGCTGGACGACTACTACGAGCCGGGGGGGCGGATACGAGGCAGCGTGGATGGCCCGCTGGGCACGGGCCGGCTGGCCGCGCCGCAAGGCGTTGCGGTGGCGGCAGACGGCACGGTCTACGTGTCGGATGCGGAGTCGGACCCCGAGGCCTACACCATCCGCCGGATCGATGCGACCACGGGCGTGCTCTCGACCCTCGTCGGTCGGGTGCCACGGGGTCCTTTCTTCGGGCCGCATGCCACCGATCGGGCAGGCAACGTGTTTGTGGCGGTGCCCGTGTTGGACAGCGCCAACGGGCAGATCCGGCAGTACGCAGTTCTACGCATCACACCGGACGGAACAGCGACCACGCTGGTGCCGGGTGGCTTGTATGGGCCACGCGGCATGGCGGTCGACGGCGCCGGGAATCTCTTCGTGGCGGATGCCCGAGGGTGCTACCCAGGCGTCGTCTTCTGCGCAACAACGCCCACGGTGGTGCGCAAGATCACGCCGCAGGGTGAGATGTCGGTATTCGCGGGGCAGTCGGAGGGCGCCGGCACGCTGCCTCGCCCTGACATAGACGGCATTGGCAATGCGGCGTCGCTGAATGGCATACAGGGCATGACGATCGATCCGGTGGGCAATCTGTACCTTGCTCAGTACTACGGCGCGCCGCTGCGCAAGATCACACCGGAGGGCGTCGTCTCCACCATTGCCGTGACCTTGCCCGGCACGGAACAGTTTCTCAACGCAGTGGCAGCCGATGCGGCTGGCAACATCTTTCTGACTTCCTGCGCAAGGCCCAAGATGTCCGAGAGGGAGCCGCCGAACGCAGCGATCTTCAAAGTGGATCCAAGCGGCAACCTCACCCAACTTGCCGGCTCTCTGACGGAAGTCGGTTATGTGGATGGACCCGGTACACAAGCACGATTTGCGGCGATTCGGGGAAGTACCTTCGGGGTAGGCGCTGTGTGTCCGAGCGGCCTGACGCTTGACACCGCGGGCAACCTCTACGTCGCCGATACCGGCAACCACGTGGTGCGCAAGATCACGCCCCAAGGTGTGGTCAGCACGGTGGTCGGCCAACGGGGCGTGCGCGGGATCGCACCCGGATCCTTGCCGGCCAGCTTGCAGCAGCCGAGGGGCGTGAGCTTCGACGGCGCGGGCAATCTGTATGTCTTGTCCGCTTATGGGCTGGTGAAGGTGCAGTTCCATCAGTGAACAGACCACTTCTTCAAACTTCATTCACCACATCACAAGGAACCGGAACAACCATTCAAACCACGTCCTCATCGCCGGCTGCGCTGCGCCGGCCCAGCGCTGCACCGAAGTTGCCAGCCGCCATCGCGGTCGATGCACTCGGCATCGCCTACATCGCCGAGACCTTCGCCGGCGCGGTCTACACGTTGACGCCGTCCCGCGCGCTGACTCTGTTGGCCGGCAGCCAAGACGCCACCCAGAGCGACCCGGACCTGCGCTATCCCGTAGGCATCGCGCTGGCCGCAGCGCGCAACGTCTACGTTGCGGACAGTTCGACCAGCAGCATCGTGCGCATCACGCAGACGGGCCAGATCATGACGGTGGTGCCGGCCTCGGCCGCGCTGGGCATCCCGAACGACGTTGCACGCGACGTGACCGGAAATCTGTATGTCGTGGACTCGAGGCACGATGTGGTGCGCAGGATCACACCGACTGGCATTGCGTCGATCATCGCGGGCCTGGAAAACGACTCGATTCAGGATGCCAGCGTCGATGGCCCGCTGGGCACCCAACCGACTGAGTCGGCCGCAAGGCATTGCTGTGGCTGCCGATGGCACGGTGTACGTCTCGGACGGCTCTGACACGATCTGCCGCATCGATCCGGTCACCGGAAACCTATCGACCTTTGTCGGGCTGGGGACGCCGAGCGTCACCGCCTTTGGTGACTATCACGCAACTGACCTTGCCGACAACGTATTCGTTGCCGTGCGCACAGCGAGCTATCCCGACGAATATGCGATTCAGCGCATTGCTCCGGACGGGATGGCCACTACGCCGGCGCCCGGCGGCTTGAACGGACCGCGTGGCATGGCGACCGACCGCGCTGGCAATCTGTACGTGGTGGATGTTCCAAGAGAAGATTCCTACACGTGCTTGCGATGCGGCTTTACCACCGCCATGCGCAAGATCACGCCCCAAGATGTGGTCAGTACCGTGGTCGGCCAAAAGGGCGTGCGCGGGATCGCACTGAGGCCTTTGCCAGCCAGCCTTTCAGCACCGACGGACGTGAGCTTCGACGGTGCGGGCAATCTGCTGATTGGCTCAAAGCATGCGGTATTGAAGGTACAACTTGAAAACTGAGTCGCGTCGCGCGCGGTGTGCACCCCGGTAATCAATCAAACATAGCCCGCTGTCTACGGGCTCGGCCCGGATCCGCTGAGCGGGGCTGCGGTCTCGCTCCGTGTCTCCCATGTCGCCAACAGGTAGATAGCCAACACGCCTGACAAATTGACAGCGAGTTCTGCATGACGCGATGCGGGCCTCTTGCCGATTTTTCCTTTGCCGTGTGCATCGCTCAAGCGATTGCACCTTCCGGATCGGCCGAGCGCCGGCTGAGCGCCTTGGACTGCGCTGCTCGAACATGGGCGGCATCGAACTTTTCCAGCCTCTCCAACACGACCTTGTCGGACGGCGCCGAACTGCTTCCTTCAAGCATTTCGAGAACAGGACGAAACTTGTTCCAACTGTAGTCGCGACGATCGGCATAAGTGCTGTGCTTGTATTTGATGAATTGCCAGAACTGCGGCAAGTTTCTACAGGCGCGCAAAAACTTCGGCATCACCGGCTCAAGCGCCGAGTCGGACAACATCATGTGACGCAGACGCATGTACTTCGCATCGTTTTCACTGCCGCCTGTGGCATGCGAAGTCAGAAAATCCTGAAGCGCTTCCGCTTGGTGCAACAGATCGTTCGCCATGCAAGTTGCTTGGTGACTATTGAATCGACAGGTATGCCAGCGCCGCCAACATGGCTGTCTCTACGCGCAGCACGCGCGACCCCAGGGACATCGGTGCGAAGTCGGCTGTGATCAGCATGTTTTCTTCGCGCTCAACCAACCCGCCCTCGGGCCCGCCAACGATCCACGCGGGGACTTCGCTGCCTATCGCTGGGCCTTTGCGCGGCGCGGCGGTGGCGCGCAAAGACAACACCCATCGCATCGCGCCATCAAAATCGTCGGCCCAATCGCTCCGCGCCAACCAATCCGGCAATGCCTGCACCGGATGCACGCGTGGCACCCGATTGCGGCCGCATTGCTCGCAGGCGGCAATCGCGATGGCCTCCCAGTGAAGGCGTTTTTTGTTGGCGCGCTCGCCGGACAAGCGAAGCACGGTGCGCTCGGTGACGAGCGGCTGGATGCTGGCGACGCCGAGTTCGGTGGCTTTCTCCACCAGCCAGTCCATCCGGTCGTTGGCCGGCATGCCGACGGCCAGATGCACAGCACGCACCGCTTCGCGCTCTGTGACGGTGTGGGCGCCGACCTGCACCTGCACGTCGCTGCGGCCCATGCGTTCGACCAATGCTGTGTACTCACCACCCTGCCCGTCGAACAGCGTGATCTCGGCGCCCGGTTGCAGCCGTAGCACCTGCACGTGCCGCGCGGCGCCGGCGGGCAACGCGATGCGGGCATCGGGCTGCAAAGGGTCGGGGACGTGGAAGCGCGGCATGAACGGAGATAAGCAGTCTGCTATTTATAAGATAGCTATAAATGAATATAACGCCTGCGCTTGAAGCGTTTTTTCTTAAAAATATGGTGCGGACGACCCGAAGCACAGTCAGCGATTGGGGATGGGGAGGGGGATGGCTGCAGCGACCGCGCGCCGCGGTGTCGGCCGCCGCCCTTTACAGCATGACGTTGTGGTCCTCAACCACACGGGAGCTCCAGCACTACATCCGCCCGAACGCAAACCCCGTAGCGGCTGCACTGCCTTCGAGCTTGTCGATCAAGCGCAGCAGCGGCGTCAGCTCGCGATAGCGACCAGCGGTAGCGCGGATGTAGCCGATGAAGCGCGACGCATCGGCCAAGTACTTGGGCTTGCCGTCACGCAGGGTCAGCCGCGCGAAGATGCCGGCGACTTTCAGATGACGCTGCAGGCCCATCCATTCGACCGCGCGATAAAACTCGCCGAAGTCGTCGCCCCAGCCAGACGCACTGTTCGCGCCGAGCAAGCCGAATTTTTTGGCGCGCTGCCAGTAGCGCACGGTCACATCGAGCACGAACTCTTCATCCCAGGAGAGGAAGGCGTCGCGCATCAGGCAGGCGATGTCGTAGCTGATCGGGCCGTACACCGCATCCTGAAAATCGAGCACACCGACGCGCGGATCAGCGCCTGCGGGCAGCATCAGGTTGCGCGGCATGAAGTCGCGGTGGATGTAGACGGATGGCGCGGCGAGGTTGTGCTGCACGATGGTTGCAAACGTCTGGTCGAGCGTCGCGCGCATCGCCGTATCGATCGCCACGCCCTTGTGTCGCTCGATGTACCAATCCGGAAACAGCGCGAGTTCGCGCTGCAGCAACGCTTGGTCGTACACAGGCAGCACGCCGGGCCTGGACGCCAGTTGCCAGTCGATCAGCGCATCGACGGCGCCCGCGTAGAGCGGCTGCGCGCTCTCAGCATCGGCCGGTTCAAGCGCGTCCATCAGCGTGCGCGCGCCCAGGTCGGTCAGCAGCATGAAGCCGTCGGCCTCGTTCCAGTCCAGCACCTGCGGCACGTTCAGACCCGCCTGCTGCATCAACTCGGCAATCTGTACGAACGGGCGGCAGTTTTCCTGGGCAGGCGGGGCGTCCATGACGATGCGACTGGTCGCGGCGTCGCCTTCGGTCGGCGTGCAGTCAATCCGCAGAAAACGCCGGAAACTTGCATCGGCCGCCGCCACGCGCAGGGTTTGGGGTGCCAGCCCGGCGCGCGCTGCGAGCGGGTTCAGCCAGTGGTCGAACGCAGCGCGGCGCTCGTCGCTGGCCCAGAGGACGGGCGCAAATGCCACACCAGCGTGGGCCGTAGACGCGAAAGGGGGCATTTCAGAGGGTGTCATGGATAATGCATTTTATGAACCCGCGCGCATTGTGGCCGCCTGCCGCCGCACCACGCCGGCTCCCTTAGGCTTAAGCGACACCCGCCGATTCCTTTCATTTCCGACCGATCGATCCGCCCGGTGTCACTCGCCTCCCCATTCGTTTTCTCTCCTCTGCGCACCGCGCGGACGAGCACCGCCGGCACGGCCAAATCGTGGTTTGCGCGGGTGTCGGCCGCCGGCTTGATGACGGCCCCTCTGGTCCTTGCCCTTGGCGCCCAGCCCGGGCTGGCGGCGCAGAAGGAAAAGAAGAACGAGACGCGCACGCAGTCGGCTGCTGCACAAAAGAAAGACGCGCAAAAGGCATCCCCTGCCGCCAAAGGCGCCGGCAAGAGCGCACCGAGAGAAAGCGCCAAGGCGGCCAAAGCAGGCAAGGCAGAAAGGGCAGACCGCTCAGGCAAGGCGAACAAGTCAGACAGCACGGCGAAGGCCGGCAAGGCCAGCAAAGCGACTCAGGCTGCCAAAGCCCCCAGCAAACCGCTCAAGCCGCTGCCGAGCGCTCAGGTCAATCCGCGGCTGCGCACCGTCGACGCGCAACTGCCCACGCCGGCGCTGCGCACCACGCCGCAGCTGCGCGAGCTGCTGCCCGGCGCCACCCGACAGGGCGCACCGACCTTCATCTACGGCGACCGCATCACTTCGCAGACCGATTTGCAGACGTCGGTGGAAGGCAGCGCCGAAGTGCGCCGCGGCGACACGGTGATCCGCGCCGATCAGCTGCAGTACCTCGCGCCGGAAGACCTCGCCAAAGCGCGTGGCAACATCTATCTGAACCGCGCAGGCAACGTCTATGAAGGCCCGCAGCTCGAGTTGAAGATGGAGTCGTTCGAAGGCTTTTTGCTGAATCCGAAATACCGGCTACTCGTCAACAACGCGTACGGCCAGGCGGACCGCGTGGTGTTCGTGGGGGAGAAAAAGGTCGCGATCGAAAACGCGACGTATTCGACCTGCCAACGCCAGCCTGGCCCGAGCTGGATGCCGGCCTGGGTGTTCCGCGCGGACAAGCTCGATCTGGACTTGAGCGAGGACACCGGAACGGCCGAGGGCGCGACGCTCGAGTTCAAGGGCGTGAAGACGCCGAAGCTGCCGGCGGTGTCGTTTCCGCTGTCGGAAAAGCGCAAATCGGGGTTTCTGCCGCCGACCGTGCTGGTGGACAACCTGAGCGGTGTCGAACTGCTGCTGCCCTATTACTGGGACATCGCACCGAATCGGGATGCGACGTTCTATCCGTCCATCAAGTCGCGCCGCGGCGTCGATCTGGGCGGCGAGTTCCGCTATCTGGAAGACAACTACCGCGGCCAGGTGCGCGGCAGCTATATGCCGTACGACGCACTGCGCGGTGGGGCTGCGCGCTGGGGCACCTCGGTGCAGCACAACGGCGTTGTCAATTCGGGCATCGACGGCGTCGGGCCCCTCGGGCTCAACCTGAACGTGAACCGGGTCAGCGACGACAACTACTGGCGCGATTTTCCGCGGGGCTCCCCGTCGTTGGTGCAGCGGTTGCTGCCGAGCACTGGCTCGCTGTCCTGGGCGCGCGACAATCTCAGCGTGCGGGCTTCAGCGCTCAAGTGGCAGACGTTGCAGGACCCGGCCTCCCCGATCATCCCGCCGTATGACCGGCTGCCGCAGTTCACCGCGCGCTATTCGCGATTCGACGTGGGCGGCTTTGATTACTCGGTGGACGGCGACTACACGCGGTTTTCCGCCGACCGCGCGTTGACAAACCAGACCGACGCCCAGCGCAGCTTCTCGCTGGCGCAGTTGAGCCGGCCGTTTCTGGCACCGGGCTACTTCGTGACACCGAAGGTGCAGTTGCATGCGACGCACTACGCGTTCGACGACATGCTGTCCAACGGCGCGACGTCGGCCGACCGCGTGGTGCCGACGTTCAGCCTGGACAACGGGCTGATCTTCGAGCGCGATGCAAGCTTCTTCGGCCGCGCATTTCGCCAGACGCTCGAGCCGCGCGCGTTCTATGTCTACACGCCGTTCCGCGACCAAAGCCGGGTGCCGATCTACGACACGGCGCGGCACGACTTCAACTTCGCCAGCATCTACACCGAGAACGCGTTCGTCGGCAACGACCGCATCGCCGACAACAATCTGCTGACGCTGGGCGTCACGACGCGGCTGTTCGATGCGGTCAGCGGGGCCGAGGCCGCGCGCTTCGGCATCGCGCAGCGGCTGCGTTTTCGGGACCAACGCGTGACGCTGCCGGGCGAAGCGCCAGTGACCGATCGCTTCAGCGATCTGCTGCTCGGCAACACCATCAACTGGACCCAGCAGTGGCGGATGGACACCACGGTGCAATACAACCCGAAGGCGGGCCAGTCGGAGCGGGTCTCGGTCGGTGGGCGCTACACGCCCAGCAATTACCGCAGCATCAGCGCGGCCTACCGTTTTCAGCGCGGCTTGAACAAATCGATCGACATCGGCTGGCAATGGCCATTGAACGACCTGTTCGGCGACCGCGGCCAGGACCTCGGCCGCGGCCAGGGCCAGGGGCCGGGACGCTGGTACAGCGTGGGCCGGCTCAATTATTCGGTGCCGGACAAACGGCTGGTCGACGGCATCGTCGGGTTCGAATACGACGGCGGTTGCTGGCTCGGGCGCGTGGTGCTCGAGCGGTTGCAGCACACGCCCACTGCGGGCAATACGCGTGTCATGTTCCAGCTTGAGTTCGTCGGCTTCTCCCGGGTCGGCTCGAGCCCGCTGCAGACGCTGCGCACGAACGTGCCGCGCTATCAATTCCTGCGCGAGCAGACCACCACACCAAGCCGTTTCGGGAACTACGACTAGCGGCGCAGCGCCTTTGAACCCGAGCTTGAACCCCGAGCGGGGTGCGGCAGACAACCCAGGATGACTCCAGCCCGATGAGCATGTTTTTTTCGCAATCCCACCAATCGCATTCGAATCTTCATCGCCTGCCGGCGTGCCTCGTGGCGGTGCTGGTCTGCACCTTCGCACTCGGCGCCGTGCAGGCACAGGGCTTCAAGCCGTCCGGGCGGTCGCCATCGTTTTCTGCTCCGGGGTTGAGTGCGCCGCCGCTGAATGCGCCGGCCTCAAAAGCGCCCGAGTTGCCACGACCCGGCTCGTCTGCGCCTGCGCAGCGCCAGCAGGCGGACTTCATCGTGGCGGTGGTGAATTCCGAGCCGATCACGAACAACGAACTGCATGCACGGGTCGAGCGCATCGCGCAGCAGCTCGCGCAGTCGGGCCAGCCGGTACCACCGCCGGAAATATTGCTGCCGCAGGTGCTGGACCGCATGATCTCGGACCGCGCGCAACTGCAGCTTGCGCGCGAAGTCGGCATCAAGATCGACCCTGCTGCGGTCGATCAGGCCGAGTTGAACGTGGCACGGCAAAACAAGCTGACGGTGGCGCAGTTGCGTCAGCGGCTTGTGTCCGACGGCTACCCCCCAGACGAGCTGCGCGACGAACTGAAGCGCCAGATCACGCTGCAGCGGCTGCGCGAGCGCGAACTGGAGCCGAAAGTCAAAGTCACCGAACTCGACATCGACCAATTTCTGAACCGCGCACAGGCTGACGGCGCGCCGGCCGAACTCGAACTCGCGCAGGTGCTGATCGCGCTGCCGGAAGGCGCAACAGCGCAGGAGACCGCCGAACGCCAGCGCCTTGCCGACCAGGTGGCAAGCCGTGCGCGGGCCGGTGAAGACTTCGCTGCGCTCGCAGGCGAATTCTCCGACGGCCCGGAACGTGCCACCGGCGGCCGCATGGGTCTGCGCAGCGCGGATCGCTACCCGGAGCTGTTCCTAACTGCGACCAAAGCGCTGCCAGCCGGCGGCGTGGCCGGGCCGATCCGCTCCGGTGCGGGCTTTCACGTGCTGAAGGTGATCGACAAAGGGCGGCTTGGCACACCGGCCGGCATGACGGTGATGCAAAACCATGCACGCCACATCTTGCTGCGCCTGAGCAAACAACAAGACGAGGCGGCCGCGCGCGCGCGGCTGGCCGACTATCGGCGCCGGATCGAGTCGGGCAGTGGCGACTTTGCTGCGCTGGCCCGCGAATACTCGCAAGACACCAGCGCCAAAGACGGCGGCGACCTGGGTTGGTCGAGCCCGGGCCAGTACGTGGCGGAATTCGAGCAAGCCCTGGCCGGACTGTCGCCAGGCCAGCTCAGCGAGCCGTTCACCACCCAGTTCGGTGTGCATCTGGTGCAACTGCTGGAGAGGCGCGAAGCGGCATTGACCCCGCGTCAGCAACGCGAACTTGCGCGCAATGTACTCAGGGAGAAGAAGCTCGACGAGGCTTACCCGCCGTGGGCGCAGGACGTGCGCAACCGCGCGTTCGTCGACATGCGCGAGCCGCCGCAGTAGCTTTTGGCTCTCGCCCAGGCTTTGCTCCCTGCGGTCGGCTCTCGCCCAACACCCCACCGGGGGCGGCGCCTGCGGCCTGGCGGAACCTGCTCCATAGGGGTCTTGCTGGGATGGGGCTCATCGACATCCTCTGGCGTAGGTGAATGACATGAAATGCTGCTGGGTGAATCGATCATGAGCGGCGAGGCGCGGCATCGGCCAAAGAAGCGTTTTGGTCAGCATTTTTTGACCGACTCAGCCGTGATCGATGCGATCGTCGCTGCGATCGACGCACAACCCGGCGCGCGCATGCTGGTAGAGATCGGCCCAGGCTTGTCGGCGCTGACAGCGCCGCTGCTCAAGCAGGTGGGCCAGCTTACGGTGATCGAACTCGATCGGGATCTGGCACGCCGTCTGCGCAGCGACAACCGGCTTCGGGTGATCGAGTCGGACGTGCTCGCGGTCGACTTCACGGCACTGGCGCGCCAACTTGAGACAGCGGATGCGGCAGATGCAGCGCGTGCTGCTGGCGGCCTGCGCATCGTCGGCAACCTGCCCTACAACATCTCGACTCCGATTCTTTTCCACCTGCTCGAGCATGTAGAGGTGGTGGCAGACCAGCACTTCATGCTGCAAAAGGAAGTGGTCGAGCGCATGGTGGCTGCGCCCAGCACGGCGGCATACGGTCGGGTCAGTGTGATGCTGCAATGGCGCTACGAGATGACGCAATTGTTTGTCGTTGGCCCCGAGGCGTTCGAGCCACCACCCAAGGTGCATAGCGCAGTGGTCCAGATGCGGCCACGCGAGACATTCATCCCAGTGCAAGCCAGCTGGTTGCGCGAGTTGCTTCGCGTTGCGTTCAGCCAGCGGCGCAAGCTGCTGCGGCACACGCTTGGTGCCTGGCTGGACCAACTCGGCTTTGCAGACGATTTCGATGTTCAGCGGCGCGCAGAGGAAGTGTCGGTCGATGCTTATCTGGCGTTGGCAGTGGCAACGCAGCCCACGAAAGACTGAAGCCCGCCAAAAGAAAACCCGCCGTATCGAGGGCGGGTTTTCTTACTTTTTTCGTTGGGGTCAGCGCTTGAGCTGCCCCTTTTTCAAAAGCAGATTGGCGCTTGCGCGCCCATGGTCAGGCAGCCGACAACCAGTAGGCCGCGTTGAACGGACTGCTCATGCGCAGCGCCTGGGGCGTCACGTCGAGCAGTCGGTCGGTCGGCATGCCGTCGGCGAATTCGCCCGTATCGGCGGCCGTTGCTGCGACTGCGCCGTTGTTGACGCCATCGGTCACACCGGCAGTGCTGGTGCTGCTGTGAAGACGTGCATTGCCTCCGATGCCATTAGCCTCGTTCGCCCGTTCTGCTTGGCTGGTGTGTGCAGAACGGGCTACCGAAAAGAATAGAAGCAACGAAACGGTATTTTCCGATCGGCCCAGAAATCGGCCGCGTCGCGGAATATGTCAAGCAATTGCTCGCGCGCTTCCTTGTCGAACTTGCCGTTGGCCGGGATGTGCTCAAGCACCACCACGAAGCCGGGCTGTGGGCCCGACTTGTGCAGCGGGTCGGTCATGCAATCGTAGAGCGCATCGAAGTTCTTGCCGAAATGCGCAGGAAACGTGAATTGCTGCGCGATCAGGTCAAGCACGTCTTGCTTGCTCTGGGCCACGGCCAAGTTCGCATACAGGAAATGCTGGCCGAGTTCGGTCGCAGCCACATGCAGATCACTCACGCGAAACGCGCGGATTGACTGCACGATGTTGCTGCGCACGCCGCGTAGCAGAGATTCCTGACTCGGCTGCGACGCTTGCGGCTGCTTTTGTTGCTGTTGCTGCGGCTCCCGGACTGTCGGGTTCACCCGCGCGGCGGGTTCGTGGCCAGGGAACTGCTGCGCTTGCAGCAGCGGGTCCCGGCTAAGCGGTGCATCCATCTTCTATTGCTCTTTCAAATTGACTACAAAACCGACTTGACTCAAAAAACGATCCACTCGACAGTGGAACCCAGCAAAGGCTGTTCCCGCCTCGTTGCCATTCGCTTGCAGCGCCTGAGGGCAGCTTGGCAACTAGGGCTGCGACGCCAGTGCCAATCGGCGAAAACTCGCGTAATGGTCACCGGTGTAGTAACACGCGTCCGGCGTCTGCGCCGGCCCGCCGCACACCAACCGGCGTGCGCCACGATGTCCGACGCCCGGCGTGTCGACCGTGTACTCGAGGTAGTAGCCACGGCGCTTGGCCGGCAGCAACCGCTCGCGATTGCCGAATACGCTGCCATCCTTCTCGTGCCGAAAGGGGCCACCCTGCAAGATCGATCGATACACAGTACGTGCTTGCGCTGGCAACTCGACCAGCGAAACCACATCCGCAGACGACGACTGCTCGGGCACCTGCACCGGACCACGCGCTGCAGCCCCAAGGCTTGCGCCTGCCAGCAACGCAGCGACCAAGCCCGCACGAAGCGAACCTTCAACGAAAGAATCAAGCAACGACGACATCCCGAACCGGCCCTTGCACAGCGAACTGCGTCTACAACGAGTTCGGGTTTCTACCTAAATTCCGATCGGTAGTGTGACGCAAAGCTGTGCTAACCGCAAGCCTTGCGCACATGTTGTGGGGACATCTGCACCGCACTTTCACACGGTTAGGGGCATGTCTCTAGGGATTGCGCACTTTGCCGCTCAGATCACGGCGTCCTGCACCACCGATTCGCGAGTCGCGTTCGCGTCGGCCACGGTTAGCGCCGTCATGTTGACGATGCGCCGCACCGTCGCGCTGGCGGTCAGGATGTGCACCGGCATCGCAGCGCCCAGCAGCACCGGCCCGATCGCGATGTTGCCGCCGGCGGCAGTCTTCAGCAGGTTGTAGGAAATGTTGGCAGCTTCGATATTGGGCAGCACGAGCAAGTTCGCGTCGCCTTTCAGCGTGCTGTGCGGCATCAACAATTCGCGTGCCTTGCCGTCAAGCGCGACGTCGCCGTGCATCTCGCCGTCGACTTCGAGCCAAGGGGCTTCCGCGCGCAATAGCTCCAATGTCTGGCGCATCTTTAAAGCGCTTGGGCTGTTCGAACTGCCGAAGTTCGAATGCGACAGCAGCGCGACTTTCGGCTCGATGCCGAAGCGCAGCATTTCTTCGGCCGCCATCACGGTGATCTCGGCGAGTTCGGCGGCCGTCGGGTCGTCGTTCACATGCGTGTCGACCAGAAACACCTGCCGGTTCGGCAGCACGAGGCCGTTCATGCAGGCATAAACGCCTTCTTTCTGCAAACGACCGGGGCGCTTGCCGATCACCTGATCAATGTAGGGCAGGTGCATCCGGGTGGTACCCCAGGTGCCGCAGATCATGCCGTCGACTTCGCCTTTGTAGAGCAGCATCGCGCCGATCAGGGAGAGGCGCCGGCGCATCTCGATCTTGGCGATCGAGACCGTGACGCCGCGCCGCTCCATCATCTGGTGATAGGTCTGCCAGAAATCGCGGTAACGATGGTCTTCTTCGACGTTGACGATGTCGTAGTCCTTGCCTTGCGCCAGCCGCAAGCCGAACTTCACGATGCGCTGCGCGATCACGGCCGGCCGGCCAATCAGTGTGGGCCGTGCAAGCCGCTCGTCCACCACGATCTGGCAGGCGCGCAGCACGCGCTCTTCCTCGCCTTCGCAGTAGGCCACGCGCTTTTTCTCGGCCGCGCGCGCAGTCACGAAGATCGGCTTCATCGTGGTGCCGGATGCGTAGACGAAGTTTTGCAGCTTCTGCCGATACGCTTCCATGTCCTGAATGGGCCGCAGCGCAACGCCGCTGTCGGCCGCCGCTTGCGCCACCGCCGTCGCGATGTTCGTCATCAGCCGCGGATCGAACGGCTTCGGAATCAGGTACTCAGGGCCGAACGCGAGCTGCTGGCCCGCGTAAGCCGCGGCCACCACCTCGCTCTGCTCGGCCTGCGCCAAGTCGACGATCGCATTCACCGCGGCGATTTCCATCTCGTCGGTGATCGTCGTCGCACCACAGTCAAGCGCGCCGCGGAAGATGTACGGAAAGCACAGGACGTTGTTGACCTGATTCGGGTAGTCGGTGCGGCCGGTGGCCAGCACCGCATCGGGCCGCACCGCCTTCGCTTCCTCTGGCGTGATCTCCGGGTTCGGGTTGGCGAGTGCCAGGATCAGCGGGCTCGGCGCCATGCGCTTGACCATTTCCTGCTTCAGCACACCACCGGCAGACAAGCCAAGGAATACGTCGGCGCCGTTGATCACCTCAGTAAGCCTGCGCGCTTCGGTCGCTTGAGCGAACTGGATCTTGTCCTCGTCCATCAGTTCGGTGCGACCTTGGTAGACCACGCCGGCCAGGTCGGTTACGAAGATGTTCTCGCGTGGCAGCCCCAGCTTGACTAGAAGCTTCAAGCACGCGAGTGCCGCTGCCCCGGCGCCGGAAGTCACCAGCTTGACGCTGCCGATGTCCTTGCCAACCACCTTCAGCCCGCCGAGCACCGCCGCACCCACCACAATCGCGGTGCCGTGCTGGTCGTCGTGAAACACCGGGATCTTCATGCGCTCGCGCAATTTGCGCTCCACATAAAAGCAGTCTGGCGCCTTGATGTCTTCCAGATTGATGCCACCAAAGGTCGGCTCCAGTGCGGCGATCACGTCGACCAGTTTGTCCAGATCGTTCTGTTCGTCGATTTCGATGTCGAACACGTCGATGCCGGCAAATTTCTTGAACAAGACCGCCTTGCCCTCCATCACGGGCTTGGATGCCAGCGCGCCGATGTTCCCCAGTCCCAGCACCGCCGTGCCGTTGCTGATCACGCCGATCAGGTTGCCTCGGTTCGTATAGCGGAACGCGTTCTGCGGATCCGCCTGAATTTCAAGGCACGGTGCCGCCACGCCGGGCGAATAGGCCAACGCCAGATCGCGCGGGTTGACCAGCTGTTTCGTCGCCTGGATCTGCATCTTGCCGGGGACCGGAAACTCGTGGTATTCAAGCGCGGCTTGACGTAGTTCGGCCTGGGCTTGGTCCGACTGGACCGATTCGGTACTCATGGAATGAATGTCTCCTGCTGAAAGACCGCATTGGGGCAACCTTGGCTGGCGCACGCTGGAAGCGCTGACCAAGGTAGGCGGCTCGGGTTTTCAATCATTCTAGGGTCGCCTCAGCGACCTTTCTACCCATCCCGAGCGGCGCGAGCAGCCATCGATAATCCTCCCCATGCACTCCGTTTGCCGCCCAGCTGCCACCCGATGAACGAAACGACCGCGCGCGAGATCGCGCTGGTGCGCGCCGTCGAACTGGCGGACCGAGACCAACAACTGCTGCATGCGGAAGACCGCCGACAGGCGAACCAGGCAGCGCGTGAGGCGTCGCGCGGCCAACTCGCGTCGTCCGCCGACGACGCGACTGGCAATGGATACCTGCAGGCCCGTGCGCACGCGCTGCTGGACCGGTTGCAGTCGCGCCACACGGTGATCGCTGCGGCGCGGCAAGCTGGGCATTGGCCTCTGTGGGCGGGGCTGGGCTCGGCGCTGGTCGCGCTGCTGGCTGGCGGTTTTGCCGAACGGATTGCGAATCCACAACGGGTCGATTTGCTGTCGGTCACGCTGCTGGCGATCGTGCTTTGGAACCTCGTTGTCTACCTGACGTTGCTGTTGGTGCCCCTGCTGCTGCAAGCCCGCAAGGCCAATGCGCATGAAGCGTGGCTGCCAGTGCCCCGCTGGCTGCGCCACGGCGCCGAGCGTTGGATGGCCGGCCGATCGACCTCAGTTCAACAGCCGCAACAACCTGCTTTGCTGCGCAGCGCGTTGCTCGGCTTTGCGCGCGACTGGAACCGGCTGGCCGCGTCGCTGAATTACGCGCGTATCGCGCGCATGCTGCACCTGGCAGCGGCCCTGTTTGCTGCGGGCGCGATTGCATCGCTGTATCTGCGCGGCATCGTCTCGGAATATCGGGTGGGCTGGGAAAGCACGTTTCTGGACGCCAACGCCGTGCACGGCTTGCTGTCGGTGGTGTTCTGGCCGGTGGTGCACCTGCTCGGGATGCAGCCGTTCTCGGTCGATCAGGTCGCGGCGCTGCAGTTCAGCCAGCCGCCGCAGGCTGCATCCGGCGCGCGCTGGGTGCATCTCTATGCGGCACTGCTGGCGCTGATCGTGGTGCTGCCGCGCGCAGTGCTCGCAGCGCTGGCCTGGCGGCGTGAGCGGCAGCTTGTGCGCACCTTCCCACTCGATTTGCAGGAGCCTTATTTTCAGCGGCTGCTTGCTGGTGCTGGCGGTGCGGAGCGTGGGGGCGCAGGCCCCCGCGCCGGAGCCACGCAAGCCGGTGCGCTCAGCGTCTGGCCTTACAGCTTTCGGCTGAACGATGCGCGCCGCCAGGGCTTGCAGGCGGTGGCGGCGCAGTTGTTGGGCAGCGATGCACCGCTTGAAGTGCGTGCGCCGGTGGGCTACGGCGAGGATTTGCCGGCACCAGACGCCGACGCGCCTGCAGCGGCCCTAACCTTGCTGCTGTTCAACGCCAGCGCGACGCCCGAGACGGAAAACCACGGCGCCTTCATCGATCAGGCGAAGGCCGCCACCTCGCGTCGCACCGCCGTGCTGCTGGATGAATCGGGCTGGCTCGAGCGATTTGGTCAGCAACCCGATGGGGCCGATCGGCAGGCCGAACGGCGCAGGCTCTGGAAGCGCTTTTGCCAATCGCACGGGGTCGCGATTGCGTTTGTCGATCTGCTCGAGCCCATGCTCGATGGGCTCGAGCACGATTTGGCCACGCGCAGCCCGACGATGGCCGCAGCCTGAGGCGTGACCGACTTTTCTCCTACCTTCACTTGATGCCACCCGACGACGCAGCTCCTTTCGCCGGCAACGACTTAAGTGCCGTTGCCGCTGCCGCGCTGCCTGTGCGCCTTCAGCTTGCGTTGATCTCTCATACCAACGTCGGCAAGACCACGCTCGCGCGCACGCTGCTTGGCCGCGACATCGGCGAAGTCCGCGACGCGCCGCACATCACCGAGACGGCCGATTCACACGTGCTGGTCGCCACCGACGCGGGCGACGAATTGAGGCTCTGGGACACGCCCGGCTTCGGCGACTCGGTGCGGCTCGCGCAGCGGCTGCGCAATTCGGAGCAACCGGTCGGCTGGTTCCTGCGCGAGGTCTGGGACCGCAACCGCGACCGCACGTTCTGGCTTAGCCAGCAGGCACTGCGCGCAGCACGCGACCACGGCGACGTGGTGCTTTATCTGGCGAATGCGTCGGAGGACCCGAACGATGTCGGCTACGTGGAGCCCGAGATGCAGATCCTGCAGTGGCTTGGCAAGCCCGTGCTGGTGCTGCTGAACCAGACCGGACGGCCCAAACCCGCCGACGCCGAGCACGAAGACGTGCTGCGCTGGCGAGCACGCCTTACCGCCTTCAGCGTGGTGCGTCAGGTGCTGCCGCTCGACGCGTTCGCGCGCTGCTGGGTGCACGAGCGCGTGCTGCTCGACGCGGTCGGCAAGGTGCTGCCGGCCGCGCAAACGGCCGCCTATCAGCGCTTGGTCACGACTTGGCAGACGCGCAATGAAGAGCGGTTCGACGACGCGATGCAACTGCTCAGCAACTATCTGCTGGCGGCGGCGCGCGATGTGGAGGCTGTTTCGCTCGAACACGCAGGCTTGGTGAACAAGGTGCTGACCAAAGTGGGCGTCGCCCGCGACCGTGGCCAGCAGGCGCAGCAGCTGGCGATGAACGCCCTGGCGGCTCGGCTGGACGCTGCCACCGTGTCGGTCACGCAGCGACTCATCGCGCTGCACGGGCTGGAAGGATCGGCAGCCGCCAAGGTGGATGAGCGACTGGCCGAAAACTTCGCGGTGCAGACGCCGGCCGATCCGCGCGAAGCGGGTTTTTGGGGTGCGATTGCCTCCGGTGCCGCGACCGGGTTGTCGGCCGATCTGCTGTCAGGCGGTCTCACGGTGGGTGGCGGCCTGTTGATTGGGGGCGTGGTCGGTGCGTTGACGGCGGCCGGTGCCGCGCTCGGCTTCAACCGCATCAAGGGCGTCAGTCAGCCCACCGTGCGTTTTGCCGAGCCGTTCCTGCAGGCGCTGGCCGTGACTGCCGTGCTGCGCTATCTCGCGGTCGCGCACTACGGGCGTGGCCGCGGGGACTGGGTCGAAGGCGAATCGCCAGCGTTCTGGCAGACCGAGGCAGAGGCCGCCGTGGCCAAACGCAGCGCCGCATTCGGCGAGTTCTGGCTGCAACTTCGCGCAGCAGCAGCGTCGTCCGCGTCGACGCCGACCACTGCTCCCCCGCGGGCATCGTCTACCGCGAAGGCATTGCAAGAGCTGTTGTCGGATGCGGTCTGGCAGACGCTGACGCGGCTGTATCCGGATGCCATTGCTCGGCGGCAGTAGCCAAACCGAGGTCAATGCCAGCCGGTTGACGTGTCAATGAGCGTCTGCTTTGTTGCAAACTGACGACAGCATGTGATTCACTCGTAACCAAATGACAACGCCAGCCTGATGGGTCGCACAACCGCATGTGGCTGGCATGAAAATCCGGCCGTGCTCTTTGTCAAGTTGGTTTTGCCGTAAGCATCTGGGCTGCGCGCAAGGCCGAAGTTGTCAACCCACAACAATCCCTTCGCCCTGTTTTTTCAATTTTTCCGCCTGGAGCGTTTTTCCCATGAACACCGTATTGCGCCTGGTGGTCGGCATGACCTTGCTGCTGAGCTTCAGCGTGCTGGCCGCTTGGGCTTGGGACCAGTCGGATGCGCAAAACGCGGTTCCGGTCACGCCGTCTGCTGTCCAGGTGGGCGTTGCCGGGAAGCCAGCGGACTGAACGTTGCAGCGTCCGGTCGCCGGCCGCAAATCGGCTGCCGTTGTGAATACGCTTGCGACCGATGAAATTTGAACTGCTGAAGAGCGACGGACTCGCGCGTCGTGGCCGGTTGACTCTGGCACATGGCCCCGTCGAAACGCCGGTGTTCATGCCCGTCGGCACGTACGGCACGGTCAAAGGCGTGATGCCGCGCAGCCTGACCGAGATGGGCGCCCAAATCATCCTCGGCAACACATTTCATCTGTGGTTGCGTCCGGGTCTGGATGTCGTCAATGCGTTTGGCGGCCTGCATGCGTTCGAGAACTGGCAGCGGCCGATCCTCACCGACTCTGGCGGCTTCCAAGTCTGGAGCCTTGGCGCGATGCGCAAGATTTCGGAAGAAGGCGTGCGCTTTGCATCCCCGGTAAACGGCGACAAGCTGTTTTTGACGCCTGAGGTATCGATCCAGATCCAGACCGCGCTGAACTCGGACATTGCGATGCAGTTTGACGAATGCACGCCGTACGAGACCGCTGGCCGGATCACCTCAGAGGCCGACGCGCGCACGTCGATGGAGTTGAGCCTGCGTTGGGCCCAACGCTGCCAGACCGAGTTCGCGCGGCTCGAAAACCCGAACGCGCTGTTTGGCATCGTGCAGGGCGGCATGTTCGAATCCTTGCGCGCCGAATCGACAGCTGCCTTGACGGACATGAACCTGCCCGGCTACGCCATCGGCGGGGTCAGCGTCGGCGAGCCGAAAGACGAGATGCGCCGCATCGTCGCGCACACGCCGCGGCGGCTGCCGGCGGACAAACCGCGCTACTTGATGGGCGTCGGCACGCCGGAAGATTTGCTTGACGGCGTCGCCAACGGCGTCGACATGTTCGACTGCGTGATGCCGACCCGCAATGCGCGAAACGGCACCTTGTTCACGCGGCTGGGCGACTTGAAGATCCGCAACGCGCGCCACAAGTCGGACCCGCGCCCGCTCGACGAGCGTTGCACGTGCCATGCCTGTGCAGGCAGCTCTGGCGTGGCGTGGGCGGACGGCGGGCGCGACGGTTTCAGCCGCGCGTATCTGCATCACCTCGACCGCTGCGGCGAAATGCTCGGGCCGATGCTTTGCACGGTCCACAACCTGCATCACTATCTGGAGCTGATGCGCGGCGTGCGGCAGGCGCTGGACGCAGGCGCGTTCAAAGCATTCGCTGCGCAGTACCTGGCCGAGCGGCGCACTGGCGTTTGAACTTTGGCAGATGGCTGTCAGGATGGCTGAATGGTGCTTTGAGGAATGCTTTCCAAGAGAAAACGCCTCACGTCGCTAGAGCGTTTTCGCGCTGACTGGCACAGGGCTTTTGGGGCGCGTCTCCGGCTTTTGAGGTGTGGCAACTCTGCGTGAAACCGCTCTAGGTCGTGTTAACACTATCTGAGCGCTTCTGCAATGAGCGCGATGGTGATGAAGCCGGCAAACATCACATCCAGCTTGTCGTAGCGAGTGAACACCCGCCGCCAGGCTTTCAGCCGCCTGAAGAGACGCTCGATCTGG
>JBBPYC010000076.1:0-12609 GCA_038200275.1 Burkholderiales bacterium
ATGACGCGGCAGGCCGTCAAGGACGCCCCGGCCTACGATCCACAGACCATCATGAGCCCCGAGGACGAGGACCAACTCCATGAGCACCATCGACGCGCTGGGCTCTTGCCTGGGTATCCAATGCGTAAAGGCGATCTCGCTCGCAGCTAGACCATCAAGCCGACCCATGAATCGCGAGAACAAGCGGGCTCGTACCGGGTCGCAGTCCAGACGGCCACCGAGCACTGTGACCATTTTGTAAATACTCGTTCCAATGAAGTTCAGTCTCTCGGAGTTCCCTCAACTGATCAATCCAGGCTGGTCGCGGCGCGCAGGGTGAAATTTCTGTGAACTTGGCTCATCAACGTATGACACAGCTTCTCGACTTGACGCCATACCGGCTCGCTCCTGGGTTCGACCGTTTTTAGAACAACACGAACATGGCCCTTGGGGGACCAACAGCAGATGGACGTGAATGGCAATGTCTGCCCACCGATCTACTTCTCTGGCCAGCGGCTTGCAAACGAGGCTGCACTTATGACACCAGGATTCGATCAACTGGTCATGGCCGGCTTGGGCAGCGGCGTGGTCGCCCGTCGCATCTTGGAATGCTTACCGGGCGCCATTTTCTTCAAGTGCGGTCCGGTTTTTCAGGAATGATTTCTTCAAGCTCACCCAAGTGACCTGGTGATAGCAGACCGGATTCAGAGGCTTTATGCGCGCCTTCCTGGGTTGTACGGAAGAAAAATATTGTTGCTGCCGCTGGTAATGACGGCGAGCCGCGATTACTCGCCGGACATGGCAGCGTTACTCGCCGACATGTTCGCCGTTGGCAGCGAAGGCATGCAGATGCGTTGCATGCCCCACCAAATAAGTGCCAGCGTCACCAAGGAGCTGCGGGCTGCGGGCTGCGGGCTTTTCTGGCGAAAGGCTCTTCACTGAAGTTCGGAACGTGCTGTCGGTATCGATGTACTGATTGCGCTTGCGAGCGAATAACCAGAACGTCACCTTGATCTGAGGGATCGCGCACTTTGACAGTCTTCTTGACGCATAAATCCCAGCGGCTTGGTGGCATGCTCAGGATCAGAAAACAACCGGCAAGCGCCCCGAGTTCGACATTCAGCACTCCTTTTTGTGAGGCTGGCAGATAAGGGTTGCCGTAGAGAACTCCATCCTGCGCCAAATTCCCGCCGAGATGTAGGTGCTCGATGGCGTCAGCCCGCTAATGGGTCCGGACGAGTCGCCTTGCGCCAAATTGAGCACTAGCATGTCTAGGAGAAAATCCGTGGACTTGTCGTCACCGGCATTCCAATCGCGCACCAAGATTTCTTCTGCGCAGATTCGGTCGGCGCACCCTTGCATGCCATATTCCCCAACGTGAGAATCCTGCTGTTATCCGACCTGCATCTGTCGATGCAACCGATGGCACACCCGCAGACCGATGTCGATGTCGTGGTGCTGGCGGGCGATCTTGGGCGGCCCGCCGCAGCCCTCCAGTGGGCCCGGCAGTTTTCCCAGCCGACGCTGCTCGTAGCAGGCAATCACGAGTTCTACGGCTCCGATCTGGCCACTGCCTTGGCGCAACTTCGAGAAGGCGCAAAGGGTACATCGGTGCGTGTGCTTGAGTGCGATGAGTGGTCCTTCGCCGACGTCCGTTTCCTCGGTTGCACGCTGTGGTCCGATCATCGGTTGCACACGGATCCCTGCGAACGCGAACGCGGTTTGCAACAGGCGGTCGCATCGATGCGTGACTTCTCGCGGATCGGTGTTGCACCCGGGCACGAGGACAGATTGACACCAGCCTTCTCGCAGCGGTTGTTCGATCAGTCGGTGGCTTGGTTAGAAGCGAAGTTCGGCCAACCTCATGCTGGGCCAACCGTCGTCGTCACCCACTTCGCGCCCTCGCGCGGCAGCATTCATCCGCGATTTGCAAATTCGCTGCTCAACGCCTGCTTTGTGAGCGACCTGGAAGCGCAGATGCTGCGCTGGCAGCCGGACTTGTGGCTGCACGGTCACACCCACGACAGCTTCGACTACCGTATTGGCCGCACGCGTGTAGTTGCCAACCCGCGCGGGTATGCGCCAGAAGGTGTCGTCGAGAACCCTTGTTTTGATCCATCGCTGGTTATCGAGATCGTTCCGATTTGTCACCGTGGGGACCGCAACTTGTGACGCGCCATTGTCATCAAAGGGACCGCAGTCGGCGTCATTTGTCCGATGGTGGGAAGCTCGCCGGCTCGGAGGGTGGAGCAGATGTACGTCTCGATGCCCTACCGGTGCGCAATCCTGCTGGCTTCAAGCAGCATGAACACCGTCAGCGCAATCGCCGGCATGCCGGCGGTCCGGCCTCAGCGAAGTGCCGACCTCGTAGTAGCCGACGATCGGCAGGTTGACTTGGAAGCTGAGCGGGGTGCCGACGGGCCGGCGCGGTGTGCGCGACTGACGCGAGCACGTTCTTTGGCATCAGAGTCCCCCATAGCTTGAACAACACCAGTCGTGTGGCTCCCTGCGGGAGCTCACGGCAGCGCGCCGTCCAGACTGACCGCCTCGACCTTCTGCCTCAGCGCGGGCAACAGATCCTGCTCGAACCAGGGATGGCGCTGAAACCAGGGTGTGTTGCGGGCCGAAGGATGCGGCAGCGGAAAGTGGTTCGGCCCGAATTCGCGCCAAGCCCGCACGGTCTCCGTCAGCGACTCCTTGCGCCGACGGCCCAGAAAATGGCGTTGCGCATACAGGCCGATCAACAGCGTGAGTTCGATGCGCGGCAACCGGGCGAGCAACCGATCGAGCCACAGGTCCGCACATTCACGCCGCGGCGGCAAATCGCCGCTCCGGCCGCGCCCCGGGTAGCAAAAACCCATCGGAATGATCGCGACTTCCGCTGCATCGTAGAAGCGCGCGTTGCTCAAGCCCGTCCAGTTGCGCAGGCGCTCACCACTGGGGTCGTCCCAGGGAACGCCCGATCTGTGCACCCGAACGCCGGGCGCCTGGCCCACCACGAGGATGCGCGCGGACGAGCCGGCCTGCAGCACCGGACGCGGGCCCAGCGGCAGGGCTGCCTCGCACACGCGGCAGTTGCGTACCGCAACCAGCAGGCTGTCGAGGTCCTGGCAGGGCGTGATGACGACAGGCTGGCGTGGCCGGAGCGTCGCGTTCATGCTGCCTGATTCGGCATTGGCCTCGTCGGCGGATAGGTCACTTCCAGGCCTCATAAATGAGTGAAAAATGTTTTGACTGTGCTCGTCTGGAACGTGTCATCATTGAATTGCCTAGAAACTTGAACCGGCGATCTGCCCAGGCGATTCCGGGATTTCCGGGCCGTGCACACGCGCCATATGCGCCAGAGCGAGACCGACGTGTGGGCAGCGTCTCCTTGAGGCGTTGTGGCATGCGACGCGGACAACGAGTACGCTTTTGGATAGACAGCACCATCCGTGCGCGCCCACCAACACAGCGCCGGGGCGCAGAAAAAAAAGGGCCAAGCAAGCCCAGGCCATCGGTCGCAGCCGCGGCGGTCTGAGCACCAAGATCAACGCCGTGGTCGACGCGCTGGGCAATCCGTTGAGCTTTCACCTCACGCCGGCCAAGCGCACGATCTGGGCGGCTCGGACAGGCTGCTGCCCGACACCCGAGCCAACTGCGTCATCGCAGACCGGGCCTTTGACGCCTGGGCACGTGTGATTGAGCCACTGCTCAAGGCGGGCAAGGAAGTCGTGATTCCGCCCAGAAGCAGTACCGCTGCATTGCCACGCGCTACGACAAAGCCGCTTGCAGCTTCCGCGGCGCCACGCATCTGGCAGCTGTCGTGGGTTGGCTCAATTGGTGACGCGCCCTAGTGCCCGCCCGAATCCGCACGGCGACAGGACTCGAACAGGAACCAGGTGCGTTCCTCGGTCTCGTCGATCCAGTTCTCGATCAAGCTCGCGCTGGCGATGTCGCGGCCCTCGTCGCAGACGTCATGCGCTTCCCGCAGGCTCGCGGCCATCGCACTGTTGTCTTCGCGCAGCTCGGACAACATGGCGAGTGGCTCGACGTAGTCGGCGTTGTTGTCTTTCACGCGTTGCAGGCTCGTGATGTGGCTGATCGAGCGCAACGTCATGCCGCCGAGCTTGCGAATGCGCTCCGCCAGCGGATCGGTCATCGCATAGATCTGCTGAGCCTGATCGTCGAGCAACAGGTGGTAGTCGCGAAAGTGCGGCCCGCTCATGTGCCAATGAAAGTTCTTGGTCTTCATATAGAGCGCGAACACATCGGCCAGCAGCACGTTCAAGCTGCCCGCGATGTCTTTGGTGTCTTTGGCGTTCAGGTCAGTCGGCGTGGCCAGCGGCTTGCCTGCGAGTTGCGCGGCATTGGGTGTGACGGCTTCGTTCTTTGCCATATCCATTCCTTTTTTTAAATCGTTGAGAGCAATCCGAGGCTGCCATCCTAACTTCGGACACGGACGTCTGCCGGTTTGCAAACCGGTGTGCCTACGGCTATGCCGGGATTGCTTTGAAGGGCTTCAGCCGCTCGCGGCCAAAGCGCTTGCCATTGACAATTTCCATCCATGGCCGCCTCGGCCTATCAACGACCGCGGGTTGCCCGGTGCAAGGCGCTGTAGCGTGCCACACGCAGTTGATCGTTGGCCGCCGCACCCAATCGCTGCGCACGGGAGATCGACATCAGAATGCCGAGTGCCATGCCCAGCGTGACCATCGCAGTGCCGCCGTAGCTGATGAACGGCAGCGGCACGCCGACCACCGGCAGGATGCCGCTGACCATGCCCATGTTCACGAAAGCATAGGCAAACAAGATTATCGTCATGGCACCGGCCAGCAGCCGCGTGAATAGCGTCGGGGCATCGCGCGCAATCAGCAGCCCGCGCAGCACCAGAAACAGAAACGCAGCGATCAGCAGCAGGTTGCCGAGCAGTCCGAATTCTTCTGAATAGGCTGCAAAGATGAAGTCCGTGGTGCGCTCCGGGATGAACTCCAGATGCGTTTGCGTGCCCTGCATGAATCCCTTGCCGAACACCCCGCCCGAGCCGATCGCGATCATTCCCTGGATGATGTGAAAGCCGCGCCCGAGCGGATCGCGCGTCGGGTCCAGCAGCGTGCAGATGCGCTGCTGCTGATAGTCGTGCAGCACCACCCAACGCATGCCGTCGGCGCACAGCCGCGGTTCGTACAGCACGACCAGCACAGTGCCGACCACCGCCAGCAGCAGTGGCGGCACCACCAGCTTCCAGCTCAGGCCCGCAAAGAAGATCACCGACAGGCCGGCTGCCAGCACCAGCATCGCGGTGCCCAGATCGGGCTGCTTGATGATGAGCCCGACCGGGCCCGCCAGCAGCACGCCCGCCACCAGAAAATCAAGTGCCCGCAATTGCCCTTCGCGCTTTTGAAACCACCAGGCCAGCATCAGCGGCATCGCGATCTTCAAGATCTCGCTGGGCTGGATCACGATGCCGATGTCGAGCCAGCGGCGTGCACCCTTCTTCGTCAGCCCGAAGATCGCAACCCCCACCAGCAGCAGCAGGCCGGCCGTGTAGATCGGCACTGCGAACTCCATCAGCCGCTGCGGCGGCAGTTGCGCCAGCACGAACAGAATGACCAGCGCGATCAGCATGTTGCGGCCGTGATCCTGAAACCGTGTGCCGTGATCGAACCCGGAGGAATACATCGTGACCAGCCCGATCGCTGCCAGCAGCACGATTGCCGTGAGCAGCCACGGATCGAAGCCGCGCAGGTGCGGCGCGATGCGCTGCCACAGCGTCGGTTGATCGAAGTTGAAGGTGCGGCTGCTGAGATTCGCCATGGCTCAAATTATCCGGCTCCCAGGCGCCTGCCCTGTTCAAATTGAATTTCTCTCCGACACAAAACTTGCTCAATCCCATGCCAACCACTCACCTGCTCTACCTGCACGGCTTTCGCTCTGCTCCGGCGTCCACCAAGGCGCGCAAGATGCAGCAGCGCGTTGAAGCGTTTCCGGCCGTGACCTGGTGCTGCCCGCAACTGCCGCCATCGCCTGCCGAGGCGATGGCGCTCATCGAACACAGCATTGAAGGCTGGCCGCGCGCGTCGATGGCCGTCGTGGGCTCCTCGCTGGGCGGCTTCTACGCGGCGGTGCTTGCGGAGAAGACGGGCTGCAAGGCGGCGCTGCTGAACCCAGCGGTTGACCCGGCCCGGGACTTGGGTGCGTACATCGGCACCGTCGGCAGCTGGCACGATCCGCAAGACACATTCAAATTTCGCGCCGAGTACATCGATGAGCTGCGCGCGCTTGAGCCGGCCGCGTTCCGACAGCCCGAGCGCTACTACACGCTGATCGCCAAGGGCGACGAAGTGCTCGACTGGCAGGAGATGACCGCGCGCTACCCGGCCGCGCACGGCCAACTGCTCGACGGCAGCGACCACGCCATTCAAGACTTCGACGACCACATCGACGACCTGCTGGCTTTTCTCGACCTCGCGCGCTGACGCAGCGGCGCCGTGTGCAAGCCGGGATGGGACAATTCCGCCCATGTATGCATTGTTCGAAGAAGCCGGCAAGTTTTTGACCGGGCGGGTGTTGTCTCAAGCCGATGCGTCGTCGCAGGTCGAGCTGGACAGCGGCAAACGGGTCAAGGTGAAGGCGGCCAACCTGCTGCTGACGTTCGAGAAACCCACGCCGGCCGAGCTGATGGAGGAAGCCCGCTCCATCGCTGAGACGATCGAGCTGGAACTGGCTTGGGAATTCGCGCCCGAGGATGAGTTCGGCTTTGCCGACCTGGCGCGCGACTACTTCAACGACAAGGCGACGCTCGAGCAGCAGACCGCTGCGCTGCTGAAGCTGTTCGATGCGCCGCATTATTTCCGCCGCGCAGGAAAGGGGCGTTTTCGCAAAGCGTCGGCCGATGTCGTGCAGCTGGCGCTGGCCGCGATCGAGAAAAAAGCCGAAATCCAGCGCCAGATCGACACCTGGTCTGAGGACCTCGCCGCCGGCCGCTGCCCCGAGCCGATCCGTGAGCAGCTCTACAAAATTCTGTTCAAACCGGACAAGAACGCGCCCGAATACAGGGCCGTGGTCACGGCCGCGCGCGCTACACAGCTGGCGCCGCTGGCCTTGCTGCAGCAGGCCGGTGCGATCGCGTCACCGTACCAGTTCCATTGGCGGCGCTTCCTGTTCGACTGCTTCCCGAAGGGCACTGGCTTTGCGGCGCTGCCCGCGCCGGTGGCGCCGGACGACTTGCCGACCGCATCGGTCGCCGCGTTCTCGATCGACGACTCACAAACCACCGAGATCGACGATGCGCTGTCGCTGACCGGTCTGGGCAGCGGCACCATCACGCTCGGCATCCACATTGCGGCTCCTGGGCTGGCTGCCCTGCCCGGCAGCCCAATCGACCAGACCGCACGCCAGCGGCTGTCCACCGTCTACCTGCCCGGCCACAAGATCACGATGCTGCCGGACGCGGTGGTGCAGGCCTGCACGCTGGAGGCTGGCCGCGACTGCGCGGCAGTGTCACTGTATGTCGAGATCGACGAGGCCACGCTGGAATTCAAGGGCCACCAGACCCGGCTTGAGAAGGTGCCGATCGTTGCCAACCTGCGCCATGATCAGCTGGATGCGTTGGTCACCGAATCCTGGCTGGCCGACCCCGCCCCACCCCCATTCGATGAAGAAAACGCGCGTAATCTGGCGCCGGTCAATCACGAGCAGCTATCATTTTTGTATCGGCTCGCCAAGCACTTGAAAGCCGGCCGCGAGCAGGTCCGCGGCAAACCGGAGAACTTCAACCGGCCCGACTACAACTTCAAGCTGCAAGGTGTGACGGGCGACGAGCCGGATGGCACCGAGTCGGTCGTGATCAGCACCCGCCGCCGCGGTGCACCGCTCGACTTGATCGTGGCGGAGTCGATGATCGTTGCCAACAGTACCTGGGGCGGCATGTTGGCCGAGCACGGCGTACCGGGCATCTACCGCAGCCAGGCCAGCATGGCGCCCGGCGTGAAGGTGCGCATGGGCACCAAGGCGCTGCCGCACGCGGGCATCGGCGTGCCGAGCTATGCGTGGAGCACGTCGCCACTGCGCCGCTACGTAGACCTGGTAAACCAGTGGCAGATCATCGCGTGCGCACAACACGGCAAAACGGCTGCACTGGCCGCGCCGTTCAAGCCAAAAGATGCGGCGCTGTTCGCGGTGATCTCCGCTTTCGATGAAGCGTACGCAGCCTACAACGGCTTTCAGTCGCAGATGGAGCGGTTCTGGACGCTTCGTTACTTGCAGCAGCACGACGTGAAGCAAATCGACGCGGGCGTGATGAACAACGGCCTCGCACGTGCCGACGAACTGCCGCTGGTGCTGCAACTGCTGGGCGCCGCCGACCTGCCACGCGGTGCTCAGGTGCGGGTGCAACTTGGCACGCCCGACTTCATCACGCTCGACCTGGCCGGCACCGTGCTGGAACGGCTCGACGTTGATGACGCAGCCGGTGCCGTCAGCGATTCAGGCGATACGAACGACGACGAAGGCGAAGAAGCCACCGCAGGCCCGATCGCGATCGCGGTGGACGTCGGCGACGAAGCCGAGCCATCGACGAGCGACGCATCGAAAGTGCAGCAGCCCGTCGAGTCTTGACGATGCGCATTTCGCAGCCCGTGGCCATGCCGCTGTGCCGCACGTGAGCTTGTCCCTCTGAACATGAACCCACACAACCCAGCAGGGGCCGCGAACGGGCTCCGCCCGGCCACAGGCGCCGCCCCTAGCGAGGGGGCAGCCGAGAGCCGACCGGAGGAGGCAGCGTTGGCTGGGGGCGTGCGTCCCTCTCCGCTGCAGATCGCACTGTTTGTCTCGATCGCGGTGCACGCGGGCTTGCTGGCACTGCGTTTCGCCGCACCCGCCACGTTCGACCGCGTGTTTCAGGAGTCGCCGCTCGAAGTGATTCTGGTGAACACCCAATCCACCGCGCAGCCGCCCGACCAAGCCAAGGCGATCGCGCAGTCGACGTTGGCCGGCGGTGGCAGCCGCGACGACGACAAGGCGCGCCTGAGCCGGCCGACTTCGCCCCTGCCGCCTTCACCCCGCACCGCGTCGGGCGAGGCCGTGGTCGAGGTGACCCCGAAGAGCGATGTGGCGGTGCCGGATGAGCGTCGCCTGCTGCTCGCCCAGATCGAACAGCGCGTGTCGCAATTGCAGTTGGCCGAGCCGAAACCCGAGCGCAACACGTCTGCTGACGAAGCGCAGCCCGAAGCCGCCGAGGAACAACGCCGCCGCCTCGTCACGCTGATGGCCGAGATCGAGCGCAGCCTGTCTGAGGACAGCGCCGGCCCGAAGCGCCGCCTGGTCAGCCCCGCCACGCGCGAAGCGGTCTACGCGCTTTACTACGACGCCTTGCGTCGCCGCATCGAAGAAAAAGGCACGCTGAACTTTCCGCAAGCCGCCGGCAAAAAACTCTACGGCGAACTCACCATGCTGATCACGGTAGACAGTCGCGGCAAAGTGCTTGCAACCGATGTGGTGCAAAGCTCGGGCAACCCGGCGCTTGACCGCCGGGCCGAAGCGATCGCCCGCTCGGCCAGCCCCTTCGACGCATTTGATAACGCAATGCGTGCACAGGGCGAGCAAATCCTGGTGGAGTCGCGCTTTCGCTTCACGCGCGACGAAACGCTGGAAGCCAAGACACGATGAACACGTCCATCGATCGCTACTGCGTGCTCGGCCAGCCGGTTGAACACAGCAAGTCGCCCTGGATTCATGCACGCTTTGCCGAACTGACCGGGCAGCGCATGGAATATGGGCGGCAACCGGTGCCGCTGGACGGCTTCAGAGCGGCGGTGCAGGCGTTGCAGCGCGAAGGCGCGCGCGGCTGCAACGTGACGGTGCCGTTCAAGTTCGAGGCCTTTGCGCTGGCCGATTCGCAGAGCGCGGCAGCGCAGCTTGCACAGGCCGGCAACACGATGCGCTTTGCTGCCGACGGCACGATCCAGCTCGACAACACCGATGGGGTGGGGCTGGTCGCTGACCTGCAGTTGAACGCAGGCGCCGTGCTGGCCGGGCGCGATCTGTTGCTGCTCGGCGCTGGCGGTGCAGCGGCTGGTGTGCTCGGGCCGCTGCTGCAAGCAAGGCCGCGTTGCATCGTGCTGTTGAATCGAACCCGTGCACGCGCCGAGGCGCTGGCGCAAAGCCATGCAGCGTTGGCTGCACAGCACGCCGTCGAACTGCGCGTGGAAGACGCACCCACGCTGCAGCAAGCGTTCGACTTCGTGATCAACGCGACCGCAAGCAGCCTGGCTGGTGCGCTGCCGCCGATCTCGCCCAGCGTGTTTCAAGACCGGCCCGGCGCGCTGGCCTACGACATGATGTACGGCCCTGCCGCCCAGCCGTTTTTGCAGTGGGCCCGCGCGCACGGCGCCGCCGCGCGTGACGGCCTCGGCATGCTGGTCGAGCAGGCGGCCGAATCGTTTGCGATCTGGCGCGGTGTGCGCCCGCCGTCGCAACGCGTGTTGGCCGACTTGCGCACATCATTAGCTGCGGCGTGACGGACTGGGGTCGCAACCACCGCAGCGGCGGCGATGGTGGCAATGGTTATGGCGGCGGCGACCGCGCCATGCAGTCGTCCGGCTACGCAGACCCGCTGCCCATGCCAAGGCGCCGAGGCAGTGCCCTCGCGCCGCTTTGGCGCTGGCTTGGCTGGCTGATCGCCGCCACGTTCGCGCTGCAATTATTCTTCGCAGCCCGCGTTGCCCTGATGGCGCGCATCGACCCGCAATCCACCGCTTTTCAGCGCTCCGAGTTGTTTCGGCTTGCCGTCGACGCGCCGCAGCCGCTCGCATGGCGCCAGCTTTGGCTGCCGTACGCGCAGATTTCCAATCATCTGAAGCGCGCCGTGATTGCGTCCGAGGACGCCGGTTTTGCGCGGCATCGCGGCGTTCAGTGGGATGCGATCCAGAAAGCCTGGCAGCGCAACACGTCGGCTGAGCAGCGCGCGGCCGCGCGGGCCGCCGCTGCTGGGGAGGATGACGAAACGGACGTGCAGATACAAAACAAAAAGATCTACGGCGGCTCCACCATCACGCAGCAGCTCGCCAAAAACCTGCTGCTCTCCGGCGAGCGCAGCTATTTGCGCAAGGGCCAGGAGCTGCTGCTCAGCGTGCTGCTCGAAACATTGCTGAGCAAGCCGCGCATCTTGGAGATTTATCTGAACAACGTCGAATGGGGCCAGGGCGTGTTCGGCGCGGAAGCCGCCGCGCGCCACTACTTTCGCAAAAGCGCACGCGACCTCACAGCACTCGAAGCCGCGCGGCTCGCCGTCATGCTGCCACGCCCGCGCTACTTCGAGCGCCTGCCCAACTCGCCCTATCTGGCGCGCCGCACGCGCTTGATTGCGCGCTGGATGGAGACGACCGAGTTGCCCTGATGCAAGCACAGCGTACGCGATCGTGCAAACTGGGCATCGACTCCCCCGAACCGAAACCTGGAAGCGAGCATTCACTGCATGGGCAATCGACTCACACAAATCGCCACGCGCACCGGCGACGACGGCACCACCGGCCTGGGCGACAACACGCGGGTCCCGAAATACAGCCTGCGCGTGCAGGCGATGGGCGATGTCGATGAACTCAATTCGAACATCGGCGTGCTGCTGTGCGAGCCGATGCCGGAGGCGGTGCGCGAACTGCTGATCGACGTGCAGCACCAGTTGTTCAACCTGGGCGGTGAGCTGTCGATCCCCGGCTACGAGTTGCTTAAAACCGAAGCCGTGCTCGCGCTCGACGAAGCGCTGGAGGCGCACAACGCGAACCTGCCGCGGCTGCAGGAGTTCATTCTGCCGGCCGGCAGCCGCGCGGCTTCACTCGCGCACGTGTGCCGCTGCGTGGCACGGCGCGCCGAGCGCACGGTGGTCGAACTCGGCCAGCAGGAGCCTTTGAAAGACGCGCCGCGCCAGTACCTGAACCGGCTGTCGGACCTGCTGTTCGTGCTGTCCCGCGTGCTGAACCGCCACCGCAGCGACGGCTCCGCTGGCGACGACGTTTATTGGCGCAGCGAACGGCTGGCGCGCGCAGCGGCCGAATAGCAAGCCGCTCCACGGGCGATTCCGGAACGGTGATCGTGCCGATGGGAATGGCCTCGCCTGCATGAGGTCGCTTGGTGGACCGGCTGCTGCAGCGGCGCGGCCTTCACCCACGCGCACCGCGAATCAGGACAACCGAAGCCGCCATCAGCAGCACGTCTTCCAACGGCGAATACCATCGCAGCGGTTGCGCAAAGTACACACCGAAGCAGCCGCGATTGGGCAGTTCGAGCCCGCGCAGCAACGACGCGGTCAGCAACACGCCGTAGCCAAGGTTCAGCAGCAGCGCAGCTGGTCCGTCGCGAAGCCCGGCCCCACACCAACCAGCCACCGAGCAGCAGTTCAGACCCGATCACGCCTTATGCGGCAAATTGGACTTGCGCAACAGAAAAGCCCAACGGGTAGGTCTCGACAAAGGCCGCAACGCCGGCGAGATCAAGCGCCTCTTGCCAAAGGCCCTGAACCGCCCCGGGTTTCCCGGAGGCTCATTGGCTTGAGTCACACCGACATGGCGGACCCGGGGACTTGCAAATAGTAGTTGGCTTCGGCCTCGGCCGGCGGGATGTTGCCGATCGGCTCCAGCAGCCTGCGGTTGTTGA
>JBBPYC010000077.1:0-48636 GCA_038200275.1 Burkholderiales bacterium
AGCCTTTGGCTTCGCCACCAAACTTGGCCGCCAGCACCGTGGTAATGGCCGCCGTCAACGTGGTCTTGCCGTGGTCCACGTGACCAATCGTGCCCACGTTTACGTGCGGCTTGCTGCGGCTGAACTTTTCTTTTCCCATTTTTCACTGATCCTCAAAACAAAAGAACATTGCCCGTGTCCAGGTTTAACGTCTGCACAGCATTGCTTGTTCGCGCGGCACGGGCACCGCACGGCATGCCGTCGCAGACTACTTGCTTACTTCGCGCGAGCCGCGACAATCGCTTCGGCGACATTGCGCGGTGCTTCAGCGTAATGCTTGAACTCCATCGTATAAGTCGCGCGGCCCTGCGACATCGAGCGCAGCGTGGTGGAGTAACCGAACATCTCCGACAGGGGTACTTCGGCCTTGATCGCCTTGCCGCCGCCAACCATGTCTTCCATGCCCTGCACCATGCCGCGCCGTGACGACAGGTCTCCCATCACGTTGCCCGCGTAGTCTTCCGGCGTCTCGACTTCGACCGCCATCATCGGCTCCAGGATTACAGGCGATGCCTTGCGCGCACCTTCCTTGAAACCAAAGATCGCAGCCATCTTGAATGCCTGCTCCGACGAGTCCACGTCGTGGTAGGAGCCGAAGTGCAGCGTGACTTTCACGTCCACCACCGGATAGCCCGCAAGCACGCCCGTGTTCAGCGCTTCAATCACACCTTTCTCGACCGCTGGGATGTACTCACGCGGCACCACACCGCCCTTGATTGCGTCGACGAATTCGAAGCCCTTGCCGGTCTCGTTCGGTTCAATCTTGAACACGACGTGACCGTATTGGCCTTTACCGCCCGACTGCCGCACGAACTTGCCTTCGGCATCTTCCACCGTCTTGCGGATCGTCTCGCGATAGGCCACTTGCGGTTTGCCGACGTTGGCCTCGACACCGAACTCACGCTTCATGCGGTCGACGATGATCTCAAGGTGCAACTCGCCCATGCCAGCGATGATCGTCTGGCCCGATTCTTCGTCGGTCTTGACGCGGAACGACGGATCCTCAGACGCCAGACGCTGCAGCGCAATGCCCATTTTTTCCTGATCGACCTTGGTCTTCGGCTCGACCGCCTGCGCAATCACCGGCTCAGGGAACGTCATGCGCTCGAGCGTGATGATCGAGTTTGGATCGGACAGCGTCTCACCGGTCGTCACGTCTTTCAAACCCACGCAAGCGGCAATATCGCCTGCACGAATCTCGTCGACTTCGACGCGGTCGTTGGCCTGCATCTGCACGATCCGGCCGATGCGCTCCTTCTTGCCCTTGACCGAGTTGTAGACCGTATCGCCTTTGGACAGCACACCTGAGTAGACGCGCACGAACGTGAGCTGGCCGACGAATGGGTCGGTCATCAACTTGAATGCGAGCGCCGAGAATTTCTCGCTGTCATCGGCCCTGCGCTCAACGGGTTTTTCGTCATCGTCGACACCCGGCACCGGTGGGATGTCGACAGGCGACGGCATCAGTTCAATCACGGCGTCAAGCATGCGCTGCACGCCCTTATTCTTGAACGCAGTGCCGCATAGCATCGGCTGAATTTCACCTGCAAGGGTGCGCGTGCGCAGGCCATGCATGATTTCCTCTTCAGTCAGCGTGCTGCCTTCGAGGTACTTGTTCATCAAGTCTTCGTTGGCTTCCGCCGCCGACTCGATCATCTTGTCGCGCCATTCGTCGGCTTGCGCCTTCAGTTCGGCCGGAATCTCTTCGAACGTGAACTTCATACCCTGAGAAGGTTCATCCCAGTAGATCGCCTTCATCTTGACGAGATCGACCACGCCCTGGAACTTCTCCTCCGCGCCGATTGGGATCACGATCGGCACCGGGCTGGCTTTCAAACGCAACTTCAGTTGGTCATAGACCTTGAAGAAGTTCGCGCCGGTGCGGTCCATCTTGTTGACGAACAACAACCGCGGCACTTTGTATTTGTTGGCTTGACGCCAGACGGTTTCCGACTGCGGCTGCACCCCGCCCACTGCGCAATAGACCATGCAGGCGCCGTCGAGCACGCGCATGGAACGCTCGACCTCAATCGTGAAGTCGACGTGTCCGGGCGTGTCGATGATGTTGATGCGGTGCTCGGGAAGCGACAGATCCATGCCCTTCCAAAAACACGTAACGGCCGCCGATGTGATCGTGATGCCGCGTTCCTGCTCCTGCTCCATCCAGTCGGTGGTGGCAGCGCCGTCATGCACCTCACCGAGCTTGTGATTCGCACCGGTGTAGAACAAGATGCGCTCGGTGGTCGTGGTCTTGCCCGCGTCAATGTGCGCGGAAATACCGATATTGCGGTAGCGCTCGATGGGGGTCTTGCGAGCCATGATGATCTTTCGTTAACAGAAGACAGAAAGCGCCAAGGCCCGCTCATGGCGGGCCGGCAGCTGAACAAAGAAAACGGAGCTGTAGCTTAAAAACGGAAGTGCGAGAAGGCCTTGTTCGCTTCCGCCATGCGGTGTACTTCGTCGCGCTTTTTCATCGCGCCACCGCGGCCTTCGGTCGCCTCCATCAATTCGTTGGCCAATCGCAGCGCCATGGATTTTTCACCGCGTTTGCGCGCTGCCTCCTTGAGCCAACGCATCGACAATGCAAGACGTCGCACCGGGCGTACTTCAACCGGCACTTGGTAGTTGGCACCACCAACGCGGCGGGATTTCACCTCGACCATCGGTTTGACATTGTTGATGGCCATCGTGAAAGCTTCGACCGGATCCTTGTCCGGATTCTTCTTCTCGATGAAGTCGAGGGCACCGTAAATGATGCGCTCTGCAACGGCTTTTTTGCCGCCTTCCATGATCACGTTCATGAACTTGGACAGCTCGACATTGCCATACTTCGGGTCCGGCAAGATCTCACGTTTGGGGACTTCGCGACGACGTGGCATGGTTTCACCTCTATAACTTCAGTTGGCGCTGCTTCAAAAGCGAACGCCGCGAGAACCCAGCCAGGCTCTCACTTACTCATGGCCGGACCGGGAAATTCCGGCGTTGGGGCCAATGGGCTTTTCGGCCCGACAATCCTGCCGCACCGAAAAACATACATTCTGGAAAAAATCAGGCCTTTTTCGGCCGCTTCGCACCGTACTTCGAACGCGACTGCTTGCGGTCTTTCACGCCCTGCAGGTCAAGTGCACCGCGCACGATGTGATAGCGCACACCCGGCAAATCCTTGACCCGACCACCGCGCACCAGCACCACCGAGTGCTCCTGCAAGTTGTGGCCTTCACCGCCGATGTAGGAGATCACCTCGAACCCGTTCGTCAAACGAACCTTGGCCACCTTGCGGAGTGCCGAGTTTGGCTTTTTCGGCGTGGTGGTATAGACCCGCGTGCAGACGCCGCGGCGTTGCGGCGAGTTCTGCATGGCGGGGCTTTTCGAGTTGATCGTCTCGACTTCGCGCCCCTGGCGCACGAGCTGATTGATGGTTGGCATTGAAGTAATGTCCTGAAATTCTGGATTCCGCTGGAAGACTGGATGTCGTCACAAGCGTCGGCTGCGCGCCGGGCCGAAAGTCCGGGATGGGTACCCGGAAAAAATCACCAGCGCCCCGATATCGACAGCGAAGACACAGCCGATCATGCGGGCGAAAAGCCTTCGATTATAGCAACTGAAAACACTGAATGTACGGGTGAGCTTGCACCGGCCCGGTGCAGTCTGCGTTTGGCGTCCTCATTTGACCCACAACCGCACCGAATCCCAGGCCCGGCCAAGGGCGCCGGCTTGCTCGACCGGCGCCAATGCCACCAGCGGGACTTCGCGCAGCGGTTCGTCGCCGAGCATAATTTTCAGCGTGCCGATGCGCTGGCCTTGTGTGAACGGGGCAACCAGCGGCTCGGGGCGCACGACCACAGTCTTGATCTTGTCGGCCTGACCGGCGGGCACTGCGACCATGATCGGATCGGTGCTGCCGAGTTTGAGCTCGTTGACCTGGCCTTTCCAGATGCGCGGCGTGGCAGCCGCTTGGTCGGCATCGAACAGCTTGACTGCGTCAAACGCGGTGTAGCCCCAGTTCAGCAGCTTCTGTGTCTCGTTGGCACGCGCATTCTCGCTGGTCGCACCGAGCACGATCGACAGCAGCCGACGCTTGCCGACGTTGGGTACGTCGCGGTTTGCGGTAGCGACCAGGCAGTAGCCAGCGGCGTTCGTGTGGCCGGTCTTCAGGCCGTCCACGGTCGGATCACGGAACAACAGCAGATTCCGATTCGTGTCGTTGGTCGCCGGTGTGCCTGGATAGTGGTACTTCTTGATCGCATAGTAGGAAACGAAATTCGGGAAGTCGTGCATCAACCGCAGCGCCAGCGTGGCTTGATCTCGCGCGGTCGTGTAGTGGCCGGGTGCGGTCAGGCCTTCCGGGTTCTTGTAGCTGGTCGACTTCATGCCAAACGCGGCTGCCTGCTCGTTCATCATCTCGACGAAATGCTCAACGGTGCCGCCAACGGCCTCGGCCAGCGCCACCGTCGCGTCGTTGCCAGACTGCACGATCACGCCTTTGAGCAGGTCGTCGACCGGCACTTCCATCTTCGGGTCGATGTACATGCGCGAGCCCGGCGTCTTCCAGGCACGCACGCTGACCGGCAAGGTCTGCTTCAGATCGAGTTTTTTGCTGCGGACCGCATCAAACACAAGGTAGGCCGACATCAGCTTCGTCAGCGACGCCGGCTCGATCTTTTCGTCGATGTCCTTTTGTGCCAGGAGCTGATCGGACGTGACGTCGAGCAACAGGTATTGACGCGCCGCGATCTCGGGCGGCGTTGGCATCTCGGCCCACGCGGGGCATGCTGCTGCCACCCATGTGAACACGAAGCAGGCAAAAAAAGCGGAAGCCGATGGGAGACGTTTCATGAACACAGAGCAGAGAGATACGGTCAGGAATAAAAGCGGGATGGGAAACGGTGGAAGCGAAGGTGCGAAGGCATCGGTGCCATCGCCGTCCGGTCGCTGTATCGGCCTGCCTGGCTGATAGAGGGCGGATGACCCGACCCGACCGGGCAATGCCGACACCCGCACACACATGGTGATCGCGCCGTCAAGCCGCCAAGTGTCGCATTACCAAGCTTTTCAACAGCGGCAATTGTCCGTGAAAGAAATGGCCCCCACCGGGCACCACCGTAATGGGCAAGGCTTGCGGGCGCGCCCAGTCAAGCACGTCGGCAAACAGCACGGTATCGTCCTTTTCGCCGTGCACCACGAGGGTGCGCTCCTGCGCTTCCGCCGGAAGCGCAGGCACTTCGAAGCGACTGACTGCAGTGCCGACCAGCACGATCCGCTCCGGCGCCCGCGTGCTCCAGAGCGTCTGCAACGCGCGGCCTGCGACGAACGCGCCGAATGAAAAACCCGCCAGCGCGATCGGGCCTTGCGGTGCCACCTGCTCAAGCACGGCCAGCAGGTCGTCGGCCTCACCGCGCCCTTCGTCATGCACACCAGCGCTGTCACCCACACCACGGAAGTTGAAGCGCACCGCCGCAAAGCCCCTCTGCACGAACGCGCGCGCCATGGTTTGCACCACTTTGTTGTCCATGGTGCCGGCATAAAGCGGATGCGGGTGCGCGATCACCGCGACACCGCGCAACGGTTGATCGCCGGCCGGCTCGTCGCGCAAGGCTTCCACCGCACCGGCGGCGCCCCGCAGCGTCAGGCGCTGGGTTGACGCATTCATCGGCAGCGACCCGAGGCGGACCGCAGCGTCATTTGCCTACATCCGGCAGCACCAGCAGACGCTCGACGATCTGTCCGTTTTTCAGGTGAGATTCGACGATCTCGTCGATGTCGTCCTTGTCGATAAAGGTGTACCAGACGCCTTCCGGGTACACCACCGCAACCGGCCCTGCCGAACAGCGATCGAGACACCCGGCTTTGTTCACCCGCACCTTGCCCGCACCGGACAACCGCTCCGCCTTGACGCGCTTTTTGCAGTGATCGAACGCGGCTTGCGCGCCGTGCGCTGCGCAGCAGTTGTCGCCCTTGTCGCGCTGGTTCAGGCAAAAAAAGATGTGCCGCTGAAAATACGGCAAAGGCAGTGGGCCAGCGGCATTGGTGGTGGGGCGAAGCAACTCGTTCATGCGGAAGATTGTAGGGACCGGCGCGTTGAACGCAGCGATCGCCAACGCTCGATCAGGTGCAGCAGCGCCAGATACGGCCAGCACCACGAGAGCCACTGGACCACCCCGTGAAAGCGGATGAAGCGCCCCTGCTCCCAGGTCTGCAAGGTCAGCGCGAAGTAAGGGCTGGCCGGCGCCTGATTGGTCAGCCCGAGCGAGACCAGCAGCACCATCCCGGCTGCAACCACACAGCCGCGCATTGGCAGCCGCCCCAGCGGCACCAGCAGCAGCAACGCAGTGCAAAGGCCGCCAAGCACAGGCGGCGTCAGCCACACCCAGGCAGTGGACGGCCCCCAACTCAACGCAGCCGACAGCGCCGTGACCGCCACACCGGCGGCCAGCAGCAGCGCAGCCGACAGCAGTCGCTTCGACGCCGCCCGGATCGCGCTGTAGGCCAGCAGGCAAGGCAGCAGCGCACTGGCCGACACGCACAACCACTCGACCGACGGCAGCAGCGGCTGCAGTTCGATCTCGCGCAGCGGCAACCATTCCAGATACGGCGTGCCGGCCAGCCAATCGGCGATCGCCTCCTCAACCCGCTCCAGTACCTGCCCAAGCGCGAGGGGAACTGGCGCGGGATAGAGCAGCGCCCAAGGCCACAGCGCCAGCAGTACCAAAGCGCCACGCGCATCCGAGACAACCCATGCATCGCGCAGCCGCCGCCAACGTACGAGCAGGCGACACCGCTCCAGCAGCAGCGCCGCCATGGCGCCAAGCATTGCGCCCGCGCTGTTCAGTGCGAGATCAAGGTTCGATGGCACGCGCGACGGCAGAAAAATCTGCAAATACTCAAGCGCCAGCGAGAACAGCACGCCGGTGCCGATCGCCCCCAGCGCGGCTTTGACGGCAGACCGCCCACTGCGCAGCCAGCCGAGCGTCAGCAGGCAGCCGAACGGCGCGTAGCCCAACAGGTTGGTCCACAAATCAAACCCACTCCAGTAGCGCGGCCACGGCGCCAGCAGGAACGAAACGGGATTCACGCCCTGATCGCGCCAACCCGCAAACGGATACAGACTCGCGTAGCCGATGAGCACCGCGTAGGCCCATGCCAGCGACCAAGCTGCGCTGTTATGGCGGTTTTCCATCGCAGAAAGAGGCGCCGGGCGAAGAGCGGCCGCTGGCGGCACGGCCGTTAAAACGGCTTGATCACGACCAGCAGCACGGCGGCCAGCAGGAACAGCACCGGCAGCTCGTTGTACCAGCGGTACCAGACGTGACCGCGCCGATTCCCGCCCGCCCGAAAGCGCCGCAGCATCACGCTCAGCGAATGCTGATAGCCCAGCGCAAGCACCACCACACCGAGTTTGGCCATCAGCCAGCCGTTGCCCGGCCCCCGCCCGATGTCGTAACCCAGCCACAGCCACAAGCCCAGTGCCATCGCGACGACTGCCAGCACGTTGGAAAAGCGCAGCAGCTTGCCCGCCATCAGCAGCAGCCGGTCGCGCTCTGCCAGCGAGTCAGGCGCCACCATGGCCAGGTTCACGAAGATGCGTGGCAGATAGAAAAGACCCGCGAACCAGCTCGCGACGAACACGATGTGCAGCGATTTGACCCAAAGCATGCGGGCGAGTGTAGAGGCCGATGCGGCCTCACCACGCTGTGTGGCCTGGATGGACAACCGCGCGCTGGCGCCACTCGGCCCGACAGCGCACACGATTTGCGGATGCGCAACTTTCGGTTGGCACAGCGAAGTTCAAGCCTCACGGCCTGCGGTCTACACCAGAGCGCGCAGCAGCCCAAGGCCGAAGAACAACCGAATCGGACCGCCCATCACAGGGAGCAGGCGCCAGCACAGGCACGACGCCGTGCACCGTGTACCGTGCCGAAATCAAACAGCATCACCGCATGCTTGTCCGCTGCGATGTGCCGCTGGATGCGGATGTCCTTCGTGACCCCGAACTGCGCTGACAGCTGCGTGCGCATGGCGTCTGCGCCGACGATCACGCGGGCCGAAGCAGGCCCACGAAACTGCACATCCGGTGCGAGCAGCGCGTCGCTGAGGCGGCGTCGACCGCTCAAGGCTGCAGGATCACCCGACCGATCACGCGACCCTGCTCCAAGTCATCCAGCGCTTCGCCCGCTTCATGCAGGGCGCGGCAGGTGATCGGAATCGGCGGCGGCCTGCGCGCGCGCACCAACGCCATCAGCGCTTTCAACTCCGGCAGGCTGCCGACATACGACCCGTGATAGCTCAAGGCGCGCAGCGGCAGCAGCGGCGTCGGCAACTCGATGCTGCCGCCGAACAGGCCGACCTGCACGAACTGCCCACCCTTGACCAGCAGGTCGAGGCAGGACTGCACCGTCTGCGCCGAACCGACGCAGTCGAGCGCGGCCCAGACGCTGCCGCCGATGGCCGCTTTCACGCTGGCCGCAAAGTCCGGCGCGGCGGGGTCGATCGCGGCGACGGCACCCGCATGAAGCGCGGCTTCGCGCCGGCCCGCATGCGGCTCGACCACCACCGCACCGGCACCGTCGAGCGCACCGAGCAAGGTCACCGCCATCAGGCCGAGACCGCCCGCACCGAAGATCACCATGCGTTCTTCGCGGAGCACGGCGGGGTCGATCTTGCGCAGCGCGCTGTAGACCGTGAGACCCGAACATGCGTAAGACGCCGCCTGCTCCGGCGGCATGTCGCCGATGTCGATCAGGTAGCGCGGATGCGGCACCAGCACGTGGTCGCTGTAGCCACCTGCTCGAAAAATGCCGAGAAAGCGCGGCGTTGGGCACAGTTGTTCCTGCTCCCGCCGGCATACCTTGCACGCACCGCAGCCGATCCACGGGTAGACCAGCCGGCGCTGACCAGGCGCGAGTTCTGCACCAGCTTGCGGCCCCGTGGCCACCACCTCCCCGGCGATCTCATGCCCGAGTGTCAGCGGCAGATTCAGGCCGCGATCGGCCATCGACAGCCGCTTGCCGCCGCCCAGGTCATACCAACCCTGCCAGGTGTGAATGTCGGTATGGCAGACGCCAGCGGCCAGGACCTTCAGCAGCACCTCGCTGCCCTCGGGCTCGGGTGTAGCCAGTTCGGTCCGGGCGAGTCGTGCGCCGAACCGCAGCACTTGGTAGCTGATCATCACAGCCTCATTTCGCAAGTCGGCATTCGCTCTTGGCAAGCGAGCGGAACGCCATGTCCCCGGACGTGGTGGCCTTCACGTTGTACAGGTCCCATTCGCCCTTCGATTCCGCCGGCGACTTGACTTGGTAGAGGTACATGTCGCGCACCACGCGGCCATCCACCCGCAGCTTGCCGCCCGTCGTCATGAAGTCGTCGATCGGCATTGCGCGCATCTGCGCCATCACCTTGTCCGGGTCCTTGCTGCCGACTGCTTTGACCGCCTTCAAGTAGTGCGTGACGGCGCCGTAAGTGCCTGCTTGCGTCATCGTCGGCATGCGGGCATTGCGTTTGTAAAAGCGCTCGGACCAAGCGCGCGTGTTGTCGTTCTGGTCCCAATAAAACGCTTCCGTCAACAGCAAACCTTGCGCGAGCGGCAGGCCGATCGCCTTCACATCGGTCAGAAACGCGAGCAGCGCAGCGATCTGCTGGCCGCCCTTGACGACGCCGAACTGACCGGCCTGCTTGATCGAATTGATGGTGTCCTGCCCACCGTTGGCAAGGCCGACCACCTTGGCTTTGGACGCTTGTGCCTGCACCAGAAACGAGGCGAAGTCGGCCGTCCCCAGCGGGTGCCGCGCGCTGCCCAGCACCTTGCCGCCCAGTTCATTGATCACGTCGGTGGTGTCTTTTTCCAGCGCCTGGCCGAACGCGTAATCGGCCGACAGAAAGAACCAGGTGTCGCCGCCGCCTCGGACTACCGCAGCGCCGGTGCTGCGCGCGAGTGCATAGGTGTCGTAGGTCCAGTGCACGGTGTAGGGCGAGCAGCTTTTGCCGGTCAGTTCGGACGTGGCCGCACTCGTGACCATCACAATCTTCTTCTTGTCCTCGGCCAGCTTGCTGACCGCGAGTGCGAGGCCGGACGCAGGCAGGTCGGTCACCATGTCCACGCCTTCGACATCGAACCACTGCCGCGCTTTGGATGCAGCGATGTCGGCCTTGCTCTGCGTGTCGGTGTAGATCAGCTCGATCGGTTGCCCCAGCACGCTGCCGCCGAAATCCTCCACCGCCATGCGCGCGGCGTCCACCAGGCCTTTGCCACCGATGTCGGAATAGACGGACGACAAGTCCCCCAACACCCCGATCTTGACCGGCGGGTCGGTCGTCTGTGCTGCTGCGCTGGCTGCGATGCCCGCAGCCATCAAAGCCGCAGTGATTTGCCTTTTCTGCATATCTTGTGTCTCCACTTTGTGTTGGATTTGCTTTATTTCTTTGCCGCCTCGCAGGAACCGGCGGTTTGCGGCATGCCGGCTGCGTGCCATGCAATCGCCAAGCCGCGTTCAGGCACAATTTTGTGTATGTATTCCCCTCCCCCTTATCCACTCGGCCGCCCGCGGCGCCTGCGTCGCGATGCGTTCACGCGCAACCTCGTACGCGAACACGCATTGACCGCGCACGACCTGATCCTGCCCGTGTTCGTGCTCGACGGCAAGCAACGGCGCGAGCCGGTCGCATCCATGCCGGGCGTGGAGCGGGTCAGCCTCGACTTGCTGCTGCCGGTGGCCGAACAATGCATGGCCGCCGGCATTCCGGTGATTGCGCTGTTCCCGGTGATCGACCCCGCGTTGAAGACGCCCGACGGCGCGGAAGCGTTGAATACAGACGGCCTGGTGCCGCGTGTGGTGCGGGAGCTGAAAAGCCGTTTTCCACAACTCGGTGTGCTGACGGACGTTGCGCTCGATCCGTTCACGAGCCACGGCCAGGACGGCCTGCTCGACGAGACTGGCTACATCCTGAACGACGAGACGGTCGAGCAGCTTGTCGGCCAGGCGCTGGTGCAGGCCGAAGCCGGTGTCGACATCGTTGCCCCCAGCGACATGATGGACGGCCGCATCGGCGCGATCCGTGAAGCACTGGAAGCGCGCGGCCTGATCCACACCCGCATCATGGCCTACAGCGCGAAGTACGCGAGTGCGTTCTACGGCCCGTTTCGGGATGCGGTCGGCTCGGCCGGCAACCTCGGCAAAAGCGACAAGAAGGTCTACCAGATGGACCCGGGCAACAGCGACGAGGCACTGCGCGAAGTTGCGCTCGACATTGCCGAAGGCGCCGACATGGTGATGGTGAAACCGGGCATGCCGTATCTGGACATCCTGCGCCGCGTGAAAGACGAGTTCCGGATGCCGACGTTTGCGTATCAGGTCAGCGGCGAGTACGCCATGTTGAAAGCCGCCGCGCAAAACGGCTGGCTCGACCATGACGCGGTGGTGCTTGAAGCGCTGTTGGCGTTCAAGCGCGCAGGCGCCGACGGGGTGCTGACCTACTTCGCGCTGGAAGCGGCGCATTTGCTACAGAAGAAGTAGCAACAAACGAAGACAACATAAGCGCCTCAGGCCGATTTTTCTTGAAAAACGGCATTTGTCGGTTCCTGTGACAAGCGAATCGAGGCGATCGATGACGGACAACCGACTGGCGTCGGTCGCTGACGTGGTCTGCGCCGCACCGGCACCATCGACGCTCTCCATCGTCATTCCCGTGCTCAACGAAGGCGCGACGCTGACCATCCGACTCGCTGCGCTGAATGCCTTACGCCAGCGCGGTGCACAGATCGTGGTGGTCGATGGCGGCAGCCAAGACGACAGCGTGGCGGTCGCAGAAGCGCACGCCGACCACGTGCTGGCCTCGCCCGCCGGCCGCGCGAGCCAGATGAATGCAGGCGCGGCCGCTTGCCGAAGCGATCTGCTGCTGTTCCTGCATGCCGACACGCTGCTGCCCGACGCCGCCGATCAACTCATCCGCGAAGCCCTCGCGGACCCACACGTCTGGGGCCGCTTCGATGTCCGGTTCGACTCGGAGCGCGTGCTGCTGCGTACGGTCGCGGGTGCGATGAACCGACGCTCGCGTTTCACGGGAATCGCCACCGGTGACCAAGCGATGTTCATGCGACGCGCCGCGTTCGAGGCGGTCGGCGGCTTTCCACAGATTGCGTTGATGGAAGACATCGAACTGTCGCGCCGGTTGAAGCGTCTCTCCCGCCCGGCTTGCTTGCGCGCCCAGGTCGTCACCTCCGCACGGCGCTGGCAGCAGCATGGCGCCTGGCGCACGATTGGATTGATGTGGGGGCTGCGCGCTGCATACTTCATTGGAGTCGATCCCGCGCGATTGCAGCGCTGGTACCGGGCGCCAGGGCAAGGCCGTCGATCGTGACGAATAAGCGGCGCAGGGCCGGTGCCGGTGCGGATGGACGCATCGAAGCAAAAGGCAATACCGGTGGTGGCCGCAAAACCAGCGCCGCCTTTGACCTCGTCGTGATGGCCAAGGCACCGATCGCGGGTCTTGCCAAAACCCGCCTGATTCCGCTGCTGGGTCCGGCCGGCGCCGCACGTGCGCAGCGCGGTTTCGCATTGCGCACGCTGGCGACCGCGCAAGCCGCACGGCCGGGCTCGCTCACGCTCAGTTGTGCGCCGGACCAGCACCAACGGTTCTTTCAAGCGTTGCGTCGATCGGTGCGCTGGAAAGGTCTTCGCTTCACAAACCAGGCGCAAGGCGACATTGGCCAACGCATGGCGGCGGTCTTCGCCGAGCATGGAGCTCATGCAGCCCTGCAACTTCTGGCCGACAGGCCATCGCAGCGGCCTACGGCATTCGCGCTGGAACACGGCCAACCCGCTGGATCACCGGTTCACCGGGCTCAACCGTCACCGCAGCGCCTCGCGCCGAAGCCTTTGCTGCTGATTGGCACCGACTGCCTCGTGCTGACGTCCGGGTATCTTCACGCCGCTGCCAGCGCGCTGCAGCAGGGTGCCGACGTGGTGTTCGGCCCGGTCGAAGACGGCGGCTACATGCTGATCGGGCTGCGCGAGCCGTCGGCGGCAGCTCACCTGGGGCTGTTCGAACGCATCGACTGGAGCACCGAGCGCGTGATGGCGCAAAGTCGTGCGCGCTTGCGCGCGGCGCAAGCGAGCTGGCATGAACTGCCGCTGCTGTGGGACGTCGACGAACCCGCGGATTGGCTGCGCTGGCAGCAGATGCAGGAAGCCGCAAGATAGCGCTCTACGTCGGCCGGTGCCAACGAATCGAGCCCTCAGCTCATGACCCACGATCAATGGGGCTCGCGCCCTCGCCTCTTCCAGCAGGGACCGCGGAGCCAGCTCCGCCGGGCTGCAGGCGCCCCGCCGGTTGGGGGGAGCCAGTAGCGAAGCGAAGGCTGGGGGAGAGCGCTACCCAGGCAGCAACGGATCGGACACTGCCGGTATCTCCACCTTGAGGCTGTTGTCGCGCTCGCAAGTGCCGATCAACAGCCCGCTCGCAATCGCGTGATCCCGCAATGCGCCCAGCACTTCGTCGCGCCCCGGCGTGCCGGTGAAATCGAACGCAGCGTCGAGCGCGAACAGCTGAAATGCGTAGCGATGCACGCCGTGCCCCGGCGGCGGATCGGGCGGCAGCCAGGCGGCTTGCAAGTACGAGTTGAGTCCGGTCTGCAAGCCCGTGCCCTCCCGGTCACCGCTGGCCAACGCCGCTTCCGCCATCGCGCCATCGGCAGCCGGCAGGCCGACCACGATGGCGTGCACCAGCGGGTGCGGCGTCGGCGAATCGGCGTCTTCCACCAGCAACAACAGCGACTTTGCAGCCGTCGGCACGTCCCACCACTGCAGCGGCGGTGAATGCCCATCGCCGTCGGCCGTGTAACGCGCGGGCAGCGGCATGTGGTCGGCGAACGCCAGGCTCGACACATGGATCGATCCCGCGCCCTGGCGCAGGTCAAGCTGGTTGAAGGCGATCGCGTCGAGGCCGGCGCGCACATCGGACAGCGCGTGGCCAATTAGGTCGGGGAGTTTTTCAAGCATGGGCACGAGGGTAGCCAACTTATGCGGCGGAAGCGATCCACCTCATCCGCGGCGGGGTTGTTGCATGCCGTCCATCCCCTTGAACAATTCAACCAGCGCAAGCCGAAAGCCGACGCTCGCAAACTCGACCTCCGCCTGCTCGCTCATATCGATGAAATCCCACAGCCCATCACCACCCAATCGCATCACTTCGACACGCTGTGTGTCCGGATCGATCAGCACATATTCACGCAGCGACGACAGGCGCCGGTAAAGCGCGAACTTCTGGCTGCGGTCGTAGGCCTGAGTGGATGGGGACAACACCTCGACCACGAGCACAGGGCCTGTCACGACTTGGCCATCTGCAGAAAACTGCTGGTCGCGCTTGACGAGTAGGTCAGCGTACAGCACCGTATTGTTGGCAATCTGCACCTTCATGCCCTCGGAAAAAAACCTGGCAGGGCGTGCCGTCGAGCTGATTTCCCAGATGACGAAAAAGGTTGCTGATGATGCGGTTGTGCCCACGGCGCGCACCCACCTTCAGACAGACCTCACCATTGTGAAACTCATGCCGCTCAGGCTGCTCGTCTTCCCAGGTCAGGTATTCGGCCAACGTCTGCTTGTGAACCGGAACACCCATTGGTTACTCCTTCGCAATTGCAAAGTCAGATCATCCTGCGCGGCGCCGCAGTCCTCGCAACGCCATATTCGGCGTGCCTGAGCGTTCGATCAGCATGACATGGCACGCATATTCCGCCGCCGGCCGATGCTCGATACCGCGCGGCACGATGAACAGCTCGCCGCGGCCCAGCGCCACGGTTCGGTGGCGCAGTTCGGCATTCAGCGGGCCTTCAAGCACCAAAAAGAAATCGTCGCTGTCGTCGTGCTTGTGCCAGTTGAACGTCCCGTGAAGCTTGGCCACCATCACGTCGTGACCGCTGAACAGTGCCACGGTGCGCGGCTGCCAGTGCTCGAAGAACGTGGCGAGCCTGTCGCTCAGATTGACGGCGTCCATCAAGGGCTTTGCACGGATGGTTGACCGCGATCAGGCCGACAGATGCCTGCCCACGATCCCCGCCAGCTCGAACATCGACACCTGCGGCTTGCCAAACACCGGCAGCAGTTTCGCGTCGGCGTTGATCGCGCGTTTGTCGGTCGCATCCTGCAGATTGTTGGCCTTGATGTAGTCCCAGAGCTTCTTGATGACTTCGGTGCGCAGCACCGGCTCGGCGCCGATCACGGCGGCCAAGGTGTCGCTGGGCTTCAAGCCGGTGCCGGCTTTGGCGGTGCGCGGTGCGGCGGGCTTGGCACCAGGCTTGCTTGATGCAACTTTCTTGGCGGTCGGCTTTTTGGCTGCGGCACCGGCGCCGGTCTTCTTTGCAGCCACAGGTTTTTTTGAACCAAATGGGCTGGGGGCGCTTGTCCTGCCTGCGCCAGTCGCTCCTTTTTCTGAAGCGCCGGCGGTTTTGCGCGGTGGAAACTTCGACGCTCTGGCTTCGAACTCGAACGCGACTTTGCCGGCGTCCGCATCCCACTTCAAGAACGCCTTGAACGCGCGCCGCGTGCGCATCGACACAAACTTGTCGAGCAGGTCGGTGCGGCCGGTCTCCAGCAGCTTCGTGAACTGCTCGCGCGCAATCGGCTGCGTCAGGATGATCTTGCCGCTCTTGAAGTCGCAGGTGGAAACGGGCTGCGCAGCGGTCGGCACCGATTTCTCGCAGACGTAGTTGCTGCCGTGCTCGAACACGTGCGCATTGCACTTCGGGCAACGGCCGAGCGATTGCTGGTCACTGAAGTCCACCGGGTCGCCGCCGTCTTCACCGCCCAGCGCAGCATCGCCGAAGTCGAATTCGAGCTTGTGCTTCTTTGTCTCGTCATCGATCTTCAGCACGATCTCGGCCGTGAACGGCCAGCCGGCTTTGGAGCGGAAGCCTTCGAGCGGGCCGATCTTCTGGTCCCTCAACAAGACTTCTGCTTCATCGGCTGCGAACGTGCGGCCAGCGGGAGACTTGCCGAACGAGAAGCCGCAGCCTTCTTCGCCCGCGCCTTCCTTGCCGGTGCAACTGAAGCGGCGATAGTTCTCTTTCACGACGCCGCCGCAATCGGGGCACGGCGTGGCAAGCATCGCGTAGTTGCCGGGAACGGTGTCGCGGTCGTACTCCTTGGCTTTTTTAACAATGCGTTCGGTCATCGCGGCGATCTCGCGCATGAACGCTTCGCGGCTCAACGCGCCCTGCTCCATCTGTGCGAGCTTGTATTCCCATTCGCCGGTCAGCTCGGCACGCGAAAGTTCTTCCACGCCAAGGCCGCGCAGCAACGTCATCAGCTGGAACGCCTTTGCGGTCGGGATCAGCTCGCGGCCTTCGCGCAGCATGTACTTCTCAGTCAACAGGCCTTCAAGCGTGGCGGCGCGCGTCGCCGGTGTGCCCAGGCCTTTTTCCTGCATCGCCGAGCGCAGCTCTTCGTCGTCGATCAGCTTGCCGGCGCCTTCCATTGCGCCGAGCAGTGTGGCTTCTGAATAGCGCGCGGGTGGGCGCGTTTTCAAACCCTTGGCTTCAACGGAATCGACCGGCACGATCTCACCCGGCTTGACGGCGACGAGCCGCTTGCCGGCATCCTTGTCGTCGCCTTCCTCGCTTTCTGCTTCCTTGCCGTAGATCGCGAGCCAGCCCGGCTTCACGAGCACCTTGCCGTCGCTGCGGAACGCGTATTTCTTCGCTTCGTGCTCGACCGTGCTGATGCGGGTGGTGACCTGGTATTCGGCCGACGGAAAGAACACCGCGAGGAAGCGGCGCGCGACGAAGTCGTACAGCTTTTGCTCGGCCTCGGACAAGCCACTCGGCGCGGCCAAGGTTGGGATGATTGCAAAGTGGTCCGACACCTTGGCGTTGTCGAAGATGCGGCGGTTTGGCTTGACGTAGTTTTCATCCAGCGCCTGCTTCGCAAACGGCGCCAGGTGCCGCATGCCGCTGCCGGAGAGCATCTGCATCGTCTGCTTGGCGACCGGCACATAGTCTTCCGGCAATGCGCGCGAATCGGTGCGCGGATAGGTCAGCGCCTTGTGCCGCTCATACAAACTTTGCGCGAGCGACAGCGTGGTCTTGGCCGAATAGCCGAAGCGGCCGTTCGCCTCGCGCTGCAGTGAGGTCAAGTCGAACAGCAGCGGCGAGGCTTGCGAGGTCGGCTTGCTTTCTTCCGTCACGCTGGCTTTGCGTCCACGCACCGCATCGGCCACAGCGCGGGCGCGTGCTTCGGTCCAGACGCGGTCGGCGCGCTGCTCGGGGTCGACGTCACCGGGGCCGGCCGCACCGGAATAAATGCCTTCAGGCAGGCGCGGTGCGTCGGCTTTCTTCCAATTGGGGTCGAAGTACTTGCCCGCGTAGCCGCCTGCTTCGGCCAGGAAGTTCGCATGCACTTCCCAATATTCGCGCGGCACGAAGCGGCGAATCTGTTCTTCGCGCTCCACCACGATCGACAACGTCGGCGTCTGCACGCGACCCACGGTCGTCAGAAAGAAGCCGCCGTCGCGCGAATTGAACGCGGTCATCGCACGCGTGCCGTTGATGCCGACCAGCCAGTCGGCCTCCGAGCGCGACCGTGCGGCATCGGCCAGGCCCTGCATCTGCGTGTCGCTGCGCAACTGATCGAAGCCGTCGCGGATCGCCTGCGGCGTCATCGACTGCAACCACAGGCGCCGCACCGGCTTGCCGAGCGGTTTGTTGTTGGCGCCGCCCGCGTATTGTTCGATCAGCCGAAAGATCAATTCGCCTTCGCGGCCCGCATCGCATGCGTTCACGATGTCGGTCACATCCTTGCGGCGCGCCTGCTTGACAACGGCGTTCAGACGCGTCTTGGTTTTGTCGACCGGCTTCAAGTCGAAATACGGCGGGATCACCGGCAGGTGCGCAAAGCTCCATTTGCCGCGCTTCACATCGAATTCTTCCGGCGCCTGGATCTCCACCAGATGGCCGACCGCGCTGGTCACCACGTACTGGTCGTTTTCGAAATGCTCGTCGTGCTTGTCGAACTTGCCGGCCTTCGGCGTGAGTGCACGGACGATGTCCTGCGCCACGGAAGGTTTTTCTGCAATCACCAATGTCTTCGTCATGTGTACCTGATCACTCAACTGCTGTTTGTTCGGCTGCGTGCCTGCGCCGCCATCGGTCTATCCATGTGCGTGCGCACTCGCTTCGCTGACGAGCCCACCCGGGCATTTGCAATAGCCGACAGGCGGTTGAACCCTGCGGGCACGGGTGTTCGTCAGGCAACGACCGTTCCACGCTGTCCGATGGCTGCCTACAATGAGCCGCCTCGCACCCGCGCGCCTGCAGCCATCCGCGCTCGTGTATGCGCATGTGCGCCTACGCACACGCAGGCTTCGCGCACGCAGCGCACCCAATCAACTTAGCAGACTTTTTTATCGTGACCGAATCCAGAAGCCGCCGGGCCCGCGAATCGATGGCCGAGTTGATGGCCGAAACCGACGGGGCGACGCGCGCGCGGCCTGCGCGTGCGGCCGTGACCACCAACGCCGCCAACGACGCACCGCGCCGCCGCACGCAGGTGCGTCGCTCCGGCGTGCACGGCAAGGGGCTGTTTGCGATGCGTGCGTTCCGCAAGGGCGAGACCATCATGGAATACGTCGGCGAGATCATCAACTGGAAGGAAGCGCTGCGCCGGCATCCGCATGACCCGACCGATCCGAACCACACGTTCTATTTCCACATCGACGACGACAACGTGATCGACGGTGCGCACGGCGGCAACTCAGCCCGCTGGATCAACCATTCGTGCAACGGCAACTGCGAAGCCGATGAGCGCGAAGGCCGCATCTTCATCGTTGCGCGGCGCAGCATCAAGGCCGGCGACGAGCTGAGCTACGACTACGGCCTGATCATCGATCAGCGCTACACAGCAAAGTTGAAGGCCGAATATCCGTGCTATTGCGGCAGCAAGAGTTGCCGGGGAACGCTGCTGGCGCCGAAGCGCTGAGCTGTCCCCCAGGCTTTGCTCCCTTCGGTCGGCTTTCGCCTTCCCCCACCGGGGGCGGCGCCTACGGCCTGGCGGAGCCAGCTCCGCGGCCCCTACTGGGGGACTGGCACTCTGCTGAGTGCGGTGCTCTGCGCTGACACATCCGCTTTGGGAGCGATAAGCTCAGGCTCTCCGTCCATCGCCTCCTCATGCACGACACTGCCCTCCCGCCCGACTCCGCCAGCACCGCTTCAGTGGCTTGGCCGCAGGCGTTGCTGGACGCGACGCAGCAGGCGATGCAGTTGGCGTACGGGCAGCCGATCCGGCTGGAGCGGGTCGCCTCCATCGATTCAACCAACAGCGAATTGATGCGGCGCGCGCGGGCGGGCTGCTGCGAGCCGGTGCTGCTGGTCGCGCAGACGCAGACCTCAGGCCGCGGGCGGCTCGGGCGCAGCTGGCACGGGGGGACAGACGATGCGCTGACGTTTTCGATTTCGCTGCCGCTGGCGCCGCGCGACTGGTCTGGGCTGTCGCTGGCGCTCGGCGTGGCGCTGGCCGATGCGCTGGACCCGCAGCGGCGGCAGGGGCTCGGGCTTAAGTGGCCGAACGATTTGTGGTTCGAAGCGCGCAAGCTGGCCGGGATCCTGATTGAGACGGTGGCGCCTGCCGGGTCCGCCGCTGCACACCGCACAGCAATGCGGCAGCTTGTGATCGGCGTCGGCATCAACATCGCCGAGCGGCCAGCGGCCGGCTTGGCCACAGCGCCAGCCTGGGCACGCGAGCTGATGCCGGGATGCACGCCCGCCCGTGTGCTGCGTGAGGTCGCGGCGCCGCTGCTTGGTGCGGCGGTGCAGTTCGAGCACTACGGCTTCGCGCCGTTTCATGCCCGCTTCGACGCGCTCGACGTGTTGCGCGACCGCACGGTGACGGCCACCGGCGCGCAGGGCGAGGCAATTGCCGGCACCGCGCATGGTGTCAGCGATGCCGGTGCGTTGCTGCTGCACACCGAGCGCGGCATGCAGCCCATCCACGCGCTCGACGTAAGCGTGCGGCCGGCGCGAAGCTGAAATAACGGCCATGCGACACGTCGTGCTGGTGCTGTTGCTGATCGCCAATGGGGGCTACTTCGCCTGGACCTCCGGCTGGCTGCGCAACTGGGGGCTGGCGCCGTCCACCCAATCCGAGCCGCAGCGGCTGGCGCAGCAGATTCGGCCCGAGGCGCTGCGCATTCTCGGCACGGGCAACGCCCCGCTTCCAGCCATGCCAACAGCGACGCCAGCGGACATGACGCCAGCGCCAGCGACTATGGACAGCAGTGCGACGAACACCGCAATGCCTGCAGTGCCTCCCGCCAGCAACGGCGTTGCCGCAGTGGCCGCCGCGGTGCGGGCTGCGGCTTCCATCGCAGCCATGGCGTCCGCGTCCGCGTCCGCCTCCGTCGCCACGCCTGAGCAGGTTATTCAGCAAACGCCCTGATCGCCAACGCCAGCCGCGTTCCGCGCAGTGGCCGTAATGCGCTGGGTGCGCATCAGACCATGGCACTCAGAGAATCGGCCCTTTGCTGATTTGCCGGGAGATGTCACCATGCGCTCGATGAAGCTCTACTACGCCAGCGGCGCCTGCTCGTTCGTGCCCCACACGTTGCTGGAGGCCGCCGGCGCGGATTTTGAGCCGGTGCCGGTGAAGCTGCACCGGGACGAACAACACAGCCCCGAATACCTGGCGATCAACCCGGATGGACAGGTGCCGGTGCTGGTCGACGGCGATACCGTCATCACGCAGATTGTCGCGATCGTCGACCATCTGGATCGGCGCTTTGCGGCAGCCGGCTTTCTGCCCACCGAGTCGTTGGCACGCACCCGCGCGCTGTCGGTGCTGGCCTGGATGAACAACACCGTGCATCCGACATTCACGCACATCTTCATGCCGCAGAAATTCACCGACAAGCCTGAGCTGCATGCCGATTTGAAGACCTTCAACCGGGTGCGCTATGAAGGGTGCCTGGACGCGCTGCAAGCGCTGGTGCTGCACGCCCAGGCAGCGCGCGGTGCCGGGGCCTGGCTGTCGGGCGCTTCATTCGGCCCGCTCGACAGCTACGCCCTGACCCTGACGCGCTGGGGCAGCATGGTCGGCATCGATCCATGCCAGCGCTCAACGCTTTGGGCATTCATTGAAAAACAAGTGGCAGCGCACCCGCCTGTGGCCGCCGTGCTGGAACGCGAGCGCGTCCCGTTGAATCTGTACAAGCCGGCCTGAGCGATGGGGGCCGGCTCGTTGCCGCAGGCGAAGGGGCTGCGCTGCGGGCTTGCGCTTTAAACCAGCGTCCGATCGGGCAGCAACTCGCACAACGGCATCAAGCCCTGAACGCAGGCGAGCAAGTCGGGCACCGCGAACGGTTTGACAAGACAGGCATTGGCGCCAAGCGCCAGACCGTTGTCGCAATGGGTGGTGCAACCCGCCGCGGTGAGGATCAGCACCGGCAGATGGGAGCCGCGTGCACGCAGCCGAGTCAGCACGTCAAGGCCGTGCAGGCGAGGCAGGCCGAGATCCAGGATCAGCAAGTCGTAGCGATCGGCGGCGCTCAACGCGGCGTCGGCCTGCGCACCGTCCACCACATGCTCGACCACTTGCGTGTCGCTGCTCAGCGCCGCTGCAAGCGCTGCGCCCAGCATGGCGTCGTCTTCGGCAATCAGTATCCGCAACAGGGTGACGTCTCCTTCGCATGCGATTCGGGGCGGCGGTCGGGGACCGCTTGGTTCGACTGCCTGCTTGCTTGCGCGCTCGGCGGCAAACGGGGCTGAGGCTGCAACGCCTGGTTTCAATTCAATTCGTCAAAGCGGCATATTTTGCGCTTGTGCGCAAACGCACTTCTGGTTAGGGAAACCGCACCGCGCGCAGCCGGTTCAGTTTGCATACACCTCGAGCCCGATGCGCACCACGGTCGCCACATCGATTCCGACCTGAGACTGAAACTCGGTCTGCGCTTGCTGCACGGCTTGCTCGAACGCCAATAGCCAGGCCAGCCCCGTCTCGGTGAAGCAGATCAACCGCGCGCGGCGATCGCGCTCGTCGGCTTCGCGTGTGACGAGACCCCACGCTTCGCATTGATCCACCAGATCGCCCATTGCCTGCTTGCTGATGCCGGCCGACTGCGCCAGTTGCGAAAGGCGCGCGCCGTCTCTTGTGAGGTGGCGCGTGATGTGGATGTGCGCGGCCGTGACTTGACTGCGCGCAGCCAGATTCGACAGCGCAAGCGGCACGTCGAGATCGTGCGCCATCAGCTCCAGCACGCGCGCGTCGAAGCGACGCAAAGCGTCACCCAGCAAGCGGCCGAGATGGGGGGCGGTAGGGTCGATCAAGGGGCGTCTGGAGAAGGCTGAAACAACAACAAAAAGCGACTTGCAGATGGTAATGCAAACTGACTAAAAATCCGCTTGGTTTCTTTTGACCTGACCTTAAACTACTGGTCAACCATCCAGCATATGTGCTTCGAGGTGCTTTTCAAAGACGCACGAAAGCTGGGTTTCATCGTTGATTTTCAAGGATTTTTGTAAACATGGACGCTCAAGTCAAAGGCAGCACCATCGCCGCACCCGCCACCACTGAAAAAGCTAAAGCCTTGGCCGCTGCGCTTGCGCAAATCGAAAAGCAGTTCGGCAAAGGCACGATCATGCGGCTCGGCGAAGGCGAGGTGATCGAGGACATCCAGGTGGTCTCGACCGGCTCGTTGGGCCTCGATATCGCACTCGGCGTCGGCGGCCTGCCGCGCGGCCGTGTGGTGGAAATTTACGGCCCGGAATCCTCTGGCAAGACCACGCTGACACTGCAAGTCATCGCCGAGATGCAGAAGATCAACGGCCAGTGCGCGTTCGTCGATGCCGAGCACGCGCTGGACATCCAGTACGCGCAGAAGCTCGGTGTGAATCTTCAGGATTTGCTGATCAGCCAGCCGGACACCGGCGAGCAGGCCCTGGAGATCGTCGACTCGCTCGTGCGCTCCGGCGCGGTCGACCTGATCGTGATCGACTCGGTCGCGGCGCTTACACCGAAGGCCGAGCTTGAAGGCGAGATGGGCGATTCGCTGCCGGGCCTGCAAGCGCGCTTGATGAGCCAGGCGCTGCGCAAACTGACCGCCACCATCAAGAAGACCAACTGCATGGTCATCTTCATCAACCAGATCCGCATGAAGATCGGCGTAATGTTCGGCTCGCCAGAGACCACCACGGGCGGCAACGCGCTGAAGTTCTATGCGTCCGTGCGCCTGGACATCCGCCGCATCGGCACCATCAAGAAGGGCGACGACGCGATCGGCAATGAGACCAAGGTCAAGGTCGTGAAGAACAAGGTGGCGCCGCCGTTCAAGACGGCCGAGTTCGACATCCTGTTTGGCGAAGGCATCAGCCGCCACGGCGAGATCATCGACATGGGCGTGGAAGCGCGCATCGTCGAGAAATCCGGCGCCTGGTATGCGTACAAAGGCGAAAAGATCGGCCAGGGCCGCGACAACTCACGCGAATTCCTGCGTGAGAACCCGGACCTCGCGCGTGAGATCGAGAACAAGGTGCGTGAGTCGCTGGGCATTTCGTTGCTGGCACCGGCGACGAACGGTAGCGACAAGCCGGGTGCCAAACAGTCGGATACGAAGGCCGATGGCAAGGTGGATGCGAAGGCGGGCGACAAGGCTGCGGCCAAGCCAGATGCGCCGAAGCCCGAGCTGAAGGCGCCAAGCGCGCCGACGACGGCCTGAGGAGGGCCGGCAGATCGCCAGATGGTGCCTGCCGGTTTTTAGACAAAAAGGCTGCTGCCGCTTGTTCCATAAGCGCCGGCAGCTTCTTTTTTTATAGCAATCTCTTTTTAACTTGCTTTCCCCATGCCGCTCCCCCCGCTGTCCCTGAAAGGCCGCGCGCTGCGCTACTTGAGCCAGCGCGAACATTCACGCAAGGAGCTGGAACGCAAGCTCGCGCGGCATGAGGAAGAGCCCGGCACGCTCGCCAAGGCGCTCGACGAACTGGAAGCCAAAGACCTGATCAGCGAGCCCCGCGTCGTCGCTTCCGTTTTGCACCAGCGCGCGCCCAGGCTCGGCGGGCTGCGCATACGGCGCGAGCTGCAACAAAAAGGCATTGCGCCGGATGCGATTGCTGAAGCAGTGGCGGGGTTGAAGCAGACCGAACCAGAACGCGCACATGCGCTCTGGCAGCGACGCTTCGATGGGCCGCCGGCCGATGCCAAAGAGTACGCGCGGCAAGGCCGGTTTCTGATGGGGCGCGGCTTTGCGCCGGAAACAGTGCGGCGCGTGCTCGGCGGGCGGGTCGAAGCTGAAGTGGAAGCCGATGCCGATTCAGAAGCATCGTGACGAAGCGTCATGGATTCCCGACAGGCGACTTTTGACTCGAAGTTGAAATTTAGGACGCTGATTTTCACGCTCGGAAGCAGACCTCCAGCATGCGAACGGCTGTTCTGGATACAACCTCGTCCCGTGGAATGGAGGCCCCCGTGGCGCAGACTCCGCGGGCTCAGGTCTGTAGTACGCCTTTGGATTTCTCATGCATGTCGCGCTCCAACTTCAGGCGCGCCAAGTCAGGGTGCTGCCCGGCAATCTGAGTCTGTTTGATTCACACCGGGCGTATCGACGAGGGCGGTTTGGGGGAGCAGCATTCGGCCACAGGCGGCCAGGGCAAGCCGGGGCACCCGTGCCATCGTCGCCTTGTCCTACAGCCCTTTGAGCGGCGCTCGCGATGAGGCTGCCGCATCGCAAGCTAAGCTTTCCTGTAGATAGCGTGAAATACCCCGACGTTGAGCTCAAAGGGCTGTTTACCACGCTGGCTAAGCCTGAGGTGCCTGCTCTCCAGCAGACTTCTGCAAAGGGCTGCTGGCCGTCGCCGACCACAATCACAAGGACCTTCCATGAACATCCTGATGGTGTTGACCTCGCATGACCAACTCGGCAATACCGGCAAAAAAACCGGCTTCTGGCTGGAAGAGTTTGCCGCGCCGTACTACGTGTTCAAAGACGCAGGCGCCAACGTGACGCTGGTGTCACCCAAGGGTGGCCAGCCGCCGCTGGACCCGAAAAGCGACGAGCCAGACGCCCAAACCGAAGCCACCAAGCGCTTCAAGGCCGATTCGGACGCACAGCGCGCGCTTGCCCACACCGGCAAGCTGGCCGATGCGGATGCAGCCGGGTACGACGCCGTGTTCTACCCGGGGGGTCACGGCCCGCTGTGGGATCTGGCGCAAGACCCGCACTCACTGCAGCTTATCCAGCAGATGCTGCAAGCCGACAAGACTGTGGCTGCCGTGTGCCATGCACCCGGAGTCCTGTGGCGCGCCAAGGGTGCCGATGGCGCCTCGGTGGTCAAGGGCAAACGTGTCACGGGCTTTACCAACACTGAGGAAGACGCTGCTGGCCTGACCCAGGTGGTGCCGTTTCTGGTGCAAGACCGGCTGGTGGAAAACGGTGGTGTCTACAGCAAGGGTGCTGACTGGCAGCCCCATGTGGTGACCGACGGTGCGCTCATCACTGGCCAGAACCCTGCATCGTCAGAGCCGGCCGCGCGTGCGCTGCTGGCCCGCCAGGCCACACGCTGAGCCACCCTTTCCGCACCCACTCGGATCCCACCGCAACCGCCGAGCACATAGCAAGGAGCGACGATGACCTATCGCAGCATCAATCCCTTCACCAACACCGTGGAGGAGTCTTTCGACGAACTGAGCGACCAGCAGCTGCAAGCCAAGCTGGAAGCCGCTCAGGCCTGCTTTGACAACACTTGGCGCAACCAGACTTTCGCGCAGCGAAAGGCTGTGCTCAAGCGCGCAGCGGCCTTGATGCGCGAGCGCCAGCAAGCCTTGGCCGAGCTGGCCACGCGGGAGATGGGCAAGCTCATCGGCCAAAGCGCTGGCGAAGTGGCGCTTAGCGCCGCCATCATCGACTACTACGCCGACCACGCCGAGGCGTTTCTCGCGCCCGAGCCGCTGAAGACTGACAAAGGCCAGGCCGTGGTGGAGAGCACCCCGATGGGCGTGCTGCTTGGGGTGGAGCCCTGGAACTATCCTTACTACCAAATTGCTCGCTTTGCCGCGCCAAACCTGATGGCCGGCAACGTGGTGATGGTCAAGCACGCGTCGAACGTGCCGCAGTGCGCACTCGCCTTCGAGCAATTGATGCACGACGCGGGTCTACCCGTCGGCGGCTACACCAACTTGTTCGCGTCTAAAGACCAGGTGGCCGCGCTGATCGACGACAAGCGTGTACGTGGCGTGGCCTTGACCGGCAGTGAAGCGGCAGGTGCCGTGGTGGCGGCACAAGCCGGCCAGAATCTGAAGAAGTCGACTATGGAACTGGGCGGCAGCGACGCCTTCATCGTGCTGGAAGATGCCGACATGGCACGCGCTGTGAAACAGGCCGTCAGCGGCCGCATGGGCAATGCGGGTCAGGCCTGCACCGCGTCCAAGCGCTTCATCGTGCTGGACGCCGTGGCCGATGCCTTTCTTGACCAGTTCAAAGCGGCGATGGCTCAGTTCAAGCCAGGTGACCCGATGGACGAGCGCAGCACGCTTGCTCCGCTTAGCTCGGCCGATGCGCTGGACAAGCTCGAGCAGCAAGTGCAAAACGCAGTGCAGCACGGTGCCAAGTTGGTGCTGGGTGGCCAGCGAGTGGCGGGCACGCAGGGCAACTTCATGGAGCCAACCATCCTGACCGATATCGCCGAAGACAATCCCATGTTCGGCGAAGAATTCTTCGGCCCCGTGGCGCTGTTCTTCCGCGTGTCCGATGAAGCCGCCGCGGTGGCGCTGGCCAACAACTCGCCCTTCGGCCTGGGTGGCTCGGTGTTCACCCAAGACGTTGAGCGCGGCCGCCGGGTGGCGCGCCGGATCGACACCGGCATGGTGTTTGTCAACTCGGCCGCGGTATCTCTGCCCGACCTCCCCTTTGGCGGCACCAAGAACTCGGGTTATGGCCGCGAGCTCTCATCCGCGGGCATTCAGGAGTTCGTCAACAAGAAACTGATTCGCGTGGCTTGATGTCGGGGGTGTGCCGTGCTCAGGGCCGCCCACGTTTCGCGCAAAGCTGCAGATTGTCCGGCCGTGCCGGGCTCGCCGAAGCTGCGTGCCTTGCGCGCCAAGGGTCTGTGCGGGCTGCGAGGGTGAGGGCGGTGTCCCGAAACATGCTGAAGACGCGACCGGATCATTCGATTGCAAGTCTCTCGTGAAATATCGGGATCGGGGGCGAGCGGACCACCACTGGCGATCGGTTAGAGCGCCCCGAGCCGCTCCAGCACCATTTGCACCGCCACTCTCCCCTCCGCTGTCAATGGCGCCTGCGGCGCCAACGGCTCCCCCACTGCATAGCCCTGCATCTCCAGCCCGCCCTTCACGCAAGCCGCTAGGTTGTACTTCGCAAACGCCTGATTGATGCCCCACAGCGGGCGTTGCAGTTCCATCGCACCAGCCCAGTCGCCGGCTTTGCAGCGCTCGTACAACGCCACGCTCTGGCGCGGCACCAGGCAGGCGGGGCCAGCGAGCCAGCCGACGCCGCCGATCATCATCACGGCCGCTGGAATGTGGGATGAGGCGGCGAAGACTTGCATGCGGCCTTCGACTTTTTGCATGATGGACAGCAGGCGGCCGGTGTTGAATGAGGCGTCTTTCAAGTAGCGGATGTTGTCGATGTGGGAGAGCTTGTCGATCACGGGCAGGCTCAGGTCGGAGCGCTGAAAGTTCGGGTTCGTATAGAGCACGATGGGCAGCGCCACCGCATCGGCGATCGTTTTGAAGTAGCTGTAGACGCCGGCGGCGTCGATGGGAAAGTACGCTTCCAGAATCGCGAGGATGCCGTCGGCGCCGCGGGTCTCATAGGCTTTGGCTTGCGCCACCGCGTCTGCCGTGCTGCAGGAGGCGACGCCGGGGATCACCGGCACGCGGCCAGCTGCGGCGTCGATCACGCATTCGACGACTTCCATGCGCTGGGCTGCGTTCAGATAGGCGAACTCGCCGGTGGAGCCGAGCGGGGACAGGCCGTGCACGCCGGCTTCGATCAAGTCGTTGCACAGGCGCGATAGGACTGGCGTGTCGATGGAGCCATCGGCGCGCACCGGGGACACCAGATAGGGCATCACGCCGGCGAACACGCGCGGCTTCACGACTGTGGCCTTGGCGGCCGCAGCAGACGAGGCGGATGGAGAACGCGATAGGTCGATGGGCGGGTTATGGGGCATGGCGGGGCCTCGGTTGAATGTGTTGAACGGGCGGTGCACGGGCGTTGAAGGCCTGTTCAGGATCAGGCCGCCACACGGGTGTGCGCCAGGGGCGGCGGCCGGCTTCGATGCTGAGCGTAACCAACGCCGTCACCCCCGCATCGCGAGGTACCTACACTGACGTGTGCCATGCGGACCCGATGTGGGCCTGCCGCCTGCGCCGCTTTTTTATCCACTCACCCCGAAATCACCCATGAACAATCGCCAATGGCTGGAGCGCCTGGTGGCTTTCGACACCACCAGCCGCAATTCCAATCTCGACCTGATCGAATCGGTGCGTGAAGGCCTCTCGGCCCACGGCGTGAACGCGGAGCTGTTTACTTCGCCCGACAAGCGCAAGGCCAACTTGTTCGCCACGTTGCCGGCGCAAGACGGCTCCATCGACGGCGGCATCATCCTGTCGGGCCACACCGATGTGGTGCCGGTGGACGGCCAGAACTGGGCGAGCGATCCGTTTCAGCTGACCGAGCGCGAAGGCAAGCTGTTCGCACGCGGTTCGGCGGATATGAAGGGGTTCATCGCGACATCGATGGCGCTGGTGCCGGAGTTTCTGGCGCTGCCGCGCAAGAAGCCGATCCACTTCGCGTTCTCTTACGACGAAGAGATCGGCTGCATGGGCGCGCCGGTGATGCTCGATGCATTGAAGCGCCGCGGCTTGAAAGCCGAAGGCTGCATCGTGGGCGAGCCGACCGGCATGCGGCCGGTGGTGGCGCACAAGGGCATCAATCTGTACCGCTGCAGCGTGCACGGCAAGGCCGCGCATTCATCGCTCACGCCGCAGGGCTGCAACGCGATCGAATACGCCGCGCGGCTGATCTGCCGCATCCGCGACCTAGCCGACCAGGTGCGTGCCCAGGGGCCGTACGATGAATGTTTCGATGTGCCGTTCACCACGCTCAGCACCAACTTGGTCCGCGGCGGCAACGCGCTCAACACGATCCCCGAGTCGTGCGAGTTTCACTATGAGATTCGCAACCTGCCCGGCATGTCGCCCGACGACCTTCGCGCCAAGCTGGACCAGTATGTGCAAGACGATTTGCTGCCCCGCATGCGCAAGGAGTTTGATGGCGCCCAGATCGCGGTCGAGACGGTGGCCTCAGCCCCCGGCATGGAGACCGCCGAGCAGGAAGCCGTGACCGAACTGGTGCGCGCGCTGACCGGCGACCGCGACGTGCGCAAGGTGGCCTACGGCACGGAAGGTGGCCTGTTTCAGGGTATCGGCATTCCCACGGTGATCTGCGGGCCGGGGCATATCGAGAACGCGCACAAGCCCGATGAGTTCGTGGCGATCGACCAGCTGCAGGCATGTGAGGGGTTCTTGCGCAAGCTGGGTCGTTCGCTGGCATGAAGCTTAAGCCGCAGCGCGCTCGGTCGGGCACCTCCACGCGCATCACGACATGAAAACCATCCCCGTGATCGCGATTCACGGCGGCGCTGGCACCATCGCTGCCGCAGCGGCCGGTGCGGATGCGGCACGGCCTTACACGGATGCGCTGAGCGGCATCGTGGCGAGCGCGCAGGCGCTGGTACTGCAAGGCGCCAGCGCGCTGGATGCGGTCTGCCATGCGGTGGAACTGCTGGAAGATTGCCCGCTTTTCAATGCGGGCCACGGCGCGGTATTCACCCATGCCGAAACGCACGAACTCGATGCCGCCGTGATGGACGGCACCAATCTGCGTGCGGGTGCGGTCGCTGGGCTCAGCCATATCCGCCGCCCGATCCGCGTGGCGCGGGCGGTGCTGGAGGACGGCGCGCATGTGCTGCTGGGCGGCGCGGGTGCCGAGGCTTTCGCGCGCGAGCAGGGCCTGGAGATGGTCGATCCGTCGTACTTCTCCACCGAGGCCAGACGCCAGCAGTTGAAAGACGCGTTGGCTTCGCATCGGGTGATGCTCGATCACGACGCGGCGCCGCTGGCCGAGGGTCAGAAACTCGGCACCGTGGGCGCGGTTGCGCTCGATCAGCAGGGTCACTTGGCTGCCGCCACCTCCACCGGCGGCCTGACCAACAAGCGCGTCGGCCGCATCGGCGATTCGCCGCTGATCGGTGCTGGCACGTATGCCGATGACCGCACGGCTGCGGTGTCGTGCACCGGCAGTGGCGAGATGTTCATTCGCGTGGTGGCAGCCTATGACGTGTGCGCACGCATGATGTACGGCGGGCAATCCCTGGAGCAGGCTACCCGCGCGGTCGTCATGGAAGTCTTGCCAGCCATTGATGGACGCGGCGGGTTGATTGCTGTGGATCGCCATGGCAATCTTTGCCTGCCGTTCAATACCGAAGGCATGTACCGCGCTTTCGCCCGTGGCGCAGATGCGCCCCAAGCCGCCATCCACCGCTGAACCCGATTCAACCCATGTCCGCTGTCCTTGCCGAAGCACCGCGACCGTCCTCTGCTGTGCAGCCGTCGCTTGAACTTGCCGAAGGCCAGGTGCTGGCGGTCGATGCGTTGAGCGTGCGGTTCTCCACCTCGGAGCGGGTGGTCGATGCGGTTCGCGAGCTTTCCTTTCATGTGGAGCGCGGTGAGACGCTGGCCATCGTCGGCGAGTCGGGTTCGGGCAAGTCGGTTACCTCGCTCGCGCTGATGCGGCTGGTGGAGTGGGGGGGCGGGCGCATCGTCGGCGGCAGCATGGTGTTTCGCCGCCGCAGCCGGGACGTGCTGGATCTGGCGCGCGCTTCGCCGGCTGCGATGCGCAGCATCCGGGGCGCCGACATCGCGATGATTTTTCAGGAACCGATGACGTCGCTGAACCCGGTGTTCACTGCGGGCGACCAGATCGCCGAGGCGATCGCGATTCACCAGCACAAAGATCGGGCTGCGGCGCGCGCCGAGGCGTTGCGCATGCTGGAACTGGTGCGCATCCCGGAAGCGAAAAGCGTGCTCGACCGCTTCCCGCACCAGCTTTCTGGCGGCATGCGCCAGCGCGTGATGATCGCGATGGCGTTGTCGTGCCGGCCTTCGTTGTTGATCGCCGATGAACCAACAACGGCGCTCGACGTCACGATCCAGGCACAGATCCTGCAGCTTATCCGCGAGCTGCAGGACGAGATGCAGATGGGTGTGCTGTTCATCACGCACGACATGGGCGTGGTGGCGGAAGTGGCCGACCGGGTGCTGGTGATGCACCGGGGAAACAAGGTTGAGGCCGGCCCGTCGGAAGCCATTTTTCATGCACCGCAGCATCCCTATACGCGCGCTCTGCTGTCGGCGGTGCCGCAGTTGGGTGCCATGCAGGGCACCGATCTGCCCGCCCGGTTCGAGCTGCTGCGCGTCGATGAAGCCGGCGCGCCGCTTGCAGTGTCTGAAGGCGAACACGCCCCGTACGACACGGTCCGCCATGACCAGCCGCCGATCCTGCGGGTCAAGGATCTGGTCACGCGCTTCGAACTGCGCAGCGGCTTGTTCGGCCGCGTGACCCGCGAGGTGCATGCGGTCGAGCACGTGAGCTTCGATTTGCATGCCGGCGAAACGCTGGCGCTGGTGGGCGAATCGGGCTGCGGCAAATCGACCACCGGGCGTTCGCTGCTGCGGCTGGTGGAAAGCCAGCGCGGCCGCATCGAATTCAACGGCCGCAACATCCTCGATCTGCCGATGAAGCAGGTGCAGTCCCTGCGGCGCGACATCCAGTTCATCTTTCAGGACCCGTTCGCCTCGCTTGATCCGCGTTTGACAGTCGGCTTTTCAATCATGGAACCGCTGATGGTGCACGGCATCGCGAAGGGTGCACAAGCCCAGGCACGCGTGCGTTGGTTGCTGGAAAAAGTCGGGTTGCCGGCCGACAACGCCGAGCGTTATCCGCACGAATTTTCCGGCGGCCAGCGCCAGCGCATTGCGATCGCCCGCGCGCTCGCGTTGAACCCGAAGGTGGTGGTCGCGGACGAATCGGTGTCGGCACTCGATGTGTCGATCCAGGCGCAGATCGTGAATCTGCTGCTGGATCTGCAGCGTGAGTTCGGCGTAGCTTTTTTGTTCATCTCGCACGACATGGCGGTGGTCGAACGCGTGAGCCACCGCGTGGCGGTGATGTATCTGGGCCAGATCGTCGAGATCGGCCCGCGCCGCGCGATCTTTGAGAATCCGCAGCACGCCTACACCCGGCGCTTGATGGCCGCCGTCCCGGTGGCCGACCCGGCGCGCCGGCATATCGGCCGCACGCTGCAGACCGGTGATATCCCAAGCGCATCGCACCCAGTGGGCTATGAGCCCGACGTGCGGCCGCTGGTGGAAGTCGGCCCTGGTCATTTCGTGGCGCGTCACAAGACCGGTGGGGATTTCTGAGCGGTAGAGTTGTCTGTTCGCAGGCCGCGCCGCCTGCACTGCTTTGTTTTTTTCGATTCAAGGAGTTTTTGCATGAACCCACGTTTTTCCCGCATCGCTTCCGGGCTGGCGGTGGCTGGTTTGGCGAGCCTCGCCACCTCCGCCCATGCCGCCAAGGACCTGGTGGTGGCGGTTCAATCGAACTTCACCACCACCGATCCCTACGATGCGAACGACACGCTGTCGCAGGCGGTCGCCAAATCGTTTTATCAAGGCTTGTACGGCTTCGACAAGGACATGAAGATGGTTCCGGTGCTGGCCGACAGCCACACCGTGAGCGACGACGGCCTGGTCTACACCGTCAAGCTCAAGTCGGGCATTCCGTTTCATGACGGCACGGCGTTCAATGCCGAAGCCGTCAAGGTCAACTTCGACCGCGTAACCAATCCCGACAACAAGCTGAAGCGCTACAACCTCTACAAGAACATTGCCAAGACCGAGGCCGTCGATGCAACGACGGTGCGCTTCACGCTTAAGGAGCCGTTTTCCCCGTTCATCAATACGTTGGCGCACCCTTCCGGCGTGATCATCTCGCCCGCGGCCCTCGCGCAATACGGCAGCAAAGACATCGCGCAGCATCCGGTGGGCACGGGGCCATTCAAGTTCGTCGAATGGAAAGCCTCCAGCCATATGAAAGTCGCCAAGTTCGACAACTACTGGCGCAAGGGCTATCCCAAGATCGACAGCATCACTTGGCGCTCGGTAGTCGACAACAACACGCGTGCGGCCATCATGCAGACCAACGAAGCGCAGTTCGCGTTTCCGATGCCGCCGGAAGCCATCGCGAGCCTGCAGAGCAAGGCGGACCTCGAGGTGACGGTGGCGCCGTCGATCATCCAGCGCTACATCTCGATGAACACGCAGCACAAGCCGTTTGACAACGTGAAGGTGCGCGAGGCCATCAACTACGCGATCAACAAAGAGGCGCTCGCCAAGGTGGCTTTCTCCGGCTATGCGATACCGGCCGAGGGCGTCCTGCCCAAGGGCGTGGCTTACAACGTCAAACTGGGACCGTGGCCGTACAACCCGGCCAAGGCCAAAGAGCTGCTCAAAGAAGCTGGCTACCCCGATGGATTTGAGAGCACGCTCTGGTCTGCCTACAACTACACCACCGCGCACAAGGTGATCCAGTTCGTGCAGCAGCAGCTCGCGCAGGTGGGCATCAAGGTCAAGGTCGAAGCGCTTGAAGCAGGCCAGCGCGTGGAGCGTGTGGAGAGCGCGCAGGACGCTGCCACCGCGCCGGTGCGTATGTACTACGTGGGCTGGTCGTCCTCCACCGGCGAAGCCGACTGGGCGCTGCGCCCGTTGCTGGCCGGTGAGTCGTTCCCGCCGAAGCTGTTCAACACGGCTTACTACAAGAACCCGGAAGTGGACAGCGATCTGGCAAAAGCGCTGGTCACCACCAGCGATGCCGAGAAAACACGCCTCTACACCGATGCCCAGCAGCGCATCTGGAAGGATGCGCCATGGGCTTTTCTCGTGACGGAGCAACTTCTGTCGGTGCGCGCCCGCAGTCTGACCGGCTTCTATGTCATCCCGGACGGCAGCTTCAATTTCGACGAGGTCGAGATGAAGTGAAACCCGTGCCTCGGCTTCACCCGCGATCCGCCAGCTGACCACTGCTGCTAGCCCACAGCCGCGATGATCAACTACGTTCTCAAACGCCTGCTCGGCCTGTTGCCGACGCTGTTGATCGTCGGGGTGCTGGTGTTCCTGTTCGTGCATCTGCTGCCGGGCGATCCGGCGCGACTGGCCGCGGGCCCGAACGCCGATCTGGAAACGGTTCAGCTGGTGCGCCAGGATCTGGGGCTCGACAAGTCGCTTCCACAGCAGTTCGTGCGCTTCTTCGGCAACATGCTGCAAGGGGACTTCGGCACCTCGATCCGCACCAAGCGGTCGGTTGCCTCCGAGATTGGTGAGCGCATGTTCCCGACCCTCATGCTCACCATCACCAGCATGGTGTGGGCGGTGATCTTTGGCATGGGCATCGGCATCGTGTCGGCGGTGTACCGCAACCAATGGCCTGACCGGGTTGGGATGACGCTGGCGGTATCGGGCATCTCGTTTCCCGCGTTTGCGCTGGGCATGCTGCTGATGCAGATTTTCTCGGTCAAGCTCGGCTGGCTGCCCACCATCGGAGCCGATTCATGGCGCCACTATGTGCTGCCGTCGATCACGTTGGGCGCAGCGGTGGCGGCGGTGATGGCGCGCTTCACGCGGGCGTCATTCATCGAAGTGATTCAAGAGGACTTCGTGCGCACGGCGCGTGCCAAAGGCGTGCCGGAGAAGATCGTGCTGTTCAAGCACTGCCTGCGCAATGCGCTGATCCCGGTGGTCACGATGATGGGGCTGCAGTTCGGCTTCCTGCTCGGCGGCTCGATCGTGGTGGAAGCGGTGTTCAATTGGCCCGGCCTTGGGCGCTTGTTGGTCGATTCGGTCAACACGCGGGACTATCCGGTGATTCAGGTGCTGGTGCTGCTGTTCTCACTCGAATTTTTGCTGATCAATCTGCTGGTCGATGTGCTCTATGGCTTTATCAATCCGACGATCCGGTATCAGTGAAGGAGCGCGCTTTCCGGGGTGCGATCGCGCCGGCGGCGTACGCTGCTTCGCTCATGTCCCCCGGCCTGCGGCCTCCTCCTTGACTTCGCTGCGCAGCGCACCCCATCGACACGATCGGTCAGCGCCGTGGTTACTCACAAAACACCACGCAGCGTTCCCCGTGTCGAGGGCATGGGGTGTCCCCCGCAGCGAAGCAAAGGAGGAGGCGAAGCCGGGGGACATGAGCGGAGAGGGACACCCCATGCCCTCGACACGTAACCCAATGGCACGCACTCTGAAGGCATACACCCCGAACGGCTCTCAAGCGTCGCAGTTCGTCCAAAACGCAAGCATGCGACCCACATGAGCCAACCTCACATCGAAACCCCACCGGCCACTGTTGCCTCAATCGCCACGTCCTCCGTCCGCACCCCCTGGAGCGAGTTCTGGCGCAAGTTCAGGAAGCAGCACGTGGCCCTAGGCGCGCTGGTGTTCGTGTTGTTTCTGGTGCTGGTGGCGGTGCTGGCGCCGTGGATCACGCCGTACGATGCCGAGAACTTTTTCGACTATGACCGGATCAACGCAACGCCTTCGGCCATGCACTGGTTCGGGGTGGATCCGCTGGGCCGCGACATCTTCAGCCGCATCCTGATGGGCGCGCGCATCTCGCTGACCGCTGGTTTCCTATCAGTCACTTTGGGCGCCGTGATCGGCACCGTGCTTGGCTTGCTGGCCGGCTTCTACGGCGGCTGGTGGGACCGCATCGTGATGCGCATCTCTGACGTGCTGTTCGCGTTCCCCGGCATCTTGCTGGCACTTGGCGTGGTCGCGATTCTGGGCAGCAGCATGACCAACGTGATCGTTGCCGTGTCGGTGTTCAGCGTACCCGCGTTTGCCCGGCTGGTGCGCGGCAACACGCTGGTGTTGAAGCAGCTGACCTACATCGAAGCCACGCGCAGCATCGGCGCGAGCGACCGCACGATTTTGCTGCGCCACATCCTGCCGGGCACCATCTCCGCCATCGTCGTGTACTTCACCATGCGGCTGGGCACCTCGATCATCACGGCGGCCAGCCTGTCGTTCCTGGGCCTTGGCGCGCAACCGCCGACGCCCGAGTGGGGCGCGATGCTGAACGAAGCCCGCGCCGACATGGTCAATGCGCCGCACGTGGCGCTGTTCCCGTCGCTGGCGATCTTCTTCACGGTGCTGGCGTTCAACCTGTTGGGCGACGGCCTGCGCGATGCGCTCGATCCGAAGATCGACCGTGTCTGATGGACTGATGCGCGACGTGCAGGCACTTTCCGCCCCCCGCATTGGACCGCTGCCGTCCGGCCCGCGCGATGCAATCAGCGATGTGGCTGGCGTCACGGTTGGTCATTGCACACGGGATGAGGGCGATGACTTACGCACGGGCGTCACCGTGTTGCGCCCGCATGGCGGTGATCCGTTTATGCAGCGCGTGCCGGCCGGCCTGGCGGTGTTCAACGGCTTTGGCAAAAGCGTCGGGCTGCTGCAGGTCGAAGAACTCGGCGTGCTGGAGACACCGATTGCGCTGACCAACACGTTTTCGGTGCCGACCGTGGCTGCGGCGCAGATCCGGCACTGCATGGCGCTGAACTCTGAGTGCGGCCGCCGCCTGCCCACGGTCAATCCGCTGGTCTTTGAATGCAACGACGGCTACTTGAATGACATCCGGCGCATGGCGGTCACGGAAGTGGACTACCGCGTGGCTTTCGATGCTGCAGGTGTCAATGTCGAGCAAGGATCGATCGGCGCTGGCCGCGGCATGTCGAGCTTCGGACTCAAGGGCGGTATCGGGACCGCCTCGCGTCTGGCTGCAGCGGGTCGATTGGGCACCTTCACGATCGGCGCGCTGGTGCTGGCCAATTTCGGCGTGCTGGCCGATCTGGTGGTGGCGGGACAGCCGATCGGACAGGCGCTTGCATCGGCGCGGAAGGCCAAGGTATCTGCACAGCCTGAGGCCGAGAAGGGCTCGATCATCATGATCCTCGCGACCGATGCGCCGCTGGATGCGCGCCAGTTGCGGCGGCTGGCACGCCGCGCGGGTGCGGGGCTGGCGCGGACTGGATCGGTATATGGCCACGGCAGCGGCGACATCGCGCTTGCGTTTTCTACGGCCTACACCGTGCCACAGCGCATCGATGCGCCGATGCCCACGCCAGCTTTGCTGCACGACGGGCTGCTCGACTCCCTGTTTCACGCAGCGGCCGACAGCATGGAACAGGCGATCCTGCATGCACTTTTTTGTCAGGCCGGTGAATTCCGCGGCCGCAGTGGTCATGTCCGGCAAGCGCTCCCTGACCTGCTGCGCGGTTGGCCGGCCGCCACGTTCGAAACGTTTGCAAACGCCGCAAAGGCCACCGAAGCCATATGAAGATCCTTGTCTCCGTTGACATCGAAGGCGTGGCGGGCGTCTACCACGCACAGCAGACGCACGCTGGCAATCCGGAATATGAACGCGCGCGCCGCTGGATGACCGACGAGGCCAACGCCGCGATCGAAGGCGCCTTTGCGGCCGGTGCGACCGAGGTTTATGTCAACGATTCGCATGGTGACTTTCGCAACCTGCTGCCCGACGCGCTCGATGCACGCGCGCAAGTCATCCAAGGCAAGCCGCGCTACTTGAGCATGGTGGCGGGCGTCGACAGGGGTGTGGACGGCGTCTGCATGGTGGGCTACCACTCACGCGCGCAGGGCACGGGCATCCTGGCACACACCATCAACAGCTTCGCGTTTGCAAGCATTGCATTCAACGGCGACATGATGAGCGAGGCTGGCATTTACGGCGCACTGGCCGGCGAATATGGTGTGCCGGTGTTGATGGGCAGCGGCGACGATGTGTTCATTGTCGAGAATCGGCCGCTGTTTCCGCGAGCGGTCTTTGTTCAGACCAAGCGCGCGACCGGGCAGACCAGCGGCGTGTCGCTGTCACCCGCCGAATCGTGCCGACGGATTCGCGCCGGGGTGGTGGCAGGGATGGCGGCGCTTCCAAACGCAAAACCGCTGGTATTGCAGACGCCGCTAGATGTGTCGCTGCGCACCCAGACGCCGGCGCTGGCCGATCTGTTTTGTCAGTGGCCGAACTTCGAGCGTGTGGCGCCGACCGAACTGCGTTTTGATGCGCCGACTGTGGAGGCAGCGGTGCGAATGCTCAATTGCTGCTCCGCCATGTCGGCGGCGCTGCGCTGAGAAGGACGTGCGGATCGTTTGCTTGTGCAGCCGGCTCGACCGTCAAGCGGTCAACCACGCCAGCGGGCATTTCCGCATAAGGCGCCCCTCAGCGCCGGTTTTCAAGCAAAACCGGCTTGAGGCGCCCGTACCGTTTGCGTATATAGCTATCAAAACACTAGCGTCGATGCAACAACCGCGTCGCACTGGCGGGCGTTACAGCCCCAGCATCAACCGCAGGTTCTGCACCGCCGCGCCGCTGGCACCCTTACCCAGGTTGTCCAGCCGCGCAACCAGCACCGCGTGCCGATGCGCGTCGCTGCCGTAGACGCGCAGCTCCATCCGGTTCGTGCCGTTCAGCGCGGTCGGCTCGATTCGGCCGTCAGCATCTGCGCGTTCGACCGTCACCGAGCGTCCGGACGCGGGAACATCGGATTGCGTTAATTCATAGTGCGCAGCCAGCGCCTCGTGCAGTTGTTCGATCGTCGGTGCACCGGGCAACGCGTCCAGATGCAGCGGCAATTGCACCAGCATGCCTTGGCGAAAGTTGCCGACCGACGGCACGAAGATGGGACGGCGTTGCAGGCCGGTGTAGCGCACGATCTCAGCCAGATGCTTGTGCGACAGGCCCAGTGCGTACAGCTCGAACGGCGGTGCGGTGCCGGCTTCATACGCTTCGATCATGGTGCGGCCGCCCCCCGAATAGCCGCTGACCGACGGCAGCGCCAAGGCTGCATCGTGCGGCAGCAGGCCCGCGTCGATCAGCGGGCGGATCAGCGCGATGGCGCCGGTCGCGTAGCAGCCGGGGTTGGCCACCCGATCGGCCTTTCGAATCGCTTCGCGCTGGCCCTGGGCGAGTTCGGCAAAGCCGTACGCCCAGCCTGAATCGATGCGGTGTGCGGTGGATGCATCGATGATGCGCGGCTTGCTTGAGGCGGCCGGCAGCGCGTCGATCAACGCAACCGATTCACGCGCGGCGTCGTCATGCAGGCACAGCACGACCAGATCGGCGGTCGCCATCAAGTCGCGCTTGGCGGCCGGATCCTTGCGTTTGTCCGGGGCAATCGTGATCAGCTCGATCTGCGGCAGCGCGCCGAGCTGCTCACGGATTTGCAGCCCTGTGGTGCCGGCTTCGCCGTCGATGAATACCTGGGGCATGAGGTGCCTTGTCTTTTGTAAAAATCGTGAGAGCCGCTGCTGGCTGCAGAGAGATTGGTGTTGACGCAAGTCAACGGCTTGTGGAAAGCAAAATGATACAGTCCCGTTGCGCGGCGGCGACCCCTCGGCGGGTTGGTCGACCACTTCTTCAAGCGTCAATGGGCACTGCAGCCTCGCCTCGGCAGGCCACGCAGCGGCTCCACCCCCAACATCTGGAAGACTCGAAGGCCCCATGAAAATTCATGAATACCAGGGCAAGGAAATCTTGCGCAACTTCGGCATCCCGGTGCCGCGCGGCATTCCGGCGTTTACTGTGCAAGAGGCGGTGGAAGCCGCGCAAAAGCTCGGCGGCCCGGTCTGGGTGGTGAAGGCGCAAATCCATGCGGGCGGCCGCGGCAAGGGCGGCGGCGTGAAGCTGGCGCGCTCCATCGATGACGTGAAGAAGCTGGCGGGCGAGATTCTCGGCATGCAGCTCATCACGCACCAAACCGGCCCGGCTGGCCAGAAAGTGCGCCGGTTGCTGATCGAAGACGGCGCCGACATCAAGCATGAGTACTACCTGTCGGCGGTGACCGATCGCGGCTCGCAACAGGTCGCGTTCATGGCGTCGAGCGAAGGCGGGATGGACATCGAGCAGGTTGCGCACGACACCCCGGAAAAAATCATCAAGGTGTTTATCGACCCGGCCAAGGGCCTGACGGACGCGCAGGCGAAAGAGCTGTCCGACGGCATCGGCATTCCGGATGCATCGCAGGCGCAAGCCGCCGACGTATTCAAGAAGCTCTACAAGGTCTACATGGAGACCGATGCGTCATTGGTCGAAATCAACCCGTTGATCCTTGAAGGCGGCGGCGGCATCAAGGCACTGGATGCGAAGTTCAACTTCGACAGCAACGCGCTGTTCCGCCACCCCGAGATCGTCGCCTACCGCGATCTGGATGAGGAAGACGCAGCCGAGATCGAAGCCAGCAAGTTCGATCTGGCCTACATCAGCCTGGACGGCAACATCGGCTGCCTGGTGAACGGTGCCGGCCTGGCGATGGCCACGATGGACACGATCAAGCTGTTCGGCGCGGAGCCGGCCAACTTCCTGGACGTGGGCGGTGGTGCCACGCCGGAGAAGGTCACGGAAGCGTTCAAGATCATGCTGGGCAATGACAAGGTGAAGGCGATCCTCGTCAACATCTTCGGCGGCATCATGCAATGCGACACGATCGCCACTGGCATCATCACGGCTTGTAAGGCGGTGAACCTCAACGTGCCGCTGGTGGTGCGTATGAAGGGGACCAACGAACAGCAAGGCAAGAAGATGCTGGCCGATTCGGGCCTGCCGATCATCGCGGCCGACACCATGGCCGAAGCCGCCCGCAAAGTCGTTGCGGCCATTGCCTGAAGGACCACCACCATGTCGATCTACATCAATAAAGACACGCGCGTCATCACCCAAGGCATCACCGGCAAGACCGGCCAGTTCCATACGGAAAAGTGCCAGGAATACGCGAATGGCAAGCAGTGCTTCGTGGCGGGCGTGAACCCGAAGAAGGCCGGCGAAAGCATCTTCGACATCCCGATCTACGCCACCGTCAAGGAAGCCGCGAAGGAAACGGGCGCTACGGTGTCGGTGATCTATGTGCCGCCGGCCGGTGCGGCAGCCGCGATCTGGGAAGCCGTCGAAGCCGATCTGGACTTCACGATCTGCATCACCGAAGGCATCCCGGTGCGCGACATGCTCGAAGTGCGCAACAAGATGCGCGCCAAGGTGGCAGCCGGTGGCAAGGAAACGCTGCTGCTTGGGCCCAACTGCCCAGGCCTGATCACGCCCGATGAGATCAAGATCGGCATCATGCCGGGTCACATCCACAGGAAAGGCCGCATCGGGGTGGTCAGCCGTTCCGGCACGCTGACCTATGAAGCAGTCGCTCAACTGACCGAGATCGGCCTGGGCCAGAGCAGCGCAGTCGGCATCGGCGGCGACCCGATCAACGGGCTGAAGCACATCGATGTGATGAAAGCGTTCAACGACGACCCGGAGACCGATGCCGTCATCATGATCGGCGAGATCGGCGGGCCGGACGAGGCGGAAGCCGCACGTTGGTGCAAGGACCACATGAAAAAGCCGATCGTCGGCTTCATCGCGGGCGTTACGGCGCCGGCTGGCAAGCGCATGGGCCATGCGGGTGCGCTGATCTCTGGCGGCGCCGACACGGCCGATGCCAAGCTGCAGATCATGGAGGAGTGCGGGTTCACGGTCACGCGCGATCCATCGGAGATGGCGAAGCTGCTCAAAAAGCTGATCTAGCCGACGCCCGGGCGGCACGCAGGCATCGGTCGGACGGGCTGGGACGCGAGGGGTCCGCCGCTCGTTTGCATGTCGAAGAAACGAATTTGAACAACACGCAACGGGAACGGCGGCGCCATGGAAATCCTGCAAACCAGCGAGTTCTGGATCGGTCTGCTCAAGATCATCTGGATCAACATCATCCTGTCGGGCGACAACGCGGTGGTGATTGCGCTGGCCGCGCGTTCGTTGCCGGCTGAGCAGCAGAGAAAAGCGATCCTCTGGGGTTCCGGCGCGGCCGTGATCCTGCGCATCGTGCTGACGGTGGTGGCCGTCAAGTTGCTGGCGCTGCCGTTTCTCGAGATCATCGGCGGCGTGCTGCTGCTCTATATCGGCGTGCAGTTGCTGTCTGGCGAAGATGGCGGTGAAGACGGCCATTCGACGGTGAAGAGCAGCCTGGCTGCTGCCGTGCGCACCATCCTGATCGCCGACGTGGTGATGAGCCTGGACAACGTGATCGCGGTGGCTGCGGCCGCCGGGGGCAGCACCGTGCTGCTGGTGCTGGGCTTGGCCATCAGCATCCCACTGGTGGTGTTCGGCAGCACCTTGATGATCAAGCTGATGTCGCGTTACCCGATCATCGTGGTGCTGGGCGCCGCGCTGATCGGCTGGGTGGCCGGTGAGACGATCATGGCCGACCACGTGCTACACGACACCGTGGTGGCGAACGCGTGGCTGCACTATGCGGCAGCCGCTGCCGGTGCGATCTTCGTCGTGCTGGTCGGCAAGGCGCTGGCAGCACGTGGGCGCGCCCGCAGTGTGGCGGCTTAAGCCGGGCCGAAAATCCCGGCAAGCCCGACCCCACCCTGCCGTCATGAGCTTCACCCCAGCATGACGTTTCATTTCGAGTCGGCTACCCATTGTGGTCGGGTGCGCACCAACAACGAAGATGCGTTGGCGTTCGATGCCGAGCAGCAGCTCGCGCTGCTGGCCGATGGCATGGGCGGCTATAAAGCCGGAGAAGTCGCAAGCCAGATGGCAACCGAGCTCGTCATGCAGCAGGTCGGCCAATGGCTGGACGATGCTGAAGCCGCGCCGACACTGGCCCAGCTGCGCCCCACACTGGAGGTCACACTGGAAGCCGCCAATCGCGCGATCTATCAAGCTGCCCAAGCCGATCCCGATCGCGCCGGCATGGGCACCACGTTGGTGATGGCGGTGTTCCAGCCCAGTTGCGTGGTGATTGCGCATCTGGGCGATTCGCGCTGCTACCGGCTGCGCCAGCACGTGCTGGAGCCGTTGACGCGCGATCATTCGCTGGTGCAAGAGCAACTCGATGCGGGACTGCTCACCCCGCAGCAGGCAGCGGCTTCGGGCAACCGCAATCTTGTTACCCGCGCACTCGGCATCGAAGACGCGGTGGTGCCGGAGATTCGCGAATTTCCGGTGCAAGACGGGGACCTGTACCTGATGTGCTCCGACGGCCTGAGCGACATGCTCGGCGACGACGAGATCGCTGCCGTACTGGATACTTCGAAAACGTTGGCCGACAAGGCCGCTACGCTGGTTGCGCTCGCCAATGCGCATGGAGGCCACGATAATGTCAGCGTCCTGCTGGCACAAGCCACCCAGCCACCGAACCATCGCCCGCTGATCTCGCGCTGGCTCGGTTTTTGAATGGAATGCTGCTAGGGCGACCCACATCCGTGCATTGGTCGGGATTCCAGCATCTGTTGTGATTCGTCGTTGTCCAGCCTGCAGATAAGAATTCGGGAGTTTGTTTCGATGCCAAAAGTTGTTTTATCGCTCGACGGCGTCGCCACGCGGCAGATGCAGTTGACGAAAGACCGCACCGCGCTGGGACGCCGGCCGTACAACGACATCGTGCTCGACCATCTCGCCGTCAGCGGCGAACACGCAGTGCTGGTGCTGGGCGAAGAAGGCGCAGTCGGCATCGAGGACCTGGACAGCACCAACGGCACCTTCGTCAACGGCAAGGCGGTGAAGAAGCAGGCGATCAATCCCGGCGACGTGATCGAGATCGGCCGCTACCAGCTTACGCTGGAAGGCGAAGGCGAATCGACCGACGACTACCCGCCCGCGGATGTTGATGCGTTCGACGAATCGATCCCTGCCAACGCGTTCGTGAAAGTGCTGACCGGTGCGGCGACCGGGCGAGTGCTGCAACTGAACAAGCGGGTGACGACGCTTGGCATGCCCGACGTGTCGATCGCTTCCATCACCCGGCGCGGCCAAAGTTTTGTGCTTGCGCATGTGGAGGGCCCGGACGCGCCCACCGTGAATGGCACGCCGCTCGGCAACCATCCACTGACGCTGCACAACGGCGACATGATCGGCGTGGCCGGCAACAGCTTGCAGTTCGAGCAAGGCAGCTGACCGCAGCCTTGAACCTGGACAGGCCGCCAGCGCGAAGCGGCCAATCATTCACGGCGCTGCGTGTGCATTCGTAAGCGCCGTAAGGCCACGCAAATGCATGCTTGTCATTGCAAAAAACCGCGGATTAGTTCCAGCCAGCCGGGCCGCGTCGCCGGTACGCTTGGCCGCTCTCCATTCTGTGTTTTGCGATATGAATGACGGGTGCGATTGGCATGGGTGTCGGGCATCTTGATGCATCGCCGTGCCCACCACCTGCCTTGCTTTTCCATCGCTGCACAATGAGCTCCCAACCACCGTACCGAGTGCGAATTTCTCCATCATGAAAATCCGCGTGCTCGGCTGCTCCGGAGCGATTGCCAAAGGCTGCCGCACCACGTCGTTCCTGATCGACGACGACGTGCTGATCGATGCCGGCACCGGCGTCGGCGACCTGAGCCTGGATGAGATGCGCAAGGTCGACCACGTCTTCCTGACCCATTCGCACCTCGACCACATCGCCGCGCTGCCGCTGATGATCGACGCGGTGGCGAGCCAGCGCCGCACGCCGCTCAAGGTGCATGCGCTCGCGCCGACCATCGAAGCGCTCAAGACGCACGTGTTCAACAACGTGATCTGGCCCGATTTCAGCCGCATTCCGTCCGAACGCACGCCGCTGCTGACCTTCGAGCCACTCGAATCCGGCGGCACGGTGCGCTTGAGCGGCAAAAGCATCGAAGCCCTGCCCGCGTCGCACACCGTACCCGCCGTTGGCTATTCGGTCTGTGCGCACGCGAGCGGCGGCTGCTGGGTGTTTTCCGGTGACACCTGCGGCGATGCGGCGTTCTGGGCGCGCGTGAATGCGCTGCCCGTGCGTATGCTCGTGATCGAAACCGCGTTCAGCAACGACGAACGCCAGCTCGCCGAAATCAGCCGGCACCTGTCGCCGCACCAGCTCGCGAGCGAACTCGATGCGATTGCCGACGGTGCCGTCTATCCGATCTATGTCACGCACACGAAGCCCGCGCAAACACAGACCATCATGAGCGAGATCGCGGACATTGCGGGCCTGCGGTCGATCGCAGCGACGGCAGCGGCAACGAAGGCAGAGGTGACGAATCCGCGTGATATCCGGTGGCTGGGGGTGGGGCAGGAGTTCGAGTTGTGACTTGCGCCTTTGGCCTGGGGTAGCTGGGGTGGGTTGCAGCCGCTGAACCCTGGATCGCGCGTCACCCAGAAAATAACTGCTTACCGGCACTGGCACTGGCAGCGCTCGGCCGTAGGCAGCCCTCGCCGCAGCGCCGCAGCGCCGCAGCAACACGATCGTCGGCTTTCAGGCGCTCAGCCAGATCGCCGCTTTGCTTAGTGGTGTTTGACGCCTATAGGCGTTACGCGCTACTATCCCTCATGGCGATCCAGAGCTTCAAGGACAAGGACACTGCGCGCTTGTTCCGGGGGGAACGTGTACCCAAGTGGGTAAACATTGAGCGCAGCGCGACGATCAAACTTCAGTTGCTGCACGCTGCGGCCCAGTTGAGCTTTCTGAAAGTTCCCCCGAACAACAAGCTGGAGGCGCTCAAGAAGGACCGATTGGGACAGCACAGCATCAGGATCAACGCTCAGTGGCGACTGTGCTTTGCGTGGACCGCGAATGGACCTGAAAACGTCGAAATCTGCGACTACCACTGACTTTTTGGAGAAGCTTCATGGCACGTGCAATACCTCTCGTTCATCCCGGCGTCATCCTCTACGAGGAATGGCTGCAGCCGCTCGGGATCACGCAATACAAGCTCGCGCAAGACATCGAAGTGGACGCGCGCCGCATCAACGCGATCTGCAACGGCGAGCGCGCGATCACGGAAGATACGGCGCTGTTGCTGGGCGAATACTTCAGCGTCGATGGCGCGAGTTTCTTGAACCTGCAGTCGCACTACGACCTTGAGCGTGCGCGGGACAGACTGGCATCGAAGCTCCTGCGCATTCGCCGGCACGCCCATCGCGCTGCCGCGTGACAAGTGGCTTTAAAGCTGCCCAACGTTCGATCTTTTTCCCCAGTCCAACCTAGGTTCTTTCCGATTCGGCCACTCGAAGCCATACGAAGTCTGCCCCCGATGCACTTTTTTACAAGACTGCCAGTCAAAGTAACAAAACGCGTTACTCCCGGCAGCGAATCCCTGACAGGAATGTCATTTCGGCAATCGAGTTGACATTTATGACAGGCCACTGCGAATCATGGCCTGTTGAATCTGTGACAGATGTCACGCCGATTGACCCAAACCCGCTGTTTGGCAGATTCTGGAAAAACTGGCACGCCCCCTGCAATGGTTACTCCGTCAGTCGAGAGGTTTCAAACCAGCAGATTGGATTTCCCGGTAGTCACCTTTAGTCAGTCCATTTATCCACGGAGTTTTCCAAATGAAGCGTTCCATGCAAAAGAGTTTCCAAAAGGGTTTCACCCTGATCGAATTGATGATCGTGGTTGCGATCATCGGTATTTTGGCTGCGGTGGCGTTGCCGGCGTATCAGGATTACACGGTGCGTGCGCGTGTCACTGAAGGCATGGTAGGTGCAAGTGCAGCCAAAACTCATGTCGCTGATATCTTGGCAAATGGCGCCAACAGCGCTGGCGGCTATGGCCAAAATTTCAATGCGCCAACAGCTACTCCTAATGTGACAAGCATTGGTGTCGCTGCCGCTACTGGACAAACCACCGTTACGTATACCGCTCGTGCTGGCGCAGGCACTTTGGTCCTTGTGCCGTATACTGGTGGTGCTGCTGGTACAGCGAATTCGGGCACTGCATTGCCCGATGCAACTGCTGCATTTACGCCGCCTGCCGATGCTCTTAAATGGCAATGTCATTCAGCAACTGTTGCAGTGGCTATCGTAGCACCGACAACCGCTGCCACGCTTCCAGTTCGATTCGCACCGTCTTCGTGCCGTTGATTTGAGAATGTTGCATTATGTTGCATAATGTAATTTATTAAATATAATTTAAGATTGCATTTTTGCTTATAAAGAGACCGCTTCGACGGTCTCTTTGTTTTTCTGATCATTTCGAATGGCAATATATAGTTCTGTTCATGCTTAGTTTGCCTCGGCTAGTTTTTGCAGCTCGCGCTGCTTCTATTCACTTTCTACTAAGCTTGGCTCTAGCATTCGCATTTACTGCTTTGGTATTCAGTATTTGGTTTCCTTTGCCTTATCGTGAACTTTCCGGAGGACGTGAATTATTTTGGCTCATCGTCTTAGTAGATGTGACTTGTGGACCACTGTTGACTCTGCGGATTTTCATGCCACGCAAGCCAAGATTAGAGTTGTTGCACGATATGGCCTTCGTCGTTGGATTCCAGCTTATGGCTTTAAGCTACGGAATTTATACTTTAGCGCTTGCACGGCCGGTAGCGCTAGTTTTCGAGGTCGATCGTTTTCGCGCAGTGTCGATGACCGATTTAGATAAATCCGACTTAAGCAACGCTCCAAGATGGCTCAAGACATGGTCATTGTCAGGCCCGAAACTTGTTGGCACTCGTCGTACCAGCAATCAGAAAGAGATGCTCGAGAACATAGAAAAATCAAGCGTTGGTATTGACACTGGCCAGCGCCCCAGTTGGTGGTAGGACTTCGCGTTGAGTGCGTCAGACGCTTCAACTCGTGCCAAGCCGATGTCCGACCTTGCCGCTAGGTACTCATCGCAACATGCGCTGATCGACGAAGCCGTCGCCCGCACCGGCCAGCCCGAATCCTCCCTTCGCTGGTTTCCTCTCGTCAGCCATCGAGCACTCGACTGGACGGCGCTGATCGACGCGAAAACCGCCGAACCCGTCGGCTACGTGCATCTCGACGGTTTCTGACAACCGGCCTGCGGTTCTGGTGTCGTCGTAGCCTTGACCACAAGCCCGCTCAGCTTCATGCGCTCATCACCGCATTGCCGCCCGCGCCACAGCGGCCCACAAAGCCGCTGCAACTTCACCCCATGGCTCTTGCGCCTAACGACCAGATTCAGGCGCTGCAACAGGCGTTCGGCTGCGCTGCCGAGTTGAGCCGATAACCGCCCGGCCACACGGTGCTGGATGCAATCCGGACACAAGGCCGACCACTTGGCAAACACGCTGAACTACCGAATTCATAGCACGCTGTGCAGGCTGCACCTGCGGCACAGCCTGTTTTTGCTTCAGTTTTGGCTTTTGCATGGTGCAGCGCTCGCCAAACCCAACGGTCGATGCGCGCAAGCAGGTGACCCGGCAGTGTGATGTTGATTTCCCCGGCCTTGGCCTTCAAAGCGCGTCGCGTCCACGTCGAGCACGCCCCAGGTCCAGTCCGCGAATTCCGGGTCTGCGTAGCACCGCGCCATCGGCGCCGGAACAGGGATCGCAGCGTGCCTCCAGGTACGCGTCGATCTCGGGAGCACCCGAGTTCGACAGTTAAACGCGTAAGTGATTGATTCATATAGTGGCGCGTGCAAAACGCTCCACTACAAGAGGGTCAACTGGGTGCTGAGCGTTGGTTTCTTGATGGTCAGGGCCGCAAGAATGCTGGCTTGCTCCT
>JBBPYC010000078.1:0-11409 GCA_038200275.1 Burkholderiales bacterium
CAGTTCACTGGCCTGCAAGGCAAGCTGGTCAGCCTGGCCGACGCGCTGGACGGGTGCGAGCGCATCCTGCGCGACGAGTTCAAGGACCGGCCCGAAAGCGCGCTGTACATGATCGGCGCGATCTCGGAGGCGAAGGGCGATGCGAAGACCAATGCACACGCCGATGCAGGCAATGCAGGCGATGCAAAGGATGATGCGAAACCCGGCGCCGATATGCCACCGCCGACTTCAACCACACAGCCGGAGGCGGTCCATGCGCTTTAAGGTGCTGCTGCCGTTCCGGATTTTCGCCGACGTGAACGAGGTGTCGCGCATCGTCGCCGAAACCCACGACGGCTCGTTCGGCCTGTTGCCGCGCCGGCGCGACTGCGTCGCCGCGCTGGTGCCGGGCATCCTGACTTTTGAGAGCGAGGCCGACGGCGAAGTCTTCATCGCGGTCGATCAGGGCGTGCTGACGAAAGTCGGCGACACGGTGCGGGTAGCCGTGCGCCGCGCCCTACGCGGAACCGACTTGGCGCGGTTGCGCGACGCGGTGCAACGCGACTACCTGACGCTGGATGCGCTGGAGGAGGGTGCGCGCACGGCCACGCGCAAGCTGGAGAGCGGCTTCGTCAGCCGCTTCTCGAGGTTCCACGGTGAATGAGCGGCCCACGGACAAGATGCTTGTCGAGCAGATCGGCGCCAAGGCCGCACGCAAGCTGCGTGCGCGTCGCAACGGCGCACCCGGGGTCTGGTCGGGTCTCGGCATGATGGGGCTGATTGGTTGGTCGGTGGTGGTGCCGACGATGCTGGGCGCGTTGCTGGGCATCTGGCTCGATGCGACACACCCTGGCACGCATTCGTGGACGCTGGCGCTGCTGATGGCGGGCTTGGTGCTGGGCTGCCTGAACGCCTGGCGCTGGGTGGCAGCGCAGGACCGCGCGATGCATGAGGCCAACAGCGATACCGACGATCTTGCCAACGCTCGTGCAGCCGATGACGGGTCGAAGACGGGACGCCGATGAACGATCCGCTCGCACTGTCCCTTGCCGCCCTCGCCGGTGTCCTGCTGGGCTTGCTCTTCTTCGGGGGGCTGTGGTGGACCTTGCGGCGCGCGTTCCATTCACCTCGGCCGGCCCTGTGGGTCGGAGGCAGCCTGCTGTTGCGCATGGGATGCACGGCAGGCGGTTTCGTCGCCGTCTCCGCAGGCGACTGGCAGCGATTGCTGGCGTGTCTGTTCGGCTTCCTATTGGCACGCTGGCTGGTCGTTCGCCTAACCGCTCGCCTGGCGGCGAAACCTGTGGACGCCTCGCGCATCCCACTGAAGTACGGCGGCGGCGAGGCGTCATGAGTCGGTGATTCGAATCAAACCAACGGACCAAGAGATGCAAATCCAGATCAATACTGACAACCACATTGATGGCAATGAAGCCTTGTCGACACACGTCGAATCCGTGGTCGAAAACGCGGTGCGCCATATGAAGGACCACCTCACGCGGGTGGAGGTTCATCTCGATGACGAGAACGGCGGCAAAACCGGCGTCGGCGACAAACGCTGCCTGCTGGAAGCCCGGCTCAAAAACCATCAGCCGGTGGCTGTCAGCCACTACGCCGGCAGCATTCATCAGGCCGTGGACGGTGCGGCTCGAAAGCTGACGGCGGCGCTCGAATCGCTGCTCGGGCGACTCGACGATCAGCGTCGCCATTCAGGCAATGCCGATGTGGATGCCGAGCCGGACCCCACCTGATCCGCCATGCGACTCGGACCCGATCAACTGGTGTTCTGGCAGTACGGGCTGTTCAAGCTGAACGGCACGATCGTGTTCACCTGGGCCTTGATGACCGTGCTGGTGCTCGGCGCGATGCTGATCACGCGCAAGCTCTCCACGAACCACCAGCGTTCGCGCTGGCAGAACCTGCTGGAGATCGTCGTCACGGGCATCACGCAGCAGATCCGCGAAGTGGGTCTGGAGCGGCCCGAGCGCTACCTCGCCTTCCTGGGCACGCTGTTCCTGTTCGTCGCCGCCGCCGCGCTGGCGACCGTGGTGCCGGGCTACGAGCCGCCGACTGGATCGCTTTCGACCACCGTCGCGCTGGCCCTGTGCGTCTTCGTCGCAGTGCCGCTGTTCGGCATCCGCGAACAGGGTCTGCGCGGCTACCTCAAGTCCTACCTCGAACCGACGTGGATCATGCTGCCGTTCAACCTCATCAGCGAACTCTCGCGCACGCTGGCACTGGCAGTGCGTCTGTTCGGCAACATGATGAGCGGCGCGATGATCGTCGGCATCCTGCTGACCATCACGCCGTTTCTCTTCCCGGTGGTGATGACGCTGCTCGGCTTGCTGACCGGCATGGTGCAGGCGTACATCTTCAGCATCCTGGCGGCGGTCTACCTCGCCGCCGCCACGCGGCCGGCACCGTCGCCGGCCAAGCCCGCTCCCGCCACACCCTGAACCCGACTAGGAATCCCCATGGACAGCCTGACTCTCATAGCGACGATCTCGATCGTCATCGCCGGCATCACCACCGGCTTCGGCACCATGGGGCCGGCGCTGGCCGAAGGCCGCGCCGTGGCCACCGCACTGACGGCGCTGGCGCAGCAGCCCGACGCGTCGGCGACGATCACGCGCACGCTGTTCGTCGGCCTGGCGATGATCGAGTCGACGGCGATCTACTGCTTCGTGGTGTCGATGATCCTGATCTTCGCCAATCCGTTCTGGAACGCGGCGATTGCACAGGCCGCAAAAGTCGCTGGCAAGTAAGCCATGTTGATCGACTGGTTCACCGTCGGCGCGCAGGTGCTCAACTTTGTCGTGCTGGTCTGGCTGATGAAGCACTTTCTCTATCAGCCGGTGCTGGATGCGATCGCGGCGCGTGAGAAGCGCATCGCCGACCAGATCGCTGACGCTGCGGCGAAGGAAACGAAGGCGACGACCGAACGCAAGACCTTCGAGGACAAGAACACCGCGTTCGACCAGCAGCGCGCGGACCTGCTGAGCAAGGCGGAGGCAGACGCCAAAGCCAAAGCCCTGCATCTCGCCCACAAGGCCCATAAGGCAGCCCTTGCGCTGGCGGCGCAGCGCCAGCAGTCGCTGCAGACCCAGGCCGAGCACCTGCAGCAATTGATCGCCGGCCGCGCAGCGCATGAGGTGTTCGCCGTCGCGCGCAAGACTTTGACCGATCTGGCGAACGTGGACCTGGAACAACGCATGGTCGAAGTCTTCACGCGTCGCTTGAGCGAGCTGCCCGCTCCTGCCAAGAACCAGCTCGGGGCGGCGCTGAAGCAGAGCGCCGAACCCGCCCTGGTGCGCAGCCACTTCGAGCTGCCCGCCGGCCAGCAGGCAGCGATCCAGGATGCCATCAACGTGACTTTCTCGGCCGAAGTACCGTTGCGCTTCGAGACTGCAGCCGATGCCGTTTGCGGCATTGAGTTGAGTGCCGGTGGCCAGAAGCTGGCCTGGACCATCGACGAGTACCTGCGCGACTTCGAGCACGACGTAGCCACGCTGCTGACCCCGGCAGCCAAGCCGGCCGTGGCGCAAGAAAGCGCCGATGGCCCTGACGCACCCAAGCCCGGCGCCGCGCCGGCACCTCACACCGAACCGGTCGCCGCATGAAACCGTCAGGCCTTTTCAGGGCGAATGCCGGAATGCACAGCGAGAAGGCATCCCAGTGAGCGCCCGGCCCGACGGGGTACCGCCATCGCAGGAAAGCGATGTCGCCGCGAGTGCGCTCGATCGCAGCTTCGCCGCACTGGCGCAGGTGCGCGCCGCGTTCGCGCCTGCGCTCGTGCCGCGCGAGGTCGGCACCATCACGCAGGTGACCACGGGCATCGCCCGCGTCAGCGGCCTGCCCGGCGCCGGATTCGATGAACTGCTGATGTTTCCGGGCGGCCTGGCCGGCATCGCCTTCAACGTCGACGAGCACGAGCTCGGCGTCGTGCTGCTGGGCGAGTACTGGCACCTGCAGGCCGGCGACGAAGTGCGCCGCACCGGACGCGTGATGGACGTGGCCGTCGGCCCGGCGCTGCTGGGGCGTGTCATCGACCCGCTTGGCCGCGCGCTCGACGGTCTCGGTCCTGTGGATGCGACGGCCCGGCTGCCAATCGAGCGGCCGGCTGCCGCGATCATGGACCGTGCGCCGGTCGACGTGCCGCTGCAAACCGGCCTCAAGGTCCTTGATGCGCTGATCCCGATCGGCCGCGGCCAGCGCGAGCTGATCCTCGGAGACCGCCAGACCGGCAAGACCGCGATCGCACTCGACGCGATCCTGAACCAGCGCGGGCAGGACGTGGTCTGCGTCTACTGCGCGATCGGGCAGCGCGCGTCGGCGGTGGCCAAGGCGGTGGCGACGCTGCGCGAGAAGGGCGCGATGGACTACACCGTGGTCGTCGTCACCGAAGGCAACCAGCCGCCAGGGCTGGCCTACATCACGCCCTACGCGGCGACCAGCATTGCCGAAAATTTCATGGAGGCCGGCCGCGATGTGCTGATCGTCTATGACGACCTGACGCAGCACGCACGCGCCTACCGTGAGCTGTCGCTGCTGCTGCGCCGACCGCCGGGGCGCGAGGCGTTTCCGGGCGACATCTTCTACATCCACTCGCGCCTGCTGGAGCGCTCGACCCACTTGTGCAAAGAGCGCGGCGGCGGCTCGCTCACCGCGTTGCCGATCATCGAAACCGAGGCCGAGGACATTTCGGCCTACATCCCGACCAACCTGATCTCGATCACCGACGGCCAGATCTACCTATCGCCTTCCCTGTTCGAACTGGGCGTGCTGCCGGCGGTCGACGTGGGCAAGTCGGTGTCGCGAGTTGGTGGCAAGGCGCAGCTCGGCACCTTCCGCGCCGTCGCCGGGGATCTGAAGCTGGCCTATGCGCAGTTCGAGGAACTCGAGTCGTTCTCGCGCTTTGGCGCACGCTTGGACGACGCGACCAAGAAGACCATCGAGCACGGAAAGCGCATCCGCGCCTGCCTGAAGCAACCGCAGTTCGACCCAGTGGCAGTCCCGGCCCAGATCGCTGTCCTGCTGGCGCTGACGGCCGGCCGGTTCGACACCGTGCCGCTGCCGCGCATGGCCGAGGCACAACGGGCCGTTCAGGACGCCGCGGTCCAACTCAGCGCGCCAATTCTTGAACGTCTGGTCGGTACGAAAGAACTGAACGACGAGGATCGCAAGGCGGTCACCGACAGCGCCAGTGCGGCGCTAAAGGCTTTCTCGCCGAAGGCGGACGAAGAGTCTGCAGCAAAGGCAGCAACATGAGCGTGCCAGACGATCACCAAACGCTCAGCCCGGAGCGCGCGGCTTTTAGGAAGGCCCGGTGAGCGACAGCATCGCCGCCCTGCGCCGCCAGATCGCCGGTGCTGGTGACTTGCACGCCGTCGTGCGCACGATGAAGGCGCTGGCGGCGTCGAGCATCAGCGAATACGAACGCTCGGTGGCTGCGCTCGTCGGCTACGACCGTACGATCTCGCTCGGCCTGGGCGAATGCTTTCGACAAGCCCGCGCCAACCCTGGTGCCGCACCCGAGCAGGCGCCAGCAGGGAAGTCGGAGCCGATTGGTGCCATCGTGTTCGGTTCAGACCAAGGTCTCGTCGGCCCCTTCAACGACGTGATCGCCGGCCATGCGGTCGGCACCTTGGCTGATCTGCCGGGACAGGTCGAGGTATGGGCCGTCGGCGAACGGGTCGAGGCGCATTTGAAGGATGCCGGCCTGGACGTGGTAGGCGTGTATGCCGTGCCGGGTTCGGTCGACGCCATCGCGCCGCTGGTATCGCAAATCCAGATCGACATCGAAGCGCGCCGCGCCGAACGCGGCCCGAACCAGGTCTGGCAGGTGCAGGTCTTCCACAACCGGCCGCTGGCCGCTTCGCTCTACGAGCCGGTTGGCCAGCGCCTGCTGCCGCTCGACGCAGCTTGGCAGCAGAGCCTGGCGGCCGTGCCCTGGCCGGGCAAGGTGTTGCCTGAAGTGCTCGATCACGGCGCGACGACCTTGCGCGCCTTGATCCACGAGTACCTGTTCATCTCGCTGTTTCGCGCCTGCGCCGAATCGCTGGCAAGCGAGAACGCCAGCCGGTTGGCGGCGATGGAGCGCGCCGATCGCAACATCAAGGATTTGCTCGAACACCTGCACGGCCGATTTCACCGGCTGCGCCAGGGGTCGATTGACGAGGAGCTCTTTGACGTCACCGCAGGCTACGAAGCCCTGGCCCAGCCATGAACATCCTGACTCTCAACGCCGGCTCAACGAGCATCAAGTTTGCGCTCTACACGCACGCTCCGGTGCTGCGGCGCTTGCTGAGCGGCCAAGTCGACCGCATCGGCCACGCCGATGCTGCAATCGATGTCGACCGGTCGGAGGCGATGTCAGGCAACGGACAGGAACCCGCACGACACGCCATCGCCGGCGGCAGCTTCGAGGCAGCCGCCGGAGCGTTGCTGCAATGGCTAGAGGCGCAGCCGGAATTCGCATCGATCGCGGGCGTCGGGCATCGGGTCGTTCAAGGCATGGAGCACAGCGAACCGGAACCCGTTGGCGACGCAATGCTCGATGAACTGCGCCGCCTGCAGCCCGACGATCCGGACCACCTGCCGGGCGAGATTCGCCTCATCGAAATGCTTCGCGAACGCCACCCAGGTCTGCCGCAGCTGGCATGCTTCGACACCGCGTTTCACCGCACCATGCCGCGCTTGGCGCAGTTGCTGCCGATTCCACGCCGCTACGAAGGCCAAGGGCTGCGCCGCTACGGCTTCCACGGTCTGTCGTATGCGTACCTGATGCAGGAGCTTGAGCGCATCGCCGGCACCGAGGCAGCGCAAGGCCGCGTGATCCTGGCGCACCTGGGCGGCGGGGCCAGCCTGGCGGCCGTCCACGCCGGGCGCTGCATAGACACCAGCATGGCGTTCACGCCGACAGCGGGCTTGCCGATGGCCACGCGCTCGGGCGATCTCGATCCCGGCATCGCGGCGCACCTGGCGCGCACCGAGGGCCTGACCGCTGAGCGTTTCTACGACCTGGCGAACCATGAGTCGGGGTTGCTCGGTATTTCCGAGGCGAGCGGTGACATGCGCGACCTGCTCGCCTTGGAGGCCACCGACGTGCGCGCCGCCGAAGCGGTGGCGTATTTCTGCTACCAGACGAAGAAGTGGATCGGTGCGTATGCCGCTGCGCTTGGTGGCGTGGACACATTGGTGTTCGCCGGCGGTATTGGCGAACACGCGGCGCCGGTGCGCGAGCGCATCTGCGAAGGGCTTGGCTTTCTCGGCATCGAGCTCGACGCGCAACACAACGCATTGCACGCGCCGCTGATCTCCGCTGATGTCAGCAGCGTCGAAGTGCGCGTCATGCACACCGATGAAGAACTGGTGATCGCGCGCGCGGTCTTGCGGGCGCTCGCGCAAGGCGCGGATGTCATGCCGTCACTGGCGCGGCTCTGAACTTGAATTCCGTATTCATGGTCGCGAATGCTTCACACCAGCGGACGGCACACCTTTAATACAAACCACGGACCCATCTCTCACCATGACGACCACCACCTTGACGCCAGATCTACGCCAGCGCATCGACGCCTATTGGCGCGCCGCGAACTACCTTTCGGTTGGGCAGATCTACCTTGCCGACAACCCATTGCTGCGGCGGCCGCTCGCGCTGTCCGACATCAAGCACATGCTGCTTGGGCACTGGGGCACGACACCAGGGCAGAACTTCATTTACGCGCACCTGAACCGGGTTATCAAGCAGTACGACCTGGACATGATCTATGTCTCGGGACCCGGCCACGGCGGTCCTGCGGTCGTGGCAAACACGTACCTCGAAGGCACCTACAGCGAGGTCTACCCTGACATCAGCCGCGACGACGCCGGTCTGCAAAAGCTGTTTCGGCAGTTCTCGTTTCCCGGTGGCATTCCCAGCCACGCTTCGCCCGAATGCCCGGGCTCGATCCATGAGGGCGGTGAACTCGGCTACTCGCTCAGCCACTCGTTCGGGGCGGTATTCGACAACCCCGAACTGATCGTTGCCTGCGTGGTCGGCGATGGCGAGGCCGAGACCGGCCCGCTGGCCACGGCCTGGCATTCGAACAAGTTTCTCGACCCCGTGACCGATGGCGCGGTGCTGCCGATCCTGCACCTGAACGGTTACAAGATCGCCAACCCCACGGTGCTGGCCCGCATCACCCGTGAAGAGCTGGAGCAGTTGCTGCGCGGCTACGGCTGGACGCCGATCTTCGTCGCTGGCCATGAGCCAGCGCTGATGCACGAGGCAATGGCCGCGGCGCTCGACGACGCCGTGCAACAGATCCTCGAGATCCAGAAGACGGCCCGGGCTACAGGCAACGCGGAGCGCCCGCGCTGGCCGATGATCGTGCTCGATTCGCCCAAGGGCTGGACCGGGCCGAAAGTGGTCGACGGGGTGCAGATCGAAGGCACCTTCCACGCCCACCAGGTGCCGATCTCCGATCCGGCCACGCATCCGGGCCACCTCGCGTTGCTCGACGACTGGCTCAAGAGTTACCGCCCCGAAGAACTGTTCGACGCGCAGGGCCGGCTGATCCCGGAACTGGCCGAACTCGCTCCTGTCGGCAAGCGCCGCATGGGGGCCAATCCGCACGCCAACGGCGGCCTGCTGCTGCGCGACTTGCACTTGCCGGACTTTCGCAATTACGCGTGCGAGGTGCCGGTGCGCGGCGCCCCGGGAGTCGGCGACACCCGTGTGCTGGGCCCATTTCTGCGTGACGTGGCGAAGTGGAACGACGAACAGCGCAACTTCCGTGTCTTCGGCCCCGACGAAACGATCTCCAACGGATTGGGTGCACTGTTCGAGGTCACGCAGCGGCAGTGGGACACGGCGACTCAACCCAACGACGAGTTTCTGGCGCCTACCGGCCGCGTGATGGAGATGCTCAGCGAGCACCAGTGCGAGGGCTGGCTCGAAGGCTATCTGCTGACCGGCCGCCACGGCCTCTTCAACTGCTACGAAGCCTTCATCCACATTGTCGACTCGATGTTCAACCAGCACGCCAAGTGGCTGAAGGTGACATCGCACATTCCGTGGCGGCGCAAGATCGCGTCGTTGAACTACCTGCTGGCCTCGCACGTCTGGCGTCAGGACCACAATGGGTTCACCCACCAAGACCCGGGTTTCATAGACCACTTCGTCAACAAGAAAGCTGAGGTCGTGCGTGTCTACCTGCCACCGGACGCGAACTGCCTGCTGTCGGTGATGGACCATTGCTTGCGCAGCCGCCACTACGTCAACGTGGTGGTGGCCGGCAAGCACCCGGCGCCGCAGTGGCTGACGATGGACGACGCCGTCAAGCACTGCACCGAAGGCATCGGCATCTGGGAATGGGCCAGCAACGACGGTGACGAGTCACCCGACGTCGTGATGGCCTGCTGCGGTGACGTGCCGACGTTGGAAACGCTGGCCGCCGTGTCGATCCTGCGCGAGCACCTGCCGGCACTGAAGATCCGCGTCGTCAACGTCGTCGACCTGATGCGGCTACAACCCCAGAGCGAGCACCCGCACGGCCTGGACGATGCCGCCTTCGATTCGCTGTTCACGACCGACAAGCCAGTCCTCTTCGCCTTTCACGCCTACCCGTGGCTGATCCACCGGCTGACCTATCGCCGCACCAACCATGACAACATCCACGTACGCGGCTACAAGGAGGAAGGCACGATCACCACGGCGTTCGACATGACGGTGCTGAACGATCTCGACCGTTTCCACCTCGCGATGGCTGTGGTGGATAGACTGCCGCAGACGGGCGACAAGGGCCTGGCACTGAAGCGGCGGCTCAACGACAAGCTTTTCGAACACCAGCGCTACATCCGGCTGCATGGGCAGGACATGCCGGAGATTCGAAATTGGCGTTGGGTCGCTTCGAGATGAAGCAATAGCCATTGCTTTGGTGGCGCGCGATAAGGGTTTTCTGTCAACTGACATGATTCAGGACTGCCAGACGACGTGGGTTCGCGCCCAGCCGGTCCTCAGGGCACGACAGGTTCGCCGCTGGCCGGTTCACTACGGCGCCGCGTGATCCAGCCCGTAGATGGCGGCACCAAGCAACGCGGCATTAACCGTGACCACGTGCACAGGCACTGCGGCCAGCATGTTGGCAAACCGGCCCTTGGCTGTGAAGGCGCGCATGAATGCGCCGTCCTGGAGTTGCGGTATCACGCGCGGCGGCAGGCCACCGGCGAGGTAGACGCCTCCCGTCGCCAGCACCTTGAGCGCGAGGTTGCCCGCCTCGGCGCCCCAGACATCGACAAGGATGCGAAGCGTCTGGGCCGCCAACGGGTTGTTGTCGGCATCATGGAGCGCAGCGTGCAGGATCGGCGGTGTGCGGTCCTGCGCCGCCTGCAGCGTGGCGGCAAACGCCGCGCTTTCCGACGCTGGATCGAGCGAACGCAAGTAGTCGTAGACATTCTGGACACCCGTCCCCGCGCAGACGCGCTCATAGGCAGCGTGGCGAAAGCGGTCGGTCAGGTAGGACCATAGCCCGGCTTGAATGTGGTTGGTGGGCGCGAAGTCGGTGTGGCCACCCTCCGAGGAACAGGCCAGATAGCCATTACCCGTCCATATCAGAAATGACTCGCCCAGCCCCGTGCCCGGCGCCAGCACGGCGATGGGCGCATGCGCGACCGCCTTGCCCGCGTTGATCTCGACGGATTCCGATGGCAGCAAATGCGGCGTCGCGTGGGCCGTAGCGTGCAAGTCGTTCAGCAGCGTCACTTGGCTGAGATGGAGGTCGCTGGCGAGCGCCGCTTCCTCGAGATGCCAAGGCAGATTCGTCAGGTGCGCGCGACCCCCGCTCACAGGACCGGCGACGTCGAAGCAGGCCGAGTTGGGTTTCCCGCCCGTCCCGGCCAGAAAGGCAGAGACGATCGGCGTGAGTCCAGCGAAGTCCGAACTTTTGAATTCCTGCTGTTCGAGGAATTTTCGAGGGCCGGATTCCCTGGACAGCAGCGCCAGCCGTGTGGTGGTGCCGCCAATGTCGCCTGCCAGCAGCATCATGTGTTTGCCTCCATCGGTAGCGTTCAGGCCGCCATGGGTGAATAAGTCGTCGCAAGCCGGCAGCAATGCACAATTTCAAAAGAAAAGGCGCACCAGCGCTTGCCTAGCCTACGGGGACCGTTATGTTTTCGATAGCGCATGGGCTGCGCTCCAAGCACAGGCTTTCGTCTGCGCGGGCTCGCTTCCTGCACGCCCATCGGAGTCGCGCCGAACCCGACAATTGCAGCACGCCCGCCCGCTTTCGTCTGTGCGCCAGCGCACGCACGCACTGGGGGCGGCCGTTGCGCTGTGCAGCCGGCCACTGCACGTCTGAATGTGCGCTGGCATATAGACGCACCGACACATTCAGCGCACAGTGGTCGCTTCAACAAAGAAGGAGCACATCATGCTGCGCAACGCAAAGGAGCTGG
>JBBPYC010000079.1:0-5204 GCA_038200275.1 Burkholderiales bacterium
GAATGTAGAAAAACGTGTTGCTCGGGTCTCCCAGCCGCACCAACATCTCGTCGGCGGCGAATGCGCGCACCTCGCCGATTTCGTGCATCGCCTGCACGTGGCGCTCGGACAGCGGCGTGCGCACCAACGTCTCCAGATCTTCAGCAAGGGATTCCATCGGTCAGGGATTCGATTCAAGAAAACAAGGAGAAGAGGCACTGCTGCGGGCATTGCTGAGCCGGGCGCGCAGTGGACATCCATGTAAGGGACTGGTCCAGCGCGGCGCTGGTCGCCCGTCAACCGACGTCCTGCGCGGCTTTCCGACTCGACTGGGATTCAGTTCTGCGCGCCTGCTGCCAGAGCGCGCTCACGCGACCGGGCCAGCGCCCCAGGGTCGGCCGGCTCAAGCGTTGGCCAGCCGGCCAGGTGCCGCTCGGCGAGAAAGCCCAGAGCGCCAATCCAGTCGCCGTCGTCGTTCAGGCACGGGATGTAGTGGAACTGCTTGCCGCCCGCGTCGATGAACGCCTTGCGCCCCTCGATCGAGATTTCTTCCAGCGTCTCCAGACAGTCGCTGGCAAATCCGGGGCACAGCACATCGACGCGGCGCACACCGGACTTGGCCATCTCGATCAACGTCGGCTCGGTGGCCGGCTCCAGCCATTTGGCGCGGCCGAAGCGGGACTGGAACGTGACCTTGTATTGCTGTGCGGTCAGCCCCAGCGTTTCGGCCAGCAGCCGCCCGGTCTTCTGGCATTCGCAGTGGTACGGGTCGCCCAGGTGCAGCGTGCGCTCGGGCATACCGTGAAAGCTCAGCAGCAGCTGCTCGGGCTGGCCATGTTCGCTCCAGTGGCGGCGCACGGTCTCGGCCAAGGCGCCGATGTAACCCGGGTCGTCGCAGTAGCCGTTCACGAAGCGCAACTCAGGCAGCCGGCGCTGCTGGCCGGCCCAGGCGAACACCGCGTCGCAGGTGCTGGCCACGGTGGCGGCTGAATACTGTGGATAGGCCGGCAACACCAGCACGCGGGTCATGCCGTCGGCTGTGAGCTGGTCAAGCACGCTGGCAATCGATGGATTGCCGTAGCGCATCGCGATCGCGACGGTCACGTGGTGGCCGCGTTCGCGCAGCGCGGCTTGCAACCCGGCGGCCTGTCGTTCGGTCCAGACCTTGAGTGGCGAGCCGCCTTCGGCCCAGACTTGCCGATACTTCGCAGCCGATACCCGCGGCCGCGTATTGAGAATCACGCCGTGCAGCAGCGGCAGCCAAGCAATGCGGGGGATCTCGACCACGCGGCGGTCGCTCAAAAATTCGGCCAGATAGCGGCGCACTGCGCCGGTGGTCGGCTCATCGGGCGTGCCGAGGTTGGTCAGCAGTACGACGGTGCGGGGCTCCTGTCCATGCTTGAAGCTTGCGGCTGGTGACGCGACGTCCTTGATTGATGGCGGGCTGGCAGGCTTGACCGGAGATGCCACCGAATCCGAAGCGGGTGTCTGGACTGGCGTGGCCGACACGGCGACCGGCGGCTCGGCGGAGACGCGCAGGACGGCGTCTGTTGGGTGTTCGGCGGGTGCTGCCGGTGTGGGGTCTGCCTGCGCCAATGAAGAATACGCGGGCGCCGATTCCGTTTCGGACTCCGCTGGGTGTGTCGTCGATAAGGTGGGGTCGATGCGCTGGGTACCTTCAGCGTCGGGTGCTTTGTTCATGCGCTATTCTGGCCCAGCCATGATCGACACCAAACGTATCCGCGCCGTTTCCATTGACCTTGACGACACGCTCTGGCCGATCTGGCCGACCATCGAACGGGCGGAGGCCGGCTTGCAGGCATGGCTGGCCACGCACGCGCCGAACACGGCGACGCTGCACAAAAGCGCGGAGACACGGCAGGCGATTCGCACCCAGCTGAACCAGGACCGGCCGGACTTGCAGCACGATTTCTCGGCGCTGCGCCGCGAGTCGATCCGCATGGCATTGATCCGCAGCGAGGAAGACCCTGCGTTGGCCGAAGGCGCGTTCGAGGCCTTCTTTGCAGCGCGCCAGCAAGTCGAGCTGTATGACGACGCGCTGGCCGCGCTTGAATACTTGAGCAGCCGCTATCCACTGGTCGCGCTATCAAACGGCAACGCGGATGTGCACCGCATCGGCATTGGCCGGTTCTTCCGCGCCAGCGTGGCCTCGCGCGAAACCGGCTTTGCCAAGCCCGATGCGCGCATGTTCCAGGCCGCCGCCGATGCGGCCGACGTGACCTGTGCCGCCATGCTGCATGTCGGCGACGACTCGGCACTGGACGTGATGGGTGCGCTGGACGCAGGCGTGCAGGCGGTCTGGGTGAACCGGGAGCGCAAGCCCTGGACGCATGAGCAACCGCCGCAGCTGGAAGTCGCTGACTTGGCTGAGCTGTGCGCGCTGCTGCAGGAGGTTCGGAGTTGAAGGTGCCTCGCAGGGCTTAGGAGTCGGGCCGCCGGTCGATCAAATCAAGATTTTTGAGTCAAATAGGGCTGGGGCGCTACCAACCATTGCGTCGACAGGTATCATTTTGATAGCAGAAGGCATCAGATCTGTTGCGTTCTTTGGCTGTGAACTTCAATGCCGTTGCTGCACCCGGCATCGGCCTCTTTTCTGACTGCACCGCCGCTGTACCCACCCGTTCATAACCTTGTAACCAGGAGAAAGTCATTGAAGAACCTGTCCGCTCTCGGCGCTGCATTCACGTTCGCACTCGCAGCAGGTGCGGCACTGGCGCAAACCCCGCTGACCTATCCGAACAAGCCGATCCGGCTTATCGTCGGCTACCCGCCGGGCGGCGGCATAGACTTTGCCGCGCGCACCGTGCAGGCGCCGCTGCAGGAGGCACTGAACACACAGGTCGTGGTCGACTACAAACCGGGCGCCAGCGGCACCATCGCCGCGACCGAGCTCACGCGTCAGCCGGCCGATGGCTACACGCTGCTGCTGGCCAACACCGGGCCGTTCGCGATCGCGCCGTATCTGCAGACCAAGATGCCGTACGACCCGCTGCGCCAGTTCAGCTACATCGGCCAGATCAGCCAGGGCAGCTACATCGCCGTCACCCGCACCGACCATCCGGCCAACGACCTGAAAGCGTTCGTGGCGTGGGCCAAGACGCAGCCGGGCAAAGTCAACTTTGCATCTGGCGGTACCGGCACTTCTACCCATTTGAATGGGGAGCTGATGAATCAGGTGACCGGCCTGGACATGACGCATGTGCCGTACAAGGGCAGTGCGCCGGCATTGCAAGAGCTGGTCGGCGGCCAGACGCAGATCCTGATCGACGCCGGCAGCGTGCTGCTGCCGCAGATCAAGGGCGGCAAGCTGAAAGCGCTCGCGGTGACGAGCCCGAAGCGCGATCCGCAGTTGCCGGACGTGCCGACGGTGGGCGAGCTGGGGTTGGGCGGGATGGAAGCAGTCGGCTTTCAGGGGCTGGTCGGGCCGGCCAACCTGCCGCAACCGGTGCTTGATCGCCTGACGCAGGCGCTGGCTCAGGTGCTGGCGCAGCCCGACGTACAAGCCAAATTCGCGGCGGCCGGCTCCCAGGTGCACCCGCTTGGCCCCACCGAATTCGCAGCCTTCGTCACCGCTGAAAACCAGAAGTGGTCAAAGCTGATCCGCGAACGCAAGCTGCAGGTCGACTGAGCCCGAAAGCGCCCCGATCGCCGCGCGACGAGTGGCCAGCGGAACGCGAGACAAGTCGCTGTCAGACGGCTGCCAACGCTTGCTCAAGGTCTTCGATCAAGTCATCGATGTGCTCGATGCCGATCGACAAGCGCACCATGTCTGCGCTGACGCCGGCTTTGGCAAGTTCGTCAGGCCCGAGCTGCCTATGCGTAGTCGTGGCGGGATGGCAGGCGAGGGACTTGGCGTCACCGATGTTGACCAACCGCGTGAACAGCTTGAGCGCGTCCTGAAACTTCGCGCCCGCCGCGCGGCCGTCGTCCGCCTTTATCCCAAAGCTCACGATGCCCGATGCGCGGCCCTTGGTCATGCGCTGCAGCACTGCATGGTCCGGATGGTCCGGCAGGCCCGCATAACGGACCCAGGCGACCTTCGCATGGCTCTGCAAATGCTTGGCAATCGTCAACGAGTTCTCCCCGATCCGGTCCATGCGCAGCGGCAGCGTCTCGATGCCCTGCAGGATCTGAAACGCATTCATCGGCGACAGCGCGGCGCCCATGTTGCGCAGCGGCACCACGCGTGCGCGGCCGATGTAGGCAGCTTCGCCCAACGCTTCCGTGTAGACCACGCCGTGGTAGCTCACGTCCGGCTCGTTCAGCCGCTTGAAGCGGGTCTTGTGCTTGGCCCAGGGGAACTTGCCCGAATCGACGATCGCGCCGCCAAGCGTGGTGCCGTGGCCGCCCAGGTACTTGGTCAGTGCATGCACGACGATGTCGGCACCATGCTCGAACGGGCGGCACAAATAGGGCGAGGTGACGGTGCTGTCGACCACCAGTGGCACGCCCGCATCGTGGGCGACCTTGGCCAGCGCTGCGATGTCGGTCACATTGCCCAGCGGGTTGCCGATCGTCTCGCAAAAAATCAGCTTGGTGCGTTCATCGATCAGCTTGGCAAACGACGCCGGATCGTGTGCATCCGCAAAGCGCACCTCGATGCCCATCTGCGGGAACGTGTGCGCGAACAAGTTGTAGGTGCCGCCGTACAGCGTGGAGGCCGAGATGATGTTGTCACCAGCCTCTGTGATGGTCTGCACCGCGTAAGAGATCGCTGCCATGCCGGACGCCACCGCCAGCGCGCCGATGCCGCCTTCCATCGCGGCGAGCCGGCCTTCCAGCACCGCGTTGGTTGGATTCATGATGCGGCTGTAGATGTTGCCCGCGACCTTCAAGTCGAACAGATCGGCGCCGTGTTGTGTGTCGTCGAACGCAAAGGCGACGGTCTGGTAGATCGGGACTGCGACCGCCTTGGTGGTCGGTTCGGGCGAGTAGCCGCCGTGGACGGCGAGGGTTTCGAGTTTCATGGCGTAGGCATTTTCTTTGCTGCTGGTCAGGTTGAAAAGATTCGATGGGAATTCTTGCATGACGCCCGAAGAGATTGCGCAGCGCTTCCCCCGGCTCTAAGCTCTCCTAGACAAGTTTTATACCCTAAGATGCAGTGCTGGGCGTTCCGTTGAGCGCTGACTGACGACGGAGCAGACAAACGCGATGGCGGCACGAAAGAACTTGGCGCTCGATGAGGCCAGCCGCAGGGAGTTGGA
>JBBPYC010000080.1:0-23077 GCA_038200275.1 Burkholderiales bacterium
CCGGCGCAGCGCAGCAGGTTCAAGGCGCAGGTGCGCAGTTGAGCGAAGACGCCGGGCTCGACGCGGATGCGGCTGGCGTCTTCGCCCATGACGACATCACGAACATGGTGCAGGGCGTTTTCGATTCCCCAGTGATCGCGCACGGCGTGATGGGCCTGGCTGGCCGACAGCGCACGGGTGCAGACGTACCACGCCGTCTCACTGCGAGGCTGCCAAGCAGCGCGGGCGGTGTGGAAGACTTCCGTGTGGCGACGCACCCGAATCAGGCAGCGCACCAGCGTCCACTCGGGGCCCAAACAGCCCGCGGCCACCGGCCACACCGACGTGCTGCGCGACTCAGGTGCGGCTTGCGCTGGCCGAGTTGATCGTGATGGTGGGTGTCGCTGGGCGGCTGGTGCTCGGCAACGGCCATGACCTCTTGCAGCAGCTTGGGCTGGTTGCCCTTGACCTGCACCATCACGTCTTTGCCGATACGCGCGGCGAGATGCAGCGTTTTTTCGAGCATGCAGCGCATTCAGCGTGAACAGCTTGCCTTGGAGTCCCAGTTCCTCGATGGGGCGCTGCGCGGCGGCGATCTCCCCGCCCTTGTCCTCGTCGGCCAGCGCCACCTGCCCGAGCACCAGGCGCTGGCCTGTGGCAAAGGCCGACAGCCACTGCAGCGGCGCCACATCGGCAAAGCGATCCAAACTGCCGCCCAGGGTCTTGCCGCCGATGGCGATGCTGGCCGCCGGCTCAGCCTCCGCCACCAGCGCCTTCTGGTTCAGCCCCCGCAGGATCCACCCGAAAGCCGGTACGGCCCGACGCCCGACGCCACGCCAGCACGGTACGCTGCCGAAGCCGCCCCAGGCGCACATCGATGAAACGCACGATGGCCCCCAGTCGAAGTCCGCTCCAGCGGCCACCCAGGACGCAGCGCATCGCCACGTGCGGCAGGTCATACATCTTGCCTTGGCCTCGGCGCCTGTCGCCCACGTCCTTTAAGTCTGTCAGATTCAACATCGGTCCATCCGCCTTACCAAGGAAGGCGAATTTTCAGTATTGAGCAGCCCTGGGAGCAGACCCGCTCTGGCGTTTGACAGCCCGTCCGAGCTTGAATGAGACAGGCGCGCTACGCATCCGTTAGTCAGGCAACCTTACGATCATCCGGAACACTAAATCATAGAAGATAGCTATCTATTTGCCCAGATCGATTGCTGATTATCTTTACACTTATTTTTAATTTGAAAATTTTTCAATCGTAAGCTGTTGAGATATATAGGATTTTCTATCTGGCACGGGAATTGCAATATCAAACTATCCAGATGAATTTCAAGCGCTGGACGGTCTAGTCTTAGGAAAATCAATGCGCATCTCGTCTTCAATCGAAATGACTCTACGACAGTGTTTCAAGTCATCGCTGGGTGCCTCTGATCACATTCCACTTTTAGCGGTGTCGGCTCTGGTGGGCAGTTTCCTTTTTGGCACTGCGCCAGTACAGGCCGCCCCACTGCTTGGGTCAGCGTCGAGCTTCGGGGTTCTGGGTGCCTCTACGGTAACAAACACTGGGTCGACCACCATCTCGGGTGATCTTGGAGTGTTTCCTGGTAATTCGATCACCGGCCTTGGAAGCATCACTCTCGATGGGACGGTTCATCAAGGCGATTCGGTAGCACAGCAGGCTCAGAGTGATGCGCTCGTTGCGTTCAATTTCCTTCAAGGGTTGCCATTTACCAACGACTTGACCGGTCAGGATCTTGGTGGACTCACACTAACTCCAGGCGTCTTTTTCTTCGCCACGTCAGCTCAGTTAACAGGGACGCTGACCCTGGATTTTCAAAACACTCCGAATGCGCTGTTTGTATTCCAGATCGGAAGCACGCTAACAACCGCCAGCGGCTCGGTTGTCAATATCCTTAATGGCGGCTCGAACAACGGCGTATTTTTTGATGTCGGCACTTCGGCCACTCTGGGCACCAGTACGCTGTTCGCAGGAAATATTCTTGCGGATCAGAGCATCACTCTGAATACGACTGCCTCGATTCTGTGTGGTAGGGCGATTGCACTAAATGCAGCGGTGACGTTGGACTCCAACACGATTTCGAATAACTGCACCCGTGAGAACTTTGGCAGCGGACGAACTGACTTTGGTAGTTTCGGATTTAGTGGCGGCGATACGACGTCAGGCAACCCGGGCAATACGGTTCCAGAACCCTCAACTATTCTGCTTTGCTTAGTAGGTTTGGCTGCCTTGGCTGGCGCGAGAGTGAGAAAATCTGCCAAAGAACGTCTGCACAAATCGGTTTGACATGTGAAAGTGCCGGTGAATCAATCTGCTGCACAGATTCGGGCTTCTCGTCGCCGGCGTTTTGTGTGATTTTGGTCTGGTTGCGCGCACTTCGGCGATTTGCAGACGCACTCATGCCTGAGCGGCCATCAGTCGGCGCCGTGCCATCCAGGGGGGGGGACAGCGCAAACAGCGTATGCAGCTGCGCCGTGTTCTTGCTCAGTCCGCGATAGCGCACTTTGACGTGGCCGAACTGGCGCTTGAGCACTCGGAACGCATGTCCGACCTTGGCTCGCACGCTGGCCTTGATGCACTCGAGTTGCTCGGCGACTTGTTCGACCAGCCTGGTCTTGTCTAGCCGCCTGCGCTTGCCAGGGCGCATGGCGATGTTCCAGCGCACCCTGTCTGCGGCATCAGGCCGCTTGTCGGCCCCCGGATGGCCCGCGTCGCCCCAGGCTTCAGTCTCCTCGCCGTGCAGCAGCGCGTTGGCCTCCACCACATCGTTGACGCCGCCACTGGTGCCACGCACCGTATGCACCAGGCCGGAGTCGGGATCCACACCGATGTGAGCCTTCATCCCCAAGTACCACGGGCTGCCCTCCTGGCTTTGGCGCATCTCCGGGTCACGCGCGTTCGAGGCGTTCTTGGTCGAGAGCTGGGTGCTGCGATCAGCGTGGCGTCCACCGCCGTGCCGGTGCGCAGCATCAGGCCTTCGGCGCCCAGCAGCTCGTTGACCACGGCTAGGATCTGCGGGGCCAGCTTGTGGTCTTCGAGCAGACGGCGTGGACTTCGGGTTTTGCCAAGCCGAAGAATCGTCGTCTCGTCCGGTAGCCGCGTGTCCCAACCGAGAGAAGAAAACTTGCGAAACAGCAACACGTCGTGCAACGCTTTTTCCATAGCCGGGTCGCTCAGCGTGAACCACTATTGCATGAAGTGAATGCGCAGCATGGTCTCCAAAGCAAACGATGGGCGACCCCGTTCGCCTTCGGGCGCAAACGGCTCAATCGGCTGGACCAAAGCGCCCCATCTCGGCCAGGAACTGCCGCCTCATCGTCAGGTCCAGGCACAGATCAGCTGACTCCGTGCGTTCGGATTCTCCTGCGCCCGCTCGTCCCACCAAGCACTGCTGGGCAGAATTTATGCAGACCTTCCCCAGTCAGAAACATACTGCACGCCCTCAACAGATCTGCGTCGTCGTCCCTCAACCAGCGTCCCGAAACTCCGGGTAGAGCGTCATGCCACCGTCCACGAACAGGGTCTGGCCGGTCATGTAGTCAGACTCGTCGCTGGCCAGCCAAACCGCCGCTTTGCCGATGTCGACGGCAGCGCCGACGCGCCCGTACGGGATGAGCTTGAGCAGCTTCGCTTTCGCTTCCTCCGTCTCCCATGCGTTGCGATTGATGTCTGTCGCGATCGCACCGGGGCCGATCGCATTCACACGAATGCGGCGCGACGCCATCTCCTGGGCCAGCGTGCGCATGAACATGCCGACGCCGCCTTTTGAGGTGGCGTAGTTGACGTGGCCAGCCCACGGGATCACTTCGTGCACCGAAGAAATGCAGATGATCTTCCCGGCTGCGGCCGATCGTTCCGGCGCCACGCCGCGGCGCAGGAATTCGCGCACGGCGGCGCGCGCGCAAAGGAACTGGCCCGTCAGGTTGATGGCGAGCAGCTTGTTCCACTGATCAAGCTTCATGTCCTCGAACGGCGCATCGATCTGGATGCCTGCGTTGTTGACGAGGATGTCGACCGTGCCGAAGCGTTTGATGGTTGCGTCGAACATGGCTTGGACGTCGTCCTCGCGGCTCACGTCGGCCTGGATCGTGAACGCGTTGCCGCCGGCTGCTTCGATCTCACTGCGCAGGGCTTCGCTCTCGTCGGCGGACCGGCTGTAGTTGATCGCAACGCTCGCACCCGCAGCAGCCAGCGCTTTGGCGATCGCCGCGCCGATGCCGCGGCCCGCACCTGTAACGACGGCACTCTGGCCCGCAAGGAGAGGTTTTGGGTTCATGTCGAAGTGGCGTTTCTACGAACGCCCATTGTTGTAAGGTGGCTCACCAAATTTTGGTTTCAAGGAGTCTACGCATGAGCAAAGCGATCCGCATCGATAAAAACGGCGGTCCCGAGGAAATGAAGCTGGTCGACGTGACGGTGGGCGAGCCCGGTCCGGGCCAGGTCCGCATCGCGCACAAGGCGGTCGGTCTCAACTTCATCGACGTGTATCAGCGCAGCGGCCTGTACAAGTTCGCGATGCCGCTCATACTCGGCATGGAAGCGTCCGGTGTCATCGAAGCGGTGGGCGAAGGCGTCACGCACCTGAAGGTCGGCGACCGCGCGGCGTATGCCAGCAACCCACCCGGCAGCTACAGCGAACGCCGTGTGATGCCGGCCATGACGGTGTGCAAGTTGCCGGACTCGATCTCGTTCGAGACCGGTGCCGCGATGATGTTGAAGGGCTTGACCGCACAGTATTTGCTCAAGCGCACCCTGCCGGTCGAAGGGCTGGAGACGGGTGACTTCGTGCTGTTTCATGCGGCTGCGGGCGGCGTCGGGCTGATCGCATGTCAGTGGGCGAAGGCGCTGGGGCTGCAGCTGATCGGCACGGCTGGCAGCGACGAGAAATGCAAGCTCGCACTGGCCAACGGCGCCGCGCATGCGATCAATTATTCGACCGAAGATTTCCTCGCGCGCGTCAAGGAGATCACGGGTGGCAAAGGCGTCAAGGTCGTGTATGACTCGGTCGGCAAGGACACCTGGGACAAGTCGCTCGACTGCCTGCGGCCGTTCGGCTTGATGGCCAGCTTCGGCAACGCGTCTGGAGCGCCCGCGCCGTTCGCACCTGGCATCCTCGGCGTGAAGGGGTCGATCTACGTCACGCGCCAAACGCTGTTCACGCACATGGGCACGCGCGAACGCTGCCAGCAGATGGCCGATCAACTGTTCGAGGTGGTGGAAAGCGGCAAGGTCAAGATCCACATCGACCAGCGCTATCCGTTGGCTGAAGTGCAGCAGGCGCACCGCGATCTCGAGGCACGCAAGACCACCGGCTGCACGATCCTGACGCTGTAGTCGTTGCGCGCATGAGCGGTCGATCCAAAAATCCGGCAAGCATTCGCCGCCGCACGTTCGGCCACATGCCCGACGGCCGTGTGGTGGATGAGTACACGCTCGACAACGGCTGCGGCATGACGGTCGGTGTGATCAATCTGGGCGGTATCGTGACGTCGATGCATGTACCGGACCGCGTTGGCCGCAGCGACAACGTCGTGCTTGGATTCTCGGACCTGGCCGACTACCTTGACCGCAATCCCGACTTCGGCGTGATCGTCGGCCGGTTTGCGAACCGGATCGCAGGCGGCCGCTTTGCACTCGACGGCGTACTGCACCAACTCGATGTGAATGAACCACCCAACTCGCTGCACGGCGGCGCGCAAGGGTTCGGCACGCAGTGGTGGGAAATTTCGGAACTTGATTGCGACGATGCTGGCACGGTCGGCTTGCGGCTGCACCGCACCAGCGCAGACGGCGAGAGCGGCTACCCAGGCCGGCTCGAAGTGGACGCGACCTATCGGCTTTCCGCATGCAACACCTGGCGCATCGACTACCGCGCGACCACCGACTGCGCTACCGTGGTCAACCTCACACATCACGATTACTTCAATCTGGCGGGCGGTGGCAGCGCCCTCGACCACCGGCTGTGCATCGCGGCCCGTCGCTATCTGGAAGTCGAAGGCGACATGATCCCAATGGGCATTGCCGCAGTCGACGCCACGCCGTTTGACTTTCGCGCGCCGACTCGCGTGGCAGACCGGATCCGTGATGGTGCGCTGCAACTCGCAGTTGCAGGTGGCTACGACCACTGCATGGTGCTCGATCGAATGACGGACGACGATCAGAACGCCGACGATCAAGGCATGGCCTTTGCGGCTCGAATCGAGCACGACGGCTCGGGGCGGTGGCTGGAGATCGAGACGACCGAGCCGGCGCTGCAGTTCTATTCGAGCAACAAGCTCGACGGCACCTTGCGCGGCAGTGGTGGGCTGTTATACCGCCAGGGCGACGGCCTGTGCCTGGAGCCACAGCGTTTCCCCGATGCACCGAATCGCCCCGACTTTCCGTCCACCGTGCTGCGGCCGGGCGAGGCATTCACCAGCACGACCGTCTATCGCTTCGGTGTCGAACCCTGACCGGTTGCCGCATGCTGAAGCGTGACGCGCGCAGTCCGAAACCAACTGCTCTGCGGCTGCGCTTTATTCCTGTGCCGGCAACTCAGCCGGCTGCACCTGCCGCAACCGGCTTGGATGCAGCACGCCAGCGGAGTCCAGAATCGGGTAGGCAATTCCGCACAGATGCGAGTTGATGCGCTTGAATTCACCAATGATTTCGATGTGCAGCGAGCTGGTCTCCACGCTTTGCACGGTGTTGTGCGACAGCCGCGTCAGGTGCGAATTCGCATAGGCGTGCTGCAACTCGCGAAACCGGGTTTTTTCTTCCAGCAGGCGGCGCGCATCACGCAGGTTGCCGGTCAGGAACACGCTCATCGCCAGTCGCTGGTTGTCCAGCAGCCGGCTGTGCATCTCGACGATCTCGCTCATGCCGGCGTCCGAGAAGCTGCGCTGCTTGCGAATCTTCTTGTCCTCCACATCGATCAGCACGCGCTCGACGATATCGGCCACCTGCTCCATGTTGATCGTGAAGCTCATGATCTCGGCCCAGCGCCGGCTTTCTTCCTCACCAAGCGACTGGCGCGACAGTTTGGTCAGGTAGTACTTAATATCCGAATACGACCGATCGACCGCGTCGTCGAGCAGCCGCAGCTTCTTCGACAGCTTTACGTCGTTGCGCCGGATCACCGGCAGCAGGCCGCGCAGCATGGTCTCGACCACGTCGGCTTGGTACAGTGCCTCGCGGGCCGCGCAAGAGATCGCCAGCGAAGGCGTGGTAAGCGCCGAGGGATCCAGATGGTTGGGTCGCTCGGCACCCGAAGTGGTGCTTGCATCAGGCACCGGCAACAAGGCGGTGACAAGACGCGCGGCAGGCCGTGTCAGCCCGATGAATGCGATCGCCACCACGAAATTGAAGGCCAGGTGGAACAGCACCACCGACAGCATCGGCTCCGGCACCCACGGCGTTGTGTACTGCAGCCACAGGTGCGCAAACGGCGCCATGGCTGCAACGCCGATCACCTTGAATCCGAGGTTGCAAAGCGGCCCTTGCCGCACTTCGACCGACGAACGCCAGGTGGTGAGCACGCCCAGAATGCCGCTGCCCAGGTTCGCGCCGAGCACCAGCCCAAGCGAGACTTCGTACGGGACCGCAGCCGTGGCCGCCAACGTGGCCGTCAACAACACGATCGCCAAGCTTGAATAGCACGCGAGCGCAAGCAACGCGCCAAGCGTGATCTCAAGCCCGCGGTCGCTCTCGAGCGATGCCAGCAGTTCCGAGATCGCGGGCGCGCCGGTCAGCACCGCCGTCGATGCGGCGATCAGTCGCAGCGCCAGCAGCATCAGGCCGATGCCGATCAGCACCCGGCCAACCCGGCCCGTGTCCGTATCCGGCCGCGCAAGAAACAGCAGCACGCCAAGCAAAATCGCGAGCGACGAGACCCAGGACAGGTCGAACGAAAGCACCGTGGCCATCACCGCGCTGCCCACGTCCGCACCGAGCAACACAGCAAGCGCCGCAGGCAGGGCGATCGCGCCTTGGCCAACGAATGACGAGACGATCAACGTCGTGGCCGTGCTCGACTGCACCAGCGCCGTCACGCCCAGACCCGCTGCGGCGGCGGCGAACCGGTTGCTCATGCTGCTGGCGAGCGTGCGGCGCAGGTTGGCGCCGAACACACTCAGGATGCCGGTGCGCACCAGGTAAATGCCCCACAGCAGCAGCGAAATCGCGGCCAGCAGGTTCAGCAGGTGTTTCATCGGCGAAGGCAGGTAGCAGGAAGAGTGAGTCGGTAAAACAGTATAAAAAGAAAACAGGGCCGCCCGGCCGACGCGCTTAACGTTTCAGCGGGTCCAACCGGACTTTCAGCCCCTGCGGCACCACCTGGAATGCGCCGAGCTGCCAGCCGAAAGCGGCAAGCGCAGCCGTATCGCGGTCGGTCAGCGTGTAGATCACCTGGTCACCGAGCAGATTGCTGACCAGCCGCGGCGCATTGCGGTCGAGCCACTTTGCATACTCGGGCGGCACGCCGTCGAGCTGCACCGAGCGCACCAGCACGTCGGCCATGCGGACCGTCTTGTCGGCCGCCTCGTAGCGTGGGCGCCAGTCAACACTCAGCGTGCCCGGAATGGCTGCGCCCACGAGTGGCAATGAGAGTTGCAGCGCGACCGCGGTACCGATGCGATTCACTTCCGGCAGCATGCGCAGCTTCGGGTTGCGCAACTCCAGCGTGACCAGGTCGCCCGCGACCTTCTGGGTGTACGGAAACCGTTTGGACAACTGGGCCAGCAGCGTGGTGCTCGACACCACCTGCTCGATCGGGCGCAGTTGCGCGCTCGCGCAGCCAGCCGCACCGAGCCACGGCAAGGCCAGCAGCGAGGTGAGCAGCCGGCGCCGGTCGGGCGACAACGTCGCAATTGCGTGCTTCTTCACGACCGGCCGCTGTGCACGCGGCGCAGCTCGTCCCAGATCAGGCAGATCGCGCCGACCGTGATCGCGCTGTCGGCCACGTTGAACGCGGGAAAGTGCCAGCCAGCCCAGTGGAAGTCGAGAAAGTCCACCACGTAGCCGTGCTGCAGCCGGTCGATCACGTTGCCCAGCGCACCGCCGAGCAGCAGCGACAGTGCGAACGAGAACAACCGCTGGCCCGCATGCTGGCGCAGCAACCAGACGATAAAGATCGCGGCGGCGAAACCAATTACGGTAAAGAACCAGCGCTGCCAGCCGGCCGCGCCAGCCAGAAACGAGAACGCCGCGCCCGTGTTGTGTGCGCGCACGATGTTGAAGAAGCCCGTGATCGGCATGTAGTCACCCAACCGGTACTTCTCCAGGATCAGCCATTTGGTCGCCTGGTCCGCCACGATGATCAGCGCGGCCAGTGCAAGCCAGCCAAGCAGACTGAGACCGCCGGCGCGCGAGTAGGAAGCGGTGGTGGTCGCCATCACGCAAAGCGCCGGGTTTCGCCCGCGCCGAACAGGTTGCTTACGCAGCGGCCGCAGATTGTTGGATGTGCTGCGTCACTGCCAACATCGGCAACGTAGTGCCAACAGCGCTCACACTTCGGATGCACTGTTGTACTGACCTTGATAAACGGCATCAACTTCGGATCCGGATTGCCTTGGTGAAAACCCGATTGGAATTGCTGCATGTTCGTCAGCGCGCCAGTCAAATCCCTGCTGTGGTCAACGACTAAAGCCTTAGAGCTAATAAATACAAATTTCAAGTCGTCGCCCAAAGAGCGCAGTAGTTCAAGATCAGCATGACTTGCTAAAAGCTGTACCTCAGCTTGCAAGGAGGAGCCAAGCGCTCCTGCTGCGCGTAATGCTTCCGTGTCCTTGTTAACCTGATTTCGAATCTCGCGTAGCCGATTCCATTTGGCAAGTAAGGCAGCATCAGGCACATCGAACTGGGCGTAAGTCTCAATGAAGATCGAATCCGAGTCGCCGAACACCTTCCAAGCTTCCTCCGCCGTGAAGCTCAGAAACGGTGCCATCCAGCGCAACATCGCATGGGTGATCCGGTGCAGTGCGGTCTGCGCGCTGCGGCGTGCGTGCGAGTTGGCTTGCGTGGTGTAGAGCCGGTCTTTCAGCACATCCAGATAGAACGCACCCAGGTCTTCCGAGCAAAAGATCTGCAGCTTGGACACCGCCGGGTGGAACTCGTAGACCTCGTAGTGCGCGAGCAAGTCGGCTTGCAACTGAGCTGTGCGGGCCAGCGCCCAGCGGTCGATCTCGAGCAGTTCGGCGTCGGGCACCGCATCGGTCGCCGCGTCGAAGTCGCTGGTGTTGGCCAGCAGAAAACGCAGCGTGTTGCGGATGCGCCGATACGCATCGACCACGCGCGCAAGAATCTTGTCGTCGATCGCGAGGTCGCCGGAGTAATCGGTCGACGCGCACCACAAGCGAATGATCTCTGCGCCCAGTTTGCTGGAGACCTGCTGCGGCGCGACCACGTTGCCTTCGCTCTTGCTCATCTTGCGGCCACGGCCGTCGACCGCAAAGCCGTGCGTGAGCAGGCCGCGATACGGCGCGCGGCCGTACATTGCACACGCGGTCAGCAGCGACGAATGGAACCAGCCGCGATGCTGGTCGTGGCCTTCGAGGTAGAGGTCCGCTTCCGGGCCGTCGGCGTGCGCACCGCCCACATGGGAATTTTTCAGCACGGTGGTGTGCGTGGTGCCGGAGTCGAACCAGACTTCGAGAATATCGGTGCTCTTGTAATAGTGCTTTGCGTCGTCCGCGCCGATCACGTCTTCCGGTGCGGTCTGGCTCCAGGCTTCGACGCCGCCGCGCTGCACGATGTCGGCTGCGATGTCGAGGATCTCCAGCGTGCGCGGATGCAGCTCATGCGTGTCCCGGTGCAGAAAAAACGGCAGCGGCACGCCCCAACTGCGCTGACGGCTGATGCACCAGTCGGGCCGGTGCGCGATCATGTCTTTCAACCGTGCCTTGCCGTTTTCGGGATAGAAGCGAGTCTGCTCGATCGCGGCCAGCGCGGTCTCGCGCAAGGTGCCCGGCGCCTTGTGGGTCGTGCAGACGCCTTCGCCCGCATCCATGCGCACGAACCACTGCGCGGCCGCACGGTAGATCACCGGCGTCTTGTGGCGCCAGCAGTGCGGATAGCTGTGCTTGATGTCGTAAGTGGCCAGCAGCCGGTCGGCTTGCGCCAACACTTCAAGGATGCGCGGCACGGCCTTCCAGATGTTCAGCCCGCCGAATAGCGGGAAATCATCGGCGTAGCGGCCGTCGCCTTGCACCGGGTTCAGGATGTCGTCGGTGCGCAGGCCGTGCGCGGTGCAGCTGTTGAAGTCCTCCACGCCGTAAGCCGGCGCGGAGTGGACGATGCCGGTGCCGTCATCGGCCGTCGCGTAGTCGGCCAGATAGACCGGGGACAGGCGCCGAAAGCCCGGGTCCACGTCGTACAGCGGATGCTCGAACTGCAGGTCCGCCAGCCGCTCGCCCTTCACGGTGGCCAGCACCTCGCCTTCGAGCTGGTAGCGCGCCAGGCACGCCTCCACCAGCACCGATGCCAGGATCAACCGCCCGCGTTGGGTTTGCACCAGCGAGTAGTCAAGCGCCGGGTTCAGGTTCAGCGCCTGGTTCGCAGGGATCGTCCACGCGGTCGTGGTCCAGATCGCGACGAAGATCGGCGATGCATCAGCGCGGTCCGCTGGGAGATCGAACGCCCGCAGCACCTTGGCCGGCTCATGCGCGCGGAACGCGACGTCGAGCGTGCTGCTGCCTTTATCTTGATATTCGATCTCGAACTCAGCCAGTGCCGAGCCGCAGTCGAAGCACCAGTACACGGGCTTCAAGCCGCGATAAACGAAGCCGCGCTCGACCACCGTTTTGAACGCGCGGATTTCGTCGGCCTCGTTGCCGAAGTCCATTGTGCGGTACGGATGGTCCCAGTCGCCGAGCACACCCAGGCGCTTGAACTCTTCCATCTGCAGCGCGATCTGTTCGGTGGCAAACGCGCGGCTTTTGGCCTGCATTTCATCCCGCGGCAGCTTGCGGCCGAACTTCTTCTCGATCGCGTTTTCGATCGGCAGGCCGTGGCAATCCCAGCCCGGGATGTAGAGCGCGTCCATGCCTTTCAACTGGCGTGCCTTGACGATCATGTCCTTCAACACTTTGTTGACCGCATGGCCGATATGGATCGGGCCGTTCGCATACGGCGGGCCGTCGTGCAGGATGAACTTCGGCGCGCCCACGCGGGCGGCACGCAAACGCTGGTAGATGCCTTCGTCCTGCCATTCGGCGACCCACTGCGGCTCACGCTTGGCCAAGTCGCCGCGCATCGGAAATGGCGTGTCGGGCAGGTTCAGGGTGGCGCGGTAATCGGTGCCGGCCGGGGTCAGGGTTGCTTCGGACATAGGGAGTGAACCTGAGATAAAAATCGACGTGCGCGGCGCGGCCGGGCGGCGGGTCGGGCATTTGGCAAGCGGCTATTGCAGAGCAGCTTCAAAGCTCGACCAACACTTTCAAACGAGAAGCGGAGCAAGATCGGCTGGCAACCCCATGCTGGGGCCGGACTGGCGGATCATCGCCTGAGTTGGGAGCGGACCGAACCGGCGATGCGACTGAAGCAAGCAAGGCACGTCGCCATGCAACCGCAACGCAGCCGGCGATCCGCCCCCATTAAATTCGGTCGCGCGTGGTCTGGCGCAGCGTCTGGCCGTGCAGGGAATCAAACCAGGTACGGGCGTCCGCGCAGTCGGCGGTGATGCCCGCAATCAGCGCGGGCAGTCCGTCGTACTTGCGTTCGTCGTGCAGTTTGTGCAGCAGGTCCACCTGGATGATTTTACCGTAGGCCTCTTGCCCAGCGAGTGCTTCCGGCCACACCAAACAGTGCGTTTCCAGCAGCACCCGACCGCCGTTTCTATCATTCGGATCGATCGATGGCCGCACACCGAGACTTGCCACACCGGGAACCGGCTCGTCGCTGAGTCCGTGCACACGCACCACAAAAATTCCGCTGGCAGCCGGCTTCCCGTGTGCGAAGCGCAGATTGAGCGTGCGAAAGCCCAACGTTCGGCCGAGCTTGGCGCCGTGCACCACATGCCCGCTGATCGCATACGGCCGACCCAGCAGCACCGCCACCTGCGCCATGTCGCCCGCCGCCAGCGCGGCGCGCACCGCCGAGCTCGACACCCGCAGGCCGTGCACCTCGTAGCTGTTCATGCGCGCCACGTCAAAGCCGCGTTCCACCCCGGCTGCGTCCAGCATCGCGTAGTCGCCCGCGCGCTTTGCACCGAACCGGAAGTCATCGCCCACCAGGACATAACGCGCGCCGAGCCCACGCACGAGCACCCGGTCAATGAACGCCTCAGGTGCCAGCCCCGCCAGTGCAGCGTCGAAGCGCAGCACCACGCACTGCTCAATGCCGGCAGCAGCCAGGCCGGCGAGCTTGTCGCGCAACGTGCCGATGCGCGCGGGTGCCAGCTCGGGTCGGCCGGTCTGCATGGCGAACCAATCGCGCGGATGCGGCTCAAAGGTCATGACCGTGCTGGGCAGCCCGCGCAGGCGGGCTTCGTTCTGCAGCAACGCAAGCATGGCCTGATGGCCGCGATGCACACCGTCGAAATTACCGATCGTGAGCGCGCATTGGGCAGCCAGCCCCGGATGCTGAAAACCCCGAAACACGTTCATCGAGTTGCTATCGTTTTTGTATCAAATGGTTGAGTGTTCACCAGCGCTTGCGCCCTGTTTGTCACAAAGCAGGTATATTGTGACGGAGTATCGGCGCGCTGGAAATTCCGACGCTCGCGCAGTCAGCGGCGGCGCACAGCGGTCGGCCCAATGGCTTTTTTCAGGGGTTGCATCTTGAAGGTGTTGAAGCTGTCCGCTCAAGGCTTGCCGCAGTCGTGGATCACGCTGGAGCAAGCCGTGCTGCATTACGCGGCCGAAGAAGTGCGCTGGGAAGTCGGCGCCGAAGTGGCCGTGTTCCGCGGCGGGCACAACGCGCTGACCGGTGAACAATCGCGCATCGCCATCAGCAGCATCATCGGCACGCGCGGCGTCCCGCGCATCAACCCGTTCAGCATGCGCCCAGGCCTGAGCAACCACAAGCTGTTCGCCCGCGACCGCAACACCTGTGCGTATTGCGGCGAGGTGCTTGCGGAAGAAGACCTGACCCGAGAACACATCATCCCGTTCGCGCAGCAAGGCCGCGATCACTGGATGAACGTCGTGACCGCCTGCACGCCCTGCAACCACCGCAAGAGCAGCCGCACGCCGGAGCAGGCGCACATGCCGCTGCTCTACGCGCCTTACGTGCCGAGCCTGTGGGAAGACTTCATCCTGCGCAACCGCCGCATCCTGGCGGATCAGATGGAGTTTCTGATGGCGCACCTGCCGCGCAGTTCGCGGTTGCACGGGTAGAGCAGGCGTTGGCTGCGGCGGCCACTTTGCGGCTGCCCGGCCGACGTCCGGAAGACGGCAGACCGGGGCGCGGTTCTGCCATAGTTCGCCCGAATGCTCCGCTTCATCCTGACCCGCGCCAGCCTGCTCGTGCCGACGTTCATCGGCATGACGTTGCTCGCGTTCTTCCTGATCCGTTTGGTGCCGGGCGACCCGATCGAGACGATGGCCGGCGAACGCGGCATCGATCCGGTGCGGCACGCGCAGTTGCTGAAAGACTTCGGGCTGGACCGGCCGTTGATCGAGCAGTACGGCTTGTACATCGGCCGCGTGCTGCAGGGTGACCTCGGCAAGTCGGCCATCACGCAGGCGCCGGTACTCGATGAGTTTCTGGCGCTGTTCCCGGCCACGATGGAGCTGGCGCTGTGCGCCGTGGCGTTCGCGCTGTTGCTCGGCATCCCGGCAGGCATCCTGGCGGCCGTCAAGCGCAATTCGATCTTCGATCACGGCGTGATGGCCACTGCGCTGACCGGCTATTCAATGCCGATCTTTTGGTGGGGCCTGTTGCTGATCCTGTTCTTCTCGGTGCAGCTGGGCTGGACGCCGGTGTCCGGGCGCATCTCGGTGCTCTACTACATCGAGCCACGCACCGGCTTTCTGCTGATCGACTCATTGTTATCGGATGAGAAGGGCGCATTCGCCTCCGCCGTGCAGCACCTGATCCTGCCGGCCATCGTGCTGGGCACCAATCCGCTTGCGGTGATCGCACGCATGACGCGCTCCGCCATGCTTGAAGTGCTGGGTGAGGACTACATCCGCACCGCGCGCGCCAAAGGTCTGGCGCCGTTCAGGGTCGTTGCCGTGCACGCGCTGCGCAATGCAATGGTGCCGGTGGTCACCGTGATCGGGCTGCAGGTCGGCGTGCTGTTCACGGGCGCGATCCTGACCGAGACGATCTTTTCCTGGCCCGGCGTTGGCAAGTGGTTGATCGAAGCCATTGGCCGGCGTGACTATCCGGTGCTGCAGGGTGGCATGCTGCTGTTGGGGGTGATCGTGATGACGGTGAATCTGCTGGTCGATGTGGCTTACGGTTTCATCAACCCGCGCATTCGGCAATACGAATGAGCCGCCCGACCGATTCGCTGCCGTTGGACGCCGTCGTGCTGCCGCATGAGGTCGAGCCGACGCCACCCGGCGCGCCACCCGGTCCATTGCGCGAGTTCTGGGATGCGTTCGCTGCGAACCGGGGTGCGGTCGCCGGTCTCATCGTCATCATGGTGCTGCTGACGGTTGCCTTGTTCGCGCCGTGGATCGCGCCGCACGCGCCGAATGAAACCAACAGCAGCGTGTTCCTGCAGCCGCCGTTCTGGCAGCAGGGCGGAACGGTTCAGTATCTGCTGGGCACCGATGCGATCGGCCGTGACATCCTGTCGCGGCTGATCTTCGGCGCACGGTTGTCGCTGTCGATCGGCGTTGCGGTGGTCGCGATCTCGATCGTGGTCGGCATCACGCTCGGTTTGATCGCGGGCTTTGCGCGCGGCATCATTGAGATCGCGATCCTGCGGCTGATGGACATCGTGCTGACGTTGCCGAGCCTGCTGCTGGCGATCGTGATTGTTGCGATCCTCGGGCCGGGGCTGATCAACGCCATGCTGGCCGTGGCCATCGTGGTGCTGCCGCATTACGTGCGCATCACGCGCGCGGCCGTGCTCAGTGAGATCGGGCGGGACTACGTGACGGCGGCGCGCATCAGCGGCGCGGGCACGTTGCGACTGATGCTGCGCGAGGTGCTGCCCAACTGCGCGGCACCGCTGATCGTGCAGGCTTCGCTGGGTGTGTCCACTGCGATCCTCGATGCAGCGGCGTTGGGTTTTCTGGGCCTGGGCGCGCAACCGCCGTCGCCTGAGTGGGGCACGATGCTGGCCGATGCGCGGGAGTTCGTGCTGCGTGCCTGGTGGGTCGTGACGTTCCCGGGCTTGGCGATTTTGCTGGCCGTGTTGGCGTTCAACCTGCTCGGCGATGGGCTGCGCGATGCGCTGGATCCGAAGCTGAAGCGATGACAACAGTGAAAGTGAACCAACGGCGGGCTGTTGATTGCTCGGGCTTCTCCGATCGCTTTGCCGTGGCGCGCGCAGTAGTTTGTGATGGGTTCATCAGTTACAGCAACGCGACGATCTGCAAGCCCGGCGCGGCCGGCCGATGAGTCACCAATGAGCCTGCTCGACATCCGAAACCTACACGTCGATTTCCCGACGCAAGGCGGCGTTCTGCATGCGGTCGACGGCGTGAGTCTGCGGGCAGACGCGGGTGAAGTGCTCGGCATCGTGGGCGAATCGGGCTCGGGCAAAAGTGTGACGATGATGGCGCTGATGGGGTTGATCGCTTATCCGGGTAAGGTACGCGCCGAGCAGATGCAATTCGACGGGCGCGACCTGCAGCGGCTGTCGGCCAGCGAGCGGCGCCAGCTCACCGGCAAGGACGTCGCGATGATCTTTCAGGAGCCGACGACGAGCCTGAACCCGTGCTTCACCGTCGGCTTCCAGTTGATCGAGACGTTGCGGCTGCACCTGAAGCTCAGCAAATCCGAAGCCAAGGCGCGTGCTGCCGAACTGCTGGACCAGGTCGGCATCCCGGCCGCCGCGTCGCGCTTGTCGGCCTACCCACATCAACTGTCCGGCGGCATGAATCAGCGCGTGATGATCGCGATGGCGATCGCGTGCAACCCGCGCCTGCTGATCGCGGACGAGCCGACTACTGCACTCGACGTCACGATCCAGGCGCAGATCCTCGACTTGCTGCGCGGCCTGCAGCAGGAACGCGGAATGGCTCTCGTGCTGATCACGCACAACATGGGCGTGGTGGCCGACATGGCGCAGCGCGTGGCCGTGATGTATGCGGGGCAGGTGATGGAGCAGCAGGGCGTGCGCGCGTTGTTCGCCGCGCCGCAGCATCCCTACACCGCGGCGCTGCTGGCTGCGCGGCCCGAAACCGCTACACCTGAAGGTCGTCTTGCGACCATTGCCGGCGTGGTACCGGGCCTGCACGACCGACCCACTGGGTGTCTGTTCGCGCCGCGCTGCGCCTGGGCCACCGCGCGCTGCGTGGCGGAGCAGCCTGCGCTGTTACCAACAGCCGATTCCGACAATGCTGCCCACGCAGACCAAGCTGCTGTGCGCTGCCACTACCCACTGGGGCGCAGCAATCGACTGGCACGTATCGCTGATGACGGCGGCATGCTCCGATCCGGGGTTGCCGCATGAGTAACCCCGCAGCAACGGCGGCAACGGATGTCACAGACGAGTCGGTCGTCGAGGCCACTGACCTGCGCCGCGTCTACCAAGTCCGCCGCGGCCTGTTCCACAAGTCTGCTGAACTGCAGGCGGTCGGCGGCGTGTCTTTCCACATCGCCCGCGGCCGCACGCTCGCGGTCGTCGGCGAATCCGGCTGCGGCAAATCGACGCTCGCAAGGATGGTCACGTTGATTGAGAAACCCACCAGCGGCACCTTGCAGCTGATCGGCATCGACACCGCTGCGCCGCCTGCGGGCCGCGCGCGCGAACTGCGGCGCGCGGTACAGCTCGTGTTCCAGAACCCTTACGGGTCATTGAACCCGCGCAAGAAGATTTCTAGCGTGCTCGAAGACCCGCTCACGATCAACACCGATCTGCCGCGCGCCGAGCGGCATGACAAGGCGCGCCAGATGCTCGCGCGGGTCGGCCTGCGCCCCGAATTCGCCAATCGCTACCCGCACATGTTCTCCGGCGGCCAGCGTCAGCGCATCGCGATTGCGCGTGCCTTGATGCTGGAGCCGCGCTTGCTGGTCGCCGATGAACCCGTGTCCGCACTCGACGTATCGATCCAGGCGCAAGTGCTGAATCTGCTGGCCGATCTGCAGGCCGAACTGGGCCTGGCCTACCTGTTTATCTCCCACGACCTCGGCGTGGTGCGACACATCGCGCATGAAGTGCTGGTGATGTACCTGGGCCACACGGTGGAGCAGGGCGACAAGACCCTTCTGTTTGCGCGTCCGCTGCACCCGTATACGCAGGCACTGCTGGCGTCGGCGCCGGGCCTGGGCTTGCAGCGCATCGTGCTCAAGGGCGAACTGCCGTCCCCGCTCAGCCCCCCGCCTGGCTGCGTGTTCAACACCCGCTGCACGCATACGACCGAACGTTGCATCGCGGAGCGGCCGTTGCTGCGCATGGTTGATGCGCGGCAGGTAGCCTGCCATCATGCGGAGAAGTTCCTGGATGGCGCGGGCTAGGTCGCTGCGAATGCTGGCGCAACCCTTGCCACATCCAACTAATGCTGCGTTTTCTTCGCCGCTAGCTCTATCTGCCGATCACTTGTTCCGTCCCACTCCAAGGAGCTTTTTCAAATGCAGTCATCCTCAGGTTCTTCCCGCCCTCTGCGCCGCGCTGCTGCGTTGGTCGTGCCCGCGCTCGTCGCCATGACCTGCGGTGCCGCAGCCGCCAAGACGCTGGTCTATTGTTCAGAAGGCAGCCCGGAGAATTTTTATCCGGCCATCAACACCACCGGCACCTCGTTCGATGTAAGCGATCAGGTGTATGACGGCATCGTCAAGTTCGAACGTGGCGGCACGCAGGTCGTGCCCGGCTTGGCGGAAAGCTGGGACATCTCGGACGACGGCCTGGTCTACACCTTCAAGCTGCGCAAAGGCGTGAAGTTCCACGACACCAGCAAGACCTTCAAGCCCACGCGCGACTTGCAAGCCGACGACATCCTGTTCATGATCGACCGGCAGTGGAAGGAAGAGAACCCGTACTTCAAGGTCACCAGCCCGAACCATTCGTACTTCAATGACATGGGGTTCCCGAAGCTGCTGAAGTCGGTCGAGAAGGTGGACGACTACACCGTCAAGTTCACACTCAACAAGCCGGAAGCCCCGTTCCTGGCCAACTTGGCCATGCCGTTCGCCGGGGTGCAGTCCAAAGAGTACGCGGATGCGATGCTGAAAGCCGGCACGCCGGAGAAGATCGACCAGGAGCCGATCGGCACCGGCGCGTTCTACCTTGTCCAGTACCAGAAAGACGCCATCGTCCGCTTCAAGGCGAACCCGAACTATTGGGCCGGCAAGGCAAAAATAGACGACCTGATCTTTGCCATCACGCCCGATGCGTCGGTGCGCTGGGCCAAGGTGCAAAAGGGCGAATGCCACGTGATGCCGTACCCCAACCCGGCGGACCTGGATGCAATGCGCGCCAACAAGGACGTCAAGGTGCTGGAGCAGCCGGGCCTGAATGTCGGCTACCTCGCGTTCAACACCACGAAGAAACCGTTCGACGACGTGCGCGTGCGCCGCGCGATCAACATGGCGATCGACAAGAAAGCCATCATCGACGCGGTGTATCTGTCCACAGGCATCGCCGCCAAAAACCCGATCCCGCCGACCATGTGGTCTTACAACGATGCGGTCGGCGACTACCTGTACAACCCCGAAGGCGCCAAGAAGCTGCTCGCCGAAGCCGGCGTCAGCAACCTGACCACTGATCTGTGGGCCATGCCCGTGCAGCGCCCCTACAACCCGAACGCCAAGCGCATCGCCGAACTGATGCAGGCCGACCTTGCCAAGATCGGCGTCAAGGCAGAGATCAAGAGCTTTGAGTGGGGCGAATACCGAAAGCGCATGCAGGCCGGTGAACACCAGATGGGCATGCTGGGCTGGACCGGCGACAACGGGGACCCGGACAACTTTCTCTACACCTTGCTCGGCTGCGCCTCGGCCCAGTCCACCAGCGGCTCGAACGTGGCGAAGTGGTGCTATCAGCCGTTCGAGGAACTGGTCGTGAAGGCCAAGACCGTATCCAAACAGGCCGACCGTGCCGAGCTCTACAAGCAGGCCCAGGTCATCTTCAAGGACCAAGCCCCCTGGTTCACCATCGCCCACGCCGTGCAGCTGAAGCCCGTGCGCAATGAAGTGATCGATTTCAAGCTGAGCCCGTTTGGCCGGCATACGTTCTACGGGGTGGACATCAAGAACTGATGTCCGAAGCATTCGCGTTGCCGACGCGCCCGGCAACGCGAATCGTCGTTGTCGTCAACGTCCCTGCTACAGCGGCTTGATTTCCACCTTGCGGAACTTGATGGTCCCGCGCGCCCACTGCAGCGCCATCGGCCCGCTCGCAAACTTGTCGTCCTGAATGTCGACGGTCTTGTGGCCGTTCAGCACCAACGTCAGCCGATTGCCTTCGGCCGTGATCTCATAAGTGTTCCATTGCCCGGCGACCTTCGGGTAGGGCATGGCCACCTTCGCCACTTTCGTGATCGCGCCGGTGCCGTAGGTCAGGTCCGGCCGCTGATCAAAGATGTTGGCTTCGTAGCAGTTCTCATCCGTGATCTTGGCCGGGTCTTGGCAGCGGAAAAACACGCCGCTGTTGGCGTCTTCACTGGCCCAGAATTCGATGCGGGCGGTGAAGTCCTTGTACGAATCCTTCGTGACCAGGAACGCCTGCGTTTTGTCGCCCTGCGATGCCTGGATGCTGCCATCGCCTGCCTGCCAGTTGGCGTTGCCGACGCGGTTGAAATTGTCCAGGCCTGAGGCGCCGTCGATCAGCGCGGCGCGATTCGAAAGAGGGCCGGTGGCACAAGCGGCAAGCGCCAGGGTGCTGGCGACAGCAGTCAAGCGCAGGATGGATTTGAAATTCATGAAGAAGTCTCCAGATGTTGTGAAGAGGGATATTCTGTCGAGCCAAGGCAAGCGCCTGAAGCGAGCGAACCCATTTGGCCGCAACTGTGGACAGCACACCGAGGTGTCGGGTCATGCATCACTTCGGCGCGATCCACGAAAGCTGCTCCGCCCTGCGCGTCTGCCAGCCCGGGCCAGATGGATGCCCGCATAACCGGCGATCCGTGCTGGTCCATGGTGAATAACTCCATAAAAACCTTCGCGAGGAGACAACGACCCATGGCAACGATGCTGTCAGGATCCATTCATGGCCACCGCCCGATCGGACGAAGCGTGGCCTTCGTTGCGGCGCTCGCCGCCACCGGGTTTTCTGCATGGGCGGACCCGATGGCGACCTACCAGTCTGGCCAGCAAGCGCCGATCGTGTTGCTCGCCGACCGATGCCCAACCGACAAAACCGGGCAGTCGAAAGTGGCGTATCAGAAAAAGTCCAAGAGCGACATGCTCGCAGGGTGCTGGTCGTTCGATCAGCGGAACCGTCCGGTGATCACCTGGCGCGATGGTCGCGTGCAGGCGTTGGACGCAGCGCAGGTCCGATTCGAGCCGAACTACGCTCGGAACTTTGAAGAAAAGCCCACCGACGCGGCGCCACAGGACAGGGCGCTGTCGCAAGTCGTGACCGCACCGCGGGCCAACGTCCCGCCGCAAGGGGCGGTCGCGCCACCGGCCGACGCGCGGCCCCGGGTCGTGGTCGCGCCACGGACCAACCCACCGCCGCCGGCCGATGCGCCGTCCGCCGCTCCAGCGCCAGCGCGTCCGGCGTGGTGCAAGGATGCCAAGCGCGAGCATGAGCTGTTGATTTGCCGCGACCCTGAGCTGTCGGCCAACGACCTGGCGCTGATCCCTTACTGGCGCTCGTATCGAAGCCGGATGGGGCTGGACCGGGCCGAGGAAACGCGCGTCAAGAACGACTTTTACCGCCGGCTCAAAGCGTGCCGCAGCACCCGCGAGTGCATCGGCCACGAGCAGGCCGCGCAGATGGCTTTCTACCGCAAGGCGCTGGGGTACGAATAGTCTTCTTAGTTGGCGTGGTCTGGCGCTGGTTCGATTTGGATTTCAGCTTGTAGGTTCAAGCGACTCGTCAGCGGCAGCGATGTAGCACCCATTTGGCGGGTTTGCAGCAGCTGCTATGCGTTGATTTCGAACGTCGAACTTACGCAAGCACTGGACAGCCGTGCGGGCCTGATGAACGCACCCACAGGGAACTAACCCGGGGACATGCGTTGCACAGTCGGTGACCGATGGGACGCGGGCGCAGCGCCAACTGTTAAGCGCACATGGGGAGATTGCTGCTGGACGCGACCACTTGTTTTGCTGGACTTCTGCTTGGTGCTTGGTTTGTTACGACCGACGACCGAATTCAGCCGCCGCTGAAAGCGGTCGGCTGCAATGAATACGAAGGGAGTTAGGCAGCGCTCGGCCACTTGATCTGCACGCGCCTGTTCTGAGCCAGACAGTCGCGCAGGTACAGATTGATGAGGCTCTGATAGGGCACGCCAGCCTCCTCGGCCATTCCCTTGAAGTACATCACAACGTCTTCCGACAGCCGCATGGTCACCGGTTTCTTGAGCTTCGACGCATAGGGATTTTTTCGGGCCTTCATCTTCGAGAAGTCGTATTCAGCTTTCATTTCAGCCACCTGGATAGAAGGACGCTTCGTTGCGCGTTGCCTTGCGGGCAGAGAAGATGCGGATGACATCACCGTCTCCGCGCTCACAGTGGCAGACAACCAGCAACTTCGCGCCTGAACTCATGCCGAGCATGATGAAACGTTCTTCGTCCGACGAGTGCGCCTCGTCAAAGAACTGAATGGCGAAGTCGTCGAAGAAGACGGTCTTGGCCTCGTCGAAGGAGACCTGATGCTTGCGCAGGTTCGCCGAGGCTTTGGAGGGATCCCACTCGAACTGCATGCGTACATTGTATTGATTGCGCGGCGACGATTAAGTGGTAGGTTTTCGCGTTGTCTAACGACCCAATTCAGACGCCGCCGTAGGCGGTCGGCTGCAATGAATACGAAGGGACTTCCCGCTTTGCCCGGCGACGGCAACGAGTGCCAAGATTGGTTGTGGAGAGTCAATCTGA
>JBBPYC010000081.1:0-154880 GCA_038200275.1 Burkholderiales bacterium
ACTCGTGTTCACGCGGCTGCATGCGGGTGGCAAGTTCGACAAGGGTGCGGGCGGGGCTTACAGTTTTTCCGGCGGGTTGCACGGCGTGGGGGTCAGCGTGTCGAACGCGCTGAGCACGCGGTTGGAGGCCACGAGCTGGCGTGAAGGCAAGGTCGCGCACATCGTGTTTGCGGGTGGCGATGTGGTCGAGCCGCTGTCGCTGCGCCCGGCCGGCGCGGGCGACCGACGTCAGGGCACCACGGTACGGGTCTGGCCCGATTCAAAATATTTCGATTCGCCTCAGTTGCCGCAGCAGGAATTTGCACATCTACTGCGCAGCAAAGCCGTGCTGATGCCGGGCGTGGCCGTTTCACTGACCATCGAGAAAACGCATGAGGTGCACAACTGGCTTTTCAAGCGCGGCTTCTCGGACTACCTGACGCAGGCGCTGCACGGCGAGCCGTTGATCCCACTGTTTGAAGGCGACGGCAGCGCGGGTGCCAAAGACGAGAACTTCGCGGAAGGCGAGGGCGCGAGCTGGTGTGTGGCATTCACCGAAGACGGTGCGCCGGTACGCGAAAGTTATGTGAACCTGATCCCGACCTCGGCCGGTGGCACGCACGAGAGCGGCCTGCGCGACGGATTGTTCAACGCGGTCAAAAGCTTTGTCGAGCTGCATGCGCTGGCACCCAAGGGCGTCAAGCTGCTGCCCGAAGACGTGTTTGCGCGCGCTTCCTATCTGCTGTCTGCCAAAGTGCTCGACCCGCAATTTCAGGGCCAGATCAAGGAGCGGTTGAACTCGCGCGATGCGGTGCGGCTGGTGTCCAGCTTCGTGCGGCCGGCGCTGGAACTGTGGCTGCACAGCCATGTCGACTATGGCAAGAAACTCGCCGAGCTGGTGATCCGCACGGCGCAGTCGCGGCAGAAGGCGGGGCAGAAGGTCGAGAAGCGCCGCGGCTCCGGCGTTGCCGTATTGCCCGGCAAGTTGACCGACTGCGAAAGCCGCGACATCCGCCGCAACGAAGTGTTCTTGGTTGAAGGTGACTCGGCTGGCGGCAGCGCCAAGATGGGCCGCGACAAGGACAGTCAGGCCATCTTGCCGTTGCGCGGCAAGGTGCTCAATACTTGGGAGGTCGAGCGCGATCGGCTGTTCGCGAACACCGAAATCCATGACATCTCGGTGGCGATCGGCGTCGATCCGCACGGGCCCAACGACACACCGGATTTGACCGGCCTGCGGTACGGAAAAGTCTGCATCTTGTCCGATGCCGACGTCGACGGCTCGCACATCCAGGTGCTGCTGCTGACGTTGTTCTTCCGACATTTTCCGAAACTGATCGAAGCGGGCCATGTGTACGTCGCTCGGCCGCCGCTGTTTCGGGTCGATGCACCCGCGCGGGGCAAGAAGCCGGCCGTGAAATCCTACGCACTTGACGAAAGCGAACTCGCCGCTATCCTTGACAAGCTTCGAAAAGACGGGGTACTTGATACCGCTTGGAACGTCAGCCGCTTCAAAGGCCTGGGGGAAATGAGTGCGGTGCAGCTTTGGGAAACCACGCTGAACCCGGACACCCGCCGGCTGCTGCCGGTCTCCTTGAGCCGTTTCGACTTCCAGCAAACCGAACGATTCATCGGCAAATTGATGGGCAAGGGCGAAGCAGCCTCTCGCCGAGAGCTGATGGAGTTGCACGGCGACGGGGTAGAAGTCGACGTCTGATCGGCCCGACGTTCGGTGCGATCTCGGAATTGAGGTCGCACGATTTTTGCTACTGGTCTCGCCCTGGCCGCCGACACGAGACGGCATCGGCCCCGTATCTGTCTGAAATGAAAAAAGGATTGACATTGATGAAGTCAGCACACCGCATGAGCGTGAAACAAGCCGTGCCACTGCGCGCCGACGATGCCTTCTGTGAGGGCGGCGAAGCCGATGCACCTCAAGGCAAACGGACTTCCGCACGGTGGCTGACCGTTTTGCTGTGCGGCGCACTGGCTTGTACTGCGGCGCAGGCCGACATCTGGGGTTACGTCGATGCCAAAGGCGTGGCGCATTTCGCGACCAAGAAGGGCGATGAGCGCTATGAGTTGTTCTTTCGCAATGGTCAGAGTTTCGATACCAGCAAAAGCGCAGCGCCCCTGACAACGCTGATCGGCAGCAGCAGCGCCAGCAACGCCGCATCGACCGGGCAGATTCGGATGGCGGCGCTGGTCGATTCGTCGCCAACCTTTCGCGATGTGACGGCGCATTTGCGCGAAGCATCCCGCTTGCAAAAGATCGATTACGACTTGCTGAAGGCCATGATCGTGACCGAGTCCGGCTTCAACACCACGGCGGTGTCACCCAAAGGTGCGGTTGGTCTGATGCAGATCATGCCGGCCACGGCCGAGCGTTACGGCGTCAAGAACGACAAACTCGGCGCGATTGGAGACAAGTTGACCGATCCAAAAACGAACATCCGCACCGGCACGCGCTACTTGCGGTTTCTGATCGATCTGTTTCCAGGCCAGCTCGAGCTCGCGGTGGCTGCCTACAACGCAGGCGAAGGCGCCGTGCAACGGGCCGGCAACAAGATTCCGAACTATCCGGAGACGCAGGCGTACGTGCGTCGGGTGCTCCAGATCTATCAATCCGGCAAGCCGACGCAGGTCGCTGCCGTTGGCACGCCCCCGCGCCAGATCGGCCCCCGACGCGTGCGTATGGAGCTGCCGGCCGGCACGCATGCGCTGATGGCGCCCGGCACCGAACATATCCTGGCCAGTTCCGGCACCGCGGCGCGCACCGATGCGCGTGGTCTCACGCCGATGGGCATGTCGGACGTCACCGTCATCAATGAGTAGTCCAGCCGAGGGCGACGCCGCGGTGCCTGACACGCCGCTGCATGCCGGTTCCGACACCGAACTCGACTTGGCTGACTACGCGCAGCGCGCGTATCTTGAATACGCGTTGTCTGTCGTCAAGGGCCGGGCGTTGCCAGATATCTGCGACGGGCAAAAACCCGTGCAGCGTCGCATCCTGTATTCGATGCAGCGCATGGGTTTGAGTTTTTCTGGCAACAGTGGGGCCCGCCCGGTCAAATGCGCGCGCGTGGTCGGCGACGTGCTCGGCCGCTTTCATCCGCACGGTGACCAGGCCGCCTACGACGCGCTGGTGCGCATGGCGCAAGACTTCAGCCAGCGCTATCCGCTGATCGATGGTCAAGGCAATTTCGGCTCGCGCGACGGCGACGGTGCAGCTGCGATGCGCTATACGGAAGCGCGTCTGTCTCGCATCAGCAGCCTGCTGCTGTCCGAGATCGACGCCGGCACCGTTGACTTCGGGCCGAACTACGACGGCAGCACGCAGGAGCCGCGCCAGTTGCCAGCGCGCTTGCCGTTCACGCTGCTCAACGGCGCCAGCGGCATCGCAGTCGGCCTGGCTACGGAAATTCCGAGCCACAACCTGCGCGAAGTTGCCGACGCCTGCATTGCGCTGATCAAGACGCCCGCGCTCGACGACGAGGCGTTGTTCGCCCTGTTGCCTGGGCCGGACTTCTGCGGTGGCGGTCAGTTGATCAGCAGCCCGACCGAGATTGCCGATGCTTACCGTGCGGGCCGCGGTTCGCTCAAGGTGCGCGCGCGTTGGAAAACCGAAGAGCTTGCGCGCGGCCAGTGGCAGCTCGTCGTGACCGAGCTGCCACCCGGCGCCAGCACGCAGCGCGTGCTCGAAGAGATCGAGGAGCTCAGCAATCCGAAGGTGCGAGCCGGCAAGAAAACGCTGTCGCCCGAGCAGCTCGGCGCCAAAGCCGCACTGCTCGCCGTGCTCGACGCCGTGCGTGATGAATCGAGCAAAGACGCGGCGGTGCGTATCGTGCTCGAACCCAAGACCAGCCGCATCCCAGCCGCTGACCTGATCCATACGCTGCTTGCCCAGACGAGTCTCGAGTCCAGCACGCCGGTGAATCTGACCGGCATCGGGATCGATGGCCGGCCGATGCAGAAATCGCTGCGCCAGTTGTTGCTTGAGTGGATCGAGTTTCGCCAGGCCACCGTGCAGCGGCGCTCCGCGCATCGGCTCGGCAAGGTCGAAGAGCGCATTCACGTCCTCGAGGGGCGGCAGATCGTGCTGCTCAACATCGACGAGGTGATCGCGATCATTCGCGCTGCCGAGGATCCGAAGGCCGCGTTGATCGAACGCTTCGCATTGAGTGGCGCGCAGGCCGAAGACATTCTCGAGATCCGGCTGCGGCAACTCGCACGGCTGGAAGCAATCCGCATTGAACAAGAGCTCAAAACCCTGCGCGATGAGGCCGCCAAGCTGGTCGAAATCCTTGGCAGCCCGGCCGCCTTGCGCCGCCTGATGGTGCGTGAGATCGAGGCCGATGCCAAGCAGTTTGCCGATCCCCGCCGCACGTTGATTCAGGCCGATAAACGCATCGCCCCCAAAGCACTTGCGGTGCCGGATGAAGCCGTTACCGTCGTTGTGTCCGAGAAGGGCTGGGTGCGCGCACGCGGCGGTCATGGTCTTGACGCGGCGACGTTCAGCTTCAAGCCGGGCGACACGCTGTACGGAGCCTTCGAATGCCGCAGCACGGCCGTGCTGCTCGCGTTCGGCAGCAACGGCCGCATCTACACCGTGCCGGTGGCGAGCCTGCCGGGCGGGCGCGGTGATGGGCAACCCGTCGCGACCCTGATCGAGCTCGAATCGGGCACGCGGCTCCTTCACTACTTTGCCGGACCGCCCACTGCCACCCTGCTGCTGTCGGGCTCGGGTGGTTTTGGTTTTTTGGCGACGGTCGAGCAGATGGCTTCGCGCCAGCGCGGTGGCAAGGCATTCTTGACGCTGGGCGCGGACGAGGTGACATGCGCGCCCAGTCTGGCGTCGGACGCAACGCATGTTGCGTGTGCTTCCACCGAGCGGCGGCTGCTGACGTTTGCGATCGACGAGCTGAAAGTCATGCCCACCGGTGGCCGTGGCCTGACGTTGATGGACCTGGAAGTCGGTGACGCACTGGCCGGTGCGGCCGCTTACCGGCGCAGCGTGCGCGTGACCGGCGTCGGTCGCGCCGCCAAATCGCGTGAGGAAACGTTGGAGATTCGCTCGCTCAACAACGCCCGTGGCGTACGTGCCAGTAAAGGCAAGCCTGCCGATTTTGGGTTCAAGCCAAGCGGCGTCGTGCGGGTCGAATAGCCCGACGCTAGGCACTGCTTATGGACATCCCACCGATTGCTGTTGTGATTCTGCTGGCCAGCGCCGGATTGAGCTTTGTCACTGGGCGTTACTTCTCCCGCAGTTGGCGCGCGCGCAAGCAAAAGCGTGAACAAGCGGTGCGCGAGGCCAGTCAGAGCAGGCAGGTGCGTCGCGCCGACCAGCGGCGCGCGCGTCGTTAGAGCCTGTTATGCACTTTGACTCGACTCCATTGCAGATGCCTTGCGCTTGGCCGGATGAGCAGGAAATCGTATCCGAGTGATCTGAGCCAACAGGAATGGGAGTTTGTGGCACCGTACCTCGCACTGATGAAGGACGACGCGCCGCAGCGCGAGCACAGCCTTCGGAAAGTGTTCCACGCGCTGCGCTGGTTGGCGCGCGCCGGCGCACCGTGGCGGCTGCTGCCGCACGACTTGCCGTCGTGGGCAGCCCCGTCGATCAGCAGCCTCAGCGCTGGAGCAAAGCGGGCTGCTTTGGAGCTTTGGTCAGCGACAGGCGCTCCATCATCCGTGTGGGTCAGGGGCGCGCACCCGCCAGCCCAGCGCCGCGATCTTGGACGGGCGCACCCTGCAGTCCAGTTGTGAGAGCGGAGTTCGCGCGGGCTTGCGACGGCTACAAGCGATGCCGGGGCAGCAAAGTGCAGATGTCAGTGGACACGCTGGGCCAACTGATCGATCTGACGGTCACGCCAGCCAACGAGCAAGAGTGCCTTCAGGTCAAGATGTTGTGCCAAGCTACGCAGGACGCAACAGCCGAGACGGCGCGACTCGCATGAGCAGACCAAGGCTATTACGGGCAACGACGCTCAGGCGGCGGGCATCGAACTGCGCATGGTCAAGCTGGCCGAGGACAGGAAGGGCTTCGTGCTGCTGCCACGACGCTGGGTGGTGGAGCGCAGCTTCGGCTGGCTGGCCCGATTCCGACGGCTGTCGCGCGACTTCGAGCGCATGCCGCACGTGCTGGCCGCACTGCACTTTCTGGTCTTTGTCGCGCTCATGCTGCCCAAGGCCGCAACGCTCTGGACTCTGGCGCGCCGCGCTACAACTGCGCTTGCAGCGCGATCGCATCCGCCCGTTGGGGGAATGGCTCGTCCGAAACGAGAAGTGCATCCAGAGTCTCGCGAGCTTTCGCCTTGTCGCCAGACTTTGCATAGCCTGCCGCAAGGTGATAGCGCAACGTGCCGGACTTGGGTGATTTGGCGACCGCTTCCTGCAGAAGCGGCATGGCGCGCTTGAAGTCGCCTCGCTGCAACACAATCCAGGCGAGCGTGTCGAGTACGGCAGGATGACCGGGCTTCAGTTTGTAGGCCTGTTCTGCGGTGGAGAGGTCGCGGGAATCATTCTCTTTTTGATAGAGCGTGGCCAGATTGTTGAGAGCAACGATGTTGTCAGGCTCCTGTTGAAGCAAAGCCTGGTAGTGCTCGATGGCCAACTGGCTTCTTCCCGTACGCATTTCCATGTCGGCAAGATAGAACTGCAGACTTTTATCCGCCGGCTGGTCCTTTAGCCACTGCACCGCGCGTGCATCTGCTTCCTTGGTCTTGCCTCCGCGCACGAGCGCGTCATGTGCCTTGATGAAAAGCGCTGGCGTCTTGGCCACATGAAGAGCCGCATCGTAGGCACGAGACGCTGCGTTGTAATCCTTTTGCATCATTCGTATATCGCCTTCCATCACCAGTCCAAGCGGGGATTTCGGATCGCGGCTGCGCACTTTTTGCGCCAGTTTCAAGGCTTCCGCATAACGGCCGGTTTGCGTCTCCAGCACCGCCAGCGCAACCTCGGCCTCGGCGTATCCCGGCTGCAGTTCCAAAGCTTTCACCAGTGACTCCCGGGCTCCCTCTGCATTGCGTGCATCGGATTGCAGCAAGGCCAGGCTGTAACGAGCCAATGGAGATTTCGGAGCCACTCTAACCAGCGTGCCGTAGGTGGCCAGCGCATCCTGACGATCGCCTAAGGCTACTTGGAGCGAACCCAGCAGATTCAACGCTTCGGGGTTGTCTGGATTGGCCCCCTGGGCTTCGCGAGCAATCGACAACGCTTTCTGCAGTTCGTTCTTCTCCCGGTAATAGTTAGACAGCGCGATATGTGGCTGGACCGCCGTGGGCGCAGCCTTCACCGCTTTTTGGAGCCACTCCAGCTGTTCCTTGCCGTCCCCTGCGATGGCCGCTATTTCCGCCAGCGCCAGCATCGCCTGCAGGTTGGCCGGTTTTTTCTCCAAGAGTTTGACGAAACGGCCGCGCGCTGCGTCGTAGTTCTTTTCCTTCAGGTCTTGCCGCGCCAGATTGCTCACAGCGGGGAAGTAGTCGGGCTGCAAGGCAAGCGCCTTCTCGAAATTCGTACGCGCTTCCGCCGGTGTTTCATTTCCGAGCAAGGCGATACCGCGCAGGGTGAAAACGGCCGGATCGGCGGAATTCTTCTTTTCGAGTGTTGCAATGGCGGCCAGCGCTTTGTCGTACTCCTTCCTATTCAGATAGGTCGAGATCAGGGCCATGTCCACGCTGGGCGAGCTGCCAGGCAACTGGGTGGCGGATTCAAGGTCGGCGAGGCCATGCTGGACGTCTCCAGCCGCGAGGCGGCTGACTCCCAGCTCGGCACGCAGCGCCGCGTTGGTAGGCGCGAGCGCCACCGCCCTTGCCAAGTATTCGCTCGCCTTGACGGGCTCTTTGTTCTGCAGCGCGGCGTTCCCGGCAATCACCAATGCATGCGCATCACGGCCAGCCGGGAGCAGCGGGCTGACCGCTTCCAGCGCCTGCGCAGGCTGGTTGGCGCGAAGCAGATTGGCAGCGAGCAGCTTGCGGGCGTAGCCATCGTCGGGAAACCACTTCAAGTAGGCCCTCAGGCTCTTGTCGGCTACTTCGGTCTTGCCGAGAAAATGCGCTGCCGCGCCCGCCACCAGCACACTCTTTACGTTGTCGGGGGCGACTTTCAGAACCTGCTGAATGACTTCGTCCGCTGCGGCGTAATTCCCTTTTTTGAGGTGCACCACCGCCTGCTGGTACTGTGCCTCCGGGTTTTTCGGATTGGCTTTTCGTACCGTGTCGATTTCTACTTGTGCGGCATCCAGTTTGCCCATGCCGGAATAAAGACCCGCAAGGCGCAGGTGCGGTTGCGCGTCGTTCGGACTGAGCTCAACCGCCCGACGATAGGCCTTTTCAGCTTCGTCCGCTGCCGGCTTGCTGCCCACAATATCGCCTTTGAACAACCATGCTTCCACGCTGTTCGGCGACTTCTCGAGCGCCCGATCGATCTGCTTGAGTGCTTCGTCCAGTTTTCCCGCAGCCGCTGCTACCCGGGCGAGGCCAAGATATGCGTCCGCCAATGCAGGGGATTTCTCGAGGGCCGCCTCGAAGGAAGACGCTGCGTCCTGACGCCCCAAGGCAAGCCGGGCACTGCCTTGCAAGGTCAGCAGTTCGGGCGGGAGCCCGCCTTCCTGCTCCTGCTGGAAGGCGTTCAGTTCGTCAAGTACCTTCTGGTATTCACCCTTGCTGGCCAGCACCGCTGCAAGCGCGGCCACAACCCGAGCCGGCTCGTACTGCAGTTGCTGCGCGCGGCGCAGTTCGATCTCCGCGGATGCGTAATCGTTCGTCTCAGTGAAGCTTTTCCCGAGCAGAAAACGAGCTTCGGCATGGTCCGGCTGCTGCGCCAGGATGTTTTTTAACTGGATGATCGCCGATTGGTAATCGTGTTTTGCACGCGAGGCTTTCGCCTGTTGCATGTATTCCACTGGCGACGGAGTACAGCCAGCGAAACCCGAGGTGAGCAAGGCAGCCACGAGCAACCCGGTTCTGATGCGCGTCGTGCTCGAGTGAAAGGATCGGTCTGACATGTTTATTGGCTTGCCCAAGAACGCTACGAATATGGGTGCGATCCAGGAGGCCAGCGACGGCCGACCGTCGCATCAGCTTAACCTGTGCCGGGTAGCGGCACGCCGCCAATAAAAAAACGGGGGCGATTGCCCCCGTTGTGCATGACGGCGAAACGCCGATCGTTGCAGTGGTCAGGCTTGGTGTTTGCGGCGACGGGCCACGAACATCCCGACAAGGCCTGCGCCAAACAGCAGGATCGAGCCAGGTTCCGGCACGGTCTGCCTCAGCTGCGTGACGATGTTCTCCTGGCTCGTGCTACGAAACGCGATCGAGTAATTCCCAACTCCGAGGTTCACCGACGTAGCGCTGAAAGCACCAGGGCCATTGCTATTCGTGCAGGTGCTCGGTTGTCCACCAATCGAGCCACAGACCTGCTGGAGGCTGAACGGATCGGTTGAGCTGGCAACGCCGATCCCGTCCGCTCCCCCTCGCCCGTCCGGCGTGAAGTCGAACACGGTTTGACCGGCGCTGTTGATGATAACGATGCTGGTTGCCGTGCTGGCGTTGGCGGTTTCATTGGGGAAGGCTGCCGTCGACGCATTAACCGTGTTGAGGGCGGTGAACCCGAAAGTGAAGGTGCCACCTTGTGGGTTGTTGACTTGGAGGGCATAGTCGATCGTGTTGCGCCCAGAGCTTCCCCCGCTGTCGCCCGAGCCAGAAAGCGCGCGCCCTTCGGCGACGTTGTTGAGGTTCGCAGTGGTGCGTGTTCTACCACTGGCGACAGTCGCTGACGTGTTGGAGTCGCCACGCGTCCCGATCATCCCAAGCGTCGTTCCCGCCAGAAATGTGTAGTTGTTTTGTCCTGGAAACGGGCCGGGGCCGGATGTCGACCGCAATGCGTCGGAAGCGGCGGGAATTACCCGGGGGTCCTGAGTCCCAGTGGAGGGGGGGGGGAGAGTGAACAGCGACGCGTTGAGGGTGTTCAGGGTCGCGCTTTGGATCGTGACGTTCGCGGTTGTCGAAAACGTCAAGTTGGTGATCTGATTGCTCGCGAACGCTACCGCGTCCGCGTGGGCGACACCGACACCGCCCAACGCAGCCGTTGCGCCAAGGACGACAGCGATCGTCTTTTTGATATGAAACATGCTAGTTGCCCTAATTAGGTTTTAACAGGATCGCCGCGGCCTTAGCCAAGACGCTTTTAGTAGAAGCATCTTTCATGCCAGCTTTGAAATATCCTTGTAAATCGAGACGATAGAAAGAATGACGCGATCGTGCGATAGCGATAGTGTAAATTTTATCGACACAATCCGGGCGGTAAATTGGCGCCAAAGACGTTTCACACCTCGTCGTCTCCGCAGTTGGGATCGCCGACAGTGCAAATCTTGTCAACAGAAATTAGGCAGTAAATTTTGAGTTTTCTGGCGCCGTCTAACCAGTCACATCGCGTGGCGACAGGCGCGATGCGATTCACTGCGACGACTTGGATTGGGTGGAACAGTTCGAAGTCATCTCTCAGGCAACGGATGGCTTCGACGCAAATGTGCCCGCCTGCTGCCTGATAGCCAATCACTTTTACCTTGCGCTGCACACGCAAGAGGCCAATTTGTCGCGCCTGCTGCGGCACCAACGGCGTCAGCCCGCATGACTTAAATCGCCGACATGGTCTGGCGGGGCATGTTTTCCAGGGTCGCTTCAAGGTCATCTTGGCGGATCGTGATGTCTAGTTGCTCGCCTTGTGGCCTTATGCGGAGCGCAACCTGGTCGCCGCAAAGTTGCTCACCGCGCCAGCAGATTGACCCTGGTCCGGCTACCGGGCCCAGAGGTGCCAGTCACCCACGCCGGACTGGCTGGACAGCGTTGGCTTGCACAGCTGCTTGCTGGGCAAACCGGTGGTCAGTGCGAGCAGCGTCGCGCTGGGCGCGTCTGGCATCGCGGACATGGTGCGGCCGGTCGCAATCGCAGCGGCGCCCGGAACGCCCCGGTTGACGGTTTTTCAAGGGCGACCAGCTGTCAAGCGCTGAGATGCCGCTCCAGTTGGTGCAGCTCCTGGCAGCACGCCAGCACCTTGCCGACGCTCAAATTGGGCTCGCGGCCTTGCTGAATGGCAGAGAAGAATTTGCGGTCTTGCAGTTCGATGCCGTTGATGCTGACCGCCACCTCTGCCAGTGGTCATGATGCCGCGCTTCACTTCGGTCTGCGAATGGCCGCAGTTGTCAGCGGCAATGACGATGTCAGCCGCGAGCATCAGCTCGATGCTGAGCATGCAGGTGATGCCCTTGACGGCTGCGACCAAGGGTTTGCTGCGGCGCCGATAGCCCGGCGGTGAAAGGGTCGGCGATTGCCTGCAACACGCCGACGCGCAAACCGGCTTCGTCGTCAAGCTGGCTGCACGCCTCACCCAGTTCGCGAAACATCTTCAGCGTGAAGCCGTTCCGTTTGGCCAGGCGGTCGATACCGATCAGCATGAGGCTATACAACTCCAGCCGACGCTTGTCGCTGCCGAGCATGGGTGGGCGCCAGGCGCCTTCGGATGCCGCGGTCATAGAGCCGCATGTGCTTTTCGGGGTGCACGCGTCGAACACGCGCTAGCGCTGTTTGTCGGATAGAAGGCCCAGGTCGAGCACGTCGTGGTTGCGCAAGAACTGGTCCGAATGCGACGTGGGCGGCCGCTCGCACGTGGCCTGCCGCGCCGTGGCCAGCGGTTTGCTGTCGCCACTGGCCAAGGCATAGAACAGGTTCTGGTTCACCGGAAAGTTGCGTGATCTCAACAAAGTCGCCGAGCGTGCCGTATCTGGGATCGACGTTGTCGTGGTCGCTGACGTCGTAGCCGTTGTCGCGTTGCGGCGAGGTGCAAAACGGCATCGGCCAGATGGGGGGGGGTGACTCCCAGGCCGTTGATGTATTACAGCCGCCGCGTCAGGCCCTCGAAGTCGCCGATGGCGTCGCCGTCGCCATGCGCGTCCATGTAAGTGCCGACGGACGGGCAGTAGACCACCACGTACTTGTACCAACGTTCATTGATCATGGGGTGACGCTAACCTGCTTGGTTTTGTCGTTCTTGGAACTGAAAATCATGCTGGCCGATGATTGGTGGAAGCACGGGATCGTGTATCAAATCTATCCGCGTTCGCTGCAGGACAGCGACGCAGACGGCATCGGTGACCTGGACGGGATCGCAACACGGCTCGATTATCTGCAGGGCCTCGGCGTCGATGCGATCTGGATTTCGCCGATCTATCCGTCGCCGATGGCCGACTTCGGCTACGACGTGGCCGACTATTGCGACGTGGACCCGATGTTCGGCACGCTGGCCGACTTCGATGCGCTGATGGCCGATGCGCATGCACGGGGTTTGAAAGTCATTCTGGACTACGTGCCGAACCACACGTCGGATCAGCACCCGTGGTTCCAGCTGAGCCGCAGCGCGCGCGACAACCCAAAGCGCGACTGGTATTTGTGGCGTGATCCGGCCGCAGACGGTGGGCCGCCGAACAATTGGCTCAGCAACTTCGGTGGCCCGGCCTGGACGTTCGATGAGGCGACCGGCCAGTACTACAGCCATTCATTTTTGAAACAGCAGCCGGACCTGAACTGGCGCAACGCGGACGTGCGCGCCGCGATGTACGAAGTGATGCGCTTCTGGCTGAGGCGCGGCGTTGACGGCTTTCGCATCGACGTGCTGTATCACGTGTTGAAGGACGCGAAGTTCCGCGACAACCCGCCAAATCCCAACTGGCAGCCCGGCGATGAAAGCTCGCACCGTGTACTGCCCGTCCGCACCACCGATCTGCCCGAGGTGCAGCAGATCGTGCGGGAGATGCGGCAAGTCACCGATGAATTCAGCACGCCACAATCGAGCCGCATCCTGATCGGTGAGCTGTATCTGCCGATCGAGCGCTTGGTGAGGTACTACGGCTGCAATGACGGTAACACCGACGGTGTCCTGAGCGGCGTGCAACTGCCGTTCAACTTTCACCTGATCGGCGCGCCGTGGCAAGCCGAGGCGATCGGGCAACTGGTGCAGCAATACGAAGCCGCGTTGCCAGCCGGCGCAGCGCCGAACTGGGTGCTGGGCAACCACGACAAGCCGCGCATCGCCAGCCGCGTCGGCGCGGACAACGCGCGACTCGCCGCGATGCTGCTGCTGACCCTGCGCGGCACGCCGACGCTCTATTACGGCGACGAGATCGGCATGCAGGACGTCGAGATCGCGCCTGACGAAGTGCAGGACCCGTTCGAAAAAAACGAGCCCGGCAAAGGCCTGGGGCGCGATCCCGAGCGCACGCCGATGCAATGGACGCCCGCGGCACCCCACGCGGGCTTCACGCAGGGCACGCCTTGGCTGCGGCTGGCCGACGACTGGCGCGACCGCAACGTCGAGCGACAGGACGCCATGCAGACATCGATGCTCACGCTGTACCGAGCGTTGATTGCGCTGCGGCGCGCGCAGGCACCATTGAATCGCGGCGACTACGAACGCATCGAGCACGAGGGCCTGCCGGCCGACGTGCTGGCCTACGCAAGATCGTATGAAGGACGGCGGCTGGTGGTGCTGCTGAACTTCAGCGAGGGGATGCAGACGGTGGGGGCCGATCGGTTGCCCGCTGGCTCGACGGTGCTGGTGTCGACCCATGCCGTGCGGGAGGAAGCCACGATCGGCATATCCATCGACTTGCGCGCTTTTGAAGGCGTCGTCGTCGGACCGAGAGGTTGAATCGACGCGGGCTGGCATCGACCTGCAGATCGACGTCGGGCTCGCTTCAGCCCAGGCCGCGCAGCCGCAGTCGCCCGGTGGCGAGTGCCGTGCCCAGCACGATCACGACACCGCATCCGACCATCCACCAAGTGACCTGCTCGCCGAGCAACGCGACGCCGTAAGCAACTGCGAACAGCGGGATCATGTAGGTGACCGTCAACGCGCGCGTGGCGCCGGCCCGCGCGATCAACCGAAAAAACAGGATGTAGGCGATGCCGGTGCACAGCACGCCGACGGCGACCAGCGCGCCCCAGGCTTTCAGGTCTGGCGGCGTCGCAGGCCACAGCACCAACGCGGGCACCGTCAGCCCGATCGTGGCGCCGATCTGGCTGCCCGCGGCCGACACCAGCGCGGGCACACTGTGCAGCCAACGCTTCGACGCATTCGCTGCGATGCCGTAGCTCACGCAGGCCAGCGCGCAGGCCAGCACCGCAAGGATGCCGGACGTGCCACCGGCGGGGCCACTCAGTCCACTGCGGCCGAACGCGAGCAACGCAACGCCGATGAAGCCGAGCAACAGCCCGAGCGACTGCGCGCGCGTGAGCCGCTCACCGAACCAGATCCAGGCCACCAGCGCGCCGAACATCGGCACCGTCGCGTTGATGATCGCCGTGAGGCTGGTCGGAATCCAAAGCAGCGCAAATGAGAACAGCACGAACGGGATGCCCGAATTGATCAGCCCGATGCCGAACAATGCGCGCCAGTGCAGCAGCAGCAGCGCACCCTGGCCGCGCAGCAGCACAAGCGGGAGCAAAAACAGCGTTGCAATGCCCACGCGCAGAGCCGCGGTTGGCAAGGGCCCGAACTGTGCAGCGCCGACTTTCATGAACAGGAACGAGGCGCCCCAGATCGCCGCCAGTGCAATGAATTCGGGGAACGCGCGGGGGCTGGAGGTGCCGGTGGCCGCCTCGCTGGCGCTCATGCGGCCACCGGCGTGGCTGTCGACGTGTCTGCATCGCGGCGTTCCAACTCGAGCAGTGCGATCTTGCGGTCCAGTCCACCGCCGTAGCCGGTCGGCTGTCCGTCTGCACCCACGACGCGGTGGCACGGCACGATCAACGACACTGGATTGCGGCCGATTGCCAAACCAACAGCGCGCACCGCGCTGGGCCGCCCGATCGCAATTGCTACCGCGCGGTAGCTGCAAGTCGCACCGAATTCAATCGCCTGCAACGCAGCCCAGACCGTCTGCTGGAACGCGGTGCCGGACGACAGGTCGAGCGGCAGCTCGAACCGGCTGCGCTGCCCTGCGAAATACGCGTGCAGTTGCTCGGCGGCACGATTCAGCAGCGGATGCTCAGGTGCTTGTGGCAGGTGGCCTGCGGCGTCAGGCACGTGCCGTTGGTTGGTGGTGAACCATGCGCCTGCCAAGCCGTGCTCAGACACCGCCAGTCGCATCTCGCCCAATGGCGTGGGCAGCAGCAATTGGTGGGTGGCAACGAATGTTTTCATGAGAAATACGGTAGGGCGCTTGGCTGTTATTCGTCTATAGCTATCAACTAGATAGCATTGGGTAAAGGCGGGCAAACCGGCGCTCGAGTCCAACACGAAGGCAGGGCGCTGCGCCGTTCTTGATTACTCTAGCCCGCGCGGCCCCTGCTGCGCACCCGGTTCATGCAGTGCCGTTCAACAGGCTGCGTGGGGGGGCTACGGCGTGACGCAACCCATGGCCGCAGCGTGCTGTCAGCTGACGACTTCTATTTGCCAATCGCGCCCGGCCCAGTCGCCGTCATTCCAGCGCAATGTGAAATCGATGCGCGTTCCGGCAGGCGCGTGCTGCTCGGCAGGATCACCGCCTGTAGCGACAACCCGGTGCCCTGCGTGTCGATGTCGGGACTGCGCTTCCTGCCGTCGACGCCGTGGTGCACCTGGGCCGGGCGATCCAGCAGCAGCCACGACGTCCGCCCCGGTGCGATCTGCGGCACTGACATGCGCGGCGCGTTCAAATGGCGTCTTTCGGTTTCGGCCGCTGGCTTTGATAGCGCTGCCAGACACAGTCGGGCCAATCGAATGGCCGACCCAGCGCGCGGCTGGCCACCTGTTTGACGAGCTCCGAATGCGCCTAGGTCAGCGGCATCGCAGAGCCGGACGGTTGGCCCGGCGCGAGCGACCGCGCCGAGATTGGGGCGCGGTCCCAGACCTGCTTGGTCACCAAGCCGCCGTGGCCGGTCATCTTCGTCATGGTGAGCAGCAGCGGAAACGGGTTGCGCCCGGCAACCAGCGCCGTAGTGCCTGCATTCCCCCACCAGCAACGTCCAGCCACGGCCGATGCCGCTGCCGCCGACGCGCTGCCGTCTTCGTGATCGCCGCAGCCGTCGCCGTTGTAGCGACGCCAGACCGGGCTGTTTGGCGTTCCGGTCTTCAGTTCGGCGTCGATTGCCTGGATGATTTGCAGCATGAGCGGGTCGTGTGCGTCGCCCAAGCCCCGCTGGACCAAAAGCAGAAAGTCGCTGGCGACTTGGTCGCTGGCACGCAATGGGGGGTCGGTCGCGCGGCTTTTGGTCGGCACGATCTGCTCAATGAGGGCGGTGCCATCGAGCACGTTGAGCGGTGCGATGAGCACCTAGTGCTCGTCCACGCCGTGGCACTGGGTGAGTGTGCTGCCGTGCGCGGCCGTCCACTGCTGGATGTGGTCTTGTCGAACTGATCGCCGTGCCAGTACGGCTGGCGGCCGAGCCACTGGTTCTGCGACCAAGTGCCGGCCGCCAATTGGGTCGCGACCAAGTAACGCAGGATGTTGCGCGCTTCCGCTTCCATGATTGAAGACAATAGGCCGGAACTGGAGCGAGGTGAGCATGCAATGCGCAGGCCAAACTGGCCGCCGGGCAGATGCCTTGCTTTCTGCGGCTTGTCAATGCCCTGCACGCTCTGGACCGGTTGTGTATGTTACATGTAGCAACATTTGAGCATCGCATGTAAATAAATAATGCAAATCACTACATCGATTTGCGTGATCAACGTCGCAGTACCAGCCAGCCAAACGCCGCCAGCGACAGCACCATGTAGATCGCTCCCGGCACGCCGGCGGCCACCCAAGGCAGCCAGTTGTTCAGATTGCCGATGTAGCCGAACAAGTTGTTCAAAATGACGAAGCTGATGCCCGCCAGCACGCCGCCGAACACGTAGCCCGTGATGCCACTGGTGCGGAAGTGCAGATAAGCAAACGGCAACGCCAGCACCACCATCACAAGGCACGACACAGGGTAGAAGATGCGCCGCCAGAACTCGATCTCATAGACCTGCGCGGTCTGACTATTGGTCTTCAAATGGCCGATGTATTCGAACAACGAAAACGTGCTCATCCGGTCGGGCCGCAGCAGGGTAGCCGCTACCATTTCTGCGCTCAACGAAGTGTCCCAGCGCAGCGTCGGCTCGACAGCGTGCTCGACGCGTGCGGTGGCCGGGTCACGGGTAAGGAAACGATCGCGCCGGACGTTGTCGAGCGTCCAACTCTCGCCAGGTCCGAAGCGGCCACGCTCGGCGGTGATGCGACTCACCAAAAAGCCGCGTTCGTCAAACTCGAACAGCCGCACGCCGCGCATCTGGCCGTTCGCGCTGAGTTGCGACACATTCACCGCCCAACTGTGGTCCGCACGCTGCTCCTTCAGCCAGGCGCCGGTCAGCCCGACCGTGATGTCGCCGGTAAAGCGCGCTTTCAGCAACTGCGCGCCGCGCTCGCTGACCGGGCTCACGTAGTCGCCGACTGCAAGGGTCAGCAGCGCGAACATCAAGCCAAACGACAGCAACGTGTCGAGCACGCGCCAGGGTCCCAATCCGCTGGTGCGAAGAATCGTGAATTCCGAGCTCTTGGCCAGCCGCGCCATCACGTAGATGCTGCCGATCAGCACCGCGATCGGCAGCAGGTCGTAGAGATGCGTTGGAATCAGCAGCGCCACGTAGAGCAGTGCGTCTGGCAATTGGTAGCTGCCACCGACGCCGCGACCAAGCAAGCGCAGTTCGTCCACCAGATCGAAAAACGAAAACAGCACGAGAAAGCCCAGCGTGACGAAACCGATCGCGCTCAGCAGTTCGCTGTACAACATGCGTCGGATCGTCTTCATGCGACAGCCTCCTGCGCGGTCTGCGGCCAGCGCCGCCCGAACACTGCCGCGAGCAGCGAGATGTTGTGATGCCGCAGCGCAAGCCAGCCAAGCCCGAGCGCCAGCACGCCGCCGTGCAGGCCGATCAGCAGCACAGGCGCTGCCACCTTGCCTGCGGCGATCCAGGATTGTCCGAGGTTCAGCATGTTGTAGTAGACCGCGAACGCAAGCAGCGAAAAAACCAGGTTCGCGGTGCGTCCGGCACGCGGGTTCACACTAGTCGCAGCGACCGAGATCATCACCAGGTTGACGGCGGCCAGCACCATGCCGATGCGCCAGGCGAGTTCGGCCAGATGGCGCGGCGTGGGCTCGGCCAGCAGCGCAGGCGTGCTGCGTGCGGCCGGCGGTACCTGTTCGGTCGCCGCGAGATTTTTTTCCCCGACACGGGTGCCGTACTCAGCGAATTCGCTGACCTTGAGGCTTGCTTCGCCCACCTTGCTTTCGACCCGCTGACCATCTTGCAGCAGCAAAAATCGCACGCCGTCGATCGTCTCCAGCCGACCGCTGCGCGCCGTAATGACCGATTCCTTGCCGCCGATATTCGACGCGATGAACACGTTGTTCGCCTCGGCGCTGTCGGGTGCGGCCTTGTCAATGAAGAACACGCGGTCGCCGTTGGCTGATTCCTGGAACTGGCCCGGTGCCACTCGCTCCAGGTCGCCGCGTTGCTGGTAGCGATCCTGCATCTCCTGTAACTGGCTGTTGGTCCAGGGCCAGACCAGCAACACCAGTGCTGCAATGCCGACAAAAACCGGCCACGCAAAACGCAAGGTTGGGCGAAGCAGCTCGGCCAGCCCGCGGCCGGCGGAAAACCAGATCACCATTTCGCTGTCGTGGTGCATGCGGGACAACACGCTGACGCAAGCGATGAACAGGCTGGCTGTCAGCAGCGTCGACAGATGCCCGAGCATGCTGTAGCCAAGCACCATCAGAACATCTTGCGGATCGAAGCTGCCGCGGGAGGCGAAGCGCAGCGCCTTGATCAACATCATCGTCATGACCACAGTGCCGAGGATCACCACGGTGGCGCCGAAGCTGCGCGCCAGTTCTCTTCGAATGGATGAATGGAATAACATCTGCGCGACCCGCCCCGGCACCACCAAAAACAGACCTTTGATTATGGACTTCGAGCTCGAAACGATGGACTTGGGTGCCGCAGCGGCACTCCGCTGCGATGCCTTGTTGCTGCTGGTTGCCAACCGGTTCGAGCCCGGCACCGATGCGCTGTCGAAGCTGATCGGCGCCGCACGACGCGCGGGCGACTTCGAGCCCAAGGCCGGCAAGCTGCTGGGCTGTTTCCAAGCCACCAACGTGGGCGCCAGACGCCTGCTGCTGGCCGGCGTCGGCGAGGGGTCTCCAAGTGAGGTGCGCCAAGCGCTCGGCGCTGCTGCCGGTTCGCTCAAGAACGGTGGATTAAAGCAACTGGCGGTGTGTTTTGCGCAATCGGTCGACGCGGCTGCGCTTGCGGCTGCCGTGCAGGCCTGTGCGGATGTGACCTATGTCTACACCACCACGCTGTCGAAACCGCAGCCGCGCACGATCGAGCGCGTGCGCTTCGGCGTGGCCGACGACCGCCCGATGCAGGAAGCCTTCCGGCGCGCCGCGGGCGTGGTCATGGGTGTCGAACTGGCGCGCGAATGGGCAAATCGGCCTGCCAACCATTCAACCCCGACCCATCTTGGGGAAGCGGCTGAGCAACTCGGCGCATTGCCAAAAATTCAGTGCCGTGTACTGGGTCAGAAGGAAGTCGCAAAGCTTGGCATGGGCGCGTTTATCGCGGTCTCAAAGGGTTCGCGGGAGCCGCTCCGCTTCATCGAGCTGACCTACCGGGGCGCGACCAAGGCACAAGCGCCGGTGGTGCTGATCGGCAAAGGCATTACTTTCGATACCGGCGGCATCTCGATCAAGCCGTCGGCCGAAATGGACGAGATGAAGTACGACATGTCGGGTGCGGCCAGCGTACTCGGCGTGTTTCGTGCGTTGGCCGAGTTGAAGCCCGCTTGCAACGTGGTCGGCTTGATCCCGGCTTGCGAGAACATGCCAGACGGCGCTGCCATCAAGCCGGGCGATGTCATCACCAGCATGAACGGCCAGACCATCGAGGTGCTCAACACCGACGCCGAAGGCCGGCTCGTGCTGTGCGATGCGTTGTGCTACGCCGAACGGTTCGAGCCGCGTGCGGTGATCGACATCGCCACGCTGACCGGTGCCTGTGTGATCGCGCTCGGCGGCGTGCGCAGCGGGCTGTTCTCACCCGACGACGCGCTCGCGCAGGCACTGCTTGCGGCTGGCGATGCGTCGCTTGATCCTTGCTGGCGCATGCCGATGGACGACGAATATGCAGAAGGGCTGAAAAGCAACTTTGCCGACGTGCCGAACATCGCAGGGCGGGCGGCCGGCGCCGTTACCGCAGCCAAGTTTCTGCAGCGTTTTGCGGGCAAGTATCCGTGGGCGCATCTGGACATCGCGGGCACCGCCTGGAAAAGCGGGACGACCAAGGGCGCGACCGGTCGGCCGGTTGGATTGTTGACGGAATATCTGCTTGCATCGACTACAGACGTTGTGGTGCCGGGTACGTCCGCAGCCGAAGATGGGCGCGTCGCTGCGAAGGCTCGCCTGCCCGTTGCAAGGCGCGATACCCCCGCTTCGAAGAAAAGCAAGCGGGCTACATCCCGCCGCACTTGAGCCATCGGGCCATTACCGTGAGCTGCACCGCAAGTGCCGCGAACGCGGGTCGTGCGCGATGACGGAGGTCGCATTTCACTTCAACGCACCCGACAAGATCGGATATGCGTGTCGGCTGCTGCGCAAAGCAGTTGTTTCGGGTGCGCACGTGGTGGTGGTCGGCGACGACGCACTGCTGCGAGAACTCGATGTGGCGCTGTGGACCTTTGCGCCGCAGGCGTTCTTGCCCCACTGCCTGATGCAAGGCAGCGACGCAACGCTGATCGCGGCGTCGCCGATCTTGCTGGGATCGCCAGCAGCGTCGCCACAAAATGATGTACTGGTCAATCTGGGCACCGATCTGCCCGATGCGTTCGAGCGTTATGTGCGACTGATCGAAGTGGTCACAGGCGAATCCGACGACCGGGCCGCAGCACGACAGCGCTGGCGCCACTACGCAGACCATGGCTACGCACTAATACGGCACGATTTGGCCGGTGCGGGCGCTTGATTGTGAGCACCCTCTGCTAGAGATTGATTCGGGGCTGGCTTGCGTGGGCAGCAGATCGCAGGGGCGCGGCCTGGAAATTGCGTTAAGGTTCCTGCGGCAGTTTTCTTCAATTTTAATTTCGATGGAGCAACCCAGATGAAGCAACAGATGAAGTTCGCGTTTTCCATGCTGGCAGTCGCGCAAGCCCTCGCGCTGTCGGGCGAGGCGCTCGCGCAGTCCGAACAAACCGTGGTGATCGGCCATGTGGCGCCTATGTCCGGCAGCCAGGCGCACTACGGAAAGGACAACGAAAACGGCACCCGCATGGCTGTTGAGGATCTGAACAAACAGAACATCACGATCGGCGGCAAGAAGATCAAGTTCGAGATGCAGGCCGAGGACGATGCGGCCGATCCGAAACAAGGCACGGCCGTTGCTCAGAAGCTGTGCGACGCGAAGGTCGCAGGCGTCGTCGGGCACCTGAATTCTGGCACCACCATTCCAGCATCAAAGGTATACAACGACTGCGGGATTCCGCATGTAACCGGTGCGGCGACCAATCCGGGCCTGACCAAGCCGGGTTACGACACTACGTTTCGCATCATCGCCAATGACCTTGCGCTCGGCGCCGGCTTGGCGCTGTATGCGGCTGACACGTTGAAGTTGAAGTCCGTCGCCGTGATTGACGACCGTACCGCTTACGGGCAGGGCGTGGCCGACGTGTTCAAGAGGGTCGCACAGGAAAAGGGCATGCAGGTGGTGGACCAGCAGTTCACGACCGATAAGGCGACGGACTTCATGGCGATCCTGACCTCCATCAAATCGAAAAAGCCGGACGCGATTTTCTTTGGCGGCATGGACCCGCAGGCCGGCGCGATGCTTCGCCAGATGGACCAGCTCGGCATGACCGACGTAAAGTTTTTCGGCGGCGACGGCATCTGTACGAGGGAACTTATCAAAATATCGTCGAACGCGAAAAGCCTGAACAATGTGATCTGCGCCGAAGGTGGATCGTCGATTGCCAAGATGCCGGGTGGCATGGCCTGGAAAAAGCGCTATGACGAAAAGTACCCAAACCAGTTCCAGATCTACAGCCCCTACACCTACGACGCGACGTTCGTGCTGGTCGATGCGATGAAGCGGGCCGACTCGGTCGATCCGAAGAAGTACACCAAATTCCTGCCGAAGACCGATTACAAGGGCGTGACCAGCACGATCCAGTTCGAGCCGAATGGGGAGTTGAAGAACCCGTCGATCACGTTGTCCACTTACAAAGATGGCCAGAAAACAGCGTTGAATTGACTTACAGCGGTTCGCGAAATAAAAAAGCCGTCTGAATTGAATTTCAGGCGGCTTTTTTTATGCCTTCATGCGCCTGGAGGCGCTGCATCAATACTTATTTGTCACACCTCGGTCCGTGATCAAGCCGCCTTTCAAACAGCTGCGGGTGGCGTTGCGTATCGATTCTTGACAGTCTGGATGAGCGTTTTGCTTTTCAGTGCCAATTTGATGGCAGCTGGTTGGTTATACAGCGCCACATAGCGCAGCAGCGCCTGCTCAAGATCCTCGCTTGAGCGCAAGCGGTGCGTGTGGAGCACGTCGCTGATCGTGCCGTTGAATCGCTCGACCATCCCGTTGGTCCGAGGGGGCTTTGGCTTGCCCAGGATCACGGCGAACATCCATTTCGTGGCGCAGTCGACGGCCACGAACAGGTACCGTCTGGCCGTCTCACCCTTGCATCTGCGGCAAGTACTTGATGTCCATATGCAAGTAGCCCGCCCCGTATCGGCGCAGACAGCGGTTCAGGCCCGAGCGGGAGACGTCTTGGCAGTTGAACTTCCGCATGACGGCGACCAAGTCGTCCAGTGGCAGCAGCAACGTGCAGCGCAGCCCCACCACCACCGCTTCCTGCGCGGGCGTCAAGGTCGTCTGCATGGGCAGCGATCTCGGCGTGGATGGACGGCGCGGTGTGGGCGTTCTTATGCAAAGCGATGTTCGCGACAGGCTCTAGGACTGCGCCTTCATCTACTTGAGCAGCTCTTGCATCACGGACAGCACCATGAGCAACGCATAGCGCCGGGCATCCATGCAATCGTCGGGGACTATACAATCGGATTCAGCTCAAGGCTTGCTTGTTTCATGGGACAGGCGGATGCCATGCAACATCGATCTCTCGCAGGGACGCGGGCGGGTTATGCAGAATTTCCTTAGCTGGATGCGCTAGCTGCGCGTGACCACCTTCTGCTGTAGTACAAGCTGCGTCATACGAGTCTGGTTCTGGAGCAGCATCCGAGCGATTTGTTGGCCATGCCGGCGAGCAGGCATCAGCCCGGTAAGCCTCAGCTTCCGCGACGGATTGAGGCGTCGCCGTTAACATCACCCGTACGCATGAACCAACCCGTTGAACTTGATGCCGTTGCGGCACTGACCGTGGCGCATGCCCTTGCGCAGGACGACGCTGCGGATGAGGGCGTGCCTGTATCGGTCCGTATCCGCGAGCGCGTTGTCGCTGCCCGGAAGCGCTTCAACGCGAACGACAACATTGCCGACTTTCTGGAGCCCGGCGATCACGAGCGCCTGCTCGAAGAAGTCACGCAGAAGATGCAGGGAGTGCTTAACAGTCTGGTGATCGACACCGACAGCGATCACAACACCCATAACACGGCACAGCGGGTGGCCAAGCTGTACGTCAACGAGGTATTTCGCGGCCGCTATGTGCCGGCGCCAGCGCTCACCGAATTCCCGAACGTCGAGCGCCTGAACGAGCTGATGATCGTCGGCCCGATCACGGTGCGCAGCGCGTGCAGCCACCATTTCTGCCCGGTGATCGGCAAGCTCTGGATCGGCGTGCTGCCGAATGAGCACACCAACGTGATTGGCTTGTCCAAATACGCGCGGTTGGCCGAATGGGTAATGGGCCGGCCGCAGATTCAGGAAGAAGCGGTGGTGCAACTCGCCGATCTGATTCAGGAACGCACGCAGCCCGACGGGCTGGCAATTGTGATGGAGGCCAGTCACTTTTGCATGGCTTGGCGCGGCGTGAAGGACATGGACAGCAAGATGATCAATTCGGTGATGCGCGGCGCTTTCTTGAAAGACTCGAACCTGCGGCGTGAGTTTTTGTCATTGATCCCGCGCAACCGTCGCGACTGACATGCTGGTACGCCTGCTCTACGTAAGCCGCGCAGTCGATCCGCGGCCCGAAGTGATCGATTCGATCCTGACACAGTCCCGCAACGCCAATCCGGGCAGCGGCATCACGGGCATCCTGTGCTACGGCGGCGGCATTTTCCTGCAGGCGATCGAAGGCGGCCGCAGCCCGGTCAGCGATCTCTACGGCCACATCCAGCGCGATGCGCGACACCGCGACGTCGAGCTGCTGCAGTTCAGCGAAATCGAAGAGCGCCGTTTCGGCAGCTGGACGATGGGGCAGGTGAACCTCGCCAAGGTAAATCACTCGATTGTTTTGAAGTACTCGGAGACGCCGGACTTCAACCCGTACCGGGTGTCCGGCAAGGCGTCGCTCGCACTGCTCGAAGAGTTGATGGCCACTGCGGCAATCATCGGTCGCGGCTGCTGACCTTCCCACGTTCTCTGACATGCGCGCCGATGGGGCGGGCCTTTTGTGCCACTAAGCGCGCTCGCGCTGGTCCTGCTGGCCGGTCTGTTGCACGCGGGCTGGAACATCGCTGCGAAAAGAGCCGGCGGCGACATCCGTTTCGCAGCCTTCAGCGGCCTCTTGACGATTGTGGTGTGGGCGCCGGTGGGCCTCTGGTTCGCCTGGCGCGAGCTGCCGCACTGGAACACGTCGCAGTGGCTGCTGCTGATCGCAAGCGCCGTGCTGCACACGATCTACTACCTGGTACTGCTGCGTGGCTACCGGGCGGCCGACCTGACGGTGGTCTATCCGCTGGCGCGCGGATCGGGGCCGCTGTTGTCCTCGGCGGTCGCGGTGCTGCTGCTGGGCGAACAGCTGAGCTTGCTCGGCGCTGTAGGCATCGGTGGCGTGGTGCTCGGCGTGTTCCTGATCGCCGGCGGCCAGCGGTTGCTGCGCCGTGCCGCCACGGGCAGGATGAACTCGGTCGAGGCCACGCGCATCCGGGCTGGCATCGGTTGGGGTTTGCTGACCGGGCTGTTCATTGCGAGCTACACGGTGGTTGACGGCTACGGCGTCAAGTTTCTGGCGATGTCGCCGATCGTGCTCGACTATCTGGGCAGCTGGTTGCGCACGGCGATCACGCTGCCGGCGCTGCTTGCCGATCGCCCGGCAGCGGCACAGCTGTGGCGAATGCAGTGGAAATACGCGGTCGTGGTTGCCGTGGCCAGCCCGATTGCCTACGTGCTGGTGTTGTATGCGATGCAGATCGCCCCGCTGTCTCATGTAGCGCCCGCGCGTGAGGTGTCGATGCTGTTCGCGGCGTTGATCGGCGGTCGTTTGCTGGGCGAGGGCGACCGGCTGGCGCGGCTGACGGGTGCGGCGTTGATCGCGGTCGGGGTGCTGGCGCTGGGCCTTGGGTGAGTGGCTTCGCCAGCGCCGAGGGCACTATGAAATTCATAGCTAAGTCTGCATTTGGCACCTGCGCCCGTGCCTGCTTTGGTTAAGAATTAATGCCGGGATCGTGCCAGGACGATCGACACAGCGCCCAAGCGGCCGCAGTCTGCTGTTCCAATCGAGCCCATGAATCACGACACCGCGCCCGATGAACTCGCGACAGCCGTGCAGGCGATGTTCGAGCCAGAAGGGGCGCTGGCACGCGCCAATCCGCAGTTCCGACCGCGTGCAGCCCAGACCGAGATGGCGTTGGCGGTGGCGCGCACGATTGAGCACGGCGGCGCGCTGGTGGTCGAAGCCGGCACCGGCGTTGGCAAGACCTTTGCGTATCTGGTGCCCGCGCTGCTCAGTGGCGAGCGCGTGTTGCTGTCGACCGCGACCAAAAATTTGCAGGACCAGTTGTTCGGCCGCGACCTGCCGCGCGTGGCCGACGCACTCGGCCTGCCCGTGCGCAGCGCGTTACTCAAGGGCCGCGCAAGCTATTTGTGCCTGCACCGGCTCAAGCTCGCGCGGCAAGACCCTGCGACCGATTCGACCGGTGCGCGACGCGTGCTGGCGGCAGTCGAGCGTTGGGCGATTGGCACGCAAAGCGGGGACTTGGCGGAGTTGCCGGCGATCGACGACCGCTCGCCTTTGCTGCCGCTCGTCACCTCGACACGAGATAACTGCCTGGGTGCACAGTGCCCCGACTTCCGTGCCTGTCATGTGAATCTGGCGCGGCGTGAAGCGCTGGCCGCCGATGTGGTCGTGGTCAACCATCACTTGTTCTTCGCTGACCTGACGGTGCGCGAATCGGGCATGGCCGAGCTGCTGCCCTCGGTGCGCACGGTGGTGTTCGACGAAGCGCACCAGTTGAATGAGACCGGCGTGCAGTTCCTCGGGCATCACTTGTCCAGTGGCCAGTTGCTCGATCTGGCCCGCGACATCTTGGCAGCGGGCTTGCAACACGCCCGCGGGCTGGTGGACTGGGCCGCTGCCGTAAGCCAGCTCGACCGCGCAGCCCGCGAACTTCGGCTGGCGGCAGGTGCCAGCAGCGCGCACGGCATGCGGCGGCGCTGGACCGATGCGGTGCCGGAAGGCGTCGAAGCCGAGCGCTGGAGCGACGCTCTCGAACAGATCGAAGCCGGCTGCCAAGCGGCTGCCGCCGCGCTGGACACGGTCAGCGAGATCGCGCCCGACTTTGTCCGGCTGCACGAGCGAGCGCTGCGACTGGCCGCCGGCGCTGCCCGTTTTGCAGACCTTGCGCCGGTGGACTGCGTGCGCTGGATCGATGCCGGCCTGCAGGTGCGCCTGACCGAATCGCCGCTGGACATTGCGCAGGCCGTGCGCACCCGGCTGCTGCGGGTGGGCGAAGACGCGGGCGGGAGCGAAAGCGACCCGGCGGCACGTCAGCGCGCCTGGGTCTTCACCTCGGCCACGCTCGGCGACGACGCGCGGCTGTCGTGGTTCACGAAACCATGCGGTCTGCAAGATGCGCAGCTGCTGCGCGTGGGCAGTCCGTTCGACTATGCCGAGCAAGCGGTGCTGTTCGTGCCGCGCGACTGGCCGAAGCCGAACGATCCCACCCACAGCGACCGGGTGGCGCGCCTTGCCGGCGAAGCAGCCCGACTGCTCGGCGGCAGTACGCTGGTGCTCACCACCAGCCTGCGCGCGCTGCAGAGCATCGGCGCATCGCTGAAGGCGCAGTTTGCAGCTAGCCATGCCGACGCCTCGATCGATGTGCTGGTGCAGGGGGAAGGCCCGAAGCGCCAATTGATCGAGCGCTTTCGCAGTGCCCGCGAGGCCGGCGCGAATGGCTGCGTGTTGGTGGCCTCCGCATCGTTCTGGGAAGGTGTCGATGTGCCCGGCGATGCTTTGCAGCTGGTAGTGATCGACAAACTGCCGTTTCCGCCGCCCAACGATCCCCTCGTGGAAGCGCGCACCCGCCGCATCGAGGCCGAGGGCCGCAGCCCGTTCAACGACTACTTCGTGCCGGAAGCGGCGGTGGCTTTGAAGCAGGGCGCCGGCCGGCTGATTCGCAGCGACACCGACCGCGGCGCGTTGGTGGTCTGTGACGTGCGTCTTGCCGCCATGGGCTACGGCCGTCGGCTGTTGGCGGCGTTGCCGCCGATGCGGCGCGTGGACAGTGAAGAGGCGTTGCTGAAAGCGCTGGTGCCCGAAGAAGGGCCTACCAGATTTTCCACCAAGGCTCCTGCTGCTCCTTGAAGCCGCGTGCGACGTAGCGACTCTGTGGGTAGCTCGCACCCATCACCCGTTTGGCGTCGTCGCGCAGCGCTGTCATGCCGAGCGCGTCGTACGAGCGGATCATGATATACAGCGCCTCTTCAAGCGCCGGCACGTTCTGGTAATCGGTCAGTGCGATTTGCGCGCGGTTCACTGCGGCCACGTACGCGCCCCGCGTGAAGTAATAACGCGCCACATGCACCTCGTACTGGGCCAGCGAGTTCACGATATAGGTCATTCGCGCCCGCGCATCGGGTGCGTAGCGCGATTCGGGAAAGCGCGTTGTGAGTTCGCGAAATGCCTGGAACGATTCCTTTGCGGCTTTTTGGTCGCGCTCGGACAAATCCTGCCGCGTCAGGAACGAAAACAATCCCAGGTTGTCGTTGAAGTTGACAACGCCTTTCATGTAGATCGCGTAGTCAACCGCAGGGCTTGCCGGATGCAGCTTGATGAAGCGGTCGAGGGTGGCAACCGACTGGGCCTGTTCGCCGGCTTTGTACTGGGCGTATGCCTTCTCGAGCTGGGCCTGCTGCGCAAGTGGCGTGCCAGCGGCACGGCCTTCGAGCTTTTCGAACAGCGGCACCGCCCGTTCATAGGCGCCTGACCCCATCTCGTCCTTTGCTTCGGAATAGAGGCGATTCGGGCTCCAGTTGGCGGTCTTGTCCTCCTGCGTGGCGCACGCGCCCAGCGCAATCACACCGGCGAGCACGAGCCCCCGCCGCACTGCCGATAATCGTGCATGAACCTTGGTGGACCAGATCTGTTGAGCCATAGCGAGCCGATTCTATCGAACGACCCTGGCGACGACCCCGGCAGCGACCCGGCCGAGCCGCGCGCGTTTACAGTCACGGCGGGCCAGCACGGAGAGCGGCTCGACCGCGTGCTCGCGCAGATCGTGCCCGAGTTTTCGCGCAGCTATCTGCAGCAGTTGATCGCCAACGGCGCGGTGCGGCTCCGCGGCGAAGCCACCGCCAGCACCAAGTCGTCAAGCCGGCTGCAAGCTGGCGACACGGGTGTGATCGAGCTGCAAGCGCCGCCGCAGGCGCAGGCGTTTCGGCCGGAGCCGATCGCGCTCGACACGGTGTATGCAGACGCCCACGTGCGCGTACTCAACAAGCCCGCCGGCATGGTCGTGCATCCGGCCGCAGGCAACTGGAGCGGCACCTTGCTGAACGGCCTGCTCGCCGACGATCCGGCTGCAGCGGCGCTGCCGCGCGCGGGCATCGTGCACCGGCTCGACAAGGACACCAGCGGCCTGATGGTGGTGGCGCGCAGCCGGGCCGCGATGGATGCGCTGGTGCGCGCAATCGCTGCCCACGAGGTGCGCCGCAACTACTTGGCGCTTGCGCATCGGCACTGGAGCGGCCCCGCTGAGCGCCAGATCGACGCGCCGATCGGCCGAGATCCGCGCAACCGGCTGCGCATGGCGGTGGTCGATCCGGCCCGCACGCCGGGCAAGACCGCGCGCACCGACGTCAAGCTGCTGCAGCAGGCGACAGCCGCACCGGGGTGTTGGCTCGAATGTGCGTTGCACACCGGTCGTACGCATCAGATTCGCGTGCATCTCGCCTCGATCGGCCATCCGCTGGTGGCCGATGCAACCTATGGGGGCGCGGCGGCGGGCGGGCTCGAGCGGCAGGCATTGCACGCCGTCCGCCTTGGCTTCCTGCATCCGGTCACCGCGCAGCCGCTGCTGTTTGAAGCGCCGCTGCCAGCCGATCTGCTGGGTGGGCTTTCCGCGTGGGGCATCAGTGTGATCTCCGGGGGATGACACCGATGCGACGAGACTTGGCAGTCACCGCACTTCTTGCCTGCAGAGGGAAATGACGATGCTCCCGGTACGACGCTGTTACTGGAGACCGACGGGTTGCTAAAAAATGCGCTCGGATAGAATGAGCGGATGGCCTGCAACATGAAGTCCGTGTGGTTGCCGGATTGACTGACTGCGTACTTACCGCTTGTGTTTGGCCCCGATCTTCCTTGATGTTTGACTTGAGATCGCTGCCATGAATGGGGTGGATGCCAAGCGGATCGTCGAAGCTGCGCTGCTTTGCGCTTCCGAGCCGGTGTCGCGCGCCGATCTGCGTGCGCTGTTTGACGAGGCATTCGACGACGGCGAGATTGCCGACATGCTGGCCGAGCTGGCCACGGAATATGACCCGCGAGGCATCGAACTGGTCGAAGTCGCATCCGGTCACCGGTTCCAGAGCCGTGCCGACATCAGCATCTACCTTGATCGACTGCGGCCGGTCAAGGCCCCGCGATACAGTCGTGCGGTGCTTGAGACATTGGCAGTGATCGCGTACCGCCAGCCCGTCACACGTGGGGAGATTGAAGCGATCCGCGGCGTGGCGGTGAACACGTTGGTGCTCAAGCAGATAGAAGAGCGCGGCTGGGTCGAGGTGGTCGGACACCGCGACAGCATCGGCCGGCCTGCCTTGCTGGCGACAACCCAGCAGTTTTTGGATGATCTGGCGCTTGGATCGCTTTCGCAACTACCGCGATTGGAAGCAGCGGGGGCTGCTCCCGCTCCGTTGGTGCTGGAACCGGCTGAGGTGGCCGCCCACGACGACAGCACCGCGCAGCCGTTGGACGAGCGCTGATTCGCTGGCGGCCACCGACGGGTCAAGGCCTGTTGCCCATGGGACGCGTGGCTTTCATCTCGAACCCATGCTGCACTAGAAACACGGCGAGCCGACGCACCGGCCGCGCCGACCGCAGGACCCACCGGATGCCTGCCAACGTACGGAAATCATGATGAGCGAAGAAAACAACGAAAAGGGCCGACCGGATCCGGATCAGGTCCCCACCACCGATGAATCGGCAGTCGACCTGGACAAGCATCCTGCGGCGGTCTTTGATGAGCCCGACGTGACGGAGACACCCGAGACTGCAACAGTTGCGGAAGCGACCCAGACTGGAGTCGATGTCGACGCTGTGCACCAGACGCCGATCGAGCCAGCTGCCCAAATGGCTGCCTCACCGGACACGGTTGCAGCGACATCCGACGGCATCACACCGCGGGCGCGACGGCCTGCACCCTCTGCCGAGCCTTCAATCCGCTTCACGGACGTAATCTCTGGCCAGTTCGACGCCGACGAGCAGACCGAAGCAAGTGAAGCGGCGCCGCTGCTGCGCAAGCGCGTGCTCGCACCGCAAGCCGAGACGCCGAAGCTGCATAAAGTGCTCGCCCAGGCCGGCATGGGTTCGCGGCTCGATATGGAGCAGCTGATTGTCGAAGGCCGCATTTCGGTCAACAACGAGCCCGCACATATTGGCCAGCGCATCCAGCATGGTGACTCGGTCAAGGTCAACGGCAAGCCAGTCCGCTACCGGCTTGAACCGCCGCCTGCCCGTGTCCTGGCCTATCACAAGCCGGCCGGCGAAGTTGTCACCACCGACGATCCTCAGAATCGGCCGACCGTGTTTCGCAAGCTGCCCCGCCTGATTCAAGGCAAGTGGCAGTCGGTCGGTCGGCTCGACTTGAACACCGAAGGGCTGCTGCTGTTCACCAGCTCTGGCGAATTTGCCAACCAGCTTATGCATCCGCGGTTCGGGCTTGAGCGCGAATACGCGGTGCGTGTGCTCGGCAGCCTGAGTGGCGAGGAAAAGGCGCGGCTGTTGTCCGGTGTCGAACTTGGCGACGGCAGCGCGCGTTTTGGCTCGATCGAAGACGGTGGCGGTGAGGGCGCGAACTGCTGGTACCGAGTCACCATCAGTGAAGGGCGCAACCGCGAAGTGCGCCGCATGTTCGAATGTGTCGGCCATGCGGTGAGCCGGCTGATCCGCATTCGCTACGGCGCCATGCTGCTGCCACGCGGGCTACGGCGTGGTGAATGGCTCGAGCTCGACGAGCGCGATATCCGACAGTTGTCGCACGCGGCCGGCGGCGCGCCGGGTCGGGGCGACAATTCAGTCGATGCACGCCCGGTCCAGCCGCTGCGGCGCAACGCTGCGCAGCCAGCCGGTGACCGACGCGGTGGGCGCGCAGGTGCCAGACGGAATATGGGCAATGGCGGCGGTGCCCAAGGACCGGTGACGCACCAATCCGCTTTCGAGCGGGCCCCCAACGCAGGTCGTTCGAACCGCGGCCCAGGTGGCCCGGGCGGGCGTGGTCCCAGCGTGCCACCAGGCGGTGGGTCACGCGAACAGCCGCCTGGCAGGTACGAGCGCGGAGAACCTCGTGGCGACAACGAGCAGCCGGACCCGATGAAAACCGCCTTCGGCTACATCGGCGCTGACAGCTTCTTGCGCCAACGCGCGGGATCCGGTCCGCAGCGTAGCAATGCAGGCGGGCCGGGCGGAGGCAATCGGTTCAGCGGCGGCACTGGCGGCAACCGAGCGGGAGGCGGCAGTTCCAGCGGGCCGCGCCGCGGTAGCGGCGGCAGTGGTGGTGGCGGTCGGGGTCGCTGACCCAGGCGTTGAGCGCGGGCATCGTTTGCCAAGCCCAGTTCAGACTGGTTCCACTGCGTAAAATCCGAGCATTGGCCGCATGCGAATTTTGACGTCTCGGATCTGAGGCGATCGCAGCAAAGCCAGTGTTCTCGATGCGCAATCGGTACACCGACGGCATCCACTTAAAAACCAAATCTCCAGGAAATTTCCATATGGCTACCGAACGTACTCTGTCCATCATCAAACCCGACGCGGTGGCAAAAAATGTGATCGGCAAGATCTACGACCGGTTTGAAAGCGCAGGCCTGAAGATCGTTGCATCGCGCATGGCGCAGCTGTCGCGCCGTGAAGCAGAAGCGTTCTACGGCGTGCACTGCGAGCGGCCTTTCTTCAAGGACTTGGTCGAGTTCATGATCTCCGGCCCGGTGATGATCCAGGTGCTCGAAGGTGAGGGCGCAATCGCCAAGCACCGCGATCTGATGGGTGCGACCGATCCGAAGAAGGCCGCCGCCGGCACCATTCGTGCCGACTTCGCGGAAAGCATTGACGCGAATGCCGTGCATGGCTCGGACGGCGCCGATACAGCCAGCACCGAGATCGCGTTTTTCTTCGCGGCCATGCATATCGCGACCCATTGATGTGGGCCGCCGCGTGAGCTTCAGGCAATTGCGAACGCCTGATCGTGCCCACCGTGCGATGAACCCGCTTTAAGACAGCACGCATGAAGATCAACCTGTTGAACTTTGACCGGGAGCAACTCGCCGGCGTCTGCGCGTCGCTTGGTGAGCAGCGCTTTCGTGCAACGCAATTGTTCCGCTGGGTTCATCAACGTGGCGCCGTCCGGTTCGATCAGATGACCGATCTGGCCAAGTCGTTTCGGGACAAGCTCGAAGGCGCTGCCGAAGTGATCGCGCTGCCGGTGGTCTCACGGCGTGAATCGGCCGATGGCACCGTCAAGTGGTTGTTCGATGTGGGCCAAGGCGACGTGATCGAGACGGTCTACATCCCGGAGACTGACCGCGGCACGCTGTGCATATCCTCGCAGGCCGGCTGTGCCGTCGGCTGCCGGTTTTGCTCTACCGGACATCAGGGGTTCAGCCGAAACCTGACCACAGCCGAGATCGTCGCGCAGTTGTGGTTTGCCGAGCACGAACTGCGCACGCGGCTCGGCACCGAAGGCCAGCGGGTGATCTCCAACGTGGTGCTGATGGGCATGGGCGAACCGCTGCAGAACTACCATGCGTTGCTGCCTGCACTGAAGGTCATGCTGGACGACCATGGCTATGGCCTGTCGCGTCGGCGCGTGACGGTTTCCACGTCGGGTGTGGTGCCGATGATCGAGCGTTTGGCCGCCGATTGTCCGGTGGCCTTGGCCGTGTCGCTGCATGCACCGAACGATGCGTTGCGCGACGAGCTGGTCCCGCTGAATCGCAAATATCCACTTGCTGAGTTGCTGCAGGCCTGCAAAGGCTATCTGCAGCACGCACCGCGCGATTTCATTACGTTCGAATATTGCATGCTCGACGGCGTAAACGACCAGCACGAGCATGCACTTGAGCTGATCGCTTTGTTGCGTCAAGCTGACGTGCGTTGCAAGATCAACCTGATCCCGTTCAATCCATTTCCGGCCTCTGGCTTGTTGCGTTCGCCAGCGGCCACCGTGCAGGCATTTGCGGGCTGGCTGATCGATGCCGGCATCGTCACGACGGTGCGCAAGACCCGCGGCGGCGACATTGATGCCGCCTGCGGTCAGTTGGCTGGCAACGTACAGGATCGCACCCGGGTCGAGGTGCGCATGGCGCGCCATCCGGTTCGGCCACTGCGCCGCACAGACACCGCGGTTGTGACAGCGCAAGAAAGTTGAAGATCAACCATGAAACAAACCGATTTTCTCGTCACGCCGCGCCGACGTTTGTGGCCGTGCACCCTGCCGGCGCTGCTGGTGACTGTGCTGCTGGCCGGCTGTGCAACCGGCACGGGCTTATCGAGCGCCGCAGATGCCGAATCGACGACCTCGACGCGAAGCGATGCGCCGCGCAATGCCGGCAATGACATCGTGACCGAATCGGACGAGCCGGCGGTTCGCAAGCGCGCCCGAATCCGGCTTGCGCTGGCGATCGGCTATCTCGAGCAGGGCCAGACCACGATTGCGCTCGACGAAGTCAAGCAGGCGCTCGCGATCGATCCCGAGTTTGCCGATGCGTACAACATGCGCGGTCTGGTCTACATGCGACTGAACGACCAGCAACTGGCGGAGGAAAGCTTTCGCCGAGCGGTTGCGCTGAATCCGCGCGACGGTTCGATTCTGCACAATCAAGGCTGGCTGATGTGCGAGCAAAAGCGCTACCCGCAGGCGGCGGAAGCTTTTGCCAAAGCAATGGCAAATCCCAATTACGGCAACCGTTCGCGCACGTTGATGGCACGCGGCTTGTGCGAGGAGCGTGCTGGTCAGCCCGCCGAAGCCGAGCGCAGCCTGACGCAGTCGTATGAGCTGGATGCCGGCAATCCAGTGACCGGATACAACCTGGCTCGCCTGCTTTACAACCGGGGCGACAACGAACGCGCCCGGTTCTACATCCGCCGGTTGAACAACAGCGAGCTCGCAAATGCCGAATCGCTGTGGCTTGGCGTGCGGGTGGAGCGTCGTCTGGAAAACAAGGAAGCGATGTTGCAACTGGCAAGCCAGTTGCAACGCCGCTATCCGCAGGCGCCCGAACTGGGTGCCTATGAGCGAGGTGAATTTAAATGAGCGATACGCAAGCGGCCGGCTTAGAACGTCCGGCCAGACCGACGGTTGCCGATGGCCCGGTTGCGGCCGGCGCCATGCTGCGGCAAGCCCGTGAGGCGGCGGGTGTGCATCTGGGGTCGCTGGCAACGTCGCTGAAGGTGCCGGCCGGCCGGCTTGAGGCGCTTGAGACCGGCCGCATCGACATGCTGCCGGACCCGACCTTTGCACGCGCGCTCGCAGCCAGCGTGTGCCGTTCGCTGCGCATCGACGCCGAGCCGGTGCTACAACTGCTGCCCCGCACGTCCGGCACGCCTTCGGCCGCTGAATTGGCAGCGACGAGAACGCCGTTTCGATCCGATTCGCCAGCAGGTGGCCGCGCGCGCTCGGGTGGGCTGTCGCGGCCGATTGGCATCATTGTGGTGTTGCTGTTGTTGGCGACCGCTGCACTGATCTTCGCGCCGGATTTTGGCTGGAAGTTGCCCGGCATGGCAATGCGCGACAACGCGGGTGCGAACCAGTCCACCGGCGTTGCACCAAAGGGCGGCAGCAACAATGCCGCGCTGACAGCGGAGCCTTCTGTCACCGGCAACGCGCTGAAACGTTCGGCGCCGGAGCCAGCCGCAGTCAGGCCACCGGCTGCCGCAGTGGCTCCCGCGGCGTCGGCTGCAACCGCGGCGTCTCCACTGCCCGCAGGGTCATCGGTCAATCCTTCGGCACAGGCTCCTGGTGCGAATGCATCGGCCGCCGTTGCGCAGGCGCAGCGACAAGCAGCCAGTGTCGTCGCGGCGGCACCACCTGCAGCTGCAGCAACGAACACAGCCGCACAGAAAGCCAGCGACGATGTGACCATGCTGATCGAAACCGTGGTGCCAACCTGGGTGCAAGTGCTGGATTCATCCGGTGCCGCGTTGGTCAAGCGCACCGTGCCGGCTGGTGAAAAATTGCGGCTCAAGTCCGACGCGCTGCCGCTGAAAGTCGTACTCGGTCATTCCGACAAGACCAAAGTGCAGGTGCGCGGTGAGCCATACGATCTGGACCCGGTGTCCCGGGGTGGCGTCGCGCGTTTTCAGGTGAAGTGATGCACAACGACGTGATCCTCGAAGCCTGCGAAGGCCAACCCATCGCTTTCGCGTTGCCGGCGGCAAGGCGTACGCGGCAGGCCAGCGTGCGCTGGGGTGCGCGCGTCGTCACCGTAGGCGGCGACGCACCGGTGCGCGTGCAGTCGATGACCAACACCGACACCGCGGATGCGATCGGCACAGCGATTCAGGTCAAGCAGCTTGCGGTGGCCGGCTCTGAACTGGTCCGCATCACGGTGAACACGCCGGAAGCCGCGCAGGCCGTGCCCCACGTGCGCGAGCAACTCGACAAGATGGGCATCGATGTGCCGCTGATCGGCGACTTCCACTACAACGGGCACCGGCTGCTGACCGACTACCCAGCCTGTGCCGAAGCGCTATCCAAATACCGTATCAACCCCGGCAACGTGGGCAAGGGCGACAAGCACGATCGCCAATTCAGCCAGATGATCGAAGCGGCAACGCGCTGGAACAAGCCGGTACGCATCGGCGTGAACTGGGGCAGTCTGGACCAGGAACTGCTCGGCGAGATGATGGATGCAAACAGCCGGCGCGCGCAGCCGTGGGACGCGCGGCTTGTGATGTATGAGGCGCTGATCACCTCCGCAATCGACTCAGCCAAACGTGCCGAGCAACTCGGTCTTGCGGGCGAGCAGATCATGCTGTCCTGCAAAGTCAGCGGCGTGCAGGACTTGATTGCGGTGTATCGCGAACTCGCCAAGCGCTGTGACTATGCTTTGCATCTGGGACTGACCGAAGCCGGTATGGGCACCAAAGGCACGGTCGCCTCGGCTGCCGCGCTGTCGATCCTGCTGCAAGAAGGCATCGGCGACACGATCCGGGTGTCGCTGACACCGCAGCCGGGCGAATCACGTACGCAGGAAGTTTTGATTGCCTCGGAAATCCTGCAGTCCCTGGGCCTGCGCAGCTTTGTGCCAAGCGTGACCGCGTGTCCGGGCTGCGGCCGCACCACCAGCACCACGTTCCAAGTGTTGGCCAAAGAGATCGACGACCATCTGCGCGCGCAGATGCCGGTCTGGCGCAAGAAGTATCCGGGCGTCGAGAAAATGAAAGTCGCCGTGATGGGCTGCATCGTGAATGGGCCCGGCGAGAGCAAGCACGCCGACATCGGCATCAGTCTGCCCGGCACCGGAGAGGCGCCGGCTGCGCCGGTGTTCATCGATGGACAGAAAGCGTTGACCTTGCGCGGTGAGCACATCGCGGCAGAATTTCATGAACTGGTTGAGCGCTACATTGAAAGGCGCTTTGGTCAGCCGGTTGGCGACGCCGTTGCGGTCGCGGCTGCTTCCTGATTCTGGGCGGCTGCGTCTCCTTTTCTACATGAGCGAAACCGAAGTGCCGTCAACGCCGCAGGCGGCTGCGCGTTCGAAAGCCGCGCCCAGGATCATGGCCGTCAAAGGCATGAACGACCTGCTACCGCCCGACTCCGCGCGCTGGGAATGGTTGGAGTCCCAGGTGCGCGCGGTGATGGCGCTGTTCGCATACCGCAACATCCGCACGCCGATTCTCGAGCAGACGCAACTGTTCGTGCGCGGCATCGGCGAAGTCACCGACATCGTCGAGAAAGAGATGTACGCGTTTGAAGACCGGGCCGACAAGGGTGGCCAATTCGAGCATCTCGCTCTTCGGCCTGAGAACACCGCTGGCGTGGTGCGCGCTGTGATCGAGCACAACTTGCTGTACGACGGCGGCAAGCGGCTTTGGTACATCGGGCCGATGTTTCGCCGTGAGAAACCTCAGCGCGGGCGTTTGCGGCAGTTTCACCAGATCGGCGCCGAAGCGCTCGGCTATGCCGGTCCGGACGTCGATGCAGAGCTGATTCTGTTGTTTGGAACCTTGATGCGTGCGCTCGGACTTGCCGATGTGCGGCTGGAACTCAATTGCCTGGGCCAGCCGCCTGAGCGCGCTGCCCATCGGGCTGAGCTGATCGCGCATCTGGAGCGGCACAGCGAAGCGCTGGACGACGACGCGCGTCGGCGGCTGCACAGCAACCCGCTGCGCATCCTCGACAGCAAGAACCCCGCGCTACAGCCGGTGATCGAAACCGCCCCGCGTTTGCTCGACTTTCTGGGCCCGGAGTCGCTTGCGCACTTCGACGGCTTGAAGGCAATCCTGACCCACAATGAGGTGGCTTTCACGGTAAATCCGCGGCTGGTGCGCGGGCTCGACTATTACAACCTGACGGTGTTCGAGTTCGTTACCGATCGGCTCGGCGCGCAAGGAACGGTTTGTGCGGGTGGCCGCTACGACGGGCTGATGACACTGGCCGGCGGCAAACCCACCCCAGCCGTGGGCTGGGCGATGGGGATGGAGCGCGTGCTGGATCTGCTCGCGCAGCAACCGGAGCAAATCGATCACGCACCCGCGCTTGACGTCTATGCGGTCGTGCCCAATACAGCCGCTGTGCCGTTCGCGTTGAGAGCCTTGCAGACGCTGCGCGATGCAGGCTTATCGGCCCAGATGCACGCGACGGCAACCCATGCACCCGCCAGCATGAAAGCGCAGTTCAAACGTGCTGACGCCAGTGGTGCGTCGTTCGCACTCGTGTTCGGCGCCGAGGAGTTGGCGCAAGGCGGTGTCACGATCAAGGCGCTGCGCGGTGCGGGTGGGGGTACGCAGCACCAACAGCCACTTGTGCAATTGGCCGACTGGGCCCGAACCTTAAAATCGGTCGCCTGACCGCAATCAACCAATTTCGGGCGCATTTTTGATGCGCCCGCATCCGTCATGGCACATCTGGATCTCGAAGAACAAGAACAACTTGATCAGTTGAGGGCATTCTGGCGACAGTGGGGCAACCTGATCACGTGGTTGCTGATCGCGGTGCTTGGCGCCTATGCAGCCTGGAATGGTTTTCAATGGTGGCAGCGCAGCCAGGCGGCGCAAGCTGCAGGGCTCTATGAACAGGTGGATGAGGCCGCGCGCGGCGGCGATGTGGAGCGGATCAACCGCGCGTTCGACACGATCCGGGACAAGGCTGGCAGCTCCGTGCTTGCACAGCAGGCGGGCCTGCTGACAGCGCGCACGCTGTTCGAGAAGGAGCAAACCGATGCCGCGCGCGCAGCACTTACCTGGGTGGCCGACAAGGGCTCGGATACCGGCTTGCGCGCGATTGCAAAGCTGCGGCTTGCTGCGCTGTTGACGGCAGCCAAGTCGTTCGATGCAGCGCTCGCGCAGCTCAGCAGCGATTTTCCGGCGCCGTTTGCGCCGTTGGTGGCCGATCAACGCGGTGACGTGTTGTCGATGCAAGGCAACCGCGACGCGGCTGTGGCCGAATACCGCAAGGCACTGGCTGGTTTTGGGGGCCGGGCCGAATACCGCCGACTGGTGGAGATCAAATTGACTGCACTGGGCGTGAATGCGAGCGCGAGCACTGCGGAAGCGAAATCGTGATGCCGATACAAACAATCCCCATGAAAGCAACCGTGGGTCGCGTCGGCTCGGTGCTGGTGCTCTTCGCGCTGATTGCGGGTTGCGGCACGTCGAAGCCCAAGCCGGTTGATTTACCGAGCAATCCAGCCCTGATCGGTGTAAGACCAGTCTGGAACGCCCGCGTGGGGCGCGTGAATTACCCGCTGCAGGTGCGCGTCGTGCAGGGTTCGGTCGCAGTCGGTGACTCGGGCGGGGAGGTCGTCGCGTTCGATGCGCAGACTGGCCGCGAGCAATGGCGCAACAAAATTGGCGCTGAGCTGTCCGCAGGCGTCGGCGGCGCAGACGGGCGCTGGTCGGTGGTCACGCGAAGCAATGATTTGATTGCACTTGATGCATCGAAGATCAACTGGCGCGCGCCGCAGACGGTGCCGTCCTACACCGCACCGCTGGTGGCCGGCGGGCGTGTATTTTTGCTGGCAGCCGATCGTTCCGTTTCCGCGTTCGACGGGGCCTCAGGGCGGCGGCTGTGGTTGCAGCAGCGTCCCAGCGAGCCCCTTACGTTGCGGCAGGCGGGCTTGTTGATGCCGGTCGGCAACACGCTGGTTGCCGGATTGTCTGGCCGCATGGTGGGCATGGACCCAAGCAGTGGCAACGCGCGTTGGGAAGTGGCCCTTGCCTCTCCGCGCGGCACCAACGATGTGGAGCGGCTGGTCGACCTGGTCGACCATGTGAGCCGCGTCGACAACGTGATTTGTGCGCGCGCGTTCCAAGCGGCAGTCGGCTGTGTCGATGCAGGCCGCGGCGTGTTGCAGTGGACCCGCCAAGCGAACGGCTTTGAAGGCGTGGGCGGCGACGAGCAGCGCGTCTACGGCACCGAAGGCGACGGTACCGTGCAGGCTTGGCGCCGCAGCGACGGTGAGCCGGCGTGGTCAAACAGCTTGTTCAAATACCGGCGCCTGAGTGCACCGCTGGCGCTGGGTCGTGCCATTGCGATTGGCGATGACAGCGGCAATGTGCACTTTCTTTCTGCAGAGGACGGCAAGCTGCTTGCGCGCGTCCCCACCGATGGTTCGCCGATCGCTGCGGGGCCGGTTCTGCTCGACGGCAGCACGTTCGTGGTGGTGACCCGCAACGGCGGCGTATTCGTTTGGCGCACGGAATGACGATCACGTCGGTCGAAGCATGAAGCCGGTCATTGCTCTGGTCGGACGCCCGAACGTCGGCAAGTCGACCCTGTTTAACCGGCTTACCCAGACGCGCGATGCAATCGTGGCCGACTACGCAGGGCTGACCCGCGATCGGCACTATGGCAACGGTCGGCAGGGCAGCCATGAGTTCATCGTGATTGATACCGGCGGCTTCGAGCCGGAGGCGCAAGACGGCATTTATCACGAAATGGCGCGCCAGACTCAGGCCGCTGTAGCCGAATGCGACGTTGCCATTTTTGTGCTGGACGCACGCGACGGTGTCTCGGCGCAAGACCACGATATTGCGCGCTATCTGCGCCGTCTTGGCAAACCCTGCGTGCTGGCCGCCAACAAGGCAGAAGGCATGCAGGCCGGCGCGCAGTTGAACGAGTTCTACGAGTTGGGTCTCGGCGAAGTGCATGCGGTGTCTGCTGCGCATGGGCAGGGCATCCGCGGCTTGGTCGATCTGGCACTGGCGCCGCTGCAGCTTGGCGAAGAAGGGGTCGAAGCAGAGGGCGATGGTGAGAGCAACGGCGCGATCCGGCTGGCGGTCGCAGGTCGACCGAACGTCGGCAAGTCGACTTTGATTAATACCTGGCTCGGTGAGGAGCGTGTGGTCGCGTTCGACCAACCCGGCACGACGCGGGATGCGATCCGCATTCCGTTCGAGCGTGCAGGGCAGCGCTTCGAACTGATCGACACCGCTGGCCTGCGCAGAAAAGGTCGCGTGTTTGAAGCGATCGAGAAATTCTCTGTCGTGAAGACGCTGCAGGCGATCGAGTCGGCTAATGTGGTTTTGCTGTTGCTGGACGCAACGCAGGGCGTCACCGATCAGGACGCGCATATTGCTGGCTACGTGCTCGAGAGCGGCCGCGCGGTGGTGATCGCGATCAACAAGTGGGACGCGGTGGATGCTTATCAGCGCGAGTTGGTGCAACGCGCGATCGAGACGCGGCTGCCGTTTTTGAAGTTCGCCAATATCCACATGATTTCAGCAATTCGCCGTCAAGGGCTGGCACCGGTCTGGGCGTCCATCGCTCAGGCGCACAAGGCCGCCAACTGCAAAATGTCGACGCCACTGCTGACCCGGCTGCTGCTCGAGGCGGTGCAGTTTCAGGCGCCCAAGCGCGCCGGCATGTTCCGTCCGAAATTGCGCTACGCGCACCAGGGCGGCATGAATCCGCCTGTGGTGGTTGTTCACGGCAACTCGCTCGAACACGTGACCGATGCCTATAAACGCTTTCTGGAAGGGCGGGTGAGGAAGGCATTCAATCTGGTCGGTACGCCTATGCGCATCGAGATGAAAACGCAGGCCAATCCATACGCCGGCAAGGCATCTTCGTGAACCTGCCTGGCTGTAAGGACAAGACATTCGGTGCCCGGGACCACGCAAAACGCTGTGTTATGGTCCTTCATCGTTTCCCCTAGTACATTTTGAACACGGACCATATCGTGACCAACAAAGGCCAGCTCTTGCAGGATCCCTTTCTTAATATCTTGCGACGCGAGCATGTGCCCGTATCGATCTATCTGGTCAACGGCATCAAGCTCCAGGGTCAAATCGAATCGTTCGACCAATACGTGGTGCTACTGCGCAACACCGTCACGCAAATGGTCTATAAGCACGCCATTTCCACGATCGTGCCGGGGCGTGCCGTGAACTTTTCGCAGGCCACCGATGCGCCAGCCGCTACCGAACCGGCGTGAACGCGACTTTGCGTACATATTTGTTTGGCGACATGACAAGATCAGCCGCTGCTGAGGCCCCCTCGCGTTGAGTTCCGCCACGTTGCCGCTGGGCGACACGGTTGCGCGCGTGCTGCTGGTGGGTGTCGATTTCGGCACACCGCATTTTGATGCCGAACTGTTGGAGCTTGGGCTGCTTGCGCAAACGGCCGGCCTCGACCCGGTCGGGCGCCTGACCTGCAAACGCAGCGCCCCCGACGCAGCGCTGTTCGTCGGCAGTGGCAAGGCTGCTGAAATTGCCGAGGCTGCGCGCCTGAACGGCGCCAGTGAGGTGCTTTTCGATCAACCGCTGTCGCCTGCTCAGCAACGCAATCTCGAACGCGAACTGGGGCTGCCCGTCAACGACCGGACTTACCTGATTCTTACGATCTTCGCGCAGCGCGCACGCAGCCATGAGGGCAAGTTGCAGGTCGAACTCGCACGATTGCAATACGTGAGCACGCGGCTGGTGCGGCGCTGGTCCCATCTGGAACGCCAACGCGGCGGCATCGGCGCGCGGGGTGGCCCCGGCGAGGCACAGATTGAGCTGGACCGTCGCATGATCGGCGAGTCGATCAAGCGCATCCGCGAGCGTCTGCAAAAGGTCAAACGTCAGCGCCAGACCCAGCGGCGTCGGCGCGAGCGCCAGCAGACGTTCAACATCTCGCTGGTCGGCTACACCAACGCGGGCAAGTCATCGTTGTTCAACGCACTTGTGAAAGCGCGTGCATACACCGCGGACCAGTTGTTCGCCACGCTCGATACCACCACGCGTCAGCTCTATCTTGAGGATGCGGGTCGCACGGTTTCGTTGTCTGACACCGTCGGTTTCATCCGGGATCTGCCGCACGGGTTGGTCGATGCGTTCGAGGCGACGCTGCAGGAAGCGGTGGACGCCGACCTGCTGCTGCACGTGGTCGACGCTGCCAATCCGAATCACCTGGAACAGATTGCCGAGGTGCAACGCGTGCTGGCTGACATCGGTGCAGCCGACGTGCCGCAGTTGCTGGTTTTCAACAAGCTCGATGCGTTGGCAACCGAGCGCCGGCCGGTGCGGTTGGTCGATCGATTCGAGCTTGATGCGCAGTTGCTGACCCGCGTGTTCTTAAGTGCGCGCTCCGGAGAGGGCCTGTCTGCGCTGCGTGCGCAACTGGCACTTGCGGCCGAACGGCCGGCTGCGCTGGAACCGCCTACAGCGCTGAGCATGCCGATTTGATTCGGCACAATCGGTTGATTGGCATTGCCTCCAGCAGGGGAGCAGCCTCGACGTTTTTTATCCATTGAGTCATCCACGATCCGTCTTCGCATGAAATTCAATCTGCCCGGCCACTGGGCCGCTTCTGTTGCCGGAGCCCGCGGAATGTTCAACTTGAACGATCCTCGCTGGGGCCGTGGCGAGAACCAGGCGGGTGGCGATGAGCAGCCCCCTGCGGACCCACCGCGACCGCCCGCGCCATCACCGAGCGACCCGACGCCGATCCGGCCACGCCCCCAGGGCAACCGCAACGCCGGCCCACCCGATCTGGATGAGCTGTGGCGCGACTTCAACCGCAAGCTCGGCGGCCTCTTCGGCGGCGGCAACCGCGGCAGTGGTGGCAGTAGTGGCGGTGGCGGTGGTGGCGGTGGTGGCGGTGGTGGCGGTTTCCAACCCGATATGAAAAGCGCTGGTATCGGCATTGGGCTGATCACGGCGATTGCATTACTGATCTGGCTGTCGACCGGATTTTTCATCGTGCAAGAGGGCCAGCGCGCCGTCATCACGCGCTTCGGACAATATCAGTCGACCGACGGCGCGGGCTTGCACTGGCGGCTGCCGTATCCGATCGAGCGACACGAGCTGGTGTTTGTCACGCAGATCCGCTCGGTTGACGTGGGGCGTGACAGTGTGATCAAGGCCACCGGTCTGAAGGACTCGGCGATGCTGACCGAAGACGAGAACATCGTCGAGATCAAGTTCGCCGTGCAGTACCGGCTGAAGGACGCGCGCAATTTCCTGTTTGAGAGCAAGGACCCGACCCAGGCGGTGATACAGGCGGCCGAGACTGCGGTACGCGAAGTGGTTGGCAAGATGCGTATGGACACCGCGCTTGCCGAAGAACGCGATCAGATCGCACCGCGCGTGCGCCGCCTGATGCAGACCATGCTGGATCGCTACCAAGTTGGCATCGAGGTGGTCGCGGTGAACTTGCAGCAAGGCGGCGTACGCCCACCTGAGCAAGTCCAGGCCGCATTCGACGATGTGCTGAAGGCTGGCCAGGAACGTGAACGCGCGAAGAACGAGGCGCAGGCCTATGCGAATGACGTGGTGCCGCGTGCAGTTGGCGCTGCTTCGCGCTTGAAGGAGGAAGCGGACGGCTACAAGTCCAGGATCGTCGCGCAGTCGGAAGGTGATGCGCAGCGCTTTTCCTCCGTGCTCGACGAGTACGAGAAGGCGCCGCAGGTCACGCGTGAACGCATGTATTTGGACACGATGCAGCAGATCTATTCGAACGTGTCGAAGGTGCTGGTCGATTCGCGTCAGGGCTCGAACCTGCTGTATCTGCCACTCGACAAACTGATGCAGATGTCCGGCGCGGCCGCACCGGCGGAAGCGGCTGCAACCACGGGGGCGAACCCGCAGCAGCAGCAGCAGTCGCAGTCGCAGCCAACTACGACAGACCCCCGCTCGCGCGTTGATGGGCGCAGCCGCGATCGGGACAGCCGCTGATCAGTTCAGCGGGGTTGTGGGCCGCTCGATATGCCCGCCCTCCGCTGAAAGACATCGAGCAGCGCAATCGAGCCCGACCAAGCTGGTTTGGCCGACAAGAAAACAACACAAGGTAAGTCATGCATCGCATCGGATTTTTCGTCGTCTCGGCCCTCATCGTGCTTGCGCTGGCAAGTTCGATGGTGTTCGTGGTGGACCAGCGCCAGTTCGGCGTGTTGTATGCGCTCGGGCAGATCAAGGACGTGATCATGCAGCCTGGGCTGCATTTCAAGCTGCCCCCGCCGTTCCAGAACGTGAGCTACATCGACAAGCGGCTTCTTACGCTGGAAAGCCGCGACGTCGAACCGATGCTCACGGCTGAGAAACAGCGCGTCGTGATCGACTGGTTCGTGCGTTGGCGCATCACCGACCCGCAGGCCTACATTCGAAACGTGGGGCTGGACGAGGCTGCTGGCGCTACACAACTGAACCGCGTGCTGCGCAACGCGTTTCAGGAAGAGATCAACAAGCACACCGTGCGGGACATCATCGCTACCGAGCGTGAAGAGCTGATGAATGACGTGAAGCGCAAAGTGCTTGAAGTGGTGAAGGGTGAAAATCCGTGGGGCGTAGACATCATCGATGTGCGCCTCACGCGGGCCGACTATGTCGAGGCGATTACCGAATCGGTCTATCGCCGTATGGAAGCCGAGCGCAAGCGCGTTGCCAACGAGTTGCGTTCGACCGGTGCTGCGGAAGGCGAGAAGATTCGCGCCGAAGCAGACAGGCAGCGAGAAGTGATGCTCGCGAACGCCTATCGCGACGCGCAAAAGATCAAGGGCGAGGGCGACGGCACCGCCGCTGGCGTGTATGCCGAGGCGTTTGGCCGCGATCCGCAATTCGCGCAGTTCTACCGAAGCCTGGATGCCTACAAAGGCAGCTTCAACAAACGCAGCGATGTAATGGTGCTCGATCCGTCGTCAGAATTCTTCCGTGCCATGCAGGGCGCCACGGGATTTGGCGGCGGGAGCGGCAACAGCAACAGCGGCCAGCAATCGCCTGACACCCAAGCGCCTGGCGGCGCAGCGCCGCAGCCGCCCATACAGCGTCAATCGCTGTCGTCTCAGCCGGCTGCGCGATCGGCACCGGCTCAGCAGCCGATAAAGCAGCAGCCGTCGATACGGGTCCAGCCTGAGCCGGTGCAGCCACAGCCACAGCCACAGCCACAGCCACAGGCGACCGCATCACAGGCGCCTGTCGTCCAGCCCAGCCCACAGCCGGCCGACATAGTGATCGGACCAACGAGTCCGACACCGACGAAGTGAAACTGCCCGTATTTCAGGCTTCGGTTGATCCATTGGATTGCTCAACGCCCGAAGCAGCGTAGCCGGCCAGCCGATGGACAGCGCCGCATGGTGGAGCGCCTTTGCGCTTGTACTGGTGTTCGAGGGTCTGCTGCCGCTTGCAGCGCCCGCGCTGTGGCGGCGTATGTTCATGCAACTGCTGCAGTTGCAGGATGGGCAATTGCGTTTCTTTGGGCTGGGCAGCGCGCTGGTCGGGCTGTTGCTGCTGTGGTGGTTGGGCTGAAAGTGGCTGCACCGCGTCGGTAGAATTGTCGGCTCCGTCGCCCTTGTCCTCGTCTGTTTCCCGCTTCTCGTAAAAATCACGCATGTCTGCCTGGGTCCTGCCGGATCATCTCGCCGATGTCCTGCCGAAACAGGCAAGGCACCTTGAGGAGTTGCGCCGTGCGTTGCTGGACACCGCGCGCGGTTACGGCTTTGAACTGGTGGTGCCGCCGCTGGTCGAGCACATTGAATCGTTGTTGTCCGGCACGGGCGAAGCACTCGATCTGCAGACTTTCAAACTGGTCGACCAGCTGTCGGGCCGCACGCTCGGCCTTCGTGCCGACACCACCCCGCAAGTCGCGCGCATCGACGCGCACTTGCTCAATCGGGTGGGCGTCGCCCGGCTTTGTTACGCCGGCCCTGTGCTGCTGACCCGGCCCAGCGGGCCGCACGGCAGCCGCGAGCCACTGCAGTTTGGCGCTGAAATTTATGGCCATGCGGGCGTCGAAGCCGATCTGGAAGTGCTGTTGCTCGCGCTTGATTGCCTGGGCGTGGCCGAAGTCCAGTCATTGAGTGTCGACCTGACCGACGCGCGCATCGTGCGCACCTTGTTGGCCGATGCACCATGCGACGCTGCCCGGCTGGTGTCCATCCAGACTGCGATTGCGGCCAAGGATTCGGCCGAGTTGAAAGCGCAGACGCGCGACTTTCCGGCCGACAAACGCAGTCAACTTCTTGGCCTGTTGCAGCTGTACGGCGATGTGCACGTGCTGGACGAGGCCGCCCGCGTGCTGCCCGACAGCGCACCGTTGCGCGCGGCACTCGCTGACCTGCGCTGGCTGGCGCAACATACGGGGGACGCTGCACGCCTGACCTTCGACCTGGCCGATCTGCGCGGCTACAGCTACTACAGCGGTGCTCGGTTCACGATCTACGCGCAAGGCGCACGCGATGCGCTGGTGCGCGGTGGCCGGTACGACGAAGTCGGCGCCGTGTTCGGGCGCAACCGCCCCGCAGTAGGTTTCAGCCTTGATGTGAAGGCGCTGGTCGAAGCGGTTGCGGGGCGCGGCCAGCACAGCGCGATCCGGGCGCCCTGGGGCGTGGAGCCGGCACTTCGCGCTGCGATCCGCGAACTGCGCGCTGCAGGAGAGACCGTGCTCTGCGTGCTGCCAGGACAAGGCAGCGAATCGGAAGCTTTTGAATGCGACCGCGAATTGGTGGCGTCCGACGGAGGCTGGTCGGTGCGTTCCTTGGCGGCGCAGGATACGGCATGAATGCGCCACAGCCGACTGCTGTTCCCCTGGACTCATCCACCAAACCGTCTCGCCTTCAGCAAACACAAATCACCCGAATGAACAACACGCAAGGACGCAACGTCGTCGTGGTCGGTACCCAATGGGGCGACGAAGGCAAGGGCAAGCTGGTCGACTGGCTGACAGAGAGCGCACAAGGCGTGGTGCGCTTCCAGGGCGGCCACAACGCTGGCCACACGCTGGTCATCAACGGCGTGAAGACCGCGCTGCACCTCATCCCCAGCGGCGTCATGCGGCCCGGCGTCAAGTGCTACATCGGCAACGGCGTGGTGCTGTCGGCGGCCAAGCTGCTCGAAGAAATCGAAGGGCTTGAGCGCGCGGGCGTCGAAGTGCGCTCGCGTCTGTTTGTGAGCGAAGCGTGTCCGCTGATTCTGCCGGTGCACGTCGCGCTCGATCTGGCGCGTGAAGCCCGGCGTGAACAAAGCGGCATCGAAAAGATCGGCACCACCGGCCGCGGCGTCGGCCCCGCTTATGAGGACAAGATCGCGCGGCGTGCTTTGCGTGTGCAGGACTTGCGCAACCCCGAGCGCTTTCGCGCGAAGCTCGCTGAACTGCTGGAACTGCACAACTTTGTGCTGACCGGGTTTTTGCATGCCAAGCCGGTTGAGCTCAACGCGGTGTTCGACGAAGCCATGCGTCACGCCGAATTTCTGCTGCCGATGACGGCGGACGTCTCCCGTGCGCTGTTCGATGCGAACCATGCCGGTGCCAATCTGTTGTTTGAAGGTGCGCAGGGCACCTTGCTGGACGTCGATCACGGCACTTATCCATATGTGACGTCCAGCAATTGCGTGGCGGGCAACGCAGCCGTTGGCGCCGGCTTGGGGCCAGACATGCTGCATTACGTGCTCGGCATCACCAAGGCGTATTGCACGCGCGTTGGCGGCGGGCCATTTCCGACCGAACTCGATTGGCAGCGCGAAGGCACACCCGGTTGGCACATGAGCACCGTGGGCGCGGAAAAAGGCGTTACCACGGGCCGGAGCCGCCGCTGCGGCTGGTTCGACGCAGCGCTGCTGAAACGCAGCGCGCAGGTCAACGGGCTGTCCGGCTTGTGCATCACCAAGCTTGATGTGCTCGACGGCTTGGCTGAGTTGAAGCTCTGCACCGGCTACCGACTCGACGGCGAGACAGTCGACATCCTGCCGCTCGGCGCGGATCAGATCGACCGTTGCGAGCCGATCTACGAGACCTTGCCCGGCTGGTCGGAGAACACCGTCGGCGTGACTCAGTACGACCAGCTGCCGGTGGCCGCGCGTCTGTACCTGCAGCGCATCGAGCAGGTTACGGGCGTGCCGATCGGCATCGTCTCGACCAGCCCGGATCGCGACCATACGATCGTGTTGCGCCACCCGTTTCTTGCGGATTGACCTCGCATCCCGGCGTTTTCAAGCCAAACCATGCGCAGGCGCCCATATTGCTTGCGTAGTCAGCTACTAATTCAGGAGCAAACCGGATGTTGACCGAAGATGGCCTGCACCTCTACGTGAGCTACGACGAGTACCACAATCTGGTCGAAAAGCTCGCGATCAAGCTGCACCAGTCGGGCTGGCAGTTCGACACCATCCTGTGCCTTGCGCGCGGTGGCATGCGGCCTGGCGACATCCTCTCGCGCATTTTTGACAAGCCGCTGGCGATCATGTCGACGAGCTCCTATCGCGCCGATGCCGGCACGGTGCAGGGGCATCTGGACATCGCGCGCTTCATCACCACGCCGAAGGGCGAGATCGCCGGCAAGGTGCTGCTGGTCGACGATCTGGCGGACACGGGCCACACGTTGTCGGCCGTCGTCAAGCAGCTGCGCAACAACTACCCGCCGATCACCGAATTGCGCAGCGCCGTGCTCTGGACCAAGGGTTGCTCGAGCTTCCAAGCCGACTATTCGGTCGAAGCGCTGCCGACCAATCCATGGATCCACCAGCCGTTTGAAACCTACGACGGCTTGCGGCCAGAGCAACTGGTCGCGAAGTGGACCGTGTAGCGGCGCAAATCCCGATTCAACGGGCTGCCACCGCGGGCCTCCAACGCACAGCCGGGCACCGATGATCGGGCGCTTGTTCCCCGCGCTTGGCGAAGCCGATGTGCGGCGTTACGCGCTGGGCCAGATCGTCTCGGTGATCGGCGGCTGGACCCAGACCATCACGATCAATCTGCTGGCCTGGAGCCTGACCGCTTCACCGGGCGTGCTGGGCCTGCTGAATTTCCTGCTGTTTGCGCCTTCGCTCGTGGTCGGGCCGCTTGGCGGCAGCCTGCTGACACCGAGCAATGCGCGCCAAGCAACGACCCTCATTCTGTGCAGCTCGCTAGCCATCTCAATAGGCTTCACCGCGCTCGCTGCGGTTGGGCAGTTGAGCATTGGCTGGCTGATTGGTCTGTCGGCCATCGCCGGGGTGTTCAACGCGATCGAGATGCCTGCGCGCCAGGTGCTGTTGATCGAATGCGTGCGCGACAAGCTGCTGATTGCGAATGCGGTGTCGATCAACTCGCTGGCTTGGAACAGCGGCCGCATGGTGGGCCCCGCAATTGGCGCGTTTCTGTTTGCAAACAGTGGTGCGGCCTGGGGCTTTGCGAGCAACGCGCTGGGCTTGCTGGTGATGCTCGGCTGCGTGCAGACCGTGCGGCTGAGCCCGGCCAACGACGCATCCCCGGTTGTGCGCGGTGGGCTGCGTGATGCGTTCGCCTATGTGCGCGCAGACCGGCAAGCCAGCCTGATGCTGCCGGTACTGGCCTGCATCGGTGTGTTTGCTGGTGGCTATCAGACGTTGGTCCCGGTGCTCGCCGATCGCGCACACGGGGACACTGCCGCCTACACCGGCCTGTTCTTCGCTGCGGCGGGCGGCGGCTCGCTCGCCGTGGCTGCGCTGCTGTCGTCACGGCTGTCGGTGCCTCTCACGCGCCGACTGTTGCTGTGGATGCCGTGGCTGACCGCGTTGATGCTGTGCAGCATCGCCGCGTCCGAATCCACGGGCTTCGTCATGCTCAGTTTTGCGCTGCTCGGCGCGAGCATCACGTTCACCGGACCCGGCACCAACGCAAGCCTGCAACAGGTTGCGCCGCGGCATCTGCGCGGTGCCTTGTCGGGCCTGTTCACGATGTCGTTCATGGGCACCATCCCGTTCGGGCAACTGCTCGCCGGCGCGCTAGCGCAACAGCTTGCCGTAAGGCAGGCCTTGCTCATCATGGCTGCAGGCTTGAGTCTGACGCTATTGCTGCTGTTCGTGCCGCGCTGGCGGCGCGCCGGCCGGATCACGCTGAACGTCGATCGACTTTGAGATTGCGCGCTGCCGCTTTCGCGGCACAGTCGGCCCGCGCCACGCTGGCCGTCCCCCATTCATCGGAAAGCCACCGCTTCGCATGTCGACCTCATCCAGTACGCTTGTAGTCAATCCGAGGCAACCCGCCATGCTCGTTCGTTCCATCAGCCTCGGCCTGCAGGGCGGTGGCTCACACGGCGCGTTCACCTGGGGCGTGCTCGACCGGCTGCTGTCAGACTCGCGCATTGCGCTCGACGGCATCAGCGGCGCCAGCGCTGGCGCGGTGAATGCGGTTGCGCTGGCCGACGGCTTTGCTCGTGCCCGCGGACAAGGTAGCGATCCCCGCGAGGGCGCGCGTGCATCACTCGCACGAGTCTGGAACGGCGTCGTCGCGCTGGGCGGTGTGCAGTCTGCTCGCATCGGCTTTGCCAACATGTTCTGGCCCTATTCGCTTGTCGCCCAGGCGTTTGGCAATCTCGTCTCGCCTTACGTGTTGAATCCACTTGACCTAAGCCCGCTGCGCGACCTGCTCGCGCGCACCATTGATTTCGATGCGATCGCCGCGCTTGATCGCCCGAAGGTTTTTGTCTGCGCAACGCGCGTGCGCACCGGCGACGCAGAAATCTTCAGCGGCAAGCGGCTCACTTTGAAAGCCGTGATGGCGTCGGCCACGTTGCCCATGCTTGCGCAGGCGGTCGAAATCGACGGTGAGCCCTACTGGGACGGCGGCTTCTCTGGAAATCCGCCGTTGCAGCCGCTGATCGATCGCTGCGACACGCGCGATCTGCTGCTGGTTCAGCTGAACCCGCTGGTGCGTGCGCAGGTTCCGAAGAGCGCGCACGACATTGCCGACCGCGTCAACGAGCTGACCTTCAACGCCAGCTTGCTTGCGCAGTTGCGCGATATCGAGCGCATCAATCAACTGCTCGATGCCGGCCGCGTAGAACCCGACCGCTACAAGAAGCTGCTGCTGCACCGGATCGATGGCGGCGACGCGCTGGAGCGTTATGGTGCATCGAGCAAGCTGTCGGTCGACGCCCGCATGATCCGCGAACTGTTCGTGCTCGGCAGCGCGCGTGCGGATGCGTGGCTCGCGCAGAATTTCGACCGGCTTGGCCAGCAACGCACGATCGATCCAGACCTCGATCGCAAGCTTGGACCCAGGCTGCGGCTGGCCCGCTAAAGCCCGTTAGGCCGGCCAACAAACACGTGCAGGCAGCAATGGTGCTCGCGCCCTTGCGTCGCGCCGTGCTCAACCTGCGGCCACTGCCGCGCCACGTTTGGCCAACATGGCCCGACTCACGCGTGAATTCGGTGTGCGCCGGAGCAGATCGCTGATCCAGCCCGCGCAGCCGACCAGCTCATCAAGATCGATGCCGGTCTTGGCACCCAGCCCGTGCAGCAGATACACCACGTCCTCAGTCGCAACGTTGCCGGTTGCGCCCTTTGCATAAGGGCAGCCGCCCAGGCCAGCGATCGAGCTGTCGAACACGCGCACGCCGAACCGGTACGACGCATACACGTTCGCGATCGCCATGCCGTAGGTGTCGTGGTAGTGGCCGGCCAGCCGTTCGACGGGCACCTGACCGGCCACGGCCTCGAGCATGGCTTCGACGGTGGCTGGCGTGCCGGTGCCGATCGTGTCGCCCAGCGAGATCTCGTCGCTGCCGAGCGCCAGCAGGCGGCCGGCCAGTTGCGCGACCCGCGTTGGTGCAACCCGACCGTCGTAAGGGCACTCGACCACGCAGGAGATGTAGCCGCGCACTTTCACGCCGTCGCGTGCTGCAGCATGAAAAATCGGCGTGAAGCGTTCGATCGACTCGGCCACCGAGCAGTTGATGTTCTTTTGTGAGAACCCTTCCGAGGCCGATGCGAATACCGCAACCTCGCGCGCACCCGCTGCCAGTGCGGCGTCGTAGCCTTTCATGTTCGGCGTGAGCACCGGATAACGCACGCCAGGGTGGGGCGTGAGCCCCGCCATGATCTCGGCGTGGTCGGCCATCTGCGGCACCCACTTCGGCGACACGAACGAGGCAACTTCGATCGCGCTCAAACCCGCTTGCACCAGCCGCTCGATCAGCGCGAGCTTGGTTGCGGTGCTGACGGTCTGCGGTTCGTTTTGCAACCCGTCGCGGGGGCCGACTTCGACGATGCGGACTTCGGTGTTCATGGGGAGGGTCTCTCAGGTGCATGCCGCATGTGGTTGAGGCTGGGCAAACGCCAAGCGGCAGATTGGCGCAGCGCGTTGGGGCGAATGCTTCATTCTGCCCCGCACCTCGCACCCCGCACCTCGCACCCCGCGCCTGCGGACCGCAGACAGCGCGGGATCGTCTGCGCGGGAGCAGCCGCCACGCGAATGGTATGGTCCTTGCCGATGACAAAAGACGGCGCCCCATTTCCCATGCCCGTGCAATCGATCCGCAGCTGCGTCGCGCGATTGACCGGCGGCTGGCTGCTGGCCCTTTCAACCGGCGGGATCGGCTTGGCAGCCGAGCCGGTGGTCGGCCCCGCGCTCGGCAACTTCCAGATGGTGCAGCGGGTCGACGACGTGCTGTACGGCGTGGACGCCGTGTCGCTCGAAATCCTCGATCAGCGCCATGTGCGCGGCACGTTCGTGCGGGTGAGCGTGGAGCGGCCGAGCCCGATCCTGGGCTATACGCGCTTCATTGCCGACTGCCGCGAGCCGGTTGGTCTGGCGCTGGTCTCGTCGTCGAACCTGACCGGCAAGACGCACCCGGACGGGTCCCCGCAATACCTCGAGGTGCGGGCCGAGCCGCTGCCCATCAACGCGATGGATTACCAGCCTGGCGCCTTGCTCGACGGCACGCAGATGGTGGCCCAGTTCGCGTGCCGGGTCAGTCTGCGCCCCGGCGCGGCGCCTGCGATTGCGCAGGAACTCTACGAAGGTGGTGGCCCGGCGGACATGCGTTCGTTGAAGTGCACCCTGTTGCCCGACGGCGAAGCGCAACCGGTAATCGACGTGCCGCTGCGCTACTCAGAGAGCGCGCAAGCGGTGGCGGTGAATCGGCAGTGGCTGGCCAGCAGCGTCGTGACGCCGCGCCAGATCCAGTTTGGCAGCGGCTACGACAAGTGGACGATCGACCGCCAAAGCGGGCAGGCCCAATTGCTGCGCGCAGATGGTTCGCTGCGCTTTGCCAGCAAATGCACGCCGCAGTGACACGACGCCCACGGTTTTGAACAGCACCCCATGCAACTGCAACAAATTCTTTATTCCCAGGGGTTCGGCACGCGCCGCATTTGTGCGGGGCTGGTGCAGCAAGGCCTGGTGCGCGTGGCCGACCCCGCGCAGCCAACCCTGCTGCAGCCTTGCACCGACGCAACGCAGGAGCTGACTGCAGAAGGCTCGGCGTTCGAAGTGATGGGCCAGCACTGGCTGTATCACGAGAAAGCGTACGTGATGCTGCACAAGCCAGCCGGCACCGAGTGCTCGCAAAAGCCCTCGCACCACCCAAGCATCTACACACTGCTGCCCGCGCCATTGCGGCAACGGCCGGCCGCCGGCGCAGTGGCCGGCGTGCAGGCGGTCGGACGGCTCGATCAGGACACGACCGGGCTGCTGCTGCTGAGCGACGACGGTCGCTTCATCCACCGGATGGGCTCGCCGAAGACGCACCTGCCAAAGATTTACCGGGTGCAGTTGAAGCACCCGCACGAGCCGACTCAGATCGAGCGGTTGCTCACTGGTGTCGTGCTCGACGATTCACCAACGCCGGTGCGCGCTGCGGTCTGCGAGCCGTCGGGCGTCACCGAACTGCTGCTGACATTGACCCAGGGAAAGTACCACCAGGTCAAACGCATGATTGCAGCGGTTGGCAACCGCGTGGAGGCCTTGCACCGCGTCCAGATTGGCGACCTGATGTTGCCGCAGACGCTCGCGCCGGGGCAGTGGTGCTGGTTGAACGAGGCCGACTTGGCGCAACTCGGCTTTGTTGCCTGAGTGACTGTCCGCCCCGCCGGCCGACGGTGGCGGCTCAGTCCACCACTTGCTGCGGCTGAGAAACCGGAGCGGAAGCGGCTTTCGATGCGTGAGCGTCCTCGGCTGTCGGCAGGCCCATGGGTGGCAACGCCGCCGTCTCCAGCGCATCCATGGCTTGGCGCACCGTGGCTTTTTCGCCAGCGCCTGCAAACTTGCTGTATTTGCCGATGATCCCGACGAGTTGACCGTAGATACGCGGGTTGGCCGCCAGGCATTCCTGCTGGTGCAGGAAGTCGGATTCGCCGGTGAAGTTGCCGACCAAACCGCCGGCTTCCGTCACCAGCAGCGAGCCGGCTGCGCAGTCCCAGGGCTTCAGGCCTTTCTCAAAGAAACCATCGGTGAAGCCGGCTGCGACATAAGCCAGGTCCAGTGCAGCGGCGCCGGGGCGACGAAGGCCCGAAGTGCGCTGCATCACGTCGCCCATCATCAGCAGATACTGCGCGAAGTCGTCGCCGGGCCGGTACGGGAAGCCGGTGGCCAGCAGGCATTGACGGAGTTCGGTGCGTTTGCCGACGCGCAGCCGCCGGTCGTTCATGAACGCACCGCGACCACGGGTTGCCGTAAACAGGTCATTGCGACTTGGGTCGTAGATCACGGCCTGCTCGACCTTGCCTTTCACGGCAAGTGCAATGCTCACGCAGTAAACCGGAAAGCCGTGGATGAAATTGGTGGTGCCGTCCAGCGGATCGATGATCCAGACGAACTCTGAGTCCTTCGCGCCGTACGTTGTGCCGGACTCCTCGGCCAGAAAGCCGTGGCCCGGGTAAGCGGTGGACAGCGTTTCGATGATGGCCTGCTCGGCCGCCTGATCCACTTCGGTAACGAAGTCATTCGCCTGCTTGACGGACACCCGCACCGCCTCCACGTCGAGCGCCGCGCGGTTGATGATCGAGCCAGCGATGCGAGCGGCCTTGACGGCCACGTTGAGCATGGGATGCAGATTGGTGGGCATGAGTCGAGAAGCGTTGGAGCGGCCAACGAGAAAACAAGAACGGGAGAAGCTGGCGGGATGCGAGCTGTCAGCCATGAAGGGCGAACGGCGAACAGTCGCATAGACCAGGCCCGCGCTGTGCAAAGTGCGCACAGCGACAATCGACCGATTTTATCCGCCGCCTCGCTGCGCGGTGGCCACATCGCTTGCATACCCGCTTCATCCTGATCCAGACCAGCCACGCCGGCAATGTCGGCGCGGTGGCGCGCGCCATGAAGGTCATGGGCTTCTCGGATCTGGTGCTGGTCGCGCCGCGCTGGCCGAACGTGCTGCGCCGGCAGGAGACGATTCAGCGCGCCAGCGGCGCGCTCGATGTGCTGGAGCAGGCGCGCATCGTCGCCACGCTGGACGAAGCGCTGGACGGCGTGCAGCACCTGTGTGCGACCGCGATGACGCCGCGCGACTTCGGGCCGCCCAACGCCATGCCGCGCGCGCATTTTGAATTGCTATTGAAAGATGAGCAACAGGCGAAGCAGGGGTCTGCGCCCGAGGCCGAAATGGCTCAAAAAACAGGAATTTCCAGCGTGGCATTCCTGTTCGGCAGCGAGCGCTTCGGCATGGCCAATGAGGACGTCTACCGCTGCCATGTCGCGCTGACGATTCCGACCAACCCCACGTTCGGCTCGTTGAACCTTGCCGCCGCGGTGCAAGTGATTGCTTACGAGTGGCGGCTTGCGCTGGGCGGTTTTGCGGCAATCGACGGCGCGCCGCCGACACTTGCGGCTGCGGCCGACGCGGTCGAGGTCGCCGGGCTGCTGGACCATTGGCGAACGGTGCTGGTCGAGATCGGATTTCTCGATCCCGAGGCACCGAAGAAGTTGATGCCGCGTTTGCTGCAGATTTGCAACCGCGCGCGCCTGACGCCGCCGGAAATCCACATTCTGCGCGGCGTTGCCAAGGCGGTGCGGCAAGCGGTGGTCAAGGGAAAGGAATAGGTTTGCGGACGCGCGGCGGTGGCGAGCCGAGGATCGCGCGGCGCTGGACGGCGCTCGTCACTTCCCAGAGGACGGCCTGCGGCAGGCGCCGTGCGGCAAACAGCGCAACCTTTTAGACTTGCCGATTGCCCTTTTTGAGCGAAGCCGCTCGCCGTCCCATGTTCTCGCGCATCCGCTCCGACATCCACTGCATCCTTGAGCGCGACCCCGCCGCGCGCACCGCCTGGGAGGTGCTGACTTGTTATTCGGGCTTGCACGCGGTCATTGCCCATCGGGTCGCGCACGGGCTGTGGATTCGCAACTTCAAATGGCTCGGCCGATTCGTGTCGCAGTTGTCGCGCTGGGTGACGGGCATCGAAATTCATCCGGGCGCCAAGATCGGCGACGGCGTGTTCTTTGATCATGCGATGGGCGTGGTGGTTGGCGAAACCGCGGAGATCGGGGACGGCTGCACGATCTATCAGGGCGTGACGCTCGGCGGCACATCGCTCTACAAAGGGGAGAAACGCCATCCCACCCTCGGCCGCAACGTGGTCGTGGGCGGCGGCGCAAAAGTGCTCGGCGGCTTCACAGTCGGCGACGGCGCGCGCATCGGCAGCAATGCGGTGGTGATCAAACCGGTGCCTGCGGGGGCAACCGCCGTCGGCATCCCCGCGCGCATCGTCGCGTCGTTGGCGGAAGCCGCCAATGAACCCGATCCGAAGCAGAAATTCAGTGCCTACGGCGTCACACAGGAGGACGACCCGCTGAACCAGGCGATGCGCAGTTTGATCGACGGCACTGCAAATCAGGAGCACCAGATCGCAATGCTGTGGCAGGCGATCGAGAAGCTGACCGCGGATAACGAGGTGACCCGAAGGGACTGTGTGCCGGCGGACGCAGCGCGGGAGAAGCGATTTGAGGCGGACAGGGTGAATCGGATTTTGGGGAAGTGAGGAGGGGGGTTGTGCAGGCCCGCGCGGTTGGGTGGAGTGAGGTGGGGGGCCGGAGCAAAACCCGGCCAATCCACCCCACCCGATCACACAAGCACCGCCCTGATTCGCCAGGTGTTATTTCCGAATTGCCGACTTCGGCCGAAACGCCTTGCAGACCGCGTCATCCGTCTCCAGATAAGGCCCCCCAATCAGATCAATGCAGTAAGGCACCGCTGCAAAGATCCCCGGCACCACCGTCGCGCCGTCATCGCCCTTCAGTCCCTCAAGCGTCTCCGCAATCGCCTTCGGCTGCCCCGGCAAATTGATGATCAGGCAACGGTTCCGCACCACCGCCACCTGACGCGAAAGAATCGCCGTCGGCACGAATTTCAAGCCGATCTGCCGCATCTGCTCGCCAAAGCCGGGCATCTCTTTGGTCGCCACAGACAGGGTGGCCTCCGGCGTCACATCGCGCAGCGCCGGGCCCGTGCCGCCGGTGGTCAGTAAGAGCGCGCAGCCGGCATCAACCAGTTCGATCAACGTGCGGCCGATTTGCTCGGCTTCGTCGGGAATCAGGCGCGGATCGAACGTCAGCGGATTCTTCAGTGCCCGCGCGAGCCATTCCTGCAGTGCGGGCAGACCCTGGTCTTGGTATACACCGCTGGAAGCACGGTCGCTCACCGACACGATGCCGATCCGCACCGGGTCGAACGCGGTCGTGGTCGTGGATGCGCCAGATGCGACGGAGGAGGTCGGTTCAGTCGTCATGGAGGGGTTGGTTGGGTGCTTCGTGGTCATCGACCGAATCGGTGGATGCATCATCGGAGACGTTGCCAAGCCGGTCTTTCACCAGCTTGAAGATCTCGCGGTAGCTGCGCCCGTGTCGCAGTGCCTCGCCCGGATGGGGGTCGGGCTGCGCGTCGCGCCGGGCTTGTCGCACCAGCGTGCGCAGGGCCTGCACATCGGTGTCGGGATGCAGCGCGATCCATTCGGACATGGCGGCATCATCGGCGAGCAATCGATCGCGCCAGGACTCGGCGCGGTGCAGCGCCTGCGTGGCTTCAGCCGAAGGCGTGCGCTGCGCTTCCAGTGCGGCGCGTACCGCCGCCAAGGTGGCTTCGTCCAACCGGCGCATCAGCTTGCCGACAAACTGAATCTGGCGCCGCCGGCCCTCGAAGTCGGTGATCGTGCGCGCATGCGCCAACGCGTCCACGAGCTTGTCTGGCAGTGCTGCGCTGGCCAGCAGGTCGGCGCGCAGGCCGATGAGCTGTTCGCCGAGCTGCTGCAGTTCGGTGCTTATGGCCTTGAGTTCGGTCTTGCTGGGGCCGTCGCCGCGCTGCTCGCGTTGCAGTTCGAGGTCGAGTTCGCTGCCGGTGGCGACGAACTCACCGCGCACGAAATAACCTTTTTTTGGCTTGCGGGACATGGGGAGACGATGCGGCTGGGAAGGAATGAAGGGAATCGAACGAGGAAGCCTGCTGCAGCGGGCCATGGACCGCGCGAATGGGACCTCGGCGTGTGGTGACCCAGCGCTTCTAGGCGCGCCAGGTGGAGGCGCAAAGTATCATAGCCCGCACATGAATCAAGCCCTTGCCGCCCCGTCCACCGCCGAGCGCGGCTTCTCCTACAGCCGGCCGTTTTTCGAGCAGCTCGTCGACGGCGCCATTGCCCACGCGAAAAAGCTCGGCGCGACCGATGCCGGCGCAGAAGCGTCGGAAGGTTGCGGGCTGTCGGTCAGCGTGCGGCTTGGCGAACTGGAGAATGTCGAGCGCAACCGCGACAAGTCGCTTGGCATCAGCGTCTATGTTGGCAAGCGACGTGGCAACGCCAGCACCTCGGATTTTTCAGACGCTGCGGTGCAGCGCACGGTGCAGGCTGCGTTCGATATCGCGCGCTTCACAGCGGAAGACCCGGTCGCCGGTCTGGCCGATGCGGACGATGTGGCTCAAGCGCCGGATACCGACCGCGATCTTGACTTGTTTCATCCGTGGAGCGTGGACAGCGAGCAAGCCGCGCGCATCGCGCTCGAGTGCGAGGCGGCGGCGTTTGCGACGTCGAAGCGCATCGGCAACAGCGAAGGTGCGGGCGTGTCGGCGCAGCAGAGCCATTTCTTCAGTGCGCACACGCACGGCTTTCGCGGTGGCTATGCAAGCTCGCGCCATTCGCTTTCCGTCGCACCGATCGCGGGCAAGGGCAACGGCATGCAGCGCGATGCTTGGTATAGCTCGATGCGCAACGCCGAAGCGCTTGCATCGCCGGCTGCGGTCGGTCGCTATGCCGCCGAACGCGCGCTGAGCCGCCTCAAGTCACGCAAGATCGCCACCACCGAGTGCCCGGTGCTGTTCGAGTCGCCACTGGCAGCCGGGCTGCTCGGCGGGTTTGTGCAGGCGATCAGTGGCGGTGCGTTGTATCGAAAAAGCACGTTCTTGCTCGATTCGCTCGGCACGCAGGTGTTTCCGAAGCACATCGATATCTCGGAAGACCCTTTTCTCATGGGCGGCAAAGGCAGCGCACCGTTCGACGACGAAGGGGTGCGCGTCTCAGCACGCAAGGTGGTCGATGCGGGCCGGGTCGAAGGCTATTTCCTGGGCAGCTACTCGGCGCGCAAGCTCGGCATGAAGACCACCGGCAACGCAGGCGGCTCGCACAATCTGGTGCTGACTTCACGCCAGACCAAAGGCAGCGACGATTTGGACGCAATGCTCCAGAAGTTGGGCACGGGCCTGTTCGTGATCGAGCTGATGGGTCAGGGCGTGAACTACGTAACTGGAGACTATTCGCGCGGCGCGAGTGGGTTTTGGGTCGAGAACGGCCGCATCGCGTATCCGGTGCATGAAATCACCATTGCAGGCAACCTGAAAACCATGCTTGCGGGCATCACGGCGATCGGCTCGGATGCGTACAACTACGGCGCCAAGACAATCGGCTCGGTGTTGGTGAACCGGATGAAGATCGCCGGTAACTGATCGGCGGGCTCGGGTGGCGGGGCAGGCCGCGCTGTTGGCTTGAACTGGCACCACTTCACGGCTTGGGCCGCAGTTCCACGATCATCGGCGTTGGTATCCGGCCATCGACGTCTTTGGGCATCTGGCTGGTTTTGTTGATCGCACGCAGTGCCGCCTGATCCCAGGCCGCGTTGCCGCTGCTTTTGACGAGCTTCGCCGACGTGATCTGGCCGTCCGGCGTGGTGCGCACTTCGACTTCGGCTTTTGGATTGCCAGTGATGAAGCCCGCATCGGGGAACACGATGTTCGGTCGCACCTTCGCTTGCACGCGACCTGCATAGCCGGGCGACGGGCCGCTTGATTTCTGGCTGCCGCTGCCTTCGTCGCTGCCGGATGCAAGACCTTGCATGCGCTTGATTGCGGCAAGTCGGCGTTCTTCTGCGGCTGCAGCCGCTTTCGCATCGGCGGCGGCCTTGGCTTGTGCAGCGGCCTTGGCTTCAGACGCCGCCTTGGCCTTGGCTTCGACTGCCGCTTTTGCGCGCGCGTCATCGGCTGCCTTGGCGGCCTTTGCATCGGCTGCAGCCTTCTCACGCGCTTCAGCCACTTGCTTCGCTTTCTTTGCCTCGGCCACTTTCTCGCGCTCTTCGGCAGCTCGTTCACGCGCTTCGGTAGCGGCCTTCGCCTTTGCGTCTGCCTGTGCTTTTTCTCGTGCGTCGGCTGCCCGTTCGCGCGCTTCAGTTGCCGCCTTGGCTTTGGCTTCAGCGACTTTTTCGCGTGCCTGCGCTGCAGCACGTTCACGGGCCTGCTCGCGCGCTTCCTCGGCCGCCTGCGCCTTGGCTTCGGCTGCAGCTTTGATTTTTGCCTCGGCTGCGGCGGTTCGGCGGGCCTCTGCGTCTGCCTCGCGCTTTTCTTCAACGCGGCGCTGCTCGCGCGCGGCGGCCAGGGCTTCAGCGGCTTTCTGTGCGCGTGCTTCGGCTTCTGCTTCACGCTTTTTCTCAAGCGCTTGCTGCTCCCGTTTCTCTTCTGCAGCCGTTGCTTCGCGTTCACGCCGCTCTCGGCGTTCGCGTTCGCGTTGCTCCTGCAACCGGGTTCGCTCCTGCTCCGCTCGGCGCTCTTTCTCACGCTCGAGCGCGATGTCGGCGTCCACGAGCTTTGGATCGACCACTGGCTCTGGCGCCGGTGGAGGCGGTGGAGGCGGCGGCGCGGGGGGTGGCGGCAGCGGCGGTGGCAATATGGGTGCCGGTGGCTCAGGGGGCGCTGCGGGCGGGGGCGGAGGGGGCGGCACGACAGGCTCGACCGGCGGCGGTGGCGGCTCCGGCACCGGCGGCGCCGCTACGGCAGCACGCGCGGTCGCCGGACCCGGCACGCCGGTCCAGAGTTCGGCCTGCACCGCGATGTCCTCGGATTCGCGCTTCCAGCTCACGCCCCACGTCAGCGCGGCGATCAGCAGCACATGGACGGCCAGCGCCATCAACAGCGACCGGATCGTGCCGGGCGGCTGGGTGGGCGCAAATTGCAGGTTGTCGGAGCCGGCTTGCATCAGCGGCGAATCGAAAGCGGGGACATGCAGGCGATACGCACTATTTCTCGAGCTGCACCGACAGCCCGATGCGCTGCACACCGGACTTCTGCAGTCGATCCATCACGCCCACCACAGTCTCATAGCGGACCGCGCGGTCCGCGCTGATCACGACGGCGCTGTTTGCGGGGTCCTGCCCGCTTTGCGCACGGGTGACCGCACCGGCCACGTCCTGCAGGGTGGTTGCGGTGTCTTTGCCCTTGATCCGCAATTTAACCAACTGATCCTTGCCGATGATCACCTGAATCACCTGGTCGGGCTGTTTGCCGGCCTTGCCGATGCTTGGCAGATCGATCATGCTGGGCGTGATCAATGGCGCGGTGACCATGAAGATGATCAGCAGCACCAGCATCACGTCGATGAACGGCACCATGTTGATCTCATTGATGGTGCGGCGGCCCCGACCGCGCGAACTTAGCGCTGGCATTGCGTGGTTTCCTCGAATGAATGAACAGGTGCGATGGCACTGCCGCGCAAAGGCAACAGCATGGGATGGACAGCCGTACACACATCGATTCCAGCGGATGCCACGGAGCCGGCTTTGTCGAGGCACAGGCGGCGCCCCCGGTGGGGCGGTGGCGAAGCGACACGCCCTGCGCGCAGCCTGGGGGGGAGCCTCATGCTAGTGCGAAATCGGCGATGGCTGCTGCACTGGCGGTGCGCCGACGTTGCGTTGCAGGATGTTGGAGAACTCTTCGATGAACGTTTCAAGCCGGATCGCGATGCGGTCGATGTCGCGTGCAAACCGGTTGTAGGCAACCACCGCAGGAATGGCTGCAAACAGCCCGATTGCAGTCGCCACCAGCGCTTCGGCAATGCCCGGAGCCACGGTCGATAACGTGACCTGCTGCAATGCAGCCAAGCCGGTGAACGCGTGCATGATGCCCCAGACGGTGCCGAACAGGCCGACATACGGCGATACCGAACCCACCGTGGCCAGAAACGACAGGCTGGTTTCGGCCACATCGAGTTCGCGGTGCAACGACGCCTTCATCGCGCGCCGCGCGCCGTCCATCAGCGTCATGCCGTCGGCGATGCGACGTTCGCGCAGCTTGTGATATTCGCGCATGCCACTTGCAAAGATGCGCTCCATCGGGCCCGCGTGCCGCACATTTTTGCCGGCTGCGGAAAATAGATCGTTCAAATTGCTGCCGGACCAGAATTCGCGCTCGAACGTCTCGTTGAGCGACTGAATCCGTCGCAGCGCAAACAACTTGCGAAAGATCGCAGCCCAGCTGGCGATCGAGACGATCAACAGCAACGCCATCACGAATTGCACCACCCAGCTTGCATGCAATATGAGCTGAATGATCGACATGTCTTGGTTCATAACGCTTTTCGCCAACTCACAAAATATCGAGGATTGAATTCGGAATTCGGGCGGGCTGCAACGTGGCTGCGTCGACCCAGCCGATGCGCACCTCGCTCGTGCAGACCAGGCATGCGTGGGTCGTTGCAAGACGCAAGTGGCCTGTAACAGGGTGCGCGTCCTCGGCACCCGGCATCACCAACGCGGCTTGCTGCCCAACGCGCAATGAGGCGCGGCCTTTTTCCAGCACGCGGGTCGTGATCAGCAGCTCGTCGTCGAGCCGGGCCGGCGCATGATATTTGAGCGCGGTCTCGGACACGACGAACATGCCACCCGTTTGCCGCCGCACCTGCTGCTGGCTTAAACCCACGCCGCGCAGCCATTCGGTGCGCGCGCGCTCAAAGAATTTCAAGTAATTGGCATAGAACACGATGCCGCCCGCATCGGTGTCTTCCCAATAGACCCGCACCGAATGCAGATGGCGCACCACCAGCGCCGCCGAGGCAGGGTCTGTCGTTCTTCGCATCAGGCGCCTGCCGCTGCCACCCGTTGCAGTCGGTGCACGGCCTGCTCGAGTTGTGCCTGCGAACTCGCGGTGGAAAACCGCACGAACCGCGCGGTCTGGTCGTGCCCAAAATCCCGCCCTGGCGTAACCGCCAGATGCGCACGTCGCATCAGCTCGAACGCGAAGTCCCAACTGCCCTGCACATTGAGCTCGGCGGCAAGCTGCGTGCAGTCCGCCCAGGCGTAGAACGCCCCGTCCGGCGGCACCGGCACCGACAGACCCAACCGGTTCAAGGCCGGCACGAAGTAATCGCGGCGGGCCTTGAATTCGGCGCGGCGGCGCTCGTACTCCGCGATGCTCTCGGGCTCGAAGCAGGCGAGTGCTGCCTGTTGCGCGACCGTACTCGCGCAGATGAACAGGTTCTGCGCAAGCCGCTCCATCGGCGCCACCAGTTCGGTCGGCAGCACCATCCAGCCGAGCCGCCAACCGGTCATGTTGAAGTACTTCGAAAAGCTGTTGATGCTGATCACGTCGTCGCCCAGCACCAATGCGCTTTGGGCATATGCGGCGTCGTAGCTCAACCCCAGGTAGATCTCGTCGATCAGCAAAATGCCGCCGCGCGCCTGCACCACCTGACGGATGCGCGCGAGTTCTTCCGGATGAATCGAGGTGCCGGTCGGGTTCGAGGGCGAAGCCAGCAATACACCGCGCGTGCGTGGGCCCCAGTGTGCATCCACTTGCGCTGCCGTCAGCTGGAAACGCTGCTCGGCGCTGGTCGGCACCAGCACGGCGACGCCGTCGGCGGCCGCGACAAAGTGCCGGTTGCACGGATAGCTCGGGTCCGGCATCAAAATTTCATCGCCGGCATCGATCAATGCAAGGCAGGCGAGTTGCAGCGCAGCGGATGCACCCGCCGTGATCACGATGCGCGCTGCCGGCACATCAAGGCCGAAACGTTGCGCATACCAGCCGCTGATGCGTTCCCGCAGCGACTCGAGCCCAAGCGCATCGGTGTACTGGGTGCGGCCCGCGCGAATGGCACGCTCGGCGGCTTCCCGCACCAGCGGCGGCGCGGTGAAGTCGGGTTCACCGATGTTCAGGTAAATCATCGGCTCGCTGGAGCCGGCTGCCGTCACCGCGTGTGCACGCGCGGCTTTGGCCACTTCCATGACATAAAACGGGTCGATCCGCTCGACCCGGGCTGCCAACCGCACGGTCACGTTCCAGCCCCGTCCGGCACGGGCGTTGCCTTGGGCGCGCGCCGACCCGCCCCGTCGCGTTCGACTTCCGGCGCGCGCAACTGCGGCGCCAACCCATTCAATACGCCGTTCACGTACTTGTGGCCATCGGTGCCGCCAAAGGCTTTTGCAAGCTCGATGCACTCGTTGAGCACCACGCGCCACGGCACATCGAGGCAGTGCTGCATCTCATACGTGCCGATCCATAGCACCGCATGCTCGATCGGTGACAGCTCGGTTGTCTTGCGGTCCAGCAGCGGCAGCAGCAGCGCATCGAGCGCGTCGGCTTGCGCCACACATCCGTGCAACAGCGCGTCGTAGTGGACGGAGTCGGCCTTGTTGAAACCCGACAGGTCCCGCGTGAACGCATCGACGGCCGCCACATCGTTGCGGCCAACCAGGTGTTGATACAGCGCCTGCAACGCGAATTCGCGCGCGCGACTGCGCGGCTGTTTGGACGCGGCCTTGCGCACTCCCGTGCTCGTCAAACCGGTACGCACCTGACGCGGCGGGCGGGCGACGGTCGTTTCATCTGGCGCCGAATCGGGCAGAGACGGTGATGGCGTGGATTCGTTCATGCGGGCTCCGACAGGGCGCGCAACAAACTCGCCATCTCCACTGCCACGCGCGCGGCGTCGCGGCCTTTGTCGTGCTGGCGGGCTTGCGCTTGCGCCAAGTTCTCGGTGGTCAGGATCGCGTTGGCAATGGGCAGCCGCTGGTCGAGTGCGACGCGCGTTACGCCAGCGCCCGATTCGTTGGCAACCAGCTCGAAGTGATAGGTCTCGCCGCGAATGATGCAGCCCAGAGCGATCAACGCGTGGTGCCGCCCGGACGCAGCAAGCGCCTGCAGCGCCAGCGGGACTTCGAGCGCACCCGGCACCTGCACGACCCGTACGGCATCGGCCGCCACACCGAGCTCGGTCAGTTCCGCACGGCAGGCAGCAAGCAACGCCTCGGTGATGGGTTCATTGAAGCGTGCCTGCACGACACCGATCGACAGGCCGCGGCCGTCGAGCGCGCCGAGGCGTTGATTCTGATTGGGCTCAAACATGTATGAACGATTCGGTTATCGGCGACGGCATCAGACGCCAGCCTCATCGGGCACGAAGCCCGTGATCTCCAGCCCATAGCCGGCCATGCTCGGCAGCCGACGCGGCTTGCCCAGCAGCATCATGCGTTGCACACCGCAGTCGCGCAGGATCTGCGCGCCCACGCCGTAGCTGCGCAGGTCCATGCCGGCGCGCACCGGTGCGTGGGCGGCCTGCGCCGTGCCTTTGAATTGGGCAAGTAACTGTGCGCCGCTCTCGCCGCAATTGAGCAGCACCACCACGCCCGCGCCGATCGACTCGATCCGCTTCAGGCTTTGCTCAAGGCTCCATGAGTGCATGCTGCGGCCGCGCTCCAATGCATCAAGCACCGACAGCGGCTCGTGCACGCGCACCGTCACCACATCGTCCGCAGCCCATCTGCCGCGCACCAGTGCGAGGTGCACCCCCCCGCTGGGCTGGTCTCGGTACGCATGTGCGGTGAAGGGGCCGAACGCGGTCTCTATCGGGCGGCTGCCGATCTTCTCGATCAGCGATTCGTGGCGGATGCGGTGTTCGATCAGGTCGGCAATCGTGCCGATCTTCAGGCCGTGTTCGGCTGCGAAGGTCTGCAGATCCGGCAGCCGCGCCATGGTGCCGTCGTCCTTCATGATTTCGCAGATCACGGCAGCCGGTGCGCAGCCGGCCAGCGCAGACAAATCGCACCCAGCTTCCGTGTGCCCGGCACGCATCAGCACGCCACCTTCCACCGCCTGCAACGGGAAAATATGGCCCGGCTGCACCAGGTCTTCGGCGCGGGCGTCGCGCGCCACGGCGGCCTGCACCGTGCGCGAGCGGTCGGCGGCAGAAATGCCGGTGGTCACGCCTTCTGCCGCTTCAATCGACACCGTGAATGCGGTCGAATGGCGCGTGCCGTTGCGGGTCGTCATCGGCGCAAGCTGCAGGCGTTCGCAATGCGCATGCGTCAACGTCAGGCAAATCAGGCCGCGGCCAAAGCGCGCCATGAAGTTGACCGCCTCAGGCGTCACGTGCTCGGCGGCCAGCACGAGGTCGCCCTCGTTTTCACGGTCCTCCTCATCGACCAGGATCACCATGCGGCCAGCGCGCAGCTCGGCCACAATATCCTCGACCGGGGAGATGCCGACCGGGGCCGGGCGCAGATCGGCAGCCACGGCGTGCAAGAAAGAGGGTTGGCTCATCGAAATCGACTCCCAAAAGTCAGGTTTGCCAGCAGGCCACTGCGATGTTCACGCGGCTTGAGGTGCAGGCGCAGCGCCGACGCCGAGCATGCGTTCCACATAACGCGCGATCGTGTCGACTTCAAGGTTCACGCGCGCGCCCTCATGCAGCCGGCCGAACGCGGTGTGTTCCAACGTGTGCGGAATCAGATTGATCGCGATCACGCATGCATCCGCCGCGTCGGTCACTGCGTTCACCGTCAGGCTCACCCCGTCAACCGCGATCGAGCCTTTGAACGCGAGGTAGCGCGCCAACGCTTTCGGTGCGGCGATGTGCAGTTCGATGCTCTCGCCGACGTTGGAAAACCGCCGCACCGTGCCGACCCCGTCGACGTGACCGGAGACCAGATGGCCGCCCAGCCGGTCGTTCGCGCGCAATGCTTTTTCCAGATTTACCAGCGTATCGGGCTGCCAGCCGTCGGTGCGCGCCAGCGATTCGGCCGACACGTCGACATGGAACCGTGCCGCTGCTGGATCGAACGAAGCGACCGTCATGCAGGCGCCGTTGATGGCGATGCTGTCGCCGGCTGCCACATCGTCGAGATACCCGGGCGGGACTGCAATCGCCACACGCCTACCATGCGCGGCGGTGGCACCGAGTGGTTTCACCTCGAAGATTTGGCCGACTGCGCTGACGATTCCCGTAAACATGCGGTTATTTTCGCAGGGATCGAGGGGCCTCCCGGCGGGGCGGGCGAATTTGAGGTGGGCTGTACCTGCCGCTTATGATTCCGGCGGCTCTTCTTCGATGCCTGCAACGCCCCATTTGTTCTTTTTCACATCGTTCCTCGCTTGAAACGCCTGTTGATGATCGCCTTTCACTTTCCGCCGCTGGCGGGAAGCAGCGGTATTCAGCGCACGTTGCGGTTTGTGCAGCACCTGCCCGCGCTTGGCTGGCAGCCGTTGGTGCTGACCGCCGACTCGCGCGCCTATCCGCAAACCAGCCAGGACCTGATCACAGAGATTCCCCCAGACACCGTGGTGCGCCGAGCATTTGCGCTCGACACCGCGCGGCACCTGACGCTGGGCGGCCGCTACTTCGGCTGGATGGCCCGGCCCGACCGCTGGGTGAGCTGGCGATTCGCCGCCGTGCGCGAAGGCCTGCGGCTGATTGAAGAGTTCAAGCCCGACGCGATCTGGTCGACCTACCCGATCGCGAGCGCGCACCAGATCGGCGCAGAACTGCAACGCCGCAGCGGCCTGCCCTGGATTGCGGATTTTCGCGATCCGATGGCGCAGGACGGCTATCCGCCAGACCCGAAGGTCTGGCAAAGCTTCAAGCGCATCGAGGAAAGCGCGATCGCGCAGGCACGGCTCTCGGTGTTCACTACGCCGTCGGCAGCACGGATGTACCGGGAGCGCTACCCGCAAGCGGCCGAGCGCATCGCAGTGCTTGAAAACGGCTATGACGAAGACAGCTTTGCAGGCGTGGTCGCCGCGCCGCCTCAGCCGGCCGACCAATCACCCGACCCGCCGCGGCCGCTGGTGCTGCTGCACAGCGGCATCGTCTATCCGTCTGAGCGCGATCCGACCCAGTTGTTCGCAGCACTCGGGCGGCTCGCCCAGGCCGGCGTGCTGACCCCGGCCGACCTGCGCCTGCGTTTTCGTGCGTCGATGCATGATGACCTACTCAAAGCACTCGCCCAGTCCCACGGCGCGACCGGCTTCCTCGAACTGTGCCCGGCCATCGGCTACCGCGACGCGCTGGCCGAAATGTTGTCGGTCGATGCGCTGCTGGTGCTGCAGGCGGCCAACTGCAACGAGCAGATTCCAGCAAAGATTTACGAGTACTTGCGCGCGGCGCGGCCGATCCTGGCATTCACCGACCCAGCCGGCGACACCGCGGGCGTGCTGCGCGATGCCGGGCTGCATGCGATCGCGCGCCTTGACTCAATCGATGAGATCGCTGAGACGTTGCCCCGTTTTGTCGAGGCGGTCCGGGCGCGTCGCGCCGTGGTGCCGAAAGCCGAAGCGGTCCGCGGGGCATCGCGCAAGGCGCGGTCTGAGGCGTTTGTGGGAATGCTCGACGCGCTGAAGTAGCACTGACTGACAAAAGCACGCGTGCTGGAGGTGCACCCGGCGCGGCCACACGGGGTTTGCTGCGCGTCGGTGCAGCCGCAATGGAACCATCCACGGGCCGCTGGTCTTGCAAAGACCCGCGGGGCCATTGCCGCGCGCCAGCCATCGACGTGCTGCCATTCCGCTATCGTCCCCCCGCATGAATGCCCCTTTCTGGAAACTTGGTTGGCGCAACTTGCGGCGCGACTTGCGCGCAGGCGAACTGCGTCTCTTGATCGTTGCGGTGGCACTTGCCGTTGCTGCGCTGACGGCCGTTGGCTTCTTCTCGGATCGCCTGCAGGGCGGCCTTGCGCGCGACGCACGCCAGTTGCTGGGAGGCGACGCCGTGGTGTCGAGCGACCAGACGCCGCCGCCCGCCCTGGCTGCAGCCGCGCAGGCGTTGGGTTTGCGCAGTGCGACCACCTTGACGTTTCCGACCATGGCCCGCGCGCCGGATGCACAAGGCGGCGGAGCGCGACTGGTCGCGCTCAAGGCGGTTGAAGACGGCTATCCGCTGCGCGGCACGATGCGCGTCGCACCCGACGCGGACACCCCGGCAACAGCGACACGCGATGTGCCCGCAGCCGGCGAGGTCTGGGTCGACCCGGCCTTGCTCGGCGCGTTGAATCTGAAGGTCGGTGATCCGTTGCTGCTGGGGGATGCTGCTTTGCGCATCGCGCGTGTAATCGGCATCGAGCCCGATCGCGGGATGGGGTTTTCAAGCTTTTCACCGCGCGTGATGATGAACCGCGCCGATCTGCCGTCCACCGCATTGATCCAGCCCGCGAGCCGGCTCAACTACCGGTTTGCGGTGGCGGGTGAAGCACAGCCGGTTGCCGAATTCATCGCACGGGCAGAAGCCGAAGTCGCCAAGCCCGACGCGCGCGGCCTGCGCGTCGAAACAATGGACACGGGCCGTCCGGCCATGCGCCAGACGCTGGACCGGGCGAACAAGTTTCTGAATCTGGTTGCGCTGCTGTCGGCGCTGCTCAGTGCGGTGGCGGTCGCGCTGACTGCGCGCGGCTTTGCCGCCCGGCACCTGGATGCGTGCGCACTGCTGCGCGTGCTCGGCACCCCGCAGCGCAGCATCGCGTTGGCTTACTGCTTCGAGTTCGCATTGGTCGGCGTGGTGGCCAGTCTGATCGGCGCGCTGATCGGCTTTGCGGTGCATTACGGCTTCGTGCTGCTGCTCACCGGCCTGGTGGCCGCCGGCTTGCCAGCGCCCAGTTTCTGGCCGGTCGGATTCGGACTTGGCGTGGGACTGACGTTGTTGATTGCGTTCGGCTTGCCGCCGGTGTTGCAACTCGCCCAGGTGCCGCCAATCCGTGTAATCCGACGCGAAGTGGGCAACCTGCGGCCGGCGTCTGCTGCGGTGCTCGCACTGGGCCTTGCGGGCTTCGCCTTGCTGCTGCTGGCCACCAGCCGGGACCTGAAGCTGGGCCTGATCGCGGTCGGCGGTTTTGCCGGCGCGGTGCTGCTGTTCGCCGCGCTCAGCTGGGCAGCGGTCTGGCTGCTGCGCCGTGTGGTCAACGAAGCGACCGCGCCGCGCTGGCTGGTGCTGGCCACCCGGCAGATTTCCGCGCGGCCGGGCTTTGCGGTGGTACAGGTTAGTGCGCTGGCAGTCGGCCTGCTCGCGTTGGTGCTGCTGGTGCTGCTGCGCACCGACCTGATCGGCAGCTGGCGCAGCGCCACACCTCCAGACGCGCCGAACCGTTTTGTCATCAACGTGATGCCCGATCAGGCCGACAAGTTCAAAGCCGAGTTGCAGCGCGCCGACATCCAGAACTACGACTGGTATCCGATGATTCGCGGCCGGTTGGTGGAAGTGAACGGCAAGCTGGCCACCGCGTCCGATGTCGCGCCGGAATCGGGCGGCGACGAAAGCGCACCGCGTTCGCTGGACCGCGAGTTCAATCTGTCGTTCAGTGCCGAGCCACCGCCGCACAATCAGATCGTCGGCGGCCGTTGGGAGCCGAACCGCCCCGGCGAAGTCAGCGTGGAAGACGGCGTGGCCGAGCGGCTGAATCTGAAGCTGGGAGACCGGCTGCGCTTCGACGTCGGCGGCATTCCGGTCGCGGCGCGCATCACGTCGCTGCGCAAGGTGGACTGGGGTTCGCTGCGCGCCAACTTCTTCGTGTTGTTCCCGGTGAGCCACATGGCCGATGTGCCGACCACCTACATGGGCGCATTCCGCGCGCCGGCGGCCGACACGGGCAGCGCACGCAGCTTCGACAGCACGCTGGTGCGCGAATTTCCGAATATTACGTTGATCGATTTGAGCGCCACCATCGCGCAGGTGCAGCGCGTGCTTGACCAAGTGATCCGCGCGGTCGAATTCCTGTTCGGCTTCACGCTCGCGGCCGGCCTGGTGGTGCTGTTCGCTGCGATCAGCGCCACGCGGGATGAGCGGGCCCGGGAGTTCGCGATCATGCGTGCCGTGGGTGCCCGCGCGTCGCTGTTGCGCCAGGTGCAGCGCGCCGAGCTGGCGGGCGTCGGGCTGCTGGCGGGTTTTCTTGCAAGTGTCGTCGCATCGATCGTCGGCTGGGCGCTTGCGCGCTACGTGTTCGAGTTCGCTTGGACGGCGTCGCCGTTCGTGCCGTTGCTGGGCGCGATCTGCGGTGCGGTGCTTGCGCTGGCGGCCGGCTGGTGGGGACTGCGCGGCGTGCTTGCGCGGCCGGTGATCGAAACGCTGCGGCAGACCGCGGGCTGACACTGCAGGCACCCGCGCGCGTTTTGGGCGCAGTGGCGTTGCAGCGATGCTGCAGATGGTGACGCTGCGGCTTGGTTCTGCGCGAGCTGCACTCCCGCCTTCGCGCACTACGATCGGACGCTGAACGTCGCGACCATGCCTGGAACCCCTGGCGTGGATTGGCCGCGCCACGCCCACCGGAGAACGCTCAATGCCGCCCGTCCCCACTTTCTTTGACCCACGCCGCCACGGGTTTGCGCGCGTCTGCGTGGCGGTGCCGCGCAACCGGGTTGCCGACCCGGCCTTCAACGCTACAGAAACGATAGCGATGTATGCAGAGGCGGTGGGCGCAGGCGCCGATCTGGTGCTGTTTCCCGAGCTGGGCTTGTCCGCCTACACCTGCGACGACCTGTTCCACCAGTCGGCGTTGCTCGATGCTTGCGAAGCGGCATTGCAAACGGTGCTGGACGCCTCGCGCGAACTGGCCGCCGTCGGGGTCGTCGGACTGCCGCTGCGCGTGGATCAGCGGCTGTTCAACTGCGCTGCATTGGTCGCTGGCGGCCGCCTGCTTGGCGTGGTGCCGAAGACTTACCTGCCAAATTACGGAGAGTTCTACGAGGCGCGCCAGTTCGCAGGTGCCGATTGCGCGCTGAGTCGTGAGGTCTCGCTGTGCGGCGCGCGCGTGCCATTCGGCGCCGACCTGGTCTTTCAATCAAGCACACAGCCGCTGCTCAAAATTCATGTAGAGATCTGCGAGGACGTCTGGGTTCCGCTGCCGCCATCGAGCTACGCGGCACTCGCCGGGGCCACGGTGCTCGCCAACTTGTCGGCATCAAACATCACGATCGGCAAATCGGACTATCGGCACCAGCTCGTCGGCCAGCAGTCGGCACGCTGCGTTGCCGCCTATCTCTATTCATCGGCCGGCATTGGCGAATCGACGACCGACCTGGCGTGGGACGGGCAGGCGCTGATCTACGAATGCGGCGACCTGCTGGCGGAGAGCGAGCGGTTCAGCAACGCATCGCACCGGATCATGGCCGATGTTGACTTGGAACGGCTCCAGCACGACCGGATGCGTCAGACCACGTTCGGTGACAGCACGCGCAGGCACAAGGCGGACCTTGCGGGCTGGCGCACGGTGGCATTCGATCTGCCGGCGGGCGCAACCGGTGCGCCGCGTAAATTGATGCGCGAAGTGGAGCGTTTTCCGTATGTGCCGGCCGATCCGGCCACACGCGACGCGCGCTGCCATGAGGTGTTCAACATCCAGGTGCAGTCGCTGGTGCAACGCATCGAAGCCGCCGGCATCGCCAAGCTCGTGATCGGCGTCTCCGGCGGGCTCGATTCAACCCATGCGCTCCTGGTCTGCGCGCAGGCAATGGACAGGCTGCAGCGCCCGCGCGCCGACATTCTCGGCTTCACGATGCCGGGCTTCGCGACCACCGGCCGCACCTTGCAGCAGGCGCATCAACTGATGAAAGCAGTCGGCTGCACCGCGCGCGAAATCGACATCCGTCCAAGCTGCCGGCAGATGCTCGCCGACCTCAATCATCCGTTCTCGGACGGCGAGCCGGTCTATGACATCACGTTCGAGAACGTGCAGGCGGGCGAGCGCACCAGCCACCTGTTCCGGTTGGCAAACCATCACCACGGCATCGTGGTCGGCACCGGAGATTTGAGCGAACTCGCGCTTGGCTGGTGCACCTACGGCGTTGGCGATCACATGTCGCACTACAACGTGAACGCAAGCGTGCCGAAAACGCTGATCAAGCACTTGGTCGGCTGGGTCGCAGACAGTGGCATGTTCGATGCGGCCGGCAGCGCGACGCTGCATGCGGTGGTCGCTACGCAGATCAGCCCGGAGCTGGTGCCGGCGAGCGAGACCGCATCAGACCAGCAGGGCGGCTCGGTCGCTGTCCAGCCCGAGCAGAAATCGGAAGACACGATCGGCCCGTACGAACTGCAGGACTTCCATCTCTACTACATCCTGCGCTTCGGGTTTCGGCCGAGCAAGGTGGCCTACCTGGCTTACTGCGCGTGGCACGACCGCACGTTGGGCCGTTGGCCGCAAGGTGCGAGCCTAGAGAGAAATGAATACGGCGTAGCCGAGATCAAGCGGCATCTGCGCACGTTCCTCTGGCGATTCTTCAAGACCAGCCAGTTCAAGCGCAGCTGTCTGCCGAACGGGCCGAAGGTCGGCTCGGGTGGGTCGTTGTCACCACGCGGGGACTGGCGCGCGCCGAGCGATTCGGAGGCGACGGCGTGGATCGATGAGCTGGTGAACAACGTGCCGGACGGCAAGCCGTGAATCCAGGTCCGCACCGATCGAGCATGCTGGCCTGCGCTGTCCTGCATCGGCCCATCGGCAGACAAGGGGGTCTTTGATGAAAGCAGGCTTCGAGATCGGCGCAAGCCACGTACTGGTCTACCGCGTGCCCGACGACAAGACCGTGCCGCACATCTACCGCGAGGCGCCCGAGCTTGCGGATTTCCCAAAAGTCTTTGCGACCGGCTTCATGGTCGCATTGATGGAGTGGGCCTGCGTGCAGGCGCTGGCGCCCTACCTCGAGCCCGGCGAAGGCAGCCTCGGCGTGCACATCGATGTAAGCCATCTGGCCGCCACGCCGCCGGGGTTCGATGTGACCGTCACCTGCACGCTGCAGGCGATCGACAAGCGAAGACTGACGTGGTCGGTTTCAGCGCACGACGGCGAAGACTTGATCGGGGAGGGCGCGCACATGCGCGCCGTGATCGATCGCGCCCGGTTCGATGAGCGTGTCTTGGCCAAGGCCGCACGCATCAGAAAGGCGTGAAGTCGGGCAGCTCGGTCATGGTGGGCTCACACGCAGTCGTTCGGCCGATCTTATGGACTCGATCAACTTGACGCCACAACTGGGTACACCCCGGCGGTTGCGTTGACGCCCAGCCAACGCGCTGCGGCTTCGCGCAGCAACGCAGCATTCCCGCTACTCAGTAGGCAGACTTCGCTGCTCGAAGTGGCGTGATCTGAGACCAGACTGGCAGTTTCCAGCACGTTGCGCGCCTGCCGCGCCACCGGTGGGCCGGTTTCAATCAACGTCACCTGGGAGCCGACACAAGCGCGCAGCTGGTCGGCCACGATCGGGTAATGCGTGCATCCGAGCACCAGCGTGTCGATCTGGCCATTTTTATTGCCAAAAGTACCTAAGGCGCCCGTGTATTGGGCGCAAAGCGCTACGATTTTCGTAGTGTCGAAGCGTTCGATTGCCGCAGCCAGGCCATCGCAGGGTTGCGCGATGAAAGTGGCCTCGTTGCCCAGGCTCGCCTGCAACGCCGCGTACTTTGCACTGGCCAACGTGCCGCGCGTGGCCAACACGCCGATGCGGCGGGTGCGGCTTGCTGCCACGGCGGGCTTCAGCGCGGGCTCGACGCCGACGATCGGCAGGCCCGGGTGCTCCGCCCGCAGCAGATGAATCGCGGCGGCGGTCGCGGTGTTGCACGCCACCACCAGCATTTTGACCGCGTGTTCGCGCCGCAACTGGCCCAGCACCTGCCGCGACCTTTCGACCACATACTGCCCATTCCGCTCGCCATAGGGTGCGTGGCCGCTGTCGGCGAAGTAAACGAAACGCTCGTGCGGCAGTTCGGCTTGCAACGCGCGCAGCACACTCAAGCCGCCGACGCCGCTGTCGAAAACGCCGATTGGTGCTTCCGCTGCAACCAGCGCCGAGACGGTCACGCTGCCATCACCGCAATCTTCTTGAATTCGCCGGTCGCGATGCGCTTTTGCCACTCGGCCGGGCCGGTCACGTGTGCGCTCGTGCCGCCCGCATCCACTGCAACCGTGACCGGCATGTCGACCACATCGAATTCGTAAATCGCCTCCATGCCAAGATCCTGGAAGGCGAGCACCTTCGCCGTTTTGATCGCTTTGGACACCAGGTATGCCGCACCGCCCACCGCCATCAAGTAAGCGGACTTGTGCTTTCGGATCGACTCGACCGCTTCCGGCCCGCGCTCGGCCTTGCCGACCATCGCGATCAAGCCAGTTTGGCCCAGCATCATGTCGGTGAACTTGTCCATCCGGGTGGATGTGGTTGGGCCCGCCGGGCCGACCACTTCGGTGCCGACCGGGTCGACCGGGCCGACGTAGTAGATCACCCGGTTCGTGAAGTCGACCGGCAACGGTTCACCCTTGCCCAGCATGTCTTGGATGCGTTTGTGCGCGGCGTCGCGGCCGGTCAGCATGCGGCCGTTCAGCAGCAACCTCTCACCGGGTTTCCAGGCGGCGACTTGCTCGCGTGTAAGCGTGTTTAGGTCAACGCGGCGACTTTTCTCGGTGTCGGGTGCCCAGTTGACGTTCGGCCACAAGTCCAGGCTCGGCGGATCCAGATAGACCGGACCGCTGCCGTCCAGCACGAAATGCGCATGGCGCGTGGCCGCGCAGTTCGGGATCATCGCGACAGGCTTGCTGGCCGCGTGCGTCGGGTACATGCGGATCTTCACGTCGAGCACGGTGGTCAGGCCGCCCAGCCCCTGCGCGCCAATGCCCAATGCATTCACCTTGTCGAACAGCTCCAGCCGCAGTTCCTCGACTGGCGTGAGTTGGTCGCCCTTCGATGCCTTCGCCTGCAAGTCATACATGTCGATGTCGTCCATCAGCGACTCTTTGGCCAGCAGCGCGGCTTTCTCCGCAGTGCCGCCGATGCCGATGCCCAGCATGCCCGGCGGGCACCAGCCGGCGCCCATCGTCGGCACGGTTTTCAGCACCCAGTCAACCACCGAATCGCTCGGGTTCAGCATCACGAGCTTCGACTTGTTCTCGGAGCCACCGCCCTTGGCTGCCACCGTGATGTCCACCGTGTTGCCCGGCACGATCTGCGTGAAGATCACGGCCGGCGTGTTGTCGCCGGTGTTCTTGCGCGCGAACTGCGGATCGGCCACCACGCTGCCGCGCAAGGGGTTGTCCGGGTGGGTGTAGCCGCACCGCACGCCTTCGTTGATTGCGTCTTCCAGACCACTCGTGAAGCCCTCCCAGCGCACGTCCATGCCGACTTTGAGGAACACGTTGACGATGCCGGTGTCCTGGCACATCGGCCGATGGCCCATAGCGCTCATCCGGCTGTTGGTCAGGATTTGCGCGATCGCGTCCTTCGCTGCGGGCGACTGCTCACGTTCATAAGCGCGGGCCAGATGCTTGATGTAGTCGACTGGGTGGTAGTAGCTGATGAACTGCAGGGCGCCAGCGATCGATTCGATCAAATCGGCTTGTCGGATGGGGGTAGTCTGCGGCATGGATGGATCTTAAAAAAAGCGATGAATGCGAAGCAAGTGCATTTTTGCAGGTTGATAGCGAGTGCAGTCACCTACACTTCGGGCCGCCCAACCCAAGCCATCCATGCTTTTTACGACCGTTGTTTTCGCGTGCCTATACCTACCGGTGGTATGGATCGTATTTTTTGCGGTCGGGCGGGTGTCACACGACGGCGCAGCCGGTTGGTTGTTTCTGGCGTCGCTGTTCTTCTACGGCTGGTGGATTCCTGAGTACACGCTGCTGTTGCTCGCTTCCATCGGCGGCAATTACTTCGTTGGGCAACGCATTGCGCGCGCGCAAGATGCCGGCAGCAGTGCCGGCAAAGCATGGATGGTGGCGGGCATCACAGGCAATCTGGTGTTGCTGGGTTACTTCAAGTATGCGAACTTCTTCATCGCCAGCCTGGATGCAGCGCTGGGCATCGAGTGGCAGATGGGACGGGTCATCCTGCCCATCGGCATCTCGTTTTTTACTTTCACGCAGATCGCCTTCTTGGCCGACAGCTGGCAGAAGGGCGTGCGTGAGGTCAAGTTCATTCACTATGGCCTGTTCGTCACCTACTTCCCGCATCTGATTGCCGGTCCAGTGCTGCATCACGCGCAAATGATGCCGCAGTTCCGGCTGCCACAGACCTACCGGATCGACGGCGGGCAGTTCGCTGGTGGATTGGCGATCTTCGCCTTGGGCCTGTTCAAGAAAGTGGTGCTGGCCGACGGCGTGGCGCCCTTTGCTGACGCTGTTTTCAATCCAGCCGACGCCGGCCACGCGGTCGATGCAGTAGAAGGCTGGATCGGCGCGCTGGCGTACACATTTCAGCTCTACTTCGATTTCTCCGGCTATTCGGACATGGCGATCGGGCTGTCGTGGATGTTTAACGTGCGACTGCCGTTCAACTTCGACTCGCCCTATCGCGCCGCCAACATCAGCGAATTCTGGCGGCGCTGGCACATGACGCTGTCTGCGTTTCTACGAGATTATCTGTATGTGCCGCTTGGGGGAAACAGAAAGGGGCGGTTCCGTCGTTATTTGAACCTGATGGTCACGATGTTGTTGGGCGGGCTCTGGCACGGGGCCAGTTGGTCGTTCGTGTTCTGGGGTGGCCTGCATGGCCTGTATCTGGCTGTGCACCAAGGCTGGCGGGCGCTGCTCGGGCCGACCACCGCAGCTCGGCTTGACGCGAATCATCTGTATCGGCTGGTCGGCTGGTCGGCTGGACGCTGACGCTGCTGGCGGTGGTGGTCGCCTGGGTGTTCTTCCGCGCCGTCACGTTCGACGGGGCGCTGCGCGTGCTGCACGGCATGGGCGGTGGCTCCGAGGTGCAGACTGAACATGCGCTCCTCTGGAATGCTGGGCTGCATGCAAGCGCCGGCTGGGCCTGGTGCGCGGTGCTTGGCGGCATTGCCTGTTTGCTGCCCAACAGCAACCAGATCGGCAGTCTGCTGCTGGTTCGTTGCCGCGCGTCCTGGCGGGCTGCCGCCTTCATCGGCGGCGTCGCGCTGTCGGCTGCACTGATGCTGGTCCTGATCAACACGCTGCGTGATTCCACCAGCGCGTTCATCTACTTCAACTTCTGATGGCGATGGCGCGTGTTCGCATCTTCCTTTGGTTCCTGGCTGGCGCGCTGAGCTTTGCGCTTGCCTTTGAATTGGTGCTGCGCCTGCTGCCGGTGGCCACTGCGACGAACACCGGCTACTACATCGATCCGCTGATCCGCACGACGCCGCCGCACTTCACATTCAAAGCCGCCACCGGCTGGGACTTGCGCAACGCACAAACAATACATAGCAACAATTTCGGCTTCGTTACTGACCATGATTTTCAGCCTGATAAGCGCGCCGTTGCATTGATCGGCGACAGTTTCGTTGAAGCGTCCATGTTGCCGGCGCAGCAGCGGCCTGGCGCGCAACTGGAGCGCGCGCTGGCAAGTGGCTCGGAACCCGCGCGGCCGGTCTATGCGATGGGCGTGCCTGGCACCGCGCTGCTCGACTATGCCGAGCGTATCCGGCTGGCGCACGAGCGCTTCGACGTGCGCGACTTCGTGTTGCTGATGGAGCGGTTCGACGCGCGCCAGTCGTTCTGTGGCTCCGGCAACGTGGGTGGCCCCTGCCTGCGAAAGGACACGCTCGCACCGGCAACCGAGCTGCAGCCGGAGGCTGGGCCCATCAAGCAGGTCCTGCGGCACTCGGCACTGGCGCAGTACCTGTTCAGTCAGCTTAAATTTGATCCGGCGCGACTGTGGCAGCAAGCGTGGCAACAGGCACGGCCTGCAACGCCGGACCACATGGGCAGTGCAGCGCTGGCAGCGGTGACAGTGCAACCAATCGAGATGTCCAAGGAGGAGCTGTCACGGTTGGCGCATGTGACGAACATATTCTTCGAGCGCATCCGCCCCTATCGCGATGGCCGTCTGGTGATCGTTCTTGACAGCGACCGTGGCGCCATTCGGCGCGGCAATGCTGCTATTGCGGATGCCGCGCGCGATCAGTTCATGAAGTTGGCAAGAGCCGAAGGCGCTGTTCTGGTCGACACCGAGCCGCTGTATCGGGAACAGGCCGCGCACTCCGAGCTGGCGCTGGCGGTCGGCCCATATGACGGTCACCTGAATCCACTGGGCATCGGCATTGCGATGAAGGCAGCTGCCCAGGCGTTGCGCTGAAGCCGCAAGGTGGTTTTGTAGCCGGTCTGCAGGCGGTTGCTCTCAGGCCGCCGGCGCACCCCGCTGCAGCCGCGGGTGCGCGGCGGCCACTTCCGGAATCGCCATCAACGACGTCGTGACGGCGCTGAATTTCGGATACGCCGCAAGGTCGACACCGAATCGCTCGGCGCCAACCCGGTGGCTGGCCAGCGCCAAGTCGGCGATGCTCAAACGCTCGTCGTGGCAACGCGTCGCGCCCGCGGCCAACTGCGCTTCATAGGCGCTGCAGCCTTCGCGAAACCAGTGCGCGGACCAGTCGCGGTGCGCGGCTTCGTCGGCGCCGAACTGCTTGGCCAGCCGCTGGCGCACGCGGGGCACGACGAGTGGGTGCGTGTCCGCGGCGGTCAACAAAAAAAGGGACCGCACGCACGCACGACCGGCTGCATCCGCCGGTAGCAGCGCCGGCTCCGGATGCGTTTCTTCGAGCCATTCGAGGATCGCAAGGCTCTGCGTGAGCGGCTCGGGTGTGGCACCTTCAAGTGCGGGCACGGCGCCCGCGGGGTTCACGGCGCGGTAGTCGGGGTCGTTTTGCTCGCCCTTCGTGAGGTCGTGCGTGCGTTCTTGAAAAGCGACGCCCTTCAGGTTCAGCGCGATACGCACGCGGTAGGTGGCAAGCGACAGATGAAAGCTGTGCAGGATGAGCATGGTGTGGGCATTCACAAGGGGTGCGGGCGAGAGGCGATCGGGCAACCGGGGTGGCCGTCCATCGTCACGTGGGGTCGCTTCATTATGGTGGCCAGGGCCGCACCGATAATTTGCTGCAACGCAGGTATCTCATGCCCGCATCCACCAAACAACAGGAAGGCTTGACCCCCATGACATCCATCCGCATCGAACGCGACACCTTCGGACCGATCGAAGTAGCGTCCGACCAACTCTGGGGTGCGCAGACGCAGCGCTCGCTGCAGAATTTCGACATCTCGGGCGAACGCCAGTCGCGTGAAATCGTGCTGGCACTGGCGCAGGTCAAACGCGCCTCGGCCGCCGTGAACCATTCGCTCGGGCTGCTCGATGAAACCAAGGCCAACGCAATCATCGGCGCGGCCGACGAGGTGCTGGCCGGCGAGCACGTGGGCGAATTCCCGCTGGTTGTCTGGCAGACCGGCAGCGGCACCCAGACCAACATGAACATGAACGAGGTGCTGGCGAATCGCGCGAGCGAACTGCTTGGTGGTGAGCGTGGCGAAGGCCGCTCGGTGCACCCGAACGACGACGTGAACAAGAGCCAGTCGAGCAACGACGTGTTCCCGACCGCAATGCACGTGGCGGCCGTGACGGGAATCGAAAAGCACCTGCTGCCCGCGTTGATGCAGCTGCGCGAAACGCTGGCGCTCAAGTCCCGCGAATTCGAAGACATCGTGAAGATCGGCCGCACGCACCTGCAGGACGCCACACCGCTGACGCTGGGGCAGGAGTTCTCGGGCTACGTGGCGCAACTCGTGCACGGCGAGCGGCACGTGCGGGCGGCATTGCCACACCTGTGCGAACTCGCGCTCGGCGGGACTGCGGTCGGCACCGGGCTGAACGCGCCCAAAGGCTATGCGGAGGGTGTCGCTGCCGAGCTTGCGAAACTGACGAATCTGCCGCTCGTCACCGCGCCGAACAAGTTTGAAGCGCTGGCCTCCTGCGATGCATTGGTGCATGCACACGGTGCGCTCAAAACCTTGGCCGCCAGCCTGATGAAGATCGCCAACGACGTGCGCTGGCTCAGCTCCGGGCCGCGCAGCGGCATCGGCGAATTGTCGATTCCGGAGAACGAACCCGGCTCATCGATCATGCCTGGCAAGGTGAACCCGACCCAGAGCGAAGCGTTGACGATGCTGTGCTGCCAGGTGTTCGGCAACGACGTGGCGATCAACATGGGTGGTGCGTCCGGCAACTTCGAGCTCAACGTGTTCCGGCCGATGATTGCGCACGATTTCCTGCAAAGCGTGCGGCTGCTGGCCGACGGCATGAAAAGCTTCAACGACCACTGCGCGGTCGGCATCGAGCCGAACCGGGATCGCATCGCCGAGCTGGTGCAGAACTCATTAATGCTGGTAACCGCGCTGAACCCACACATCGGCTACGACAAGGCCGCGCAGATTGCCAAGAAGGCGCACAAGGAGGGCAGCAGCTTGCGTGAGGCGGCGGTTGCTTCGGGCCACGTGACGGGCGAGCAGTTCGACCAGTGGGTGCGGGCCGAAGAGATGACGGGAGGATAGGGCTCGCCCCCAGCCTTCACTCCCTTCGGTCGGCTTTCGGCTACCCCCGACCGGGGGCGGCGCCTGCGGCCTGGCGGAGCCAGCTCCGCGGCCCCTGCTGGAATGCAGGTATTTGGAGGCGGAGCAGCCGCAGCTTCTCGTTGGCTTAAGCCGGCTTCGACTGGCTCCCACCGTCGGTGTCGTTGCTGCGTCGGCTGGCTTTCCATGCACCGTAGACCACGAACAGACCGGGCACCAGAATCATCGCCCAGATGATTTTTTCGAGGTTGTCCTTGACCCAGGGGATGCTGCCGAGAAAGTAGCCGGCCGCGGTGACGCCCCAGACCCAGATGAACGCGCCGGTGCAGTTGTACAGCGTGAACTTGGCCCGGCTCATCTCAGCCACGCCGGCCACGAATGGTGCGAACGTGCGCAAAAACGGCATGAAACGCGCCAGGATGATCGTGACGCCGCCATAGCGCTCGTAGAAGCCGTGCGCTTGGTCGAACGCGCGCCGGTTGAACCAGCGCGAGTTCTCCCATTGGAATACGCGGGGGCCGAAGTGGCGGCCGATCGAGTAGTTGCACTGATCCCCAGCGATCGCAGCCACCGTCAGCACACCGCCGGCCAGCGGCCAGTCCATCAGTCCGGCGCCGCACAGCGTGCCGACCACAAACAGCAACGAGTCGCCTGGCAAAAACGGCATCACGACCAGGCCGGTTTCCACAAACACGATCAGAAACAGCAGCGCATAGACCCAGGTGCCGTAATTCTGAACGAACACTTCCAGGTGCCGGTCGACATGCAGCAAAAAGTCGACAAAGAACGCAACGTACTCCATGCGCCGAATTATTCCAAGGGGTGGGTGCTGGCCTGGGACCGTGCAGGCCCGGCCTCGACCAGTGGTGGGGGCGACGCGCCAGTCGGAGCCGCTTTCTGCGCCAACTTCAGTTCCCCCAGTTGGTGCTGCAACATGCGCTCGGTGCGCCGGCGGCCCCACTGGCGCAGCATCATGGCCACGATCAGCGTAAGCAGAAAGAGGCCGTAGCCTACCCACAACAGCCAGGACAAGTCGCGCAACGGCGTGCTGCGCATGTTGATCGTAAGGGTGCTCCAGAGCACGGTGACGAGCGCCCCGACGCCCAGCGCAAGCAGCACCGCGCGCCCCAAGGGGCGGGTCGATGATGGAGCAACGACCTCACCGGTGTCGTGGTTCACCCAGCCGACGAGCGTGTGCCAGTCGCCCTCGCGGCGCAGCAGCGCGGTGATGGTGTCACCCACTTGCAGGCGCGGCCAGCCTGCTATTTTCAGTTCGCGGTGCGTCTCGCCCCCCGCGGTGAAGCTGAACAGGCTGCGCCGCCCACTCAAGCGCGAGCCAGGCACACGCCGCAGGTCGAACACCAGGTCGAAGGTCACAGTCACACGTTGCATGGCAGGAAGGGGGGGGCAGCGGGCGCGGCGTTTAGAGATCGTGACGCCGTCGAAGCGCGCGCGCACGATCAGGCGGTGCTGCAAGCCGAGGTCAGGCGCCCACCCCGATCAAAAAAACTCGCCAGCGAAATGCTGCGATCGACTGGGAAGAGCGACGGCGTCAGCAGCCAACGATTGGAACACAGCGACGCTGCAGGCCGGAGCGCCCCTGGCTGCATGCAGCCGGGAGCAAGCCCGCTCCGTGACGCGGTTGACCACGTCCCTAGAATCTTCGAGCAGTGAATGCGCCGCCGCCCCAACTCGCCCATCGGCCCGCCCGGCCGATCCGGCCACTGCCCGAGCAGCTGGTGGGCCAGATCGCGGCGGGGGAGGTGATCGAGCGGCCGGCGTCCGTGCTGCGCGAACTGCTCGACAACGCGCTCGACGCAGGTGCGCGCGACATCACGGTGCGGCTGGTGGCCGGCGGTGTTCGGCTGTTGTCGGTCGCCGACGACGGTTGCGGCATCCCGCAGCAGCAACTGCCGCTGGCGGTGCTGCGGCATGCCACCAGCAAGATCGCGACGCTGGCCGAGCTTGAATCGGTGGTGACCATGGGGTTTCGCGGCGAGGCGCTTGCCGCAACGGCTGCAGTGGCCGAGCTGACGCTGGCATCGCGCACGCCGGACGCGGCCACCGCGCACGTGCTCGACGCGGGCAGCGGGGAGATTCGCCCGGTCGCGCGCGACGTTGGCACCACGGTCGAGGTGCGCGAGCTGTTTTTCAGCACACCGGCACGCCGCAAGTTTCTGAAAACCGATGCCACCGAGTTCGCGCACTGCCTGGAAGCCGTGCGCCGGCACGCGCTGGTGCGCCCCGACGTGGGCTTCACGGTCTGGCATGACGGCCGGCTGGTCGGGCAGTGGCGGGCGCCCGACGTCGATGGGGCCGACCTCACAGGTTCGGCAGCCGATGCGCACGCCGCGCGCCGCGTGGCCGACGTGCTCGGTGGCGACTGGCTGGCACAGACCCTGCCGCTGGCACCGCGCGAACGACTGCCGGGTGATGACCACGGCAGCGCACCGCTGCGCATCGCCGGTTTTGCCGGGCTGCCGCAAGTTGCCCGCGCGCGCGCTGATCAGCAGTACGTCTACGTAAACGGCCGCTTCGTGCGCGACAAGACGATTGCGCATGCCGCGCGCAGTGCGTATGCCGACGTGCTGCACGGCCAGCGCCAGCCGGCTTATCTGCTGTTCATCACACTCGACGCGGCACGGGTTGATGTCAACGTGCACCCCGCCAAGGCCGAGGTGCGTTTCCGGGAGCCGCGCGACGTGCACCGTGCGGTGCAGGCGGCGTTGTCGAACGCGCTGGCCAAGCCGCGTGCTGCGGAGGCCGATGTGCTGGCAGACGCTGCCGAGCCGCCGACGGCCGTTTTTGTATCAAATGTGCCTTCTGCGCAGATATTGCATTCACAGTCTGCTATCAAATTTGATGAGCTTCACTATCGCTTTGCAGATCGAGCCGATCGGCTGGGGGTAGCCGAACCGCGCCCTGCATGGCCAACGACCGTTGTAGCGCCAGCAACGTCGTTTGCAGCCCCGCCCGACGCACCTGATTGGCCGCTCGGCCGTGCGCTCGCCCAGTTGTTGGGCGTCTACATCCTGGCAGAAAACGCACGCGGGCTGATCGTCGTCGACATGCATGCGGCGCATGAGCGCATCGTCTACGAACGGCTGAAGTCACAGCTCGACCAGGCACCGATCGCACGACAGGCGTTGCTGATCCCGGCCACGTTCGCTGCCAACGCACTGGAGATCGCGACCGCACAGGCCGCCGCCGACGTGCTGCCAGCACTCGGCCTTGAAGTTACGCCGCTGTCGGCTGGCACCCTGGCGGTGCGCGCGCTGCCGGCCCCGCTGGCGGCATCGGCCGACCCGGTTGCGCTGGCGCGTGCGGTGCTGGCCGAACTCGCGCAGCACGACGGCGCCGACGTGCTGCAGCGCGCCCAGCACGAGCTGCTGGCCACGCTGGCCTGCCACGGCGCGGTGCGTGCGAATCGCCGCTTGACCGAGGCCGAGATGAATGCATTGCTGCGCCAGATGGAGCAGACCGAACGCTCCGACCAATGCAACCACGGTCGACCGACCTGGCGGCAGGTCAGCCTGAAGGAACTTGACGCGCTGTTTTTGCGTGGGCGCTAAAAGCCGCTCCAGCTGACGCGCCGCCAGCGAACACAAAAGTGGACCGGCTGGACGTGTCCTGAAACGATGCGTTTTTGCCTCAAAATGCGCGCGTCTGGTGCGCTTCCAAGTTGCATCTTTCGGTGTTTCCCTTCTTTTTCACGAATCCACGATGCGCTACCAGAATCTCGAACAGTTCATGTCCAGCGTCGATGCACGCAACCCCGCGCAGCCCGAATACCTGCAAGCGGTGGGCGAAGTCATGCAGAGTCTCTGGCCCTACATCGCCGAGCATCCGAAATACACCGAACACGGCCTGCTCGACCGGCTGATCGAGCCCGAGCGGGTCATCATCTTCCGCGTCGCCTGGGTGGACGACCGCGGTGAGGTGCAGGTCAACCGCGGCTATCGGATTCAGCACAGTCAGGCGCTCGGGCCGTACAAGGGCGGCATGCGTTTTGCGCCGACGGTGAATCTGTCAATCCTGAAGTTTCTCGCGTTCGAGCAGACGTTCAAGAACGCGCTGACCACGCTGCCGATGGGCGGCGGCAAGGGCGGCGCCGACTTCGACCCGAAAGGCAAGAGCCCGGGCGAAGTGATGCGGTTTTGCCAGGCATTCGCGTGCGAATTGTTCCGCCACGTCGGCGCGGACACCGACGTGCCGGCGGGTGACATGGGCGTGGGCGGGCGCGAAGTCGGCTACATGGCTGGCATGATCAAAAAGCTCACGAACCGTGCCGACTGCGTGTTCACGGGCAAGCCACAGAGCCTTGGCGGCTCCCTGATCCGGCCAGAGTCAACAGGCTACGGCACGGTGTACTTCGTGCAAGAAATGCTGCAGCACGCGGGAAAGTCACTCGACGGCATGCGGGTCAGTATCTCCGGCTCCGGCAACGTCGCACAATATGCAGTGGAAAAAGCGATGGCGCTTGGCGCGAAAGTGCTGACGGTGTCGGACTCGAGCGGCACGGTGGTCGACGAGGAAGGCTTCACGGCAGAAAAGCTCAGCGTTCTGATGGACGTGAAGAACCATCATTATGGCCGCGTCAGCGATTACGCCGAACGCGTGCGCAGCGCCAAGTTTCACGCAGGCGTGCGGCCCTGGAACGTGCCGGTCGATGTCGCGCTGCCGTGCGCCGTGCAAAACGAACTCAACGCCGACGACGCGCGCACGCTGATCGGCAACGGCGTGTTCTGCGTGGCCGAAGGCGCGAACATGCCCACCACGAACGAGGCTGTGAAGGCGCTCGAGCATGCGGGCGTGCTGTATGCGCCTGGCAAGGCAAGCAACGCAGGCGGCGTCGCCACGTCCGGCCTTGAGATGAGCCAGAACGCGGTGCGCATGGCGTGGCCGCGCGAGGAGGTCGAAGCACGCCTCTCGGCCATCATGCGCGGTATCCATGTGGCCTGCCTGGAATACGGCACACGTGCAGACGGCACGGTGAGCTATGCCGACGGCGCCAACGTGGCGGGCTTTGTCAAAGTGGCCGACGCGATGATCGCTCAGGGCGTGGTCTGACGCCTCTGCGTTAGATTTTCACGCCGGTGGCGGCAACTTTTTGCGTGGGTTCGGCTCCCTTGTGTTGATGATCGAACCACCCGGCGCGGGCGTTGCCGCATGATCCAACGTCTGTTGTTGGCAAGTCTCGCCACGGTCGTGGCGTTGACGGCTGCAGGGGTGGGCAGCTGCCAGATCCTGGCGGAGCGTGAGCGCCAATGGATCTTCCAGCCGAGCGACCGTGCCTGGGGAAACACGGCCGATTACGCGCGCGGCATGCGGGAAACCTGGATCGACTTCGACTCCGCGGTGACGGGTCAGCCGGTGCACCTGCATGCACTGTTCATGGAGGCCGATCCCAGCGTTGCGGGTTCCCAGCCCGCGCCGCTGCTGTTGTACTTGCATGGCTCGCGCTGGAACGTAAGCGGTTCGTCGCCGCGCATCGAACGCATGCAGCAGCTCGGGTTTTCCGTGCTCGCGATCGACTACCGCGGTTTCGGCAAAAGCTCGCCCGGGTTGCCTTCGGAGGCCAGCGCGTACGAAGATGCACGGGCCGCCTGGGACTGGCTCGGCCAGCAGCACCCCGGCCAGTCGCGCTACATCTTCGGCCATTCGCTCGGCGGCGCGATTGCGATCGAACTGGCCTCTCACGTCAAGGACGCGAGCGGCACGATCGTCGAAGGGACTTTCACGTCGATCCGCGATGTGGCCGCGTCGTTCAAGTACGGCTGGCTGCCGATCGGGCCGTTCATCACGCAGCGTTTCGATTCGGTGGACAAAGTGGCGCGGTTGTCGAGCCCGCTGTTGGTGGCGCACGGCGAGTCCGATCACCTGATCGATGTGCGCCTGGGCAAGCGCTTGTTCGACGCGGCCTCGGGCCCGAAACGCTGGTTACCGGTGCCCGGCGGCAGCCACTACAACACGAATGCGATCGGCCAGCCGTTGTATCGCGCCGCAATCGCTGAGCTGTTCGGGCTGGGCGCAGGACGGGCAGTGACGGGCCTGCCGAACCCGGTGAACGCGCCCTGATGCACGCCTTCGGCCCAGCGGTTGCTTCACGACAATCGCAGCGATGCTAGGATTTTATTCTGATCAGTACGTGCTGCCGTTGCCCACGCAGCACCGGTTCCCGATGGGCAAGTACCAGCTGCTGCGCAACCGGCTTGAGAAGGAGTTGCCCGAAGTGCGGTTCGAACCGGCTCTGCGTGCCACCGACGGCGAACTCGCGCTGGCGCACACGCCGGCCTACGTCCGCCAGATTGCCGACGGCTCAATAGCACCGGCCGCGATGCGCGAAATCGGCTTTCCGTGGAGTGAGGCAATGGCCGAACGCGCGCGCCGCTCGGTGGGCGCCACAGTCGCTGCCTGCCGTGCGACCTTGGCCAGCGAGGGCGTGGCCGCGAACATCGCCGGCGGCACGCACCACGCGTATGCCGACCGCGGCAGTGGCTATTGCGTGTTCAACGACAGCGTGGTGGCTGCCCGCCGGATGCAGGCCGAATCGCACCGCACGCGGCCACTGCGGGTGGCGGTGATCGACCTGGACGTGCACCAGGGCAACGGCACCGCGCATCTGTGCCGTAACGATGCCAGCATCTTCACGCTGTCGATGCACGGCGCGCGAAATTTTCCGTTTCGCAAAGAGGCCAGCGACCTCGATGTGGAGCTGCCCGATGGCTGCCGGGACGACGAATACCTGGCGGCTTTGGAAAGTGCGTTGACCGAGTTGAAGAACCGCTTCGAGCCCGGCTTGGTGATCTACCTGGCTGGCGCCGATCCATTTGAGGGCGACCGGCTGGGCCGCCTGAAGCTCAGCTACGACGGCCTGGAAGCGCGGGATCGCCGCGTGTTCGACTGGGCTTGGCAACGCCGTGTGCCGCTCGCGTTCAGCATGGCGGGTGGTTACGGGCATAAGGTCGAAGAGACTGTGCAGGTGCAGGTGAATACCTGGACCGTGGCCGTTTCCTACTGGAAGCGCTGGAGGAGCTGAGCGTTCCGCCGGGACAACGCTGCCTTCGGTTGTCTATCGCCTCCCCCCGGGGGCAATGCCAGCAGGGCAGCAGAGCAGGCTTTCCGGCGCTAGCGGGAACGGGTGGGAGAAGTGGCTTCCGTTTCGTACTGGCAAAATTCCGCGCCATATGAATCCAAGTACCGCGGTCAAGCCGCAGCCCGAATCGCGCGATCGATACCGCGCGTTTCGCACCATCACCACGCGCTGGATGGACAACGATGCCTATGGGCATGTGAACAATGTCATCTACTACAGCTGGTTCGACACGGTGGTGAATGCGCATCTGATCGAGCACGGCGCGCTCGACGTGCGGCACAGCGAGACGATTGGTCTGGTGATCGAGACGCAGTGCAACTACTTTTCTCCGGTCGAGTTTCCGCAGACGATCGAAGCGGGGCTGCGGGTGGCGCACATCGGTCGCTCCAGCGTGCGCTATGAGGTGGGGCTGTTCATCGAAGGCGAGCGGTTGACGGCCGCCAAGGGGTACTTCGTACACGTCTACGTGGGCCGCGAAGATCGGCGGCCCGTCGTGCAGCTGCCGGCTGCACTCAAAACCGTTCTGGAGGCATTGCAAAAATGACGACCACCATCATCCGTTCCCAAGTGCGCACCGTGATCGAGGATCCGCACAGCGTGGACGCCGCAATCGAAAGCCGGTTTTCCTGTCGCGCATTCCTGCCAGACCGCCCGGTCGGGCGCGAGACCGTCGCCCACATCCTGCGCGTGGCCAGCCGTGCTGCGTCCGGCACCAACACGCAGCCGTGGAAAGCCTACGTGCTGACCGGCACCGCGCGCGATGGTCTGGTTGAAAAAGTCTGCACGGCGCACGATGCGGTGCGCGCGGACCCGTCGCTGGCGTCGCAATATGTGGAGGCCTATGACTACTACCCTCAGAAGTGGGTCAGTCCCTACATCGATCGGCGCCGCGAAAACGGCTGGAGCCTGTACGGGTTGCTGGGCATCACGAAGGGCGACAAGGACGCGATGCATGCGCAGCACCAGCGCAACTACCGATTTTTTGACGCGCCGGTGGGCCTCATGTTCACGATCGACCGCGTGCTCGGGCGCGGCTCATTGGTCGACTGCGGCATGTTCCTGCAGAACATCATGGTGGCCGCACGTGCCCAAGGCCTGCACACCTGCCCGCAGGCGGCCTGGAACGGGTTTTCGTCGATCGTCCTGCCGCACCTCGGCGCCGGGCCTGACGAGATGTTGGTGTGCGGCATGGCGCTCGGCTACGCGGATGAAGACGCGCTCGTAAACACATTTCGCACGCCGCGCGAAGCGCACGAGCAGTTCACCACCTGGCTGGACTGATCGGCTGCTAGCGCAGGCCGGTGCCCGCATCGACCGCCTTGCGCTCGATCAACTCGATCTTGTAGCCGTCCGGATCGGTCACGAACGCAATCACCGTGGTGCCGCCTTTGACCGGGCCAGCCTCGCGCGTGACGTTGCCGCCAGACGCTTTGATTTTGTCGCAGGCGGCCTTTGCATCTGGCACGGCCAGCGCGATGTGTCCGTAGGCGCTGCCCATGTCGTAGGACTCGGTGCCCCAGTTGTAGGTCAACTCGATCTCGGCCTGATCGGGATTGCCTTCGCCGAACGCGACGAACGCGAGCGAATATTTGTATTCGGGGTTCTCGCTGCGGCGCAATAATTTCATGCCGAGGATGCGCGTGTAGAAGTCGATGGCCCGGTCGAGATCGCCGACGCGCAGCATGGTGTGGAGAAGTCGCAAAATCGGGGCTCCCAATGGATTTTTGTTGCTGTTGAACGCGAGGCGACTGCGCCTCGAATCTGCTTTTTACTCGACGCCCATGTTTTTCACCGCACCTTACCGCTCCCTCATCACCGTTTTCGGCGCCTGCGTGCTCGGGCTGACATTCGCTGGCTGCGCTGCGCGCCCGGACGGAAAGCTGCCGGTTTCGGTCTGGCAATGCCCGGATGGCCAAGTCAATTCGGAGATGCGCACCCCGCCGGTGGATGACGCACGGCGCGTGTCGGCAACCAATGCGCTGCCGGTGCGCGGGTTGAACGGCTGGGAAGGCGAGATCAGCGGTCGGCCGCTGCCCGGCAGCAAATTCGACGGGTTGCTCATCGGCATGCGGCCGAGCGAGGTGGCGGCCCGTATCGGGGCGCCAAGCGATTACGGCAGCTATATGACTCAGCGCGAATCGGGCCAGTTGCGTTACTTCGGCGGCGATTTGTCCCGCTATGAAATGGTCTATGCGGGCAGCGGCCGGCTGATCTTCAGCACGCGAAGCAGTTTCGGGCCGGGCCGTTACCTCACCTGGATCGTGCACAGTCTGCAGTGACGCTTGCGACCGATGCCTGCCCGGTTGCCGGTCGTCATCTGATCGTCAATGGGACGTGGCGGGGTCCAGCAGCGGCAAGGTCTGCGCAGCCAGTGCATGCACCGGCTGCCAGCGCGTGAGCTTGCCGTCGTGCATCACGCCGATGCGGTCGGCCATCGCATGGGCTTCCGCCTCGTTGTGCGTAACCAGGATCGCGGTCTGGCCCGCCAGCTTGCAGATCGCGCGCACTTCGCGCCCGAGCCGTTCACGCGTGCCGGTGTCGAGATTGGAAAACGGCTCGTCGAGCAGCAGCAACGCGGGCGCCGGTGCCAGCGCACGGGCCAGCGCGATGCGTTGCTGCTGGCCGCCGGACAGCTGGTGCGGCAGCCGGCTGCCCGCATCCGCCAAGCCGACCAGTGCCAGCATCTCCACGGTGCGGCGCACGCGCGCATCCCGGGCCAGACGGCGCAGGCCGAACGCGACGTTTTGCGCGGCGGTCAAATGCGGAAACAACGCATATTCCTGAAACATCATGCCGACCCGGCGCTGCTCAGGCGGCAACTGCACGCCGGGCGCCGACAGCAGCACGCCGCCCAGCCGAATGGTGCCGCTGACCACGGGCTCGAAGCCGGCGATCGCGCGCAAAACGGTGGTCTTGCCACAGCCGGACGGGCCCAGCAGGCAGCCGATGGCGCTGGCCTCGATCTGCAGCGAGAAGTCATGCAACACGCGGCTGCGTTGACGCGCCGACGCATAGCCGACTTCAATGCGGTCGATGTCGAGTGCGGCGCTCATCAAACCTTCAACTCCTCGGCCAGGTCAGCGCCTGGCTGCTGGCGCGCCAGCAGCAGCACCGGCAGCAGCCCCGCCAGCACGATCGCCAGCGCGGCGATGGCGCCCTCTTCATACGTGCCCCGCACCGCTTCGGCATAAAGCCAGGTCGCCAGCGTGTCGAAGTTGGCCGGCCGCAGCAGCAGCGTCGCCGGCAGCTCCTTCATCGCATCGACGAACACCAGCAGAGCGCCGGCGGCAATTGCGGGCCGCAGCAGCGGTAGGTGCACACGCGCCAAGGTGCCGTTGCTGGTCTCGCCGAGCAGCCGAGACGATTGTTCGAGCGCGGGCGGGATGCGCGCCAGACCGGATTCGATGCTGCCGATCGGCATGGCCAGAAAACGGATCGCACAGGCACCCACCAGCACCACGCCGGCGCCGAGCAGCGGCAGGCCCGGCAATCCGAGCACCGTGGCCAGTGCGCGATCAAGCTGCAGGGCAGGGGTCAGCAGCCCGATCGCGAGCACCGTACCTGGCAGTGCATAGCCGAGCGTGGCCGAGCGTGCCTGCCAGCGCGCGGTGCCTGGGTTCGACCCCGTGTTGCGCGTGGCCCACGCCACGATCAGCCCGGCGGCCACCGCCAGCACGGTGACGCCAAGCGCCAGTGTCAATGTATTGAGCAGGCTGGAAATCAGCTGCGGTGACACCCCCTGAGCCTGCCCGAGCCGCCGTGCGTTCAGCCAGACCAGATACGCGGCGGGCGCGACAAAACCGATCAGCACTGGCAGCCAGCCGACCACGCCGGCCAGCGCTGCCGCGCCACTGTGCAGCGTGCGCGGCTGCATCGCTCGCATCCGCTCGGTCGAGCCGTAGCGCTGATGGTGCCGGCCGCGCCGCTCAAGCCAGACCAGCGCGACCACGGCCAGCAGCATCACGCAGGCCAGCTGCGCCGCGCCGGCCAGATCAGACCGCGTGATCCAGGTGGTGTAGACCGCAACCGTCAATGTGTTCACGCCGAGAAATTCGGACGCGCCGATGTCGTTCAACGTCTCCAGCAGCGCCAGGCTCAAACCCACTGCAAGCGCCGGTCGCGCCAACGGCAACGCCACGCGGAAAAAAGCCCCGGTGCGCGTCGCGCCCAGGGTGCGAGCGGCCTCCAGCAGATGTCCGGGCTGCGTCATGAACATCGCGCGCGCGGTCAGATAGACATATGGGTAGAGCACGAAGCCAAGCAGAAAGATAGCGCCTGACATCGATCGCAGGTCCGGCAGCCGCCATTGCCGCGGGCTGTCGAAGCCGAGCAGCCAGCGCAAGGCGCTTTGCACAGGCCCGATCGGATGCAGCAGATCGAGATAGGCGAACGCGACGATGTAGGTCGGCATGGCCAGCGGCAGCAGCAGCGCCCATTGCAACAGCCGGCTGCTTGGAAACCGATAAGCGGTGACAAGCCACGCGCAGCCCGTACCCAGCACCAGCACCAGCGTGCCGACGCCGGTCAGCAGCACGGCGGTGTTCCAGGCCGCCTGCGGCAGCACGTGCTCGGCAAGATGCGACCAATGTGCGAACCCGGAACCGAGCGCAAGCCACACTAGCGACGCGATCGGCACCAACACGCCCAGCGCGATCAACAGGCAGGCTGCGCGCCACCACGGCCCAGCCGCGCGGTAGCCCAGGCTGACGCTGCCCCGCCGAGTCCACCGCGGCCCCAGCGCAGCGGCGGCCGGACGCGGCTCGGGTCCGTGCCATGGCGTTGCGGCCGCGGTGGGGCTAGCCGGGCCGACACTCATAAGTACAGCCGGTGCGCGTGCTTATTGGTCGAAGCCGACCTTGTCCACCAGCACACTGGCCTGCTTGCGATGCTTCGCAATTTCGGCCAGTGGCAGCGAATCGATCTTCAGCAACCCGATCGACTGGCCGATGATCGGATCAAGGGCCACCCCTTCGCGCACCGGGTACTCGTAGTTGGCCTTCGCATAAATCGCTTGCGCGGTCGGCGACACCAAGTACTCGAGCAGCTTGACCGCGTTCTCACGGTGCGGTGCGTGCTTGGCGACGGCTGCGCCGCTGATGTTCACATGCGTGCCGCCGTCTGGGCCGAAGGTGGGTTTCAGCACCTGGATCGCATCGCCCCATTTGCGCGCGTCGGTGCCGGGGGGGGATGCTTTCATATGGCCGACGTAATAGGAATTCGCCAAGCCGACATCGCAGATGCCGCCCAGGATGTCGCGCGCGACGTCGCGGTCTCCACCGGTTGCCTTGCGTGCCAGATTCGCCTTCACGCCGCGCAGCCAACTTTCTGTTTTGGCTTCGCCGTCGTGCGCGATCATCGCGGCCACCAGTGCGGTGTTGTAGGGATGCTGGCCGGCGCGAATGCAAACCTTGTTCTTCCACTTCGGATCGGCCAGTTGTTCATAGGTGAAGTGAGGCCCGAGCGACTGCGCCTGGTCCGCATACAGCACCCGAGCGCGGGTCGACAGCGCAAACCACTGGTTGCCGGGGTCGCGCAGGCCCGCCGGAATGCCGGCTTCAAGCGCGGCCGACTGCACCGGCTGCGTGACGCCGCCTTCGACCAGATCGATCAGGTTGCCGATATCCACCGTCATGAGCAGATCGGCAGCGGATCGGTCGCCCTCGGCCTTCACCCGCTCGAGCAGACCGTCCTTCATGAACACGGTGTTCACCTTCAACTTGCTCTGCATCGTGAACGCATCCAGCAACGGCTGAATCAGGCCGGGCTCACGCGTGGTGTAGAGAGTGACGTCGTCGTTGTTTGCCGCGCGCGCAGTCGGTGCAACGGCGAGCGTGGCGGCGGCCAAAGCGACGGCTGCAATTCGGTGCAACAGGGGGAAGGGGTTGGTCTGGTTCATTCGGTGAGTTCGGCTTCGAAAGGCAAAGACAGCGGCAGTACTACAGCTGCCACCGCGGTACTCAATGTTAGTACGAATGATTCTCAACACGCGAACCGGGGTTGAGATCCAATTGAAGTTCAGAAGCAGCGTGCGCTCAAGCCCCGCGCAATTCGTACACCAGACAGGTAGCGGTGGCGTGCGCGTGCGGCGCGCCGTCTGGTCCGACCAAGCGCGCTCCGGCCATTGCCAATTACCGCCCGCAGGGCAGCACCCTGCCTTCAGCACGCACCCGCTGCACCTTCGGGTTGATCGCCTTCACGAAGTCCCCCCCCCCCCCCAGCTCGGCGGTGGTGTAGCTGTGACCGGGCGGCATCATCGTGTGCACCGAGCAGCCGAGCGCAGAGTCGGGCAAGGTCGCGACCCAGACGCCGTGCACGGTGCCCAGCGGATTCAGACGGCGCGCGAGCGGTGTGACTTGGAACACCGCGTGGCCCTTGCTGTCAGAAATGATCGTGAAGTCGAGCGTCTCAGCCATCGCCCCCTATCGGTAGTTTGTTGAACCGTTTTCTGATCGGTGGGAAGATGGTGCAGGAGGTGATCAAGGATGACTACTTCTTGCGCTTTCCCCTTGGTGCCCGCACCCCTGGAAGACTATGCAGTGCAGTTCAATCCGGCGCTGCACTCGCCGGCACAGCGGCTGCAGTTCTTTCTGTCTGAAGCGAATTGGGATGCCGAGGCCGTCAACGCGCAGCGCCTGGCGCTGCTGGCCGAGCAGCCGGCGCTGGCGGCGCGCTCAGGCGGGGTGCTGGTGCTCGGATGACACCGGCAACCGCAAGGACGGTCACGCCACGGCACACGTGGCACGCCAGCACCTCGGCTCGGTGGGCAAGATAGACAACGCCATCGTGGCCGTCACGAGCCTCTGGGCCGATGGCCAGTGCTACTGGCCGGTGCATGTGCAGCCCTACACACCCGCGGGCCGACTGCCTGACGGCAAGAGCGACAAACGCTTTCGCACCAAGCCCGCCATCGCACTGGATCTCGTCGAGCGGGCGCAGGCTGCCGGCATCGCCTTTCGTGCGGTGGTCGCCGATTCGGCTTACGGTGAGAACGACTCGCTCGAGGCAGCGCTGCTGGAGCACGGCATCCCCTATGTGATGGCTCGCCGGGGTCGTGCCAGCCAGGGCTGGGCACTTGTTGAGGATGCGCACTCGTTCGAGGAGGCCGCGCAGAACCTGCCCAGACGAGCTTGGAAGAAGCTCACCCGACGCTTTCGAGACGGCCACACCGAACTCTGGTGGGCCGCCGAGTTGAAGTTCCTTGACTACGGGGCAGATCGCGCGCGCCGCGCGATCGTAGCCACCACCGACCCGGGGACGCGCCCGCCGGTGTCGACGTGGTACCTCGCGACGAACCTGAAGGCTGCTGACGCGCCGCTGGCTGAGGTGGTGCGCCTCCACAGACTGCGCAACTGGATCGAAGACCACTACAAGCGCGTCAAGGACGAACTCGGCTGGGCGGACTTCATGGTGCGCTCGGACCACGCGATCCGCCGGCACTGGGCGCTGGCGAACTGTGCGTTCTCGTTTTGCTGGTGGCATGAGGCGCAGCAGTCGGCGCCGCCGCAGGAGACGGCGACACCGGTAGCTGCGAAGGCCACACAAACATCTCCCACCGCCAATAACGCGCGCCCCAAGGCGCGGAAAAAAAACCAGCCCTCCCCAGCAGCCACAAACCTGCTGGCCGCGGGCACTGCGGCGCGTGCGCGCCTGGCTGGCGCCGTGGAAGTGGCTCGACACCTGCTGGCAGGCCTGGAGCAGCAAGCCCCTGCCCGCCGGACTCGTGGCACTGCTCAACGCCGTCACCATTGGGCAATGGACTCCAGCTGTATCTGCGGGAATAACAAACTACCGTTATTGATCTTTCCCTAATTCATGACATTCTTAAAGCCCCGCCTGCGCCCAGCACGCGTTGATGATCGAGGGGCGATGCTGGGCGCTCTCGAGCTTGTTGGGGGCGGTGGTTTTCAATTCGGCCAGGCCGTTCGGGCAGTAGTTGGCCAGCGCGTGACGCTTGAGCCAGGCCCAGAGGTATTCGACCGGGTTCAAGTCGGGCGAATACGCGGGCAAGAAGGCCAGATAGATGTGCCCGTCCAGACTCTCGGCGTGGTCGCGCACCAAGTGGCTGCGGTGCGCCCTCAATCCGTCCCAGATCACCAGCAGCGGCTGCTTCAAGTGCGCCTTGAGCGCTCTGAGAAACTCGACGGCTTGCTCCTTTCTGATGCTGCCCTTGTGCAGCCGGAACAGGCAGTTGCTGGGGCTGAGCGCGGCGATCACCGACAGGTGCGTCCAGTTGAAGTGAAACTGGATGGCGGGCGTGCAGCCCTTGGGCGCCCAACTCCGCACCCGGGCGGGCCGCTCGCTCAGGCCCGACTCGTCGATGAAGACGATCAGGCGGCCTTCTCGGCAGGCTTTTTTTTGAGCGCTGTCCACGTGTGGCGCTTCCAGTGCCGCACCGCGTCCTCATCGCGCTCGATGGCACGCTTGTCGGGCTTTTGCGGGCTGAAGCTCATACGGCCCAACAGCCGCCAGACCCGCGTCTGGCCAAAACGCACGCCGTGCAGGCGCTCAACGAGCGCGCCCACGCGCTTGAGCGTCCACAGTTCGGTCTCAAAGCCATGTTTGGTCGGGCCTTGCACGAGCGCAGCGCGCACCTGCGCCAACTGCGCTTCGTCCAGCCGCGGCGGCCGTCCCTGCTCGGGCACTGCTCGAAGGGCATCGATGCCGCCGTCGTCCAGCAGCCCCTTCCACGTGTACACGGTCTGGCGCGCCACCCCTACAGCCAACGCCACCTGCGCGCAGCCTTTGCCCGCCAGCAGCATGCGCCCCGCGCGTACGCGCCTCTTGGCCGCCTCGCTCACCAGGTTTTCCAGCACGCGCAGGCCGCGGCGTTGGATCACCTGATGGCTGTCGAGCGTCTTGCTGTTGGCCGGATCGATGCTCGCGGTGTCGATCCCCACGAGCTGCACGCCGCGGTCGGCGAGCCGCTCGATCGTGTCGGGTGCAAAAGCCGCCAGCGCCGCGCCCCAGCGGTCGATCAGCATGCGCTCGTAAGTGCGTACCAGCACGCGTGCAGGTATACCGACAAGCGCGTGCTGGATGTGTGCCCACTGCACCAGGGGCCCGCAACCGATGCAATAAACGACATGGCACGTCCCCAGGTAGGGCGTCAGGTCAAGGTGCCCAACCGATGTGCCTGCAGCTTCGTAATGCAGCGGTGCATCCGCATACGCGCCCACATGCGGCGAAAGTGTGAGTTCGCTTACGTTGACCGGGCAATCGTTCGACAAGCTTGCCGCCCAGCGCTGCTGGTAGGGCGTGTCGCCAGGAAACACCGGTGAGCCAGCTGCGACCGGTGGCGAGATGTCGCACAAGCGGCGCGGTGTCTCATGAATCGCCGAATCCGCTGCGGACGTTGCAGCCGCCTTATAGGCGCCCCAGCAGCAAAAACTCCATCAAGGCTTTCTGCACATGCAGCCGGTTTTCCGCTTCGTCCCAGACCACCGACTGCGGTCCGTCGATCACCTCTGCCGTCACTTCTTCACCACGGTGCGCGGGCAGACAGTGCATGAAAAGGGCGTCTGGCCGCGCGGTGCGCATCATGTCGGCGTCGACACACCAGTCGGCAAACGCGACGCGGCGTGCGTCGTTCTCGGCTTCGAAGCCCATGCTGGTCCAGACATCGGTGGTGACCATATCCGCGCCTGCGCAAGCCTGCATCGGGTCCTTGAACACACGGTAGCCATCGCAAGAGCGAATGCCGGCGACCGACTGATCGACTTCGTAGCCGCTCGGCGTGCTCAAGTGCAGCTTGAAGCCGAGCACCTCAGCCGCCTGCAGCCAGGTGTTGGCCATGTTGTTGCCATCACCCACCCAGGCCACCGTGCGGCCCGCGATGTCGCCGCGCTGCTCGATGAACGTGAAGATGTCGGCCAGAATCTGACATGGGTGGAATTCGTTCGTGAGTCCGTTGATCACCGGCACACGCGAATGCGCAGCGAAAAGCTCGATCTTGGCCTGCTCGAAAGTGCGGATCATCACCAGATCGACCATCCGGCTGATCACCTTGGCGCTGTCTTCAAGCGGCTCGGCACGGCCCAACTGGCTATCGCCCGTGGTCAGGTGCACCACACTGCCGCCCAGCTGATACATGCCGGCTTCGAAGCTTACGCGGGTGCGTGTCGATGCTTTCTCGAAAATCATCGCCAGCGTGCGATCGGCCAAAGGCTGATGCTTTTGATAGGTCTTGAATCGCGCCTTGATGAAAGCCGCGCGCCTGAACAGGTAAGCGCAGTCGTCGGCGCTGAAATCGCTGAATCGAAGGTAATGGCGCAGCGGACTCATGACCGCGGCTCGGCCAAGAATTGCTTTACGAGCGGCACCAGCAGTGCGACGATCTCGTCGGCTTGCTGCATATTGATGATCAGCGGCGGCACCAGCCGAATCACGTTGTCGGCCGTCACACTCAGCAGCAAGCCGGCATCCGCTGCGCGGCCGGTCAACACGCCGCATGGGCGGTCGAGCACGATGCCAAGCATCAGCCCCTGACCGCGTACTTCCAGCACACCGGGCAACTCCTGCAGTTCGCGCTCAAGTGCTTCTTTCAAGTGCGCGCCAACCTTTACCGCGTTCTCGACCAACCCATCTTCTTCCATGATCCGGATCGTCTCGATCCCGGCGCGCATCGCAAGCGGGTTGCCGCCGAATGTGGTGCCGTGGTTGCCAGGTTGAAACAGATGCGCCGCCTTCGGGCCCGCGACCACCGCACCGATCGGCACGCCGGAGCCAAGCCCCTTGGCCAGCGGCATTACGTCGGGCAAGATGCCCGCCCACTGATACGCGAACCATTTGCCGGTGCGGCCCATGCCGCACTGCACCTCATCGATCATGAGCAGCCAGTCCCGCTCGTCGCAAAGCTTCCGCACTTCGCGTAGATAGTCCCAGCGCATCGGGTTGATGCCCCCTTCGCCCTGGATGGTTTCGAAGAACACCGCGGCGATGTCGGTGTTGCCCTCGGTCGCCGCGCGCAATGCAGCGATGTCGTTGGCAGGAACGCGCACAAAGCCTTCCACCATTGGGCCAAAGCCGACTTTGAGCTTCTCGTTGCCGGTGGCCGACAACGTGGCGATGCTGCGGCCGTGAAACGCTTTTTCATAGACGACGATCTGTGGCCGCTCGATGCCCTTATCGTGGCCGAACTTGCGTGCAAGCTTGAGCGCGGCCTCATTTGCCTCCAGCCCGGTGCAGCAGAAAAACACGTTCGTCATGCCGGACAAAGCAACAAGCTTGGCCGCCAGTGCTTCCTGCCCCGGCACATGGTAGTAGTTGGAGCTGTGGATGATCTTGCCGATCTGGTCCTGCAAGGCGGGTACCAGCTTTGGGTGCGCGTGGCCGAGCGTGTTGACGGCAATGCCGCCCAATGCGTCGAGGTAGGACTTGCCGTTTACGTCCCACACGCGCATGCCATCGCCGTGTGAGAGCGCGATCGGCACACGCGCATAGGTGTTCATCACATGTGGCGAAGCAGCTTCAATCGAGGACGCCATGGCAGGAGGCTTTCACACAAAAATTCCAGACGGAACACAGCCCGATATAGCTCACCGTAATTGGCCAGCGCAGCAGGGGTGCAACAAGCAGCGGATTTTAGGACGCGAGCTGCTTGCAGAAACCATACCGGACCAAGACCATCCGCCCCACGGAGTTGGGATGGCGACCGCACCATAAGCTAAACTTTTCCGCCATGCAATTTGCCAGTGCGTCCGAGTCATTTTTCGACCCCACGCGACGCGACTGATGCCGTCTGTCGACTCGACCAGCGAACTGATCATTCTGGGCACCACCAACGACGGTCGTCGGTTTCGGCCGAGCGATTGGTGCGAGCGGCTGGCCGGCGTGATGAGCCGGTTTCGGCCCGGTGGCGCCGGCCCGGCGAACTACCTGACCTATTCACCCTGGTGCACACCGACCCAGCATGAAGGGGTCGGCTGTGTGGTCGTCAACCCGGCGCTGCGCGAAGCCGAGCCGATGGCCTGGGATTTCGTCACCGGCTTTGCTCGCGACAACGACCTTAAGGTGTTGCACGGGCCACCGTTGCCGCACGACTGACCGTCCCAGGTGAATCGGTTGCGACGCGGGCAAACCCCGAACCGTAAGGCACCTCAACCTTGCTATGCTGGCCGGCTGTCCAATCGCTGCATCCGCCCCACAGGCTCCATGACCGACACGATTCTCGAAACCCTGCACCTGACCAAGAGCTTTCGTGGCTTTACCGCTGTGGACGACGTGAATCTGAAGGTGCAGCGCGGTCACATCCATGCGCTGATCGGGCCGAACGGCGCGGGCAAGACGACTTGCTTCAACCTGCTGACCAAGTTTCTGGTGCCCAGCCAGGGCCGCATTCTCTTCAACGGCGTCGACATCACGCGGGAGCAGCCCGCGCAGATCGCCCGCCGCGGCGTGATCCGTTCGTTTCAGATCTCTGCAGTGTTCCCGCACATGACGGCGCTGCGCAATGTGCGCATCGGGCTGCAGCGCAAGCTCGGCACGTCGTTTCATTTCTGGCGCAGCGAAAAATCGCTGTCGCGGCTTGACGCGCGCGCGCTGCAGTTGCTGGACGAGGTCGGCCTGGCCGAATATGCGCACGAGGAGACGGTGAATCTGCCCTACGGCCGCAAGCGCGCGCTTGAGATCGCCACCACGCTGGCTATGGAACCCGAGCTGATGCTGCTGGACGAACCCACGCAAGGCATGGGGCACGAGGACGTCGAGCGCGTGACGGCATTGATCAAGAAAGTGTCGGCTGGCCGCACCATCCTGATGGTCGAGCACAACATGAGCGTGGTGGCAAAAATCGCCGACCGCATCACGGTGCTTCAGCGCGGGGCGGTACTGGCCGAAGGCCCTTACGAAGAGGTGTCAAACAACCCGCAGGTGATGGAAGCGTACATGGGATCGGCCGATGCCGAACTGCAGGGAGCGCACTGATCATGGCCGCGCCTGTTGTGCTCGATATCCGCGACCTGCAGGCTTGGTACGGCGAATCCCACATCCTGCACGGTGTGAACCTGACGGTGCACCAGGGCGAAGTCGTGACGCTGCTCGGTCGCAACGGCGCAGGCCGAACCACCACGCTGCGCGCGATCATGGGTCTGGTAGGCCGCCGCGAAGGATCAATTCAGGTCAACGGCGCCGAGACAGTGAAGATGGCTACGCATCGCATCGCACACAAAGGCATTGGCTATTGCCCGGAAGAGCGCGCGATCTTTGCGAGCCTGTCTTGCGAAGAGAACCTGATGCTGCCGCCGATGGTGTCCGATTCGCGCGAAGGCATGTCGCTCGCAGAGATCTACGCAATGTTCCCCAACCTGGAAGAGCGGCGCCACAGCCCAGGCACACGTCTGTCCGGCGGCGAGCAGCAGATGCTGGCAGTGGCCCGTATCCTTCGCACCGGCGCAAATTTGTTGCTGCTCGACGAAATATCGGAAGGGCTTGCCCCGGTGATCGTGCAGGCGTTGGCACGCATGATCCTAGAGCTCAAATCGCGCGGCTTCACCGTGGTGATGGTGGAGCAAAACTTCCGTTTTGCGGCCCCACTGGCCGACCGTTTTTACGTGATGGAGCATGGCAACATCGTCGAGCAATTCGATGCCAATCAACTGTCTGAGAAGATGGACACGCTGAACGAACTGCTCGGCGTCTGATCGGCGCGCCAGCTGCGCGCGCCTTGGTTTTTTGAAAACAGAATTTATCAAGCAACCCGAAGGAGACACACCCATGAAACTCAAACCTCTTGCCAGCGCTGCCCTGATCGCTTGCGGCATCGCTTCAGCACCGGTCTTTGCACAAACCGGCCCGCTCAAGATCGGCTTCGTGACCGATATGTCCGGCCTGTATTCCGATCTGGACGGACAGGGCGGAGTCGAAGCCATCAAGATGGCGATCGCCGATTTCGGCGGCAAGGTCCTGGGCCGTGACGTCGAGCTGCTGACTGCAGACCATCAGAACAAGGCCGACATCGCAGCTTCCAAGGTGCGCCAATGGATCGACGAAAGCAACGTCTCGGCGATCATCGGTGGCACGAGTTCTGGCACAGCGATCGCGTCGGCCAAGATTGCGCAGGAAAAAAAGCGCCCCTACATCAACATCGGCGCCGGCAGTTCGCGTCTGACGAACGAAGACTGTTCGCCGTACACGGTGCACTACGCGTATGACACCGTGGCGCTCGCCCGGGTGGCCGGCAAGGCCATCGTCGAGAAGGGCGGCAAAAGCTGGTACTTCCTCACAGCCGACTACGCGTTTGGCCATTCGCTCGAGCAGGACACGGCAGCCGTCGTAAAGAAAAACGGCGGTACCGTGTTGGGTGAGGTGCGTCACCCGTTGAATGCGTCCGACTTCTCCTCGTTCTTGTTGCAGGCCATGAGCTCCAAGGCGCAAGTGCTCGGCTTGGCCAACGCCGGTGGCGACTTCGTGAATGCGATGAAGGCAGCCAGCGAGTTCGGCGTGAACAAGAAAATGGAGGTGGCCGGCTTGCTGGTGTTTTTGAATGACATCAAGAGTCTGGGCCTGAAAAACACCGAAGGACTGTTGGCCACCATCAGCTGGTACTGGGATCAAAACGACGAAACACGCAAGTTCGCCGAACGATTCAACGCCAAAGTCGGGCGCATGCCGAACGGGCTGCAGGCCGCCGACTACTCAGCCACGCTGACCTACCTGAACGCGGTAAAAGCCGCTGGCACCGACGACGCCGACAAAGTGATGGAGCAGATGCGCAAGACGCCCATCAACGACGTTTACGCCAAGGGCGGCATGATTCGCGCAGATGGCCGCATGGTGCATGACATGTATCTGGCGCAAGTCAAGAAGCCGTCTGAGTCCAAGGGAGACTGGGACTTGTTCAAGATCATCACCACGGTGAAAGGCGAAGACGCCTATCAATCGCTGGCCGAGTCGAAGTGCTCATTCATCAAGAAGTGATGCCGGGCAGGGCGTATCGGGCAGCCATTCCCGGGGCTTGACCAGGGTATAACTGCTCAGGTTGCGCCTTCCACTTTTCTTACCTGAGAAGCGAGTCGATTTGGAACTGTTCGGTCTGCCGATGTCGGCTGTGCTCAGCCAATTGCTGCTGGGGCTGGTCAACGGGTCGTTCTATGCGATCCTGAGCCTGGGTTTGGCAGTGATCTTTGGTCTCTTGAACGTGATCAACTTTGCTCACGGCGCCATGTTCATGTTCGGCGCAATGCTGACCTGGATGGGATTGCAGTACTTCGGTATTCCGTATTGGGCAATGCTTCTGCTTTCGCCGCTCGTTGTTGGTTTCGTTGGCATCGTGATCGAAAAGACCATGCTGCAGTGGCTCTACAAGCTTGACCACTTGTACGGCCTGCTGCTGACCTTCGGCATCACGCTGATGCTGGAAGGCATCTTTCGCTCGGTCTATGGGTCGTCCGGGCAGTCGTATTCGGTTCCGCCGCTGCTGGCCGGCGCCACCGATCTCGGCTTCATGTATCTGCCGAACTACCGTACCTGGGTGGTCGTGGCATCGCTCGTCGTTTGCTTCGCAACCTGGTTCATGATCGAGAAGACCAAGCTGGGTGCCTATCTGCGTGCCGGCACCGAGAATCCGCGCATGGTGGAAGCGTTCGGCGTCAATGTGCCGTTGATGATCACGCTGACCTACGGGTTCGGGGTGGCGCTTGCTGCATTTGCAGGTGTGTTGGCGGCGCCGATATACCAGGTCGCGCCGTTGATGGGCTCAAACCTGATCATTGTGGTTTTCGCTGTGGTCGTGATCGGCGGCATGGGCTCGATCATGGGCGCTATCCTGACCGGCTTGGGCCTGGGTGTGATCGAAGGCTTCACCAAGGTGTTCTATTCGGAGTTGTCCAACACAGTGGTGTTCATCATCATGGCGATCGTGCTGCTGGTGCGTCCGGCCGGGCTGTTCGGCCGCGAGAAGTAATCCAGCCGTTACAAGCCATGAAGATCATCGGATACCTGTTGCTACTCGCCATTGGGCTGGCTGCGCCACATTATTTCTACTCGATCTTTGTAATGAAGATCCTGTGCTTTGCACTGTTCGCGTCCGCGTTCAACCTGCTGATTGGCTACACCGGGCTGCTGTCTTTCGGCCATGCGGCGTTTCTGGGAGGTGCGGGCTATATCACGGGCTATGTGTTGCGCGACCTCGCGCTGTCGCCGCTGCTCGGGATTCTTGCGGGCACTGCGTTTGCAGCGCTGCTCGGTCTGGTGGTCGGTTGGCTTGCGATCAGGCGCCAGGGCATCTACTTCACGATGATCACGCTCGCGCTGTCACAGATGGTCTATTTCGTCTGGTTGCAGGCGCGTTTCACCGGCGGCGAGGACGGGCTGCAGGGCGTGCCGCGCGGACAACTGTTCGGGCTGATCGACTTGAGCAATGACCTGACGCTGTATTACGTCGTGCTTGCAATCTTCCTGTTCGGTTTTTGGCTGATTCACCGCACGATTCGCTCGCCGTTCGGACAAGTGCTTGGTGCCATCAAGGACAACGAACCGCGCGCCATTTCGCTCGGCTACGACGTGGATCGTTACAAGCTGCTGGCATTCGTGTTGTCCGCGGCGCTCTCAGGCTTGGCTGGTTCCACCAAAGTGCTCGTGCTGGGCTTCGAGACGTTGACCGATGCACACTGGAGCATGTCCGGGCTGGTCGTATTAATGACCTTGGTCGGCGGCATGGGGACGGTGCTGGGGCCGCTGGTCGGGGCTGTGGTGATTCTGATCCTTGAAAACAAGCTCGGAGAGATTGGCATCGCCATCTTCAACGCCACCGGCATTGAGTGGTTCAGGTCGCTCGGCCAGTCGGTCACGATCGTCACCGGTTTCATCTTCATCGTGGTCGTGCTGCTGTTTCGTCGTGGCATCATCGGCGAGATCATCGCGCTGTTGCCGAAGAAAAGGCCCAAGCCGGCTGCCCTGTCTCCGGGTGGCTTGGCGGTGACGGTTGATCAGGCGAGACAGCCGGACCACTCTGGCGTCTGATAACCTGGGTAGGCCGGGCTCCCCAGTCACAGGGGGCCTTGAGAATGGTTCAAGAATGAAAAAAGCCGCATCGCATGCGGCTTTTTCGTTTTTCGTCTTGCGAGATACAAGCTGGCTTTGCTGGCAGCGCACCCGATGCAAACGGCGGACGACTGAAGCGCGTGGCTTCGGCGATCCGGGCTTACGCGTTTGGTGGCCTCAGGCCGCCGCGGTGCTGGTGCCGCTGGACTCTGGCGCGCCGAGCACCAAAGTCTTGACTCGAGTGCTCAGCCGGCTCTTGTCGCGCGCGGCCTTGTTTTTGTGAAAAATGCCTTTGTCGGCGATGGTGTCGACCACCGACTGCATGATGCCGAATGCCGATTTCGCTTTGTCCTTGTCGCCGGCAGCAACCGCCTTCTCGACGTTTTTGACCGCCGTGCGGTACTTGGAGCGCAACGAAGTATTCGCCGCATTCAGTTTGATGTCCTGACGGACGCGCTTGCGGCCCGATGCGAGCCGCGGGTTCTTTTTCTTGGGTTTGGTAGATGCCATGGGGGTGAAATTACTTTCTGAAAAGGGTTTGAGGATGTTGCCAGCAAAGCCCTCGATTCTACCATTTCGCCCGGATTTCAGGCTTCACGCCAATTGTGTGCTCTCGATTTAATAGCAACAAGCGCCGCTACACTCGCCCGCGTGTCGCTTATCAAGTCTGCCTCCACCGTTTCGCTTTTCACGCTGGTGTCGCGCATCACGGGTTTGGTGCGTGAACTGCTGATCGCCTCCACCTTCGGCGCCAGCGCCATGACGGATGCATTCAACGTCGCGTTTCGCATTCCGAATCTGTTTCGGCGCCTGTTCGGCGAAGGCGCGTTCAGCCAGGCGTTTGTGCCGGTGCTCGCATCAACCCGCGCACAGGCAGGGGATGAGGCGACCCACCTGTTGATCGACCGGGTCGCGACGCTGCTGGCCTGGGCGTTGGTGCTGACCTGTGCATTGGGTGTGGCGGCCGCGCCGCTGCTGGTCTGGGCATTGGCCAGTGGCTTGCAGCAGGACCCGGGCGGCTTCAACGCCGCCGTGTCGATGACGCGCTGGATGTTCCCCTACATCGGCTTCATGTCGATGGTCGCGCTTGCGTCCGGCATCCTCAATACCTGGAAGCGCTTCGCGGTGCCGGCTGCGACGCCAGTGCTGCTCAACCTGTCGATGATCGCTGCTGCCTGGCTGCTCGTGCCATGGCTGAAAACGCGCGGCATCGATCCGATTTTCGCGCTGGCCGCGGGGGTCATGTTGGGCGGCTTACTGCAGCTTCTGGTGCAAGTGCCGGCGCTCAAACGCCTCGGGTTGCTTCCACGCATCGGCCTGCGTTGGTCGCGTATTCGTGCTGCGTGGGCGGACCCGGCCACGCGCCGCGTTGCGCAACTGATGGGGCCGGCGTTGCTGGGCGTCAGCGTGGCGCAGGTGTCGCTGCTGATCAACACGCAGATCGCCTCGCACCTGACGACCGGCAGCGTCACCTGGCTCAACTACGCAGACCGACTGATGGAATTCCCGACCGGCATGCTCGGCGTCGCATTGGGCGTGGTGCTGATGCCGCAGCTTGCCGGCGCACGCGCGGTCGCCGATGCAAATCGGTATTCGGACATGCTCGACTGGGGCTTGCGACTCGTGGTGCTGCTTGCGGTGCCAAGTGCGGTGGCGCTGCTGCTGTTCGCCGAGCCGCTGGTGTCGGTGCTCTATCACTACGGCGCATTCGGGGCGGAAGACCTGCTGCAGACCCGGCGTGCCTTGATGGGCTACGGCGCTGGACTGATTGGCATTGTGGCCATCAAGGTGCTTGCGCCGGGCTTTTACGCAAGCCAGGACATCCGCACGCCGGTGCGCATCGCCATCGTCGTGCTGGTGCTCACGCAGCTGATGAACCTCGTGTTCGTGCCGCTGTTTCAACATGCGGGGCTTGCGCTGTCGATTGGTATCGGAGCGTTGATCAACGCGACGTGGTTGCTGATCGGGCTGATTCGGCGCGGCAGTTATTCCCCACTGCCGGGCTGGTTCGCCTTCATTGCGCAAGTGGCGGCTGGCAGCGTCTGCATGGGCGCGCTGCTTTTTTGGGCAAACCAGCATTTCGACTGGATCGGGCTGCGGGACCAGCGTTTGCTGCGAATCGGCTTGATGGCCGCACTGCTGCCGGCTGCAGCAGCGATTTACTTTGCAGTCATTCGGCTGTGCGGCTTGCGGTTTGGCCAGTTTTTAAAGAAGTGACATCACAGGATTCTGGGCACACGCAGTCTCGGTCGAGCTGCATTGGGTGGCTCGAGATTTCCTGCAAATTCGAGAAGATCTGCAATTGACGCTTCGCAACACGGCAAGGTAAAAAGCCCGCATGCAATTTCGTTTTGAGGCGCCCACGCCGCTTGAATTCTTTCGTTCGCTCGTCCACAGCGACGAGCAATTCCCGCTTCTCGAAGCGTCGGCCAGCCTGGCGCAGGACGAATATCCGCAACTCGACGTGCAGCAAGTGCTGGGTGACGTCGATCAGCTGCTCGCCCGGCTGAAGCGCCGGCTCGCGGGCGATGCGGCCCCGCTGGCCCGGCTGCGGACGTTAAGCCAGTTTTTTTACCGTGATCTCGGATTCGGCGGCAATGTCAATGACTACTACGACCCAGACAACAGCTATCTGAACGCCGTGCTGCGCACGCGACGCGGCATCCCGATCTCACTGGCGGTGTTGTGGCTCGAACTCGCGCACGGTCTCGAGTTGTCGGCGCATGGCGTGAGTTTTCCAGGGCACTTCATGGTGCGGGTCACGCTGCCGAAAGGGCAGGCCGTGATCGACCCGTTCACTGGACAATCGATGAGCCGCAGCGAATTGGCCGAGCGCCTGGAGCCGTTTCGACGGCAGACTGGCACCGCCCACGGCACCGAGATGCCGGTGGCGAATTTCCTGAAGCCCGCACATCCGCGCGATATCGTTGCGCGCATGTTGCGCAACTTGAAGGAAATCCACCGCGCGCAGTCGGACTGGCAGCGTCTGCTGGCCGTGCAAGACCGGCTGATCGTGCTGTTGCCCGAAAGCTGGGTTGAATATCGCGACCGCGGGCTCGTGCATGCGGAGTCGGGCAATACCGCTCAGGCCTTGGCAGATCTGGACGTCTACCTCGCAAAAGCTGGCTTCGAGATCGACATCGCTGCAATTGCAGATCGGGCTGCACAGTTGCGCCAGAGTCATTAGGTTCAACCCCCGGCCAACAGCCGCAACCAACAACCTCACCCCAAAACGCCGCGTCGCTTCAAAGGTCGCAGGTCAGCCTCAACGCCGCGGCTTTCCATCCCAACAAGCGCAATCCGGGATGAACCCCTTCGACAGCAAGGCAGCCCTCAGTCAACCGCCACCCGCGGGCCATCTTGCGCAGGGTCGGCAGCCATGATTTCACCGATCCGAAACACCTGTTCGCCCGCCGCGCGCAAGGTCTGAGCGCAATCGTCCGCATGGTCGGCAGCGATCACGCAGATCATGCCGATGCCGTTGTTGAATGTGCGGTTCATCTCGATGTCATCGATGCCGGATACGCGCTGCAGCCAAGCAAACAGCTCGCTCCTGGGCCAGGCGGTGGCAGACAGCCTTGCTGTCGTGCCGGCGGGCAGCACGCGCGGGATGTTCTCGAGCAGGCCGCCGCCCGTGATGTGGGCGAGTGCCTTGATTGGATGCGCGGCCAACGCAGCGAGAACCGGTTTCACGTAGATGCGGGTCGGTGTCATCAGCGCGTCGCGAAACGGGCGTCCGTCCAGCGTGTCGGGCAGCGAGTCCGCTGCGCGCTCGATGCATTTGCGTACCAGTGAGAACCCGTTTGAGTGGACGCCACTCGACGCAAGCCCGAGCACCACGTCGCCGGGCTGCACGCTCTGGCCGCTCAAAATCTTCGCCTTTTCAACCGCACCCACGCAGAAACCGGCGAGGTCGTATTCACCGTCTGGATACATGCCCGGCATCTCGGCTGTCTCACCGCCGATCAGCGCACAGCCCGCAAGTTCACATCCTTTGGCAATGCCGCCGACCACGGCCACTGCCGTTTCGACATCGAGCTTGCCGCACGCGAAATAGTCCAGAAAGAACAGCGGCTCGGCGCCTTGCACCAGCACATCATTCACGCTCATTGCCACCAGGTCGATGCCGACGGTGTCGTGCCGATTCCATTCGAACGCAAGCTTGAGCTTGGTGCCGACGCCGTCCGTGCCGCTGACCAGCACCGGTTCGGCATATCGCTTGGGCACCTCGAACAGCGCGCCGAAGCCGCCGATGCCGGCCAGCACGCCGTCCCGCATGGTGCGTTTTGCAAGCGGCTTGATGCGCTCGACCAACGCGTCGCCTGCGTCGATGTCAACGCCCGCCGACTTGTAGCTAAGCGCAGAGGATGCGGATGGGGATGCGGAAGGGGGTGCGGTCATGAAGGCAGTTCAAGAAGGACAAGCAAGCAGCGCAGAAGTGCGTAAGTGCGGGAGCGCGCAACGAGTCCGCATCGCCATGGGACTCGCCGATTCGACCCCGGCCTGCACATGGGGCAACCGTTGCAAGTCGCAGAGACGAAGCGACGCGGTGCGCGGCACTAAAATTTGCAGCAAATTTTATCGTTGCTCAGTGAACCTTTCGTTATCGCCAATCCTCCCGATGTGGCCCGCCTGCGTGGTCCCGCGTGCAGCGGCCAGGTCGGGCGCGGTGACGACCGGCGCCCGGCGGTTTTGACAACACCCATGCGGATGCAGCAACTCGCGCTCGACATCGGCCTTGCGGTCGTGCCTGGTTTCGACAATTTTTGTATCGGTGCAAATCTTCAGGCGGTCCAGCATCTTCGGCTGGCGGTGTCGGGCGTAGACGAGGATGACCATGCGCCGACGCGCCCGCCAACGTACCTCTGGGGCGAAGCGGGCGCTGGCAAAACCCATCTGCTGGCCAGCGTTCGCGCGGTGTTTGCAGCGCGCGGTTGCAGCGTCGGCTGGCTCGATGCCACGTCGGCCGAGCCGCCCGCCGAATTCGATGAGAGCTGGTCGGCGCTGTTGCTTGATGACGTGGATCGCTTCGACGCCGTTCGGCAGCAAGCCGCGTTCAACTGGTTCGTGAACGCGCAGACGCAGCGCCGCTGGGTGCTGGCTACAGGCGCCTGGCCGGTGGCGGATTTGATACTGCGCGAGGACTTGCGCACGCGGCTTGGCTGGGGCCACGTGTTCGCGCTGCAACTGCTCGGCGACCACGATCGCCGCACCGTGCTGCAGACGCGCGCGAACGCCCGCGGCATGCATCTGGGCGACGACGTGATCGAGTTCATGCTGCGGCGCTTCTCCCGGGATCTGGGCAGCCTGCTCGATTTGCTGGATCGGCTCGACCGCTTTTCGCTGCGCACCGCACGGCCGATCACGGTGCCGCTGCTCAAAACCATGCTGGAGTCGGACGACAAACGATGACGAAGAAGACGAAGCACCGTTCGCCAGAGCCCGAGCGCATCAAGGTCGCGCTGTTTGATCTGGACCACACGCTGCTGCCGATCGATTCAGACCACGGCTGGGGTGCCTACACCACCCAACTCGGCTGGACCGACGCGGTCAACTTCACCCGCCGCAACGACGAATTCTTTGCGCAGTACAAGGCAGGCGCGTTGGACATCAACGCCTACGTGCGGTTTGCCACCGAAGCAATCCGGCTGCAAGGTGCTTCAAAATCGATAGCTGCACGTGCAGGCTACACTAGCGCCATCCGACAAAAACACCTGAAAATCGAGGCACTGGAACTGGTGCAGCGCCACCGCGCCGCCGGTGACCGGCTGGCGGTCGTCACGGCCACCAACGAATTCGTGACCCGGCCGCTGGCCGATCTGTTCGGCATCCAGGACCTGATCGCGGTGCGGCTGGAACGCGATGCGGCCACGGGCTGGATCACCGGTGCCATCGATGGCACACCGTCGGTGCGAGGGGGCAAGGTCACGCGGGTCGAACAGTGGCTGGGCGAGGCGGGCCTCGGCTGGAGCGACGTCGAAAGCACTTTCTACTCCGACTCGGTGAGCGATCTGCCTCTGCTCGAAAAAGTTGATCACCCGATCGCAACCAATCCGGATGACCGATTGCGCGACATCGCCCGAGAGCGCGGTTGGCCCGTGCTCGATCTGTTCAAAAAAATCTGACAGCCCCGTGCTTCTTTCATGATCAAGAAATTCATCGACGAGCTGATCACACGCGCCACCGGTGGCCGCGGCCGATCGGTCTCGAAGTTCGGCAAACGCGCCGAGGTGCCGGCCAGCGTGCACGGAATCGATCCGGCAGGTGTGGACGAGCGGGCGCTGAACGTCGTGCGCACGTTGCAGAACGCCGGCTACCAAGCCTACATCGTCGGCGGGGCGGTGCGGGATCTGCTGGTCGGGTTGAAGCCGAAGGATTTCGACGTGGCGACCGACGCGACGCCCGAGCAGGTGAAAAGCCTGTTCCGGCGCGCCTTCATCATCGGCCGACGCTTTCGCATCGTGCACGTGGTGCACGGCCGCGGGCGTGAGCACGAGGTGATCGAAGTCTCGACCTTCCGCGCCTATCTGGACAACAGCGCGGCGGGCACCGCAGTGGCCGGCAATGAGAAAACATCGAAGAGTCAGCTGGCCGGCATGCAGCATGCCGTGGATGTCTCGGGCCGGGTGCTGCGCGACAACGTCTGGGGTCCGCAAATCGAGGATGCCGCGCGGCGCGACTTCACGATCAACGCGATGTACTACGACCCGCAGACACAGATCGTGGTCGACTACCACAGCGGCATCCAGGATGCGAAGAAAAAGACACTGCGCATGATCGGCGATGCCGCTGCGCGCTACCGCGAAGACCCGGTGCGTATCATCCGCGCGGTCCGTTTCGCGGCCAAGCTGCAGCAGCGCGGCTTCACGCTCGACAAGAAGACGGCCGAGCCGCTGATCGCGTCGCAAAAATTGCTTGTGGAAGTGCCGCAGAGCCGGCTGTTCGATGAGATGCTGAAGCTGCTGCAAACCGGCCATTCGCTGGCGACGATCGCGCAGTTGAAGGCGCTGGGTCTGGCACGTGGCATCTATCCGCTGCTTGACCTCGTGGTGCAGCGAGCCGATACGCCATTCGTCGCCGCCGCACTTGCCGATACCGATCGGCGCGTGGGCGAGAGCAAACCCGTGGCACCCAGCTTTCTGCTGGCCTGTGTGCTCTGGGCCGATGTACTGACCGGCTGGAATCAGCGCCTGAATGCGCGGCAGCACCCATTTCCCGCGCTGCAGGAAGCGATCGACAACGTGTTCGACGAGCGTATTGGCGACGTGTCCGGCCGCGGCAAGCTGGCTGCCGACATGCGCGACATCTGGATGATGCAGCCGCGCTTTGACAAGCGCACCGGTCATGCTCCGCTGTCGCTGGTCGAGCAGCCGCGCTTTCGGGCGGGTTTCGACTTCATGCGGCTGCGCGCCGAGATCGGCGAGATCGACATCACGCTGGCCGACTGGTGGCAGGAATTCTCAATCGCCGACGATGCCACGCGGCAGGACCTGATCGACCGGCTGCGGCACGAGCAGCAGTCCGGCAGTCAGCAGCCCCGACCCGCGCGCAAGCGGCGGTCTGCACCGCGCGACGGTGCAGCACAGGAGCGCCCAGAAGGCGCGCCCATGCAGGCCGTTGGCGACGATGCAGACGGTGATGTTGCGGCTGGGCACCACGCGCCTGCGGACGGTGCGGAAGGCGCAGCAGCAGCTCCCAAGAAGCGGCGCCGGCGTCGCTCGAGCGCAGCGAAGAACGACGCGGCGCAAGCCCCGCGGGACCCGGGCGCGCAAGAGACTTAATCCCCGAGCACTGTCGGTTCATAGGCTGCTTGAATTGGATGCGTCGGTTGTCGCCTACATCGCGCTCGGCGCAAATCTTGGCGCTGCCGAGCGCACTTTGTTTGCCGCGGTGCAGCAGATTGCCGGGTTGCCCTCCACGCAACTCACCGCGCGGTCTTCGCTGTACCGCAGTGCGCCAGTCGACGCCACAGGCCCGGATTATCTGAACATGGTCGTCGCTGTCGACACGCGTCTTGCGGCCGAGCCGTTGCTGCAGGCACTGCAGCATATCGAGAACCTCAGCGGCCGCCAGCGACCTCATCCCAACGCGCCCCGTACATTGGATCTGGACGTCCTGCTGTACGGCAAGCAACACATCGACACGCCGACACTGGTGGTGCCGCACCCGCGCATGTGGCAGCGCGCGTTCGTGCTGCACCCGCTCGCAGAGATTGCACCGCACTGGGTGGACGCTGCCATGCTGGAAAGCGTGGCCACCCAGCGCATCGAGAAAATCCCTCGAACATCCGATTGCGGCTGACGGCGCCTGCAAACCCATACGACGACTTTATGAGCCCCAAGCAAACATGAATTACGAAACCCTGCTCCATGAAAACAACGACGGCGTCCTGACGCTGACTTTGAACCGTCCCGCCAATCTGAACGCATTCACCGTGCGCATGGCGGAAGACCTGATCAACGCGTACCGCGACGCGAGCGAAGACGATGCGGTGCGCGCGATCGTCGTGACCGGCAGCGGCAAGGCGTTTTGTGCCGGCATGGACTTGGACACGCAAGGCAACGTGTTCGGCCTGGACGAATCGCTGCACCCGACACGCGCCGACCTGGAGCAGCGGCTGGAAGACCCCGAGATCGTCCACGGCGTACGTGACACCGGCGGCCGCGTGTCGCTGGCGGTGTATCAATGCAAGAAGCCGGTGATCGCTGCGATCAACGGCGCGGCGGTCGGCATCGGCGCGACGATGACGTTGCCGATGGACTTTCGATTTGCATCCGACAAACTGCGCATGGGCTTCGTGTTCGGCAAGCTCGGCATCGTGCCGGAGGCGTGCTCGAGCTGGTTTCTGCCGCGCATCGTCGGCATCACGAAAGCGCTGGAGCTGACTTATTCGGCGCGTATCATCGACGCCGAAGAGGCGCTGCGCTGCGGCCTGGTCAGTGAGGTGCACCCGGTCGAGTCGGTGCTGGCCAAGGCGCAGGCGTTCGCGCGCAGCCTGGTGACCGATCGCTCACCGGTGTCGGTCGCGTTGATCCGCCAGATGATGTGGCGCAATTCGGCCGCACCCGACCCGGTGCAGGCGCACCGGGTCGATTCGCTTGCGATGTACTACACCAGCATCGGCGACGGCAAGGAGGGCGTGGCTTCGTTTCTGGAAAAACGTTCGCCGAACTTTCAGCAGAAAGCGTCCGCGATGCCGGACTTCTATCCGTGGTGGAACGATTGATTGACCAGGCGCTTCGAGCTTCCCATTCCGGTGTGCCATCATGAGCAAAGCCTTCACACGGGAGAGCGACGCTTCGGAAGCGGATGACGACGACGACATCGCGACGCCTGCTCTGCCGGACGGCGCCAAGAACTACATCACACCGGGCGGCTATCAACGACTGCGCACCGAACTGTTTGCGCTGATCGACGACGAACGCCCGAAGGTGGTGGAAGCCGTGCACTGGGCCGCCAAGAACGGCGATCGGTCTGAGAACGGCGACTACATCTACGGCAAGAAACGCCTGCGCGAGATCGACCGTCGCATGCGTTTTTTGACCAAGCGCCTGGAGATTGCCGAAGTGGTCGACCCCAGCGTGCACCACGGCCGCGAGCAAATCTTCTTCGGTGCCACCGTGACGTATGCCGATGAAGAAGACCACGAACGCACCATCACGATCCGCGGCGTGGACGAGGCCGACAGTTCAGCGGGCGAGGTAAGCTGGATTTCGCCGGTCGCGCGCGCGTTGCTGAAGGCCCAGGTCGGCGATGTCGTGAAACTCGTGGTGCCGACCGGGGTGCAGGAGATCGAGGTCCTTGCGGTGCGCTATCCGGCGCCCGCATAGACAATTTCGACCCGCACCTGGTCAAGCAAGAAAGACAGCAGCAGGAGGAGGAGGAGGAGGCTGCTGCACCTGCGCTTTTGCCTGGTTCGATCGAAAAAGCGGGCTTTAACGGGTGGTCGGTTGCTCAGAACAGCTCGCCTGAGCGTGCAGCGTGTGCCGGATTTACGGGTCGGCTGGATCGCTGTGCTCCTGCAGCAGTGCCGACGGAATCGGCATGGAAAGCCGCATCGACGAGGCTTCCTGCGACCGTGCGTGGTGCTTGCGCGTTCGCCGACATCAGCGAGCCGACCCGCACACCCAACAGCCGCAACCGGCGCTCCAGCGGCGCGCGCTTCAGGCACTGGCCTGCCGCTTGCCGGATCGTGCGCGCATCGGCGGTGCAGTGGTCGAGCGTCAGGTCGCGTGTGACGATCTTGAAGTCGTCGTAGCGCAGCTTGACGCCGATGGTCTTGCCCACATAACCTTTCCTTGCCAAGTCGGCGGCGACCTTCTCGCACAGGCTTGTGAAGATCGCGCTGAGTTCGGCCCGGTCGCGCACCGCGTGCAGATTGCGATCGAATGTGGTCTCCCGGCTCATGGAGACGGGCTCGCTTTCCGTGACCACCGGCCGCGCGTCGCGGCCGTGGGCCATCGCATGCAGCCAGGCGCCATGGCTACGGCCGAAGTGGGCCACCAACCAGTCGCACGCGCGCTCAGCGAGTTCGCCGATGGTGTGGATGCCGTGCGCGGCCAGCTTCGCTTCGGCCTTCGGCCCGATGCCGTTGACCTTGCGGCACGGCAATGGCCAGATGCGGGTGGGCAGGTCGGCCTCGTGCAGCACCGTGATGCCGTTGGGCTTGTCGAATTCGCTCGCCATCTTGGCCAGCAACTTGTTCGGCGCGATGCCGATCGAGCAGGTCAACGCGGTCGCTTCAAAGATGCTTTTTTGAATCAGTCGCGCAAGCACCCGTCCGCCTTCCCGCTGGCCGCCCGGCACGTGGGTGAAGTCGATGTACACCTCGTCGACGCCGCGGTCCTCCATAAGCGGCGCGATGTCTGAGATCACGCTTTTGAACAAGCGCGACAACCGTCGGTACTCATCGAAGTCGGCTGGCAGCAACAGCGCTTGCGGACACAGCTTGGCGGCTTTCATCAACCCCATCGCCGACCCGACACCGAACGGCCGCGCCGCATACGTGGCTGTCGTGACCACGCCGCGGCCGGCGTAGTTGCGCAAGGTGGGAAAGAAGTCGACCGGGATGTCGGCGAGGTCATCGACTGTCCAGTGCCGCTCAGGCCGTTCGTTCGCCAAGCGCGCCAGCAGTTCGTCCGCATTCCGTCGCCCGCCGCCGATTACCATCGGCAAGCCCTTCAACTGCGGATAGCGCAGCAGCTCGACCGACGCGAAGAACGCGTCCATGTCGAGATGGGCGATTCGGCGTGGTTCGTAAGCGGACTCCGTAAGTTCCTGCATGGGCGAAATGGTCGGCTACCAGCGGCGTTGCTCAGAGGGCTGGATGCAGGACCGCACCCACCAGACCGGCTGCGAGCAGCGCAAACGTAGGCAGCACGGTCAATAAAAACCCAAGGCCCCGCTTGGCCGGATCGGCGACATAAGACCGCCAGTAGACGATGCGACCGATCAGGTAGATCACGCCGATTGCAGCGACCCAGCCATTGGACCAGTGCAGCCCCGCGATGAACAACGCGGGCAAAAACGCGACGAGCTGCTCCAGCGTGTTCATCTGCACCCGAAAAGCGCGGTCGAACCCCTCGTGGCCGCTGACGGCGGGTGCCTTGATGCCGTACTTGCCGCGCGCCTGGCCGACCAGCACGCCGAAGTAGAAGAACTGGGCAATCGCAAGGATTGCAACGATGTGGAGGTAATTCATGAATGTCGGTTCAGGCAAAGGTTGCAAATGCAACCGTGCAGCGTGCCATCACAGTGGCGGCAATCCGATTGCAATCGGCGGCGAAGCGGACTGGCCACCCGCACGGAAGTCTTACCCAATGTAGCTCTATGGGCAAAAGACCGCATGCAGTCGGTGGGCAAGTACAAGCCCATAAGGTCCGCACTGCGTCCATATTGACGCGACTCGCTCAGCGAGCCATTAAGACAGGGACTTCCCATGAAGAAAACACTCATCGCCATCGCCATCGCACTGACCGCTGGCGTCAGCATGACCGCATTCGCTGCCGACATTGTCGATACCGCCGTGAAGGCCGGCAACTTCACCACGCTGGTCACCGCAGTCAAGGCCGCTGGCCTGGTCGATACGCTGAAAGGCCCCGGCCCGTTCACCGTTTTTGCACCGACCGATGCCGCATTTGCGAAAGTGCCGAAAGCCCAACTCGATGCATTGCTGGCCGACAAAGCCAAGCTGACCAAAGTGCTGACCTACCACGTGGTGTCCGGCAAGGTGATGGCCAAGGATGTGAAACCCGGCAAGGTGAAGTCGGTCGAAGGCAGCGAACTGACGCTGGCCACCGACGGCGGCGTGACGGTCGACGGTGCCAAGGTCGTTGCAGCCGACGTGGCTGCTGACAACGGCGTGATCCATGCAATCGACACGGTGTTGATGCCCAAGTAATACAGACGGACAGACGGCAATTGCCGTTTGATCGAATGACAGGGTGCTTTGGGCACCCCGTTTTCGTTTGGGCTGCCGTTTGCCGGCGTGTATTCCGTGCTGTGCGGCCGGGTGGTCGCACCGAAGGTGACGGTCGGCTACAAGGGCTATGGCAAAGAATCTGGCTTACCCGCGTCGTGCCGAAAACGCAATGATCGCCGCAGATGATGGAGGTTCAACACAACGCAACGCAGGCAGCCCGCTGCGCCCGGACGCGAGATGACCAGCCGCCGACGCTGCTTAACACATGTCAGATTGAAAGGAGCACGGCGTCGCTGAGTGACGACCAAAGCCGCCCGCTCAATACCGAACAGCGCCAGCGTGCCAAGCAGCGGCACCGCAGACGCAGCCTGAATACCGGACAGTCGGAAGTCTGCGTCGGAAAGGAACTGTGTGTAGCCGGATGTCCCAATGTTGGCGACACAGGCCGTGCCAGCTGGATAGGCATCGGAGAAGGCCCCGCTGACCGGCACCAGTGCGTCGGTATATGCAAAGTACTGTGTGATGTCCATCAGTATCAGCGTCGGGTTGAACTGATAAATACCTCCAGCAGCGCTTGTCGACGATCCCAGGAAGCCTGCCGTCGCGGCACTCAGACTGCGAGGGGTGCCCAGGTATTGCTGCTGGGACAACAGGAACAGATTGCCCATTGCAGAAGGCGTCAGCCCCACGCCGCTGCCGGAAAAGGATGTGAACGAAAGGCGGTCGAACGTCCCCCAGATGCGGTGGTGAAAGACTGGCCGACATAGAAGGGCGTGCTTTGCTGTGACTCTGCAGTGAACTCTGCAGTGAACTCTGCCGCAGGAGCAGCTTGTGCGGTCAAAGAGGCGAAGTGGAGCAGTCCCAGAGACAAAATCGCCGCTGCCGTGCGATGGAGAGAAATGAACTTTAAAACCGTTTCTCCTTGTGCGATCCTGCAATGCACAAACTTGCCGACAAGAAGGGGAGTACAGAGCATCGCAAACCGCAAGCCAACGATTGCTCAGTGCAGCAAACGATTTGCGTTTCGATCACGCATTTCCACACGCAGCCGCATCCGGCGCAGGTTGCGATGCGGTGAAGCCAGGTGTTCTGGGCAAACGGCGGGGTTCGACCTGTGGGTGCGCCGGACCGGCCGCAGAAGAACCTCAGAGGCGGCTGAACAGGCCGGGCCGTGAGCAATGATTGCAGCGTGGACTGGTTGAAAGCAACGTGCCTGCTGCTCCAGCAAGTGTCAGCGGTTCCCGACCATCCAGTTGGTTTGCCCACTGCGGCTTGGCAGATGCAGGGTGGCCACGGCAGCTGGTGACTCTGCGACTACGTTGCCACGCTGCACCACCTTCAGCCGAACCGCTTGCAAGCGAATCGCCTCGATCGGGTCCCGCGCCTGCAGCAGCACAAAACTTGCATCGCATCCCGCCTCGATCCCATAACGCTCCAGCTCCATCACCTTCGCGGCATTGCGCGTCACCGCATCGAAGCAGCGGCGAATGCCGTCCTGGCTCGTCATCTGCGCCACGTGCAGGCCCATGTGCGCGACTTCCAGCATGTCGCCGCTGCCCATGCCGTACCACGGGTCCATCACGCAGTCGTGGCCGAAGGCGACGTTGACGCCGCTGTCCATGAGTTCCGGCACGCGGGTCATGCCGCGGCGTTTCGGGTAGGTGTCGTGGCGGCCTTGCAGGGTGATGTTGATGAGCGGGTTGGCGACGACGGCGACGCCGCTCTCGGCGATGAGCGGCAGCAGCTTGCTCACGTAGTAGTTGTCCATGCTGTGCATGGAGGTGCAGTGGCTGCCGGTGACGCGGCCCTGCAGGCCCAGGCGCTGCGCCTCGAAGGCCAGGGTTTCGATGTGGCGCGACAGCGGGTCGTCGGATTCGTCGCAGTGCATATCGACTGGCAGGCCGCGCTCGGCGGCGATTTCGCAGAGCAGCTTCACGCTGGCGGCGCCGTCTGCCATGGTGCGCTCGAAATGGGGGATGCCACCGACCACGTCGACGCCTTTGGCCAGCGCGCGCTTCAGGTTCTCGACACCGCCCGGTGAACGCAGCACGCCGTCTTGCGGGAACGCGACTAGCTGCAGGTCGAGGTACGGCGCCACCTGCTTTTTGACCTGCAGCAGCGCATCGACCGCCAGCAGGCTGGCGTCGCTGGTGTCGACATGGCTGCGGATGGCGAGCAGGCCCTTGGCCACGGCCCAGTCGCAGTAGGTGAGGGCGCGCTCGATGATGGCGTCTGCCTTCAGCGTGGGTTTCAGCTCGCCCCACAGCGCGATGCCTTCGAGCAGCGTGCCGCTTTCGTTGACCCGCGGCAGGCCGTAGCTGAGCGTGGCGTCCATGTGGAAGTGCGGGTCGACGAAGTGCGGCGACAGCAGCTGGCTTTCGGCGTCGATGATTTCGTGCGCGGGCGCCTGCTCGAGCGACAGGCTCTGGGCGACTTCAACGATGCGGCCGTCTTGCACCGCCACCGACATGTCGGTTCGGCCGTCGGGCAGGGTGGCGTGGTGGATGAGGAGGTCGAGCATGCGTGCGGCCGGGTGTTCGTCAAGCGGCCTTGTGCGACTGCAACCATTCGCGCAGCGCCGCATTCATGCGCGACTGCCAGCCCGCACCACCGGCGCGAAAGGCTTCCAGCACATCCTGATCGATGCGGATCGTGGTGGATTCCTTGTTGCTGCCGGGCGGTCGGCCGCGGGCCTTGCGGGCGGCGGCGAATCCGGCTTCGAATTCTTCGTCGGTGGCGGGGCGGTCGTCTTCGTCGACGCCGTCCCAGGCGTAATCGCCTCCAGGCGGCGGATGCTTCAACGCCTCAAGAATCTCGCTGCGCGTCATCGTCTTCTTTGAGCCATTCATGGTATCGAATCCTCTCCTTGGTACTGGCTTTGCGAAAGCTCACGATCCGCGCCACGTCGCCCGGCACATGCACCACGGACAGCACGGCGAGCCGGTCGAACACATACGCCATCGACTGCGTTCTGGGCTCGCCATGCTGCTGCGAATCGAGATCGAGCCGGATGTCGCTCTCCAAAACCCAGGCCACGTTGGCAAAGTCCAGCCCGTGCTCGAGCAGATTGCTCTGCCGCTTCCGCTCATCCCATTTCAGCTGCATGGTCGCTCGTAACGCTATTTATTGTAGTAACAAATAATAAGCCGTCAAACCGCGTTGTCCTCACCGCTCCCCCTTCCGGTACGGCTGCATCAGCGCCTGCGGATAACTCGCCTTGCGCGCCACCAGCACCAGCGCGAGGATCGACAGCAGGTAGGGCAGCATCAAATAGATCTGATAGGGCAGCACCGCCCCGCCCGCCTGCTGCAGCCGCAATTGCAGTGCATCAAAGAATGCGAACAGCAGCGCGCCGAGCAGCGCCTTGCCCGGCCGCCAGGAGGCGAACACGACCAGCGCCACGCATATCCAGCCGCGGCCGTTCACCATGTTGAAGAAGAATGCGTTGAATGCCGACAGCGTGAGGAACGAGCCGGCCACGCCCATCAGCGCCGAGCCGGCCACGATCGCTCCGGTGCGCGTGGCGATCACCGACACGCCCTGGCCTTCGGCGGCCTGCGGGTTCTCGCCGACCATGCGCACCGCCAGCCCCAACGGCGTGCGATACAGCACCCAGCCAATCAGCGGCACCAGCAGCAGCGCGAACAACGTCAACGCGGTCTGCTGGTTCAACACCGGCACGGGCAACCAGCTCATCGCCGCAAACGGCTCCACCGTCGGCGGCGTGCTGACTTTCGGAAAACTCACGCGGTAGCCGTAATAGCTGAGCGATGTCGCCAGCAGCGTGATGCCCAGCCCCGACACATGTTGCGACAGCGCCAACCCCACGGTCAGTAGCGCGTGCAGCAACCCGAACACTGCACCGGTCGCGGCCGCCACACCGACACCCAGCCATAGGGGCGCGCCCGCATACACCGCCAGCCAGCCGGTGAAAGCACCCGCGACCATGATCCCTTCGATGCCCAGGTTCAACACGCCGGCGCGCTCGCACAGCAGCACGCCCAGGGTGCCCAGGATCAGCGGCGTCGCGATCCGCAACACCGCAACCCAGAACGCGGCGTTGGACAGGATGTCTGACAGGTCGGCGATCATCACTTCAAGCGTAATCGGTAGTTCGCCAGCAACATCGCCACCAGCACCGAGATCAGCGAGGCCGCCACGATCACGTCGGCGATGTAGGTCGGCACATCGATCGCACGGCTCATGCTGTCGGCGCCGACCAGCACGCCGGCCACGAACACGCTGGCCAGCAGCACACCGAGCGGATGCAGACCCGCAAGCATCGCAATCACGATGCCGCTGTAGCCGTAGCCGGGCGAGATGTCGAGCGTGACGTAACTCGTCCGCCCCGCCACCTCAATCGCACCGGCCAGTCCAGCCAGCGCGCCTGACAGCATCGCGACCAGCACGATCGTGCGCGTGACCCCCACACCCGCAAACGCCGCGGCACGTGGGTTGGCGCCGACCGCGCGAATATCGAAGCCGAGCACCGTGAATTTCAGCAGCCCCCAGCAGCCGGCCGCCAGCACCACCGCCCAGAGCAGGCCGCTGTGCACGCGCGTCTGCGCGACCAGCTTGGCCAGTTCCAGATCGGGCTGCAGGCCGACACTGCGCGGCCAGCCCATGCCAAGCGGGTCTTTCATCGGCCCGTCCAGCAATGCGCCGACGGCCAGCAGCACGATGAAATTCAGCAGCAGCGTGGTCACCACTTCGTCGACGCCGAGCCGTGCCTTCATCAACGCCGGGCCGAGCAACAAGAGGGCACCGGCGAGCGCTGCGGCGGCCATCATGGCCGGGAACAGCAGCCACAGCGGCCATTCGAACCCCGTGCCGCCGTGCATGCCGCCCACCGCAATCGCAGCCAGTGCACCGACGTACAACTGACCTTCCGCGCCGATGTTGAACAGCCGCGCGCGAAACGCGACCGCCGCCGACAGACCGGTCAGCGCGAGCGGAATCGCGCGGGTCAAGGTTTCGCTGAACGCGAAGACCGAGCCGAAGCCGCCTTCGACCAACAGCGCATAGGTGCGTGCCACCGGCTGGCCGGCCCAAAGCACCAGCAAGCCGGCGATCGCGAACGTGAACGCAACTGCACCGAACGGCGCGAGCAGCTGGGCGGTGCGCGATATGGCGGAGCGCTTTTCGATTCTCACAGTGTCAGTTTGCTATCAAAAATGGAGCGGACAGCTCTTGTTCCACCTGCGCTACACGCCTTTTTTCTTAAAAAAGCAGTCGGTGGCGAGCCCCAGCGCCATACGCAATTCGTACCTGTCATTGGGTCAACTCCGCCGTACCCGCCATCGCCAAGCCAATCTCTTGGCGGGTCCAGGCATCCCCGCTTCGCGGCTTGCCGAGCCGACCCGCATGCATCACCGCCACGCGGTCGCCGAGCATCAGCACTTCGTCCAGATCGTCCGAAATCAGCAGCACGGCCGCACCCGCATTGCGCGCCGCGATCAGCTGCTGCTGCACATACGCCACCGCGCCGATGTCGAGGCCCCACGTGGGTTGGTGCGCAATGATGAGGCGCGGCGTCGTGGCTGCGTTGGCCGACTCGTTCGGGGTCGAAGGTTTTTCGGGTATTGAGCGCAGACAGGCGGGCAGCAGCACAGCAGAGCCAGCAGGTTCAGAGTCCCGCGACAACGGCTCGCCATCAACCGAAGCAGATGCATCAAGCCCACGTTCGCAAACCGCGCGACTCAGCGCAGCGCGAGAGCCGGCAGGTGGTGAGCCAGCCGCGTCATCGACACCGTCAGGTCGCAGCAACGCCCGCCCCAGAATCAACTTCTGCATGTTGCCGCCCGACAGCGCGCGCGCGGGCGCGTCGAGCCCTGCGCCGCGCACGTCGAAGGCTTGCACGATGCGTGCTGCCTGGGCGCGTGCCACACCACGCCGGACAAACGGCCCGGCACGCAACGCCGGGTCGCGCAGCCGCTCAGACACCGCGTTCTCCCAAAGCGGCAGGTCGCCGATGAGGCCGACTGCATGTCGGTCCTCCGGGATACGCGCTACGCCGAGAGCGACCAGCCGAGGAGGCGCCGCAGGCAGTGCCGCGCCGTCCAGCAGCACCCGCCCGGCAGTGGCCTGTCGCGTGCCGCACAGCAGTTCGGCCAGCGCGACCTGTCCGTTGCCGGAGATGCCCGCGACCGCGACGATCTCGCCAGCGCGCAGATCGAGCGACACCCCGTGCAGTGCGCCGCGTGCGCCGCGTGTGTGCACGTCGTCAAGCACGCAGACCGGCACGGTCGCTGTGAGAGCCGCCGATGGCGGAGCTGCGCTGCGCACCGGCGCTTCGACCGCCCGACCCACCATCGCGGTCGCAAGCTGTGCCTGAGTTGCGCCGGCCGCAGGCACGTCGGCCACGAGCTTGCCATGACGCAGCACCACGATTCGGTGCGAGACCCGCAGCACTTCGCCGAGCTTGTGGCTGATGAAGACGATCGACAGGCCCTCGGCCACCATGCGCGCAAGCGTCGCGAACAGGCCCTCGCTTTCCTGCGGCGTCAGCACGGCGGTCGGCTCGTCGAGGATCAGGATGCGTGCGCCACGGTACAGTGCCTTGACGATCTCCACACGCTGGCGCTCGCCGATGGAGAGCGCACCGACCAGCACATCGGGCTGTATCGCGAGCCCGAAGCGATGCGCCACGTCGAGCAACCGTCTGCGCGCAGCCGAGCGCCGCGTGAACGGCTGCCACACCGATTCGCTGCCGAGCATCACGTTGTCGAGCACGGTCAGGTTGTCGGCCAGCGTGAAGTGCTGGTGCACCATGCCGATGCCAGCAGCCAGTGCGGCCTTCGGGTTGCCTGGTGCCAGTGGCTGGCCGAACACATCGATGGTGCCGGCGTCGGCCCGGTAGTGGCCGAACAGAATCGACATCAATGTGGACTTGCCGGCGCCGTTCTCCCCCAGCAGCGCAAGCACTTCGCCGCGGTCCAGCGTCAGTGAGATGTCGTCGTTGGCGAGCAACGGGCCAAAGTGCTTGCTGATCCGCTGCAGGCGCAGCACCGGCGCACCAGCCACCGGCTGCAACTCGGCAACTCCAGTCGCGGCTACTTCCACGCGGCCAGAAAAGCCAGCATCACCTTGGCCGAGTTGTCCGCTGCCAGGCCCATGAAGGTCCCCATCTCGTTTTCGCCTTCACCGCCGCCGGCCAGGTCGCTGAGCGAGCGAAATGCGATGAACGGCACGCCGTTGCTGTAGGCCACCATCGCAACCGCTGCGCTCTCCATGTCGAGCACGCTCGCGTCAAACGTCTTGAACGTGTATTCGCGAAACGCCTTGTTGTCCATAAACGCCTGGCCTGACACCCCGTTACCGCCGATGCGAAGCTGCGGCGCGCGCGACAGACAGTTGGCTGCGGCCGTGCAGCGTGCGAGCACGTCGCGGCTGGTCAGCGTCCGTGCGACTTCAAGCATCCCGGGGTCAACCGGGAACCAGAACTTGCGCACGATGCCTGGATGCGCCGCGCTGCGCACTTCGACGGGGCGCGGCTGCAGCATGCCGAATGCGGGCAGCGTCACGTTCTTCATCCAGGGTGGGGCGCTGTACTGGCCTGGCGAGGTCTCACGCGCCATCAGCATCTCAAGGTACTGGCCCCACTGCGCCGGCACGGTCACATCGCCGATATGCAACGCAGGGTCCACACCACCGGCGATGCCGCTGAACACAATGCGCTGGATATTGAATCGGTCCAGCACGCGCTGCGCGTTCATGGTCGCATTCACCATGCTGACGCCCGAGAGGAACAGCACCACCGGTTTGCCGGCGAGCACGCCGGTGGTGAATATCACGCCGCCGATAGCGTGCTGCTTGGCGAATTGCAGCTGCCCCAGCAGCAGGTCCAGCTCGGGTCCGAACGCCGACATCACCGCGATGCGCGGCGTGGTGTCGAGCCGCCCATCGAATGGCTCGGCCGTTGCTGCGATTGAAGCGCCCGTGGTCTGATGAGGCATGCCACCGCAAGCAGACAGCCCAGCCCCCAGCAGCAACGCGCCCAGTACGTGCGCGGCTCGCCCCATGCGCAGCTTTGGGCAGCGCCGCACCATCATTTCGCTGTGGACTTCGGCTGGCCGTCGTTGACCGTCACACTGAACTTGCCAGCCAGGATGTCGGCTTCTTTGGATTTGACCTTCGCCATCAGCTCGGCTGGCACCTTGCCCTCGAATGTGCCAAGCGGCGCCAGGTTCGAACCCTTGTGCTCCATCATCGAATACTTGCCGTAGTCCTCTGGCGTGAATTTGCCTTCTTTGACCAGTCGAATGGCCCGCTCGGCCGTGGGCTCAAAGTTCCAGATGGCGGAAGCCACCACCGTGTCGGGGTACTGGGCCTGCGTGTCGATCACATTGCCGATCGCAAGCTTGCCCTTTTCCTTGGCCGCATCGCTCACGCCGAAGCGTTCGGCATACAGCACGTCGGCGCCTTTTTCCATCATCGCGAAAGCGGCTTCTTTCGCTTTCGGCGGATCGAACCAGCTGTTGATGAAGCTCACGCTGAATTCCGCCTTCGGGTTGACTTCTTTCGCGCCGGCCATGAACGCGTTCATCAACCGATTGACTTCAGGAATCGGGAAGCCGCCGACCATGCCGATCTGGTTAGTCTTGGTCATGCCGCCGGCGATCATGCCGGTCAGATACGCGGGTTCCTGGATGTAGTTGTCGAACACGCTCAAGTTCGGCGCTTGCGGCTTGCCCGAGGAGCCAAGCAGGAAGTAGGTTTTCGGGAAATCCCGTGCCACCTTGCGCGCGGCCGCTTCGACCGCGAACGCTTCGCCGACGATCAGCTGGTTGCCGGCATTCGCGTATTCACGCATCACGCGCTCGTAGTCGGCGTTCGAGACGTTTTCACTCGCCTTGTACTCAATCTCGCCGCGCGCTTCCGCAGCCTTGAACGCCTTGTGCAGGCGGCCGACCCACTGCTGCTCGAACGGCACGGTGTAGACGGCGGCGACTTTGAGTTTGTCGGCTTGCGCGAACGCCAGATGGGGCAGGCCGACTGCGACCAGCGCAAGTGCGGCAGCGGACGCAAGGATCAGGGGGCGGCGTTGGATCAAGGGGGTGCTCCTGGTGAGTGATGACTGGACGTTCGCTACGAATGGTGTAGCAAGAAGTGATGATCAGGCCTGCGCCCAAGCGCTATTGGGTTCCAAAGATGCGGTCGCCCGCATCGCCCAGGCCCGGCAGGATGTAGCCGTGCTCGTTCAACTGCCGGTCGATCGCGGCGGTGTAAATCGGCACATCGGGGTGGGCTTTTTGCAACGCTGCAATGCCTTCTGGGCAGGTCAGCAGGCAGACGAACTTGATCGACTTGGGCTTGGTTTCCTTCAGCCGATCGACGGCAGCGATCGCCGAGTTGCCGGTGGCCAGCATCGGGTCCACCACCACCACGTCGCGCTCGTGCATGTCGCTCGGCATCTTGAAGTAGTACTCGATCGCGGTGAGCGTCTTCGGGTCCCGGTACAGCCCGATGTGGCCCACGCGCGCGCCGGGCACTACGGACAGCATGCCTTCCAGGATGCCATTGCCCGCACGCAGGATGGAGACCAGCACGAGTTTTTTGCCGTCGATGACCTTGCCTGTCGTGGTCTCCAGCGGGGTTTCGATCTGGACGTCCTGCATCGGCATGTCGCGCGTGACCTCATAGGCCAGCAGCATGGACACCTCGTTGAGCAGCGTGCGAAAGCTGTTGGTGGACGCATCCTTGCGGCGCATCAAAGTCAGCTTGTGCTGCACCAGCGGGTGGTCAATCAGGTGAACGGATTCGGACATGGGCGGCAGGCGGGCAGAGGTTCGGGAAAGGTTTGGAGATGGTGCGTCGATTGTGGTGGAACGGGCGCATGGACAGGAATCGGCAGGCTCAGAAAACGGTTCCGTCGCTTGCGATGTTGAACGGTGGCCTGCCATCACGCAAGCGTTGTGCCAAAGCACGCCCGGCGGCCCAGGTGCCGCCTTCGAGGACCGAGGCCAGCGGCATCTCTGCCTCGGTGCGCTGCAGCTCCTTGCGTACCCGCACCGCAAGCTCGTCGAGCAGCGCCACGGTCAGCGCGCGCCATTCGACGATGAACTCGTCGGCGACCGTCCATTGCCGGGTCATCGATGCCGGGTCTTTCGCGCGGATCACGCCGGTGTCGATGAACAAGCCGCCATTGCGATATTCGGGCAGGCCCGTCAACGCGCCGAGCCCCCCGACCTGCACGCCGGCCCACGCAAACGGCTCCAGCAGCGAATAGGTCAGCCACTGCGATAGCTTGTGAAACGGCATCCAGCCGTCGGTCAGGCCGGGGCCACGCACGGCCGAATGGCGCCAGCAGTCGCCCAGCGCAAGCGCCGGATCGCCGGAGCCGGTGCGGGGGCTGCCGTCGGTGGCCACGTTGTCGATCGCGTTTGCGCTCGGCCAGATGCGGGAAAACGACTGCAGCAACTGACTGAAGATGGCGTGTGCTGTCACTTCGGATGCGACCGGGGTGCCGGGGCCTTGCGGCGCCGCCACCCGATCGAACAAGCCGCTGGGTCGGCCATTGGGGCCGAATGCATCGGCCTGCCGCGTGAGTGCTTCGCCCAGCCGGCGCAGCAGATCGGTGCGGCCTTCGAGCCCGACCAACGGGTTTGCCGCAGTGACCTGAAACGCGTGTGCCAGCCGCTGTGCATCGAGCGCGCACAGGCCGGCCGCGTCAGCCTGCAGCGGGTGCGCAGCGTCTGACGAAAACAGCCCGGCCGCGAACGCGTGGAAGCATGCCACCGCAAGCCCTTCCGAGCGCGTCAACCGCTGGCCATTCGGCGCTTCGACATAACCCCAATCCGGCCCCGCACCGGCGTCGAGCAACACGCTGATCACGACCAGGTCGATCCTGGCCTGCGTGCGTTCGCGCGCCGGCTCGGCAGCCAGCGACGCGTCCAGCGCGGCCAGCCGATCCACGCCGCCAGCTTCGAAATGGCGCCAGCGGCTGTGAAATGGCACGTCGCCTGATGGGTAGCGCGCGAGCGTGCAGTCGACCGTCAGGCGCGTCGCTTCGGCAAGCGCTTCATCGTGGACGGTGAACCAGTCCGAATCACCGCGCCGCGCGCGGGCGAGCAGCACCTGTGCGCGCTCGCGCACGGCAGCGGTGGTGCGCAGCGCGGCGGCCGCGGCGGCGGGGTTGGACGCATCGAACGGTTGCGGTCGAGCAGCGATGGCAGCGGCTGGCTGCAACGTCGGCGAAACCGGAAGGCGATCGGGTGCAGGTGTCCCCCCCAGCTTCATCCGGCCAACCCCCGACCTTTGGCCTGCTTCAGTTCGTCGGCACCGGGCACCACGCCGGGCGTGAAGTAACCCGCTGCCATCTTGGCGTCCATCTCGACGCGCGCATCGGCTGGGATCAGGTCGTCGGGGATGTTGATGCGCTCGCCAATCTCGATGCCCGAACCGATGATCGCATCGAACTTCAGATTGCTCATCGAAACCAGCCGGTGAATCTTCTTGATGCCGAGCCAGTGAAAGACGTCGGGCATCAATTCCTGAAAGCGCATGTCTTGCACGCCGGCCACGCACTCGGTGCGCGCGAAGTATTGGTCCGCCGTATCGCCGCCGACCTGACGCTTCCTGGCGTTGTAGACCAGGAATTTGGTCACTTCACCCAATGCGCGGCCTTCCTTGCGTGAATAAGCCACCAGCCCGACGCCGCCGCGTTGTGCGCCGCGGATGCATTCCTCGATTGCGTGGGTCAGATACGGCCGGCAGGTGCAGATGTCGGAGCCGAACACGTCGGAGCCGTTGCATTCGTCGTGAATGCGCGCAGTCAACTCGACGTTCGTGTCGGCCAGGTCGCGCGGGTTGCCGAAGATGTAGATGGTCTGGCCACCGATCGGCGGCAGAAACACTTCCAGGTCGCTGCGCGTGACCAGCTCCGGGTACATGCCGCCGGTTTCTTCAAACAACGTGCGCCGCAGGTCGGTCTCGGAGCAGCCGAATCGCTTGGCCACCTCAGGCAGGAACCAGACCGGCTCGATCGCGGCCTTGGTCACCATGGCAGCGCCGTTGGCGGTCAAGAATTTGCCGTCGGCTTCAAGCCGCCCGGTCTGCAGCGCCTCGATCACTTCGGGCAGGATGACGTGGGCCTGCGTTACGGCGATGGTCGGGCGGATGTCGTAGCCGGCTGAGAGGTCGGCCGAGAACGCGTCGGCGATCAACGCACCCCAAGGGTCCATCGACACGATGCGGCCCGGTTCGCTCCACTGCGGATACGGGCCGATCGCGTGCGTCGGCGCGGTGTTGGTCAGATCGGCCCGGTGGTCGCGCTTCAACGCACCGGCCGCCACGGCCAGCGCGCGGTAGATGCTGTAAGAGCCGCTGTGCGTGCCGATCACGTTGCGGTGCGCGCGCTTGGTGGTGGTGCCGATCACGGGGCCGCGCTCGGCCGCCGTGGATGCGCCCCAGTGCAGCGGCAGTGCGCCGAAGCCGCCCGCATGCGACGTCAGCCGAATGTGCCGCGGCGCCTGCGGGTCGCTGCGACCCGGCGTCGATGCCGCCGGAGCGATCGCGAACGCTTCTGCCTCCACTCCAAGCGCCGGCAGGTCGGCCGGGGAGATGGCGGCAGCGTCCGGTGCAGAAGAAGCGTGAAGAATTTTGGAAACAACCGCATCGGTGGCACCGGTCGGACGGGAATCAATAGACATTAGGAGGTTCGCCAAGCGTGCAAACGCAGCAATGTAGCGATGCGCTGTGCGGCTGGCAAGTCGCGTGCATTGGGTCGCTTTGGCAATTTCGGTAATGAGGCGCTGCGCTTGGACTGCGCCGGCCGTTTCGTTTCCTCGTGCCCGCTCAAAGATCAGGAGGCCGAAGGCCATGCCTCGAAGCGCTTCGATACCGTGCCGGCAGACCATGACACCCCCAGCAGCCACCGAGCCGCTGGCTGCAGCCCACGCAGCGCACGTCGGTGGCACACCGCAGTCTGCCGAAACGATCAAGCGCATCGTGCTGATGACGATCATGGCGTTGGCCTGGGCTTCGACGATCGCCGGCTGGACGGCGATGGAGCTGCAGGGCAAGTCGGCGCTTGCGTTGCGGGGGGTGTTCGGCCTGAACGTGGTGTTCCACCCGGTGCTGTTCGTGCTGGTCTGGCGCCGCCTGCTGTCACTCTCCTTGGTGGCCAAGAGCTGCCTGGTCTTTGCCGCTGGCATCTGCGCGGGCTGCATGGCCCTGCGGCTGCATGTGCCGAGTCTGGGCGCTGACATCGATCTGCTGCCGCTGTACTTGTGGATTCCGGTGATCTATGTGTTCGCGTTCACGTTGGCGGGCCACAAGTCGAGCCTCTGCATCTCGCTGGCGATCTTGTTCCTGTTCGTATCGATCGCATTGCCGTATTTGATGCGTGGGATCAATCAGCCGTATGCCAACTTCACGATTCAGATGCTGGTGGTCTCCGCCGTGCTGATCGCGGCGCTTTACTTCTTCTCGAGTTATCAGCACCGCTTTCAGGTGGCGCAGCTCAGCGCGCATCAACTCGCTCGGCTGGCCAACACCGATGTGTTGACCGAGCTGGCAAACCGGCGCCGCATGATCGAAGTGATCGAAGCCGAACAGCTTCGCTTTGCGCGTTACGGCCAGCCGTGTTCGCTGATCTTGATCGACGTCGATCTGTTCAAGCACGTGAATGACCGGTTTGGGCATCAGGTGGGCGACCAGACGTTGCGAGCGCTTGCACTGCGCATCGGAAGCATCCTGCGCGACGCCGATACGCTGGGCCGCTGGGGCGGTGAAGAATTCGTCGTAATCTTGCCGCAGACCGGCTTTGACGAAGCCTGCGTGAAGGCGTCGACGTTATGCGCACATGTGGCCGCCAGACCGCTCGTCGATCGACACCCTGTCACGATCAGTTGCGGCGTCACCAGCGTGCTGCCCCAAGACGATGCCGATGCGCTACTCAGGCGAGCCGATCGCGCACTGTATGTGGCGAAAGAAAGCGGTCGCAATCGGGCCGAGGGGTTGGCCCAAACGCATCCGATGCCATTGGCCTGAGGCCTGTTAGCACGACAAGCGGGACAACCCCGCAGGGGAACGAGGAATGTCGGGCGCACTGCCGCGTTGAGGCCCGCTTGAATAGCCGAGCCACGCAGCACTCCCCGCGCCCTGCACTGCACTCCAGCATTCACCATTCGCTCCCGCTGGCTGTGTTTACAGGGCCTGGATGCTCTAAAAAGTCCCCGGCAGCAAGATGCTCTTGTCCACCGTCTTGATGTCGGTGCGTCCGCAAAACGCCATCGTGATGTCGAGCTCTTTGTGAATGATCTCCAGCGCCTTGGTCACGCCCGCTTCACCCATCGCGCCGAGCCCGTAGAGGAACGCGCGGCCAAGCATGGTGCCCTGCGCGCCGAGTGCGAACGCCTTCAACACGTCTTGACCGCTGCGGATGCCGCCGTCCATCCAGACTTCAATCTTGCTGTCCTTGCCGCCCACCGCGTCAACGATCGCAGGCAGCGCGGCAATCGCCGACGGCGCACCGTCCAGCTGGCGGCCACCGTGGTTCGACACCACCAGCGCATCAGCACCGCTGTCGGCCGCGAGCTTTGCGTCTTCTTCGACCATGATGCCTTTCAAGATCATCTTGCCGCCCCAGCGCTTCTTGATCCATTCGACGTGGCTCCAATCAAGTTCGGGGTCGAACTGCTCTTTCGTCCAGGTGCCGAGCGAACTCATATCGCTGACGCCTTTGGCATGGCCGATCAGGTTGCCGAAGCCGCGGCGTTTGGTGCCCGCCATGCCGAGGCACCAGCGCGGCTTGGTAAGCAGATTCAGAATGTTCGGGATGGTCGGCTTGGGTGGCGCGGTCAGGCCGTTCTTCAAATCTTTGTGGCGCTGTCCCATCACTTGCAGATCCAGCGTGAGCACCAACGCGCTGCAGTTCGCAGCCTTGGCGCGGTCCATTAGCCGGTCCATGAAATCACGATCCCGCATCCAGTACAGCTGAAACCAGAACGGGTGATTGCCAGTGGCCTGCGCGATATCCTCGATCGAGCAGATGCTCATCGTAGATAGAGTGAATGGGATGCCGAACTTCTTCGCGGCAATCGCGCCGAGCATCTCGCCGTCTGCGTGTTGCATGCCAGTCAGGCCGGTCGGTGCAATCGCACAAGGCATCGCGACCGGCTCGCCGATCATCGTCGTCGCAGTGGTCCGGTTCGACATGTTCACGGCAACCCGCTGGCGCAGCTTGATCTTGTCGAAATCGCTTTCGTTGGAGCGATAGGTGCCTTCGGTCCACGAACCCGAATCGGCATAGTCATAGAACATGCGCGGCACGCGCTTCTCAGCCAGCACGCGCAGATCTTCAATGGTAGTGATGACGGCCATGACGACAAAGTCCTTCGAAAAGTGTTTTCTGTCATCGATCGTAGCGCGCCGGGCGGGCCACGCCGGCACGCAAAAAAAGGCCGTGACGAGTGATCGCCACGGCCCTGGAAAGTGCCGGCCTCGAAGAAGCAGCCGGCAACTGGAGTGAACGGAAAATCGGCGAAAGCGTGGGTCAGCCGATACGCACCGGCACGAAGATTTTGTTGGCGCCGCGTTGAATCAACAGGGCAACCGACTTAGCGCCAGATTTGGACAATGCGGTGCGTGCCTGCTCGATGCTCTTGACCGGGGTGCCATTGACGGCAAGCAGCAAGTCGCCTGCCTCGACGCCGGCCAGCGCAGCCGGTCCTTCTGCCTCCTCGATCAGCAGACCGGATGCATTGCCGACCTGGGCGCGCTCTTGTGGCTGCAGCGGTCGAAGCGACAGACCCAACTTGGCATTGCTGTCCTCGTCGCCCGATGCCGCATTCGCGGTCTGCACGGCGTCTTTGTCGGTGCCTTGCAAGGTTGCGTTGATGGTTTCGGCCGCGCCGTTGCGCCACACATCGAGCTGCAACTTGTCGCCCGGACTCTTGAGTGCGACCGCAGCCGACAGCTCACCCGATGCGATGATCGCGCGGCCGTCCACACTGCGGACCACGTCGCCCGGCTGCAGGCCCGCCTTCTCGGCTGCGCTGCCTTTTTGCACACTGGCCACCAGTGCGCCAGCGGCCTTGTCAAGCTTGAACGAAGACGCGAGCGTCTGATTCACTTCCTGGATCGTGACCCCCAACCGCGCGTGCTTGACTTCGCCGTGCTCGACGATCTGCTTCTCGATCTTGGATGCCAAGTCGATCGGAATCGCAAACGACAGGCCCTGATAGCCACCGGTGCGGCTATAGATCTGCGAGTTGATGCCGACGACTTCACCGCGTCCATTGAATAGTGGCCCGCCCGAGTTGCCCGGATTTACCGCGACGTCGGTCTGGATGAACGGAACCGCGCTGTCGTCCGGTAGGCTGCGGCCTTTAGCACTCACCACGCCAGCCGTCACCGAGTTCTCGAAACCGAATGGTGAGCCAATTGCAAGCACCCATTCGCCCACCCGCAAATCGCTCGGCTTGCCGATTGCGACCACGGGCAAGTCTTTTGCGTCGATCTTCAGCACCGCAACGTCGGTCTTTGGATCGGCACCGAGCACCTTGGCGATGAACTCCCGCCGATCGGTCAGTTTGACAGTGACTTCCTTGGCGTCGCGCACCACGTGAGCGTTGGTCAGGATGATGCCGTTCGCATCGACGATGAAGCCGGAGCCCTGGCCGCGCATCGGCATGCTGTGGGGCTGCGCTGGCATGCCGCCGCGCGGGCCTTGCTGCTGCTGAAAGCGACGGAAGAATTCGAAGAATGGATCGTTGCCGAACGGATCGGCGCCGTTGCCCCCGGGCGAGTTGGCGCCGGCGCCTTCATTGTTAGCAACCTTGGTGCTGCCAGTTACCGTGATGTTGACGACGGCCGGTCCGTATTGCTGCGTGATCTTCGCAAAGTCAGGCGGCGCAACGGGAGCCGCATTGACCGGGCCCGGCGCAGCTGCGGTGTTGGCAACCGCAGCATCATTGTCATAGGCGACCTTGACGGGTGCGGCCCCGGCCAGCGCCGGTTCGTGGTGCAGCAGCGCTGCCCCAGTGGTGCCGAGCACTCCGGCGCCGAGCAGCGCGGCAACCAGTCGGGTCGTGAGGATCTTGTTCCGATTCGTCTTCATGGCTTGGTCTCTCCGTTTTAAAAAAGGCGTTGCTGTTGCAGCAACGACGGAGACGAAGTTTGCGACGTCCGGCTTAAAGCGGTCTTAAAAAATCGAGTGCATTTGAAAGCTTGGAAACCACGTGAGCAGCCCGGTGTCAGCGGCCCGCGCGAACAGTCTTCACGCCTTCGAGCACACCCTTGAGCGGCTGCGCGCCCCAGAGCGCTTGCGACTGCTTTTTCTCTTGATCTTCGCGGCGCAACACCAGCACAGGCAGGCCGGCCACGCCGAAGAAAGCCGCCTCCAGGCGATCGGCTTGTACCCGAGCCACATATTCGCCGCTGTCGAGTGCAGCGCGCAGCTTGTTGCCGTCCAAGCCTGCGTCCCGTCGCCCGATGCGCACCAGTTCGTCGATCGATCCAAGATCGCAGCCGTCCACGAAGAACGCGCGGTACAGGGCTTGATGCATCGCGTCGAACGCGCCTTCGTCTCGCGCAAAGGCGACTGCCTCCATCGCTTGACGGCTGCGCGGCAGCACGGTTGGCAAATGCGGCGTGATGCCACGTTCTGCTGCGATCGGCAGCATCTGCTCGTTCCACTGGCGCAGATAGTCGGGTCCGGTCGGATCGAGCTGTGTCATTGGCTCGGGGCGCAATTCAAGCCCGCGCCAGCGCAGTTCGATGCTGTCGCCCAGTTCGGCCTTGGCTTGGTACAACACCGGCACCGTGAGATAGCAGAACGGGCAGATGTAGTCACCGAAGAAATCGATCAACACGCGATTCGGTTGGCTCATAAATGCAAAATCACCTTGGGGCTTGATGGAATGATCAGGAAAAAGCAGCCTCAGCGCGGCACGATGCCGCTCTGTCAGGACCCGCGGCAACGCGGCTGGCAGCCGTTCGATCTGTGGGGCTGTGGCAGCGACGCAGGGCATTGCCGAAAGTCAAAGCCTCGCGGGCGCCCGAGCTTAGCGGCGTGTATTCACTTTGGAAATAGGGAAAACCTGTCCAGTGAGTGCCACCATGAGGCAGACCGGACGCGGTTGGCGTTGCCACGGATTCCCAGGTCAGCGCTGCGTCTGTCTTGCGGCCGCAGCGGCCGGGAACCATGAGAAAATCGCATTTTCTATTCGCGCTCAGACCCTTGGTATCTGGATCGCCGCGGCCGCTCGCCTCAGCCTGTTCGAAATCTGCAGATTGATCGAATTTCTCCCGTTCAACGCAATGCTGCCCCGACGGCAGCATTCAACCATGAGGCACCCGAATGACCGACTACAACGCCCCCTTTGAAATCCACGTGCATGGCGACGTGCTGCTGCGCTCGGACGTCAAGCTTCCGCAGTTGCAGGACGCGTTGAAGCCGTTGTGGAAGTACGCCGGTGCCAAGTCACTTGCCGACGGTGCGGCAAGCGTTTACGACGACGAACCCGGCATCGAGTTCGATCCCAAAAAGCATGAGCTCCATCTGTGCTGGACGGTGCGCGGCAACGTGGACTTTCGCACCGCACTCGATGAGATGTGCATGAGCTTGAATGAGCTATCGCAACAGGGCGCGGCGATCGAAGTCTCGTTCTACGACGTTGAGTTCGACGACGACGAGGATGAAGACGAGCGACCATCTGCAAACGACGAAGAAGAAGCGCGTGACGACTTTCTGATGCTGTTTGTCGGCCCGAATCCAGGTGCCATCCTGCAAGTGCAGCGCGATCTGTTGGTCGAGGATGTGGTTGCGATGATGGAGCGCCACTTCGACGGCGCCGAGCTGTCCGGTGTGGTCAGCGAGATCGACAAGCTGTTCTCCCTGCGCTACGACGAACTTGCCAATTCGATGGAGCTGGGCACCAAATCGCCGCGGGGTCCCGGCGGCAGCCACGGAGGCTTCGGGGGTGGGCATGGTGGTGGTCGCAAGCCGCGGCACCTGCACTGAAAGCGGGAGCGTTTGCAAGCGTTGTGCAACGGCGGCACGGCTGGCGGAGAGACAGGGATTCGAACCCTGGATACGGGGTTACCGTATATCGGATTTCGAGTCCGAACTAGAGCCTATTTCCCCCTGTTGATTAAAGTTGATAAAATCCATACAAATCAACAGTTTACGTCTGTTGCACTTTGTTCCTGAACAGTCCAAGCGTTGATTGATATTCCCCAAAACGGGGCGTTTTTGGCTACACAGTGGCTACACGGGCAGCCGATGTGGTCAAAGCCGACGAGAGCAATCAACATGGCACGACCCAAGAAAAGCGATGTACCCGACCTTAGTCAGCCGGTCGACTTGACCGCTGGCGCGATTGAGCGGCTAACGTGCCGCACCGACTGCAAGGCGCAGGCGTTCATGCGTGACAGCAAGGCACCAGGTCTGCGTGTCCGGGTGACTAACACGGGCGCCAAGTCGTTTGTGTTCGAGGCAAAGCTGAACCGTCAGACCATCCGCCGCACCATTGGCGACGTGCGCGCTTGGAGCATCGACCAAGCCCGCACCGAGGCGCGCCGGCTGGCCGTGGTGCTGGATGGTGGACAAGACCCGCGCGAGCTGGAGCGCCAGCAAGAGGCCGCCAAGGCGGCACAGCAGATCGCAGCCGCCGAGAGCCTACGCGTGGCTACCGTGACCGTCGGAGACGCCTGGACCGCCTACCTTGCCGAGCGTTGCTCGCATTGGGGCGAACGGCACCGCATCGACCATGTGCAGCTGGCGCGCGCTGGTGGCGAGACCGTCGGGCGCGGCACGCGGGGCCGGGGCGTGACGATTGCCGGGCCGCTTCATGCTTTGTTGGCGTTGCCTCTGCGCCAGTTGGATGCATCCGTTATCGAAGCGTGGGCCGTCCGAGAAGCGCAGAGCCGGCCGACGCAGGCACGCCTTGCGCTCCGCTTGTTTCGCGCGTTCTTGAACTGGTGCGCCGAGCAGCCGGTCTACAGGCACTCACTTGCGGGCGACAACCCCACCAAAAGCCGCAAGGCCCGCGAGGCACTCGGCAAAGCGGGCGTGAATCAAGATGCGCTGCTCCGCGAGCAGCTGCCGGCGTGGTTTGATGCCGTGTGCGGGCTTGCCAACCCAGTTGCGTCAGCCTATCTCCAGACCCTGTTGCTAACCGGCGCGCGACCCGGTGAGGTGCTGGCGCTGCAATGGGACGATCTCAATACAAAGTGGCGCGGTATGACTATCCGCGACAAGGTGGAGGGCGAGCGCGTAATTCCGTTGACGCCTTACGTGGCACACCTGCTGCACAGTCTGCCGAGACGCGGCCCTTGGGTGTTCCAGACCGCGCAGGAGGGCCGCGTCGGCATCCAACCGATCCGCATGCCGAATCACATCAATGCCCGCGTCTGCGCCGCTGCCGGCATTGAGGGGTTGACGCTCCACGGCCTGCGCCGCAGCTTTGGCAGCTTGGCCGAATGGCTGGAGATACCGGCCGGCGTTGTGGCGCAGGTGATGGGGCACAAGCCATCGGCGACCGCCGAGAAGCATTACCGCGTGCGCCCGCTGGACCTGCTGCGCGTGCATCACGAGCGCATTGAGGCGTGGATGCTGGAACAAGCCGGCGTGACGTTCGACCGCACCGCCGAGCCCGGCAAGCTGCGCGCCGTGACATGAGGCAATTGGCAACAACCCGCTTGCCTGAATGAGGGACAATGTGTACGATACACATCAATGACAAGCGCTGACTTGATACGGGACATGCAACGCGCCGGCTGGCAGTTGGACCGAGTAAACGGTTCGCACCACATCTTCAAGCACCCGAGCCGTGCCGGCATCGTGGTGGTGCCGCATCCCAAGAAAGACCTCGGGCTCGGGCTGGTCAGGGCCATTCGGCGGCAGGCCGGACTTTGAGAGGTGAAAAATCATGCGTTATCCCATTGCCATTGAACCCGGAAACGACGCCATGGCCTGGGGCGTGGTGGTGCCTGACTTGCCCGGCTGCTTTTCTGCTGGGGATACGCTGGAAGAAGCCATGATTCAGGCCGAGGACGCCATCACCGGATGGATTGAGGCCGCGCTTGATGCCGGACAGGACATTCCTTCCCCGTCCCACATTGAGGGCTTGCGGGGTGCGCACGTGGAGTTTGAGGGCTGGCTGTGGGCACTGGTGAAGGTGGACCCAGCAATGCTGGATGACACTATCGAGCGCGTGAATATCAGTCTGCCGCGCCGTGTGCTGCACCGGCTCGATGCGCTGGCGAAGCAGGCGGGGGAAACACGCTCGGGCTTCATCGCACGCATGGCGGTTGAAGGGCGGGAAGCCCATGCATGAACTGGTTTGCACAGTGACTGCACGACAGCGATTCGCCAGTGTGTGGGACGCCATCGAGGACACGCCGCAGGAAGCCGCGAGCATGCGCGCCCGCTCGGGCCTGATGATGAGCCTTGCCGAAGCCATACGACGGCGAGGCATGACGCATCCGCAAGCCGCCGCACTGTTTGGCGTGACGCAGCCGCGCATCTCCGACCTGATGCGCGGCAAGGTGAACCTGTTTTCGCTCGACACACTAATGGGCATGGCTGCGACTGCCGGCATGGCGCCGGCCGTCAAGGTGTCCATGCCGAAGAAAGCAGCGCCGGCAAGGCGCCGTGTGCGCGAGACAGCGGAACCTGCCTGAACCGTTTTTCACGACGCAAGACTGTCCATGAACGCACCGCGCGATAAAAGCTACGACGCGTCCCTGAACGAGTCACTCAAAGACCCGCATGAGGCCGCCGCCTATGTGGATGCGGTGCTGGAGCTTGACGACCCGGCCGCGCTGCTGGTGGCGCTGCGCCAAGTCGCCAAGGCGCACGGGATGGCAGAGATTGCGCGCCGTGCGGACGTGGGCGACAAGACGCTGTTTCGTGTGTTGAGCGAGAACGGCAATCCGACCGTGTTCACACTGCACAAGGTGCTGGATGCGATGGGGCTGCGTCTGAGCGTGACACCCGCGCACGCATAGCCGCTTTTGCCCCAGCTAGGTAGGGCCGCAATCCTGCCGAACCGTCAGACCTCCCGCTGACCCGCTGGGGCACCTCACCAACGGGAGCCACATTCGGGAGGATGTCATGGACGCAATCGTGATGGTGGACGGCCGGCAGGCCATTCCCGTGCGCGCTATTCCATTGTTGACAAACTGGCGCGCCTTGTCGCCTGACGTGATTGCAAGCATTCTGGCGAGCGACCAGGACACGCTGAACTTTCTGCCTGCGTTCGAGGGTTTGCGCGCTCATTATTTGAAGCCCGACGGCACTCATGAGCCTATCCAGCCAGGCAAATGGAAAACCTTCGTCGTTCAACCGCTGCAAGTGCTCAGCGAAAAGATTGAAGCGGAGCAACGCAGTCACGCGGCGGGACGAGACCAATGGCGACAGGAATCTTTGGGAAAACTGTTCGCTGGTGCGTTCGTCTGGCGCGACGAGTTCGAGAGCGCTTATCTGCGCGAATATGGACCGATGGGCTGCCATGCCCGCAGCAGCGTCTTGAGCGGCGGAAACAAGCAGATGTATCTGGAGGCGCTCGGTCAGATAGGCTCGCTTGCCGACGGCAGCCGTGCGACTTTCGAGCCTGATGACTACGTGCTGGACTATTCATTAGCGCCATTGCCGCCGCAGTGGCTTGAACTGGTTCGCGAAGGCTTCGAGTCGGTAGCGCCTGACAGGCTCCTGGCAAATCAGACTTCGCCAGGCAGTATCAGCACCGTGCCACAGGCCACACCGAAGTACATCAGTGACGTGCTGCAGGAGGGCGCAGAGAGGCTCCTGCAACGCGGCGCTGCGCAGGAAGCGGCGATTCTGATGGCCATCCGAAGCGCCGCACAAGACCCGTTAAGCCTACCAACCAACGAGCCGGGCCGGCCTGGCGTAAAAGCCGCCGTACAGGCAACGTTGAAAGATAGCCGGCTGTTCGTCGGAAAGACGACTTTCAAAAAAGCGTGGGAGCGACTGCGCGAGCGCGGTGAGATAGCCGACGCACAGCGGTAGGCCCTACCCATGGGGTGTACCCCACACGGGGGTATACCCCAAGTTGGGGGACAGGGGGACACTTGCGGGGGAGGACACCTGCCCGAAAACCATCAATGCATCTCAACCAACCGAGGTGCGAATCGATGGAACCCCAAACAACCGAACACGACGCGATGAGCCGCCTCGCGTATGTTGGAAGCCGTGCCTTCCCATCGCTGGAGGTCGAGACACGGCCGACGCTTCCGACCGCTGAAGCCGCGCGACTGCTGAACAGAAAACCGCAGACCCTGCGTGGCTGGGCCTGCTACTCGGGTACTGGCCCTATCGAGCCTATCCGCATCAATGGCCGGCTTGCTTGGCCAGTTGCCCACCTGCGTCGCTTGCTGGAGGTGGCATGAGCACCCCCGACCGCACCACGAGCACGACGCGGGCTCCAAAGAATCACGTTCACCCGCGTGATGATCTTCCGATAGCACAAGTGGCAGGCACTTGCGTCGACAGCGAGATGGCCGACCGCATGCTGTCGCTGGCTGAGCGGATCAACAAAGCAACCGCTGAGGCCGAGGGCCGTGCGCGCGCCGCGATGAACCAGGCGCTGATTGTCGGCGGGCTGCTGAACGAAGCCAAGAGCCAAGTTCCGCATGGCGAATGGGACACGTGGCTGACGACCCATTGCAAAGTCGCACCGCGCACGGCGCGCGCCTATATGCGGCTCGTAAAACGGTTGCCGCAGCTGCCAGAACCAGAACGGCAACGCGTTGCCGATTTGCCGGTGCGGGAGGCCGTGTGTGCGATCGCCATGAAGGCGGATGCACCGCCGCGAACGACTGCGCCTGCGCGAAGCTCAGCCATCCAAATTGAAGGCCGCGACGATGCCGAACGCGCCTTCGCTGCGCTCGAAAGCAGCGCAACTGCACTCCTCGACGCTGCCCGCACCATCGAGAAGGTCCGAGAACTCGGGTCGACTCAGGTGAAGGCGTTGCGCAGCCAGCTGACCTCGGCCATCGACGCGCTGGACCAGCTGGCGGGGGAGTAAGCAGCATGAGTACGCAACCCTGCGCGATAGCTACCCAGCTGAGCCACGCAGTCGATCCGATGGCACACACGCTGCTGGCCCGCACGCCGAGTGACTGCAGGGCGTGCGCAGGCCGAGTAGCTACTGGATCGACTCGGGTGGTAGGAGACTATCCGCTCGAAGACTCGCGCTATCCGGCCATCGCCTATCGAGTTTGCTCCGCGTGCAAGCACGCTGCAGCAGCGATCCGTCGCATCGGGCAGACCTTTCGGACCGTGAGCCCGGACGGTGCAGACAGGCGGTGCACCGTGGATGATTTGACGACGAGCTACCCATCGGCTCCATCGACGGCCCCGCCGCGCCGCGCCGTCTCGTATGAATAGCGCTGCCCAGGAGATCAAGCGCGCTCGCGACGCGCTCCACCACATCGACCCAAACTTGCCCCGCGACAAGTGGCATGCCATCGGGCGCGCGGCAATTGCAGCCGGGCTGCCAGTGGATGACTTGGTGGAGTGGAGCCGCCTCGCCGCGAACTTCAAGAGCGAGCAGGACGTGCGCGCCGCATTCCGCACCATCAAGCCAGACGGCGGAACTGGACCCGGCACGCTGTTCAAAGCCGCCAAGGCCAATGGCTGGATCGACACCAAGTCTGGTCTGCAACGATCCGAAGAGGTCGCTGCAGGGCCCACCGCGCAGTTGCGCACGCCGGCCGATGGGAGGGGTGCCGACGACGTCTACGCGCGCTGCGAGGTCGCTACCGAAGGGCACGCCTACGTGGCCGCGAAGTCCGCTGCGGGCGTGCCGCTTGATGATCTGCGCGTCGTTCCAGCAGGTGATCCGCTGCGCATCCATGGCGAATCAATGGCCGGCGCGTTGGTGGTGCCGGTGTGCCGCGCCGATGGCACGTTGTCAACCTTGCAATTCATCACGACCGGTGACACCGCGACGCGGCTGAAAGGAAAAATCAAGACCAACAAGGTGAACCTGCCGAATTGTTCGGTGCAGGGCTGGTACGTTGTCGGCGAACTTATACCCGAGGCGCCTGTATACGTCGTGGAAGGCATCGGCCAAGCATGGTCCTGCTGGCAGGCGACCGGGCATGCTGCAGTCGTGAGTTTCGGCGCCGGTCGCATGCGAACCGTGGCGACCGAGTTGCGCGAGCGCGACCCGACCGCGCACATTGTGATCGTGCCCGACAAGGGCAAGGAAGCCGACGCCGAAGCAATAGCGCGCGACCTGGGCGCGGCCGTGGCCTGCATGCCTGAAGGCACGGCGCGGAACTTCGATGCGAACGACTACGCGCAGCGCGAAGGGGCCGATGCATTGGCGTTGCTACTGGAGCAGGCGCACAAGCCCGAGCCGCCCGCGCCGCGCTTCAAGTTGCTGACCGCTGCTGACCTGCGCAATCTGCCGCCGCTGGCTTGGCGCGTGCGGGGCGTGCTGCCGGCCGTAGGGCTGGCTGCGCTCTACGGACCGAGCACATCCGGCAAATCGTTTCTCGGGTTCGATATGGCCGCTGCAATCGCCGATGGGCAACGCTGGTTTGATTGCCGGGTGGACGCTGCGCCGGTTGTGTATGCCGCGCTTGAAGGTGAAGCGGGGTTCGCCCTGCGTGCGCAGGCGTGGGAGGCGAGCCGAGGCCGCAGTCTGCCCGCCGAGCTGCACATGATGCTGCAACCGTTCAAGCTGACCGAGCCGCAGGACGTGGCCGACTTGGCTGCCGTGGTGCCTGCCGGTGCTGTCGTGTTCATCGACACGCTGAACCGCGCCGCGCCGACCGCCGATGAGAACAGTTCCAAGGACATGGGCGAGATTCTGGAAGCCGCCAAGCGCCTTCAAGCCATGACCGGCGGGCTGGTGGTGCTGGTGCATCACACCGGCAAAGATTCGACACGCGGCCTGCGTGGGCACTCATCGCTGTTCGCTGCAATGGATGCTTGCATCGAGACGATGCGCGACGGCGACCGCAGGGTGTGGAAGGTAGCGAAGTCCAAGGACGGGCAAGACGGCGACGCGCATGCATTTCGGCTGCAAGTGGAAACGCTTGGCACCGACGAGCATGGCGACACGATTACGTCGTGCGTGGTGATGCGCGACACGACTGCGCAGGACGTGCGCGCCGTGAAGCTGCCCCAAGGTGGCAATCAGCGGGTGATTCTCGATGCGCTGCGTCCGATGTTCAAGGACGGCACCACGGGCAAGACCGGAGCGCCGCCGATGCGCCCGTGCCTTGAACTGGAAGCCGCTGTATCTGCTGGCGCTGCAAAGCTGACATGCCAGACCGACCGCCGTGCGACTCGCACCAGAGAGGCAATTACCGGGCTGGTGGCGCGTGGGGTGATGGGCTGCAATGAGGGGTGGCTATGGCTGGCGTGACGAGTAACCGAAATTCACCGTTCCGTCTGTTTTCGGTGGATTCCGTAACCGAAATTCACCGCCCCCCATATATGGGGGGTGAAAGTTCGGTGATTTTTTCGGGGAGAGGTTTCGCAGTGAATGCTGAACTTTTTGGCCTTGAGCAAGCAACAAGGCGCACGAACGACCGACCCGAAGCCGCCGGCGCGCCAGTTCGCGGAATCGCAGGGCCTGAGCGCTGCAATGCGGAGTCGATGGGGGAGTGCGTTGCCGCCCTCAGCGCGGACAGGGCGCCGCTGTGGCGCGCGGATACGCTGGCGGGTCTGCTGCCCTGGGACAAAGCGGAGATCGAGCTGTTCGCAAAACGGCAAGCGCGCATCGTATGGCTTGGCTACGGCGGCGCCAGCGAACGCCTTGCCGAGCAACTCGTCAACCGCGACCGCGATCAGGACGACCGCCGACTGTGCGTTGAGTGTGGCCACTGCCGCGCGGGCTATGGGTGCGGCACGAATGCCGGGTTCATGCTGGAGCAGTTGCAGCGATGCGGACAGTTTGCGGACGGGCCTCATCAGAATGAAGGAGAAACACCATGATCGACGCCCTCATCGCCGGCAAGCTCTACGGCACGCCCGAGCAGCGCACCGGCAAAAGCGGCAAGCCCTTCGTCGTGGCCAAGGTTCGAGCCGCCGTCGGCGGCGACGAGCAGGCGGTCTTCGTCAACGTGCTCGCGTTCGACGAGGGGGTACAAGCCGCGCTGCTGGCGCTGGACGACGGCTGCGCGGTGGGCCTGAGCGGCAGCATCACGCCGAAGGCCTGGACCGACAAGGAAGGCAACGCACGGCCGAGCCTGGACATGATCGCGGCGGCGGTGCTTACGCCGTATCACGTCCGTCGCAGGCGCGATGCGATGGCCGATGGGGAGGCAACTTGACGCCGGACCTTCGTCGCAAATCTTGATTTCGTGGAGCAGTACGCGCGTGTACGCGCGCGAGGAGAAAAACCACCAAAAAAAGCGGGCTCGGCGGGTGCGCGAGTCATTGGCAGATGTCGGGTCAGTTGACGCAGCAAAAGTCAAAAGCCTCGCCAACGGGATAACCCCGTAGGGTTTGCTCATGGCGCTGGGCATCTGCACACTGCTGGACATGAATCGCACACCGACCACACAGCCGCCCGCCCCGCTGCCAACGCACGCCGACGCGAAGACAACGCTGACGCCCAAGCAGCAGCGATTCGTCGAGGAGTACCTAACCAATTTGAACGCGACGCAGGCCGCCATCCGTGCCGGCTACAGCGTTCGGTCGGCAGCCGAGCAGGGGTACGACAACCTCAGAAAACCTCAGATTCAAGCCGCCATTGCAAGCGCTCGGCAACGACGGTGCGAGCGGACCGGGATCGACGCCGATCGGATCGTTCTTGAGGCCTGGCACATCGCCACCGCCGACGCGCGTGAGTTGGTCGAAGTGCATGTGCAGGCGTGTCCGCATTGCTGGAAGGGCAAGCCTTTGTCCGATGCAGCGCCCGATCGCGCGTGCACCGAATGCTTCGGATACGGCAAAGCGCAGGTTGTGCTGCATGACGTGCGCACGTTGAGCCCGACCGCGGCGGCGCTGTACGCCGGTGCTAAGCAAACAAAGTACGGCGTCGAAATCCAGATGCACAGCAAGCTCGATGCGTTGGAGAAGCTGGCCAGGCATCTCGGGCTCTACGAGAAGGACAACCAGCAGAAGGGCGACCCGCTGACGTCCCTACTTCACGCAATTGCCAACGGCAACGGCAATGGGTTCAAGCCGGTCGCGGATGACCCGGAGCGGGTACATACAGCCGATCCACTCGACGCGATATGGCGGGCTCAAAACACTCCGTCAATCTGAGGGAAAAGTAGCCGAAGAAAGCGACGTTGATCTCCGGAGGTGCGTCGTCATGGGCGCGCGACCAGTCGGGCATGGTGGTGCCAGTAGCGCAATTGGAGGACAAATTTCAGGCGTTCTCGACAGTGCAAAAAGCGCAGCGCCTGCTGCGCAACGGCAAGGTCGAGCCCGGCATGCTCAAAGCCCTGCAGGGTATGCCGCTCGACCAGTTCGACCAGTTCGACGCGCTGATTGCATCCCGCTACGAGTTGCAAATGCTAAAAGCAGGCGTGGTCTGGACCGATGCCGAATTGCGCTCGCAGTTGAAGCTGAACGATGGGCAAATGGTGCTCTACAAAAAATTCCGCATGACCACCGATCGAAGCCATCGACACGATGGCGAGGGCCGACATGCTGCGCTTCGGTGGCGAGGATATGCGCGACCTGCGGCAGATGGTGACGGACGCACCGACCGTGCAAGACGTGGCGATCCTGCTGCGCGACGCCGTGCTCAACGCAGCGGGAGCCAACCCGACGCGCAATGCGTAGCTGACCGCAACTGCGAACGGCATGTATCGACTGGGCCAACAAGGTGAAGACGCTGCATGGCAAAGGCTACGCACCCCTGTCCCGCTTCGGCAATTACACGGTCGACGTGTTGCATAACGGCGCGCGAGGCCAATACCGCAGCGATGCAGCTGCGCACTGAGTTCGGCGCCGATACAGCGTCGCAGGGCATGCTGTCGGATGACAACGTTCAATTTGTCCGCAGGCATCCCGCAGGAATCGCTCGGGCTATTCGGCAACGAGCCGGCTCTCAGAATCATCTCAAGGGTGCACTCTGTGCGTGACGGATTCGTCGAATCTGGAATGAGATGTGATCCCACCCAAGTGCACCGACAATTGCGCATTTCTTCCGTGCGATAGTGCATTTGGGATCGAATAATCGATCACCGCATCATCGCGCCCATGCGGCTCGTGGGTAGTGCAACTGGAGAACGTAATTTGAAAAAAGTGACTTGGTTTCTCGGCGGCGTTGGTATGGCCGCCATGCTTATCGCGGGAGCCGCTAATGCAAAGGGCAGCCATTCGAGCGGTTCGCGAGCCAGCTACGGCGGTAGTAGCCATAGCAGCGCGCATGGGGGCAAGTACGCGGGAGGCTCTGGCTCTTCGCACCGCGGCGGCACTTACTCGAGCCCGTCCGGCAGTCGCCGATACGGAACTCATAAATAGTCTTAATGCCGACTGATCCATTCGGGAGAAGTTGACGTCAGATGACCATGTTGTGCGGCAACCTCGCGTCGACTTGGTTCTGCGCGTCAGCGCAATTCATGGTCGGCACGGCGCACATGAGCTAATGGGCAGTCTATGGATCAATTACTGTTGTGTTTTCACAGTGATGCAGACGAGCTTTCCACTAACGCCAAGATGCCGTGCGTCACATGGAACGATGTCGCCGCATTCCCATTGGTGTTCAGACAAGAGAGATCACCATTTTTTAGATTTGGTGCGTCCGTTGTTTGATCGAATGAATGGGAATGTGTCCCTCGCGGAGACCTTTGTAGCTCTCCGCGACGTCCTCTTTTCTCGCCTGATGTAGGGCTAATTGCGCCTGACCCATAGGTCAGTCGGCGGCGCTCCATCGTGCTTGCGTCCTCACACCAAATCGGCAACGCCCTGACTGTGATGCAGCTACAACTCGATCTGCTCGCCTCGACGTGCACCCCAGTACGGGATGATCTCGCGAACGTATCTGACTTCGCGGAGCGCTCAATGCTCGATGCTTTGTTGGAGGAATCGCGCATGTACCGCAGCAGTGCGCAGTACATGGAGCTTCTGGCCTTCGTAGTGCGGCTGCGTAATTTCGCACCCTTTAACGCGATGCTGCTGCAAATACAAAAGCCTGGCTTGATGTACGCGGCGACGCGGAGCGATTGGATGAAGCGCTTTGGGCGGGTACCCAAAGAAGGCAGGCGACCGTTGCTGATTTTGTGGCCGTTTGCTCCGGTGGCCTTGGTGTACGACGTGGCGGACACCGATGGCCCTCCATTGCCTGATGGCGTGCGTCCGTTTCAGGCCACGGGGGCGATAGATGAGAAAGCGCTTGCCGGCTTTCGCGTCCGGATCGAGAAGAAGCGTATTCAGTGGGTGGCTGCGGATGCTGGCGAAGGCAGCGCAGGTTCAATAGGCCGCGCACCTATCAAACCGGGCGATGAGGTGGACGACTTGCGCTACCGCCTGAAGGTCAATGCGTCGCATGCTCCTGCGGTGCAGTTTGCAACGCTGGCTCATGAGCTGGGTCATCTGTTCCTTAGCCATCTGGGGCGAGACAAAACACTCGGCATCCCGACACGCATACGGTTGGGCGATCGACAGCGCGAGATAGAAGCCGAGTCGGTTTCTTATATTGTGTGCACGCGCAACGGCGTGCAGACCAACTCCGAGGCGTATTTGAGCAATTACGTCCAGTGCAACACGACTGCACAAGACCTGGACATCTATCAGATCTTGCGCGCTGCAGGTCAAGTTGAAAGCATGTTGGGATTGGCAGTCCCCACCGCTATGCCAGCGCGGAAAAGCTTTGGGTGACGATCAACATTATTCAACTAGAGAAAGCAGTTTGTCCTGAGCGGTCAGTCACTGCGCTTCGACGGATGGCTGCTTTGCAGCGGCTGCGGACGCGGGGTTCGGACGGTCGTACTCACGCTGATTGCCACCAAGTAGTCGTTGGACCCCGCAACAGGTGCTGGCTCGAACGAAGACAGCACGAGGTATTGCAGCCATAGGACCTATAAGAGGCAGTTCGCGCGGCGCCGACGGCAGCACGGCCCACTGAACAGGAGAAGCGAAGTCTCTCTTCGGACGCCGGGCTGGTGCTCTAGCGCGCGAGGTCGGCCTACTGACCGAGCTTTCTCAAGAGGTCGGCAGCGTCATGATTCCCTTGGTCGCAAGCTTTGCGCAACCAAGGTAGTGCGCGCGCTCGATCAGCTGGCAGGCCTTCACCATTGACGAGCATCCATCCGATCGTGTACTGGGCGTGCGAATGTCCATGCTCAGCAGCACGAAGGTACCAGTCGAGCGCCGCCTTGGCATCTCTGCGCTGCCCGTACGCGCCCATGAGCAAGAGGCCCATGAGGCACTCAGCGTCGGGGTTGCTCTGGTCGGCCGACTTGCGCGCCCACTTCTCGGCGAGCACAGCATTCCGCTCGACGCCATCGCCGCGTATATAAATAAGTCCAAGGGTGTATTGGGCTCGGGGCTCGCCGGCCTCGGCCGCGCGCAGATACCAGCTCATGGCTGCCGTCATATCCACAGGACCGCCCAGCCCCTCTCGATGCAGCTGACCCAGTTCGAAAAAGGCTTCGACTTTCCCCGCCTCTGCAGCGGCCTGATACCACTTCACTGCTTCAAAGTTGTCCTTCTCGGCTCCCCATCCGTTAAACCGCATCTGGGCCAGCGTGTACTGAGCTTCAACGATGCCGACCTCCGCGGCCTTCTTGAAGTAGGCGAGCGCCTTTGATAGGTCTTCCCCAACACCGATCCCCTGGAAGTAGACGACACCAAGGGCGTGCAAAGATTTGCCGTGACCTGCATCGGCCAGCTTGGTAAACATCGGCAGCGCGCGCGACCGGTCCCCGCTATTGAAGACATCGGATGCGGCTTCGTACTCAGCTTGAATCGACACTGGAATTGTCCCTCCTGGGAATGAAGTAGTCAGACCTCAGCAAGCCCACACGGGCCCTGGCGCGGGGAGTGAGAGTCACAAATGTATGGCAATGCTCGGTCGAGCTTCGACGGTCCCGCACATGGGGTCTCCACTCGGTCCGGGCAGGCTTGGACGATCTTGCGGCGACCGGTCCCGCATCTCTGAAGGCATTTGAACCGCACCGCTGTCGCTCAACCCCTGGAGACTCCCATGAACACCTCCCACCCACACCCGAGACGCCCCGCCGGTCGCCCGTAGCCAGCCTTTGATAGGCGATACCAGGACAATGGAGTCAGTTCAGGGTTGGCAGTAACAGTTCACACCGAGCGAAACCGGCCCTTCAAAGCGGGCTCACCGCACCCATCGCTGAATACCCGGTCTTGGAGGTGAAGCAGCCGCACTGGCCGTCAATCGCTAAATGACCGCTGACGACCGTCGCCGCCGTTCAGTCCGGCGGAAGCGAATGGCTCAAATCAGTCTCCTGCGGTCGTTCAGCTCCATTGCCTTAACGCCAGCTTTGCAGCGATTGCAGTCGTTTAGGTCGGAGCGCCGGATGACAGTTCCTGGCCAGATTCGGATATTCGAAATTCATGAAACCAGCTGCGCCAACGACCGGTCCTAATGTTCAGCGGACACAGGCAGATCACGGCGACGGAAACTCTGAAGCAGTCCTTCGATGACCTCAAGCACCTAGCGGCGGCGAAACTCGATGATGTTCCGACGCGATTTGCTGAATCAACGTTTCAGGCAATCTGTTCGTTCAGTGGGTGAGGTACTGCGAAGCTGCGGCGGTGACATCTGCGAATTGTGCCGAACCGTTGTCAAGCAATATTCACGCAGTGTCACGATGCGTGAGATGTCTTCAAACTGACGATTCAACCGGAGATGACGAAATGCTGACTGAACTGCAGATAAAAAACTTCAAGGCATGGCAGGACACCGGGGTGATTCGCCTAGCGCCTTTAACCGTGATCTTCGGTGCCAACAGCTCTGGCAAGTCCAGCCTCGGTCATTTGATGCTCGCGTTGAAGCAGACTGTTCAGCTCACGGACCGCAAGCGCGCTCTGCATCTGGGCGACGAAAGCTCGTTGATTGATCTAGGGACGTTCTCCGATTGTCTTTACGGCCATGACTTGAAGCAGCCCCTTGAGTTCTCGCTGCGCTGGCGTCTGCCTGGTACCCTTACCCTAAAGAATGCTTTGGATGCAACGCACGTATATCGCGGCGACGAGCTTCGGCTCTCGAGTACTCTGCGCGCCGACAAAGCCGATCAGCCGCAGACTACTTCATTTAGGTACGAGTTGTTCGATCGGGAAAGCGAGGTTCTAACCGTTAAGCACGATCGTGGTCCGACACAGGCGAGGCTCGAGTGCTCTCCGCTGAAGCTGGTGCGCGCGGTCGGCCGAACATGGCCTGTCGAGCCGCCGGAAAAGTTCTATCGGTTCTCGGATCGGACCCTGCTGCGGTACCAGAATGCGGATTTTCTTGCCGACTTTGCGCTCCAGACCGAGCGTGTGCTAGATCAGCTGTTCTTCCTCGGTCCGCTTCGCCAGCCGCCACGACGCACCTATCAATGGTCCGGCGATACCCTTCCAGATGTGGGGGCATTAGGCCAATACGCCATTCCCGCCCTTTTAGCCGCCACCGCGCAGGACCGAAAATTGAACCGCGGGCACAGACAACGCGTCCAGCGATTCGACGAGTTCATTGCGCGGTGGATGACCGATCTCGGGGTTATAGACAGTTTCACGGTTAGGTCTGTCGCCAAGGGGCGTAAAGAGTATGAGGTGTTGGTGAAGACCCACCCGAAGTCGCCCGAAGTCAGATTGACGGACGTGGGATTCGGTGTCTCACAGGTCTTGCCGGCGCTAGTGCAGGCGTTCTATGCACCACCAGGTTCGACGATTTGGATGGAGCAGCCAGAAATTCACCTCCACCCGATGGCGCAGTCCAACTTGGCGGACCTGTTCATCAGCGCAGTGAAGTCCTACGAGAATAGCGCCCCACGCAACACGCAATTGATAGTTGAAACGCACTCCGAGCATTTCTTGACGCGTCTGCAGCGACGCGTAGCCGAGCAGGTGATTAGTGCTGAAGATGTGGCGATCTATTTCGTCAATCGAAAAGCGTCGGGGGCTGACATGGAGGCGTTGCGCTTAAACATGTTCGGTGACATCGAGAACTGGCCAGAAAACTTCTTTGGCGACGAAATGGGTGACATTGCAGCGCGCACGATGGCGGCAATGCAACTGCAGAGCGGTGTCATCGATGGGCAACGTTTGTGAGTGCTGTGGTGATCGACACGAATGTGCTGCTGGTGGCCAACGGAAGTCATCAGGGCGTTTCTGCAGCATGCCGGGCTGAGTGCGTGAGTAGGCTTGTGGCTCGCCAGAAGGCAGGGGTGGTAGTAGTCGACGATGCGTTCAGAATCCTGCGCGAGTACCAAAGGAAGACTCAACCGAATCAGCCTAAGGGTGTGGGAGATGTGTTTCTCAAGTGGCTGCTGCAAAACGTAGCCAATCAGCTTCGAGTTCATCAAGTACCTTTAACCGAAACGGCGCCCAAGGAATTCGCTGAGTTTCCGGACTCGACGCTGCAGCCGCAATTTGATGCCTCTGATCGCGTGTTCGCAGCCGCGGCCCATGCACACCCCAACAAGCCGGTGATCTGGCAAGCTGCGGACTGCAAGTGGCTGGCGTGGTGGCCGCAGCTTTCTGCCCATGGTATCGAGGTTGATTTTCTTTGTCCGACGGACGTGCAGCAGGTCTACGCATTGAAGTTCCCTCAACTCTCCGTACCTGATCTGCCTAATCGTGCATGACCGAATTCTTCCGCTTTCCCCACACCCCACATCTCGCCTGGCTCGGCGACGATGAGCCGCGAGACGACAAGGTGCTCTCGCCGGAAGAAATGCGCACGATATTAGTAGGGGAGGTGATCGTCGAGGAGAAGCTCGACGGGGCAAACCTGGGCTTCTCGGTGTCGGCTGACGGCAAGCTCCAGGCACAGAACCGCAGCCAGTTCGTAGTGCCTCCACATGCTGGCCAGTTTGGTCGATTGAGGTCATGGGTTCCGGCCCATGAAGACTCACTCATCGCGGCGCTAGGCTCAAACCTCATTGCGTTCGGCGAATGGTGTGCCGCCCGACATTCGCTGACGTATCAGCAGCTGCCCGACTGGTGGTTGCTGTTTGACGTTTATGACCGAAGTGAACAGCGCTTTTGGTCGACTGCAAGGCGCGACATATGGGCATCCACGCTAGGTGTTACGACAGTGCCGACGCTGATGCGCGGCAAAGTATCCCTCAAGGAGCTGATGCAAATGCTGGAGATTCGCAGCAGCGAGTTCTCAGCCGGCTGCTTGGAAGGCGTTGTAGTGCGCGCGGAGCACGACGATTGGCTAACAGTCCGAGCGAAGCTCGTCCGAGCAGATTTCACTCAGAACATTGACGACCACTGGCGCGCTCGGACACTTGAGTGGAATCGCTTGAGGAATGCCGAATGATCGACAAGCTGCTGAGGAAGTCCAGTACTTGTTGGGTGGCCTCACCAACGACCGTCGGCCTGCATATCATCCGGCGGCCTTTGGCTTGGGCTAGGTCGTGTTAACACTATCTGAGCGCTTCCGCAATGAGCGCGATGGTGATGAAGCCGGCAAACATCACATCCAGCTTGTCGTAGCGAGTGAACACCCGCCGCCAGGCTTTCAGCCGCCTGAAGAGACGCTCGATCTGGTTGCGCTTGCGGTATAGCTGCTTGTCATGGTCC
>JBBPYC010000082.1:0-300978 GCA_038200275.1 Burkholderiales bacterium
GTTGCCGCGCTGGCGCGGCAACGAGTCTTTGATCTGCTCGAATTGTTCAAAGGTCAATTGCATGGCCCAAGTATCGGGTCCAGACGTTGCATTGGCAATAAGTGTTAACACGACCTAGCGCGCTGTCGAAGTCGCCTGCGCGGCGATCGGGACCAGCGGCGGCACCACGTCGCCGCACTGCGCGCGCTGTTGCAGCGCATGGTCGATCACCACCAAGGCCAGCATCGCTTCTGCGATCGGCGTGGCGCGGATGCCCACGCACGGGTCGTGCCGCCCTTTGGTCACGACCTGCACCGGCTGCGCACGCACGTCGATCGAGTCGCGCGGCGTGAGGATCGAACTGGTCGGCTTGATTGCAATCGAAACGTCCAGATCCTGGCCGGTCGTGATGCCGCCGAGCGTGCCGCCCGCGTGATTCGTTGCAAACCCGCCGGGTGTCAGCGAATCGCCATGGTGGCTGCCGCGCTGCGTGACGCTGGCAAACCCGGCACCGATCTCGACGCCTTTGACGGCGTTGATCCCCATCATCGCCCAGGCGATATCGGCGTCCATCTTATCGAACAGCGGCTGGCCCAGACCCACCGGCACCCCCTGCGCCACCACGCGAATGCGCGCGCCACAGGAGTCGCCGGCTTTGCGCAGCGCATCCATGTAGGCCTCCAACGTCGACACATCGGCGATCGGCGCGAAGAACGGGTTCTCGGCCACATGGGTCCATGATTCGAACGCAATTGCCACATCGCCGATCTGCATCATGCAGCCGCGGAACGTGGTCCCATAGCGCTCGAACAGCCATTTCTTTGCCACCGCGCCGGCCGCCACCATCGGCGCCGTGAGCCGTGCCGAGGCACGCCCCCCGCCGCGCGGATCGCGCAGGCCGTACTTCTGCAGATATGCATAGTCGGCGTGGCCGGGCCGAAACGTCTCGGCGATGTTTCCGTAGTCCTTGCTGCGCTGATCGGTGTTCTCGATCAGCAGACCGATCGGCGTGCCGGTGGTCTTGCCCTGGTACACGCCGGAGAGGATGCGCACCGCGTCCGGTTCGTTGCGCTGCGTCACATGCCGGCTCGTACCAGGCCGGCGGCGATCCAGATCGCCCTGAATGTCGGCTTCGGACAGCTCAAGTCCCGGTGGGCAGCCGTCGATCACGCAGCCGATCGCGGGCCCATGCGATTCACCGAAATTCGTGACTGCGAAGAGATTGCCGAAGGTGTTACCGCTCATGCAGCCGATTATCGGCGGCGAATTTTTTGCACTGGCGCGCGCGCCGTGTGCAGTCGGTCAATCCAGGTAGCGCTGACGGCCACATGACTGTTCGCCAATGAACGGCTCACAGCCTGTCAGCCGTGTCGCGCGCTACAGCCACCGCATCGATCTGCCCATCGGTGCGCTGCGCTGCGTTGCCCTGCCCCGTTGGGCCCTGCCATTCGCCTTTATCCGGACGCCCGCTCGTCATCGGATGGCCAGTCCCGGATATAGGCCTTCAACATCTTGTTCTCGAAGTTCTGGCTTTCCACCACCGTCTTGGCAACGTCGTAGAAACTGATCACACCCATCAGCAGCTTGCCGTCCATCACCGGCAGATAACGCGCATGGCGCTCCAGCATCATGCGGCGCACGTCATCGAGTGCGGTCTCCGAGGTACAGGTCAGTGGCTGGCGATTGAACGCGGCGCTGACCGGCACCCCGTCGAGCCGACCGGCCTGCTCGGCCAGCGCTCGGATGATCTCGCGAAAGGTCAGCAAACCGACCAGTTCGCCGCGCTCCATCACGACGAGGGAGCCAATGTCTTTTTCCGCCATCAACCCGACCGCATCGAGCAGCGCGTCGTCCGGCTTGGCAGTGTAGAGCGCGCTGCCTTTGACGCGCAGCATGTCGCTGACTTGCATGATCGTTCGTTCTCCGGGTTGGCGCTTGGCTTGGCGACGCTCTTGTGGTGGCACCAGCCTGGGCCGTGGCACGATTCAATATAGCCCACAATGAAGCGCGCCCCGAGCCACCGTCCGCTCGACGCCCGCCCTGCATGCCAGGCCGTGGGTGCAGCGGACACCTGAACAAGAAAGACGAGACCTCCCATGCCCGGATATTCCGACCCCGGCTTCGACACACTGGCCCTGCACGCAGGCGCCGCTCCGGACCCTGCCACCGGCGCCCGCGCCACGCCGCTCCACCTGACCACCTCGTTCGTGTTCGAGTCGAGCGACCATGCGGCTGCGCTGTTCAATCTGGAACGCTCCGGCCACGTTTATTCGCGGCTGTCGAACCCGACTTGCGCGGTGCTCGAGCAACGCGTGGCCGCGCTCGACGGCGGCATTGGCGCCATCACGACCGCGAGCGGCCAGGCAGCCTTGCATCTGTGCATCGCAACCATCATGGGCGCGGGTTCGCACATCGTTGCGTCCACTGCGTTGTACGGCGGATCGCAGAACTTGCTGCACTACACGATGCGCCGTTTCGGCATCGAGACCACGTTCGTCAAGCCGCATGACATCGACGGCTGGCGCGCGGCGATCCGGCCGGAAACCAAGATGCTGTTCGGCGAGACAGTTGGCAATCCGGGGTTGGACGTGCTCGACATCCCGACGGTTGCGCAGATCGCGCATGACGCCAAGTTGCCGCTGCTGGTCGACTCGACCTTGACCACGCCGTGGCTCATCAAACCGTTCGAGCACGGCGCCGATCTGGTCTATCACTCGGCCACCAAATTCCTGTCCGGCCACGGCACGGTGGTGGGCGGCGTCGTGGTCGATGCGGGCAGCTTCGACTGGGCCGCATCGGGCCGGTTTCCCGAGTTGGCCGCACCCTACGACGGCTTTCACGACATGGTGTTCACCGACGAGAGCACCGTCGGCGCGTTCCTGTTGCGTGCGCGACGTGAAGGCCTGCGCGACTTCGGCGCCTGCATGAGCCCGCACACCGCATGGCTGATCCTGCAAGGGATCGAGACACTGCCGCTGCGCATGGCGCGGCACATGCAGAACACCGAGAAAGTGGTGGAGTTCCTGGCGAACCATCCGTTCGTCTCACGGGTCGGCCATCCGCTGCTCGAATCGCACCCGAGCCATGCATTGGCCAAGAAGCTACTGCCACGCGGTGCCGGCTCCGTGTTCAGCTTCGACCTCAAAGGCGATCGCAACCGAGGCAAGGCATTCGTCGACTCGCTCAAAGTCTTCAGCCACCTAGCCAACGTCGGCGACTGCCGCAGCCTGGTGATCCACCCGGCCAGCACCACGCACTTCCGAATGACCGACGAAGCGCTGCAAGCTGGCGGCATCAGCCAGGGCACGATCCGCCTGTCGATCGGCCTGGAAGACCCGGCCGATCTGATCGACGACCTGAAGCGTGCGTTGAAGGCAGCCGAGAAGACCATTGGCACGCCGGCCGCCAAACCGGCAAAGGTGGCCGCCTGATGGAGCTTCAAGTCAACGGCGCCCGCACCTACTGCTACACCGGTGGCAAGGCGTTCGATGCAACCAAGCCCACCGTCGTCTTCATCCACGGTGTGCTGAACGACCACAGCGTCTGGATCCTGCAAAGCCGCTCGCTCGCGCACCACGGCTACAACGTGCTGGCACCCGATCTGCCGGGACACTGCAAGAGCGCTGGCGCACCACCGACAACGGTCGAAGAAGGCGCCGACTTCGTGCTGGCGCTGCTGGATGCGGCCGGCATCAAGCAGGCCGCGCTGATCGGCCACAGCTTCGGCTCGCTAATCGCACTGGAAGCGGCGGCCCGCGCACCGGGGCGCGTCACCCATCTCGCATTGATCGGCACGGCCTGCCCGATGCGCGTGTCCCCGGCACTGCTCGATGCATCGGTGAACGCGCCAGAGCAGGCGATTGCAATGGTCAACACGTTCTCGCACTCGACCCTTGCGCCACCGCCGTCCGCGCTCGGGCCCGGCACCTGGCTGTACGGTACGTCTCGCGCATTGATGCGGCGCGTGCTGGCAAGCAACCGCGAAGTCAATGTGTTTCACACCGGCTTCAAGGCTTGCAATGATTACTCGGGCGGCGAAGCAGCGATGGAAAAAGTGCGCTGCCCCACGCTCTTCATCAGCGGTCGGCAGGACCAGATGACGCCGCCGAAAGCCGCGCAGCCGCTGATCGCGAAAGCCAAAAGCGCGAACGTGGTGCTGCTCGATGCAGGGCATTCGCTGATGACCGAGGCGCCGGATGGTGTGCTGTCGGCGCTCAGCGGATGGCTGTAAAGCAAGCCTTTATGACTACATTTTTCATAGCAAACAATGAAGCAAACACGGGTGCCTCACCTTAGATAGACGTAAATCAGCTGCAGCGGCTGCAACGCGCGTCGTTTCCCCCTCCACGCAATCCACACCTCCTCCCATGGCCGACCACCCTTCGCCCCGCCTGCACGAATGGACTGCGCGCGACTTTCGCTTCGCCAGTGGCGAGGTGCTGGCTGAGTTGCGCCTGGCCTGTACCACCATCGGCGATCCGCACGGCAAGCCGGTGCTGATCCTGCACGGCAGCAACGGCTCGGGGGCTTCGTTTCTGACCGACGCATTCGCGGGCGAACTGTTCGGGCCTGGGCAGTTGCTCGATGCGCAAACGCACTTCATCATCCTGCCGGACTCGATCGGCTGCGGTCGCTCCAGCAAGCCATCGGACGGGATGCGCATGCGCTTTCCGCACTACAACTACGATGACGCGGTGCGCGCGCAGCATCTGCTGTTGACTCGGGGCTTGGGGCTTGAACACGTGCGCGTGCTGATCGGCCACTCGATGGGCGGCATGCAGGCATGGCTGTGGGCGCAGCAGCACCCCGGGTTCATGGACGTGCTGGTGCCGATGGCCGCGCAGCCGGGCCCGATGTCGGGCCGCAACTGGATGCTGCGCCGGCTGTTGATCGAATCCATCAAGGGCGACCCGGAATGGATGGGCGGCGACTACACGGAGCAGCCGCGCCACTGGCAACGCGCAGCGATCTTTTTTTCGCTTGCGACGAACGGCGGTCATCACGCACTGCAGCGCCTGGGTGCCACGCGCGCGCAGGCCGATGCGGTCGTCGATCAGCGGCTGGCCGCACCGTTCACGGGCGATGCGAACGATCAGCTTTATCAATGGAATGCGTCGCGCGACTACGACCCATCGGACGGGCTCGAGCACATCGAAGCCGCTGTGCTGGCCATCAACGCGGCGGACGACGAGCGCAACCCGCCGGAGCTTGGCTTGCTCGAACGCGCGGTGGCTCGGCTCAAGAACGGCCGCATGCTGCTGATCGCGGGCAGCGACGAGACCACTGGCCACGGCACCACCGAGAAAGCGCGGTTGTGGAAGCACGCGCTGGCCAAGTTGCTGGCCGACACGCCGGCTCGCGCGGCCGACTGAACCCAACCGCACGCGAACCACGTCAGTGCAATGGAAAATGCAAGTGGGCGCCAGTTGGCGTCGAGCCCATTTTTCAACTCAAGGAGCACAACGATGGGATGGTTTGCCAAAAGCACCAAGGATTTCTTTCTCAGCACGACCCGGCCGGATGGCATCCAGCTCTCGCAGTACGTGGGCGTCGTGCACGGCGAGGCGATCATCGGCGCCAACATCTTTCGCGACATGTTCGCGTCGGTGCGCGACGTGGTCGGCGGCCGGGCCAGCAGCTATGAGCGGGCGCTGTCCGGCGCGCGCGATGCGGCCACACAGGACATGATCGAGCAAGCGCGCGACGCCGGAGCGAACGGCATCATCGGCATCGATTTCGACTACGAAGTCATGGGCGAGACCAACGGCATGATGATGGTGGCCGTCAGCGGCACCGCCGTGCGGATGGGCTGATCGACAAGCCCTGCGCTGCTGGCCTGGACACAGGCCACGCTCGGCGGTACAACCGCCGCAGATCGATAAAACAAGGAGACGAGGCAATCATGAAATTTTTCCCCACGATGACCCGCGCCACGCTGGCGCTGCTGTGTGTTTCAGGTGCGTGGCAAACCACGCTGGCAGCCGACTTCGCCGCGCAAAAAGAAGGCACTTTCGTCGTGAAGGACTTCCAGTTCGGAACCGGTGATGTGCTGCCCGAATTGAAGTTGCACTACACCACCGTGGGGGAACCGAGCGGCGAGCCCGTGCTGATCATCCACGGCACCACGGGATCGGGCACCGGCATGTTGTCGCCCACGTTCGGCGGCGAGCTGTTTGGCCCCGGCCAGCCGCTCGATGCGGCCAAGTACTACGTGATCCTGCCGGACTCGATCGGCATCGGCCAATCGAGCAAACCGTCTGATGGCCTGCGCATGAAGTTTCCGCAGTACAACTACGATGACGCGGTGCGCGCGCAGCATCGGCTGCTGACCGAACACCTGGGCGTCAAGCATTTGCGCATGGTGCTCGGCAACTCAATGGGCGGCATGATGACCTGGATGTGGGCCGAAAAGTACCCGACATTCATGGACATCGCGGTGCCAATGGCGTCGCTGCCCACCGAGATGTCTGGCCGCAACTGGATGATGCGCAAGCTGCTGGTCGATTCGATCAAACGCGATCCGCAGTGGCAGGACGGCAATTACGCGCAGCAGCCGCCGAGCTTCCAGTTGGCAACCACGTTTTTCGCGATCGGCACGAATGGTGGCAATGGCGGCTTGTACAAAGTAGCCCCGACCCGCGCCAAGGCCGCTGCGCGGGTCGACCAGCGCTTGTCCGCCAAACCGACCGGCGACGCGAACGACCACATCTACCAGTGGGACTCGTCGCGCGACTTCGATGCGTCGAAAGATCTGGAGAAGATCGAAGCCACCGTGCTCGCCATCAACTCGGCCGACGACGAGCGCAACCCGACCGAACTCGGCCTGCTTGAACGCGAGATAAAGCGCGTGAAAAACGGCAGCATCCTGCTGATCCCCGGCAGCGCCGACACGTTCGGCCACGGCACGACGGGACGCGCAAAATTCTGGAAGAAGGAAGTGGGCGAGCTGCTCTTGACGGCACCGCGACGGGCGCCATAACCGCTCTGCCTGGAACGCAGCGCGTCAGTTCAATACGTCCCTCAACCTGAGGCGGTCGAGCCGGGTGCGCTCCCACAGCACCGCAAGCGTCGCGGTGCGCGGCAACAGCAGCCGTCCCACCAGAGGCGCGAGCGGGGCCTGGTCCGGATCGACCAGCAATACGTGGCGTGGTGCATCGGTGTCGCCGACGCCACTGCCAAATTCGTCGAGCGTGCCAGTGATGTCGAGCTCGGCCAGGGTGTCGAGCACGGGTTCGAGCTGCAACGGATCGACCCGCAGCCGCTGAGCCAACTGCAAAATGCTCAAACCCCGCACCCGCGTGTGATGCGCACGATGCAGTTGCTGCAACACTTCAATGGCAAGCTGAAACTGCCAGCCGCGGTCCGATGTGTGTCGCAGCACGCCGGCCAGCAGGCTTGGCAGATAAGCTGCAACCACCGCGCCGAGCAGCACGATTACCCAGACCAAATAGATCCAGAGCAGCAAGATCGGCACCGTGGCGAATGCGCCGTAGATGACCGAATAGGTCGGGATGTTCGACAGATAGAGCACCAGCAGCTTCTTCACGCCCTCGAACAGCATCGCAGCAAACAGCCCACCAGCGGCGGCATGGCGCCACTGCACCGGCATGTTCGGCACCATCCGATAGGTCAGCGTGAGGCCTGCGAACAGGATCAGGAATTGCAGCAGATCGAGCAGCAATGCGAGCCCGCCGGGCATGGTGCTGACGATCCCCTGAGTGGCCGACAACGCATAGGACGTGACACTCAGCGATGCACCAAATAGCAAAGGGCCCAGCGTCAGCGCGGTCCAGTAGATCAGCAGGCGCTGGCCCAGCGGCCGCGGCCGGCGCACGCGCCAGACCTTGTTGAGCGTGGTGTCGATCGTGAGCACCAGCGCCACGGCCGTAATCAGCAGCACGCTGAAACCCGCGAGGCCGAGCCGGTTGGCGCTTTGCGCAAACTGCGTGAGGTAGTCGAGCACTTGGCTGGCGATGTTGCCCGGCACGAAGCTGTTCATCAGCCACTGTTGCAGCGCGCCTTCGAGCTTGCCGAAGATCGGAAACGTGCTGAACACCGCCAGCGCCACCGTGAAAAACGGCACCAGCGCCATCACGGTCGTGAACGTCAGGCTACCGGCGGTCAAACCCAGCCGATCTTCCCGAAATCGCTGCACCAGCGTCAGCAACGTCTGGATGACGGGGAAGTCGTGCAGCTTCCCGCGCCAGCGCGTGATCAGCAAAACCAGCTGGCGGTGCGGCGTTGGCATGATCGCTATGATGCCATCGCATGAATGATGGGCTGCATTCGATTGGCTGGACCCGCACCGTTGCGGTCATGAGTTTGATCGGTTTGATTGTGCTGGGCGTGGCTTGGGAGTTGTGGCTTGCGCCGATTCGCCCAGGCGGTTCCTGGCTGGCACTTAAAGTGCTGCCGCTGTGCCTGCCATTGGCCGGGCTGCTCAAGCGCCGCATGTACACCTACCGCTGGGTCAGCTTGCTGATCTGGCTTTACTTCACCGAAGGCGTGGTGCGGGCCTGGAGTGAGCAGCCGCCGGGCCGTTATCTCGCGCTGATTGAAATTGCGCTGTGCCTCGCGCTGTTCGCGGCTTGTGCCTTTCACGTGCGGCTGCGGCTGGCCAACGGACGGCTTGCGCCGGGGCCGGGTTGAGCGCCGTGGAAGCAACGTCCACGGGGGGCCAGCTCGGCGTTGCTCCGTCGTCCAGCCAGCGCGAATTGCTCCTCGACACGTTGCGCACTGTGGTCGGACCGACCCAGGTGCTCACGCACGATGACCCCGCAGCCGATCTGACCGCGTGGGAACAGGACTGGCGCCGCCGCGCGCGGGGCCGGGCACTGGCCGTGGTGCGGCCTGGAAGCACGGACGAAGTCGCGCGTGTGGTGGCAGCCTGCGCACAGGCCTGCGCTTCGATCGTCCCGCAAGGTGGCAACACCGGGTTGGTGATGGGTTCCATTCCGGACGACTCCGGCAATCAGATCGTGCTGAGCCTTTCGCGCCTGAACAAAGTACGCGCAATCGACCGAGACAACCTGACGGTGACGGTTGAGGCCGGCTGTGTGTTGCAGAACCTGCAGCAGGCCTGCGCAGAGGCCGGGCTGCTGTTTCCGCTCAGTCTGGCTGCGGAAGGCAGCTGCACGATCGGCGGCAACCTGGGCACCAATGCGGGCGGCACGCAGGTGGTGCGCTATGGCAACGCGCGCGACCTTTGCCTGGGTCTCGAAGTCGTGAACGCACAAGGCGAAATCTGGGACGGTCTGAGCGGGCTGCGCAAGGACAACACCGGCTACGACCTGCGGCACCTGTTCATCGGCAGCGAAGGCACGCTCGGCGTGATCACGGCAGCCACCATGAAGCTGTATCCAATGCCGGCGGCGCGGCTGACCGCTTGGGCTGCGGTGCCATCGCTGGACGCTGCGGTGCGGCTGCTGGGTTTGGCACATGCGCAGCTTGGCTCTGGGCTCACGGGCTTTGAGGTGATGAACCAGTTCAGTCTGGAGCTCGTGGCCCGGCACTTCCCCGAGCAGCGCATCCCGCTATGGCAAGACTCGCCCTGTTGCGTGCTGCTGGAAAACTCGGACCACGAATCGCTGGACCATGCACGGGTGCAGTTCGAGCGGCTGCTTGAAGCCGCGCTTGAGCAGGAGATGGCGACCGATGCAGTGATTGCCGAAAGCCTCGCGCAAGCCGCCGCCCTGTGGCGCATCCGCGAGAGTATCCCGCTCGCTCAGGCCGAAGAAGGCGTGAACGTAAAGCACGATGTGTCGATTGCGGTCTCTCGCATTCCCGAATTCTGTGCCGACACACAAGCGCTGCTCGACCGGGCCATCCCGGGCGTGCGACTGGTCAACTTCGGGCACCTAGGCGACGGCAACCTGCACTACAACGTGCAAGCACCGGCAGATGGCGATCACCGGCGTTTCCTGGCCGAATACGAGGCACGCGTGAACGACATCGTCTATGAATCGGTCGCACGTTTCGGCGGTTCGATCTCTGCCGAACACGGCGTCGGCGCTCTGAAGGTCGACAAGCTCGAACAATACAAGCCGCTGGTGGCACTGACCATGATGCGCGCGATCAAGCAGGCGCTGGATCCGCAAGGCATCATGAACCCGGGGCGGGTGTTGCGTTCCCTGGCCCATGCCTGATGTGGCGGCGCTGCCGGGGCGGCAGCTGGTCTGCTTGCTTGGTCAATGGGTCGCAATATCAACGAGCCGTTGGACGCCGGAAGCGGATGCGAAAATGGACGCATGAACTGGTTCAAGCTGCCACCTTGCATTGATTCAATCGTGATGAAGCAACTGCCTGCGCACCCCGCGGCGCCGGCAGGCACACTCCGTCGCCTGTCGTTACAAACCATCCGGACCTGGCGCATCGTGTCAACAGTCGGCGCCGTCTCGGCTGCCGTGCTGTGGGGTCAGACAGCCTGCGCACAGGACCCCCAACCACTGCCCTCGTCCCTTGCACCGTTCGCCGCCCCTGGTGCCAGCAAGATTCAGCCGCCCTGGAAGGTCGAGCCGTTCCCAGGTTCGGCTGACAAAAAGCCGGCGAGCTTCAGCATCGAAACCGTCGATGGTGTTGAGGCCCTTCGCATCGCGGCCGACAACGCTTACGGCACGCTCAGTCACCCGTGGCCCGATGCGTCTCCGGGCATCATCACATGGCGCTGGCGGCTTGATCAACCGCTTGCCGGTACGGACATTGATACCAAAGCGGGCGACGACAACGCGCTGAAAGTCTGCACCTTGTTCGATCAACCGCTCGACCAGATTCCGTTCTTGGAACGCGCTGCGCTGGAACTCGCACGCGCGACCACGTCGACCCCGCTGCCAGCGGCCACGGTTTGTTATCTGTGGGACAGCTATTACCCAGCTGGCCATACCGGCCGCAATCCGTACACCGGCCGCGTGCGCTATATCGTGCTGCGCGGGCCGGAAGCGCCGCTGGCACACTGGCAAAACGAGCGCCGCGATGTGGGCGCCGATTTCGAGAAATTGTTCGGCAGCGAAAGCCCAAGGGTGCCGCCGATGCTCGCGGTCGCCGTCGGCGCGGACAGCGACAACACGCATGGCAGCAGCGTCGCATACGTCGCTGCGCTGAAATGGATCAGATGATTGTCACTTTGGGTCACCGCCTATCTGCAGTGCAGTTGCCGCACGGCGCTTTCGCAAACGGCGATGTTTGGCTAATAAATGAATCAGCGCCGACTTTGTTGGTGGTAGCCCGTGCATTTCCTGGTGGGTTGGTTCGATGACGGATACGAGCAGGAACCCAGGCGTTGAGCCGGTTGACGTCGATTCCGTCTTAGCGGAAAAAAACCTGGTCGCGGTAGTTGCCGAGTCGTCGTCCGTCGCAGCAGCCGAAGACAAGAGCACGACCCCGCCAGCGGTCAAGTCGGAGCAGACCATACAGCCTGCATTGCATCGTGCTACCGCCATTTCGCACGTGGACACGAAAGTCTCAAAAACCAAGCAGCTGTTGCTGCTGGGCGCCGGCCATGCGCACTTGGCTGTCCTGGAAAAGCTGGCGAGAAAGCGTGGGCTGGGCGCGGAAGTCACGCTCGTGTCGCCTGCGCGTGAGGTCTTCTACGCCGGCATGCTGCCAGGCTTCGTGGCCGGTCACTATCCGCTGGCGCGCTGCATGATCGCGCTTGACCCGCTGGTTGCGCGCAGCCGTGTGGACTTGATCGTCGGCAGCGTCGTCCATATCGATCCGACGCAACGGACCGTGAAGATTGCACAGCCAGACGGCAACGACCGGGAATTGAGCTACGACGTGCTGTCGGTCGACACCGGTGCGTCGATGGAACCTGAGCAGATGGAACTGCTGATCCCGGGCTCCAAGTTGCATGCCATGTTCGTGCGACCGGTCGAAACGTTCGCTGCGAATTGGCAGCAGTTGTGCAGCACGGCAGCCGAACGCGTGATGCGCATTGCACTGGTTGGCGCGGGCGCGGGTGGGGTTGAGCTGGCCCTTGCGATTCGGCATCGGTTGCCGACCTGCGAACTCACCTTGTTCAGTGGTGGTCGCGAGCCGACGCCGCGACATGCGCGCGGGGTTCAACGGCGGGTCACCAAAGCGCTGGAGCGCGCAGGCGTTGCGTTGGTCCGGCGCAGCTGCATCACGATCAGTCCGGAAGCCCTGCTGCTTGACGACGGCTCACTGCATGCCTGCGATGCGGTGATTCTGGCCAACGGTGCACGCCCACCTGGCTGGCTCGACGGCAGCGAGCTGGCGCTGGACGAACGCGGCTTCATCGCCGTCGATGCGAACCTGCGCAGCACCTCGGACCCACATGTATTTGCGGCTGGCGACGTCGCCAGCGGCCCAGACCATCCGCGCCCAAAAAGCGGCGTGCAAGCCGTGCGTCAGGCACCGATATTGGCGGACAACCTGATTACCGCACTGTCGTCAACACCCGGTCGCCTGCACAAGTACAACGCGCCGAGCCAGACTCTGAATCTGATCTCCTGCGGCAACAAGTACGCAATCGCCAGCTGGGGCGCCCTGAACTTCGAAGGCCGCTGGGTCTGGCGCTGGAAGGACCGGATCGACCGCGGCTATGTGAAGCGGTTCGACAAGCGCCAAGTCCCCGTTGGTTAAAGCAAGCTGCGACGAAAGAAACGGAAGCGACTGACTGGCTTCTGGACAATCCGCAGCCTCAGGCAGCTCAACGCAGCGGCCGGGGCAGTCGAATCGGCTGCCGCCGCGCCCTGGCAGTGACCGATGCTGCGTAACGTGGTGCAACCAGCGTGACTGCGACGTTCAAGCCGGCACGTTAAGCTGGCCTTCATCGCCGGCCGATCGGCTTGGCTCATCGAAGGAGACCCCATCATGGACACCACGAACCTGTTTTCCCTCAAGGGTCGCACCGCCCTCATCACCGGCGGCTCGCGCGGCATTGGCCGCATGATTGCGGAGGGGTTTCTGGCGCAGGGTGCGCGGGTCTACATCTCGGCGCGCAAGGCAGCGGCTTGCGATGCGACGGCGAAGGAGCTGGGCGCATTCGGTCACTGCGTCTCGCTGCCGGCGGATGTGTCGACCATGGACGGCGCGAAGGCGTTGCTCGAGGCCTATTCGAAGCATGAGCAGTCGCTCGACATCCTGGTCAACAACGCCGGCGCAGCCTGGGGCGCACCGTTCGACGAATTTCCGGAAAGCGGCTGGGACAAGGTGGTGGATCTGAACCTCAAGACACCGTTCTTCCTGACGCAGATGCTCACCCCGATGCTGAAGAAGGCTGCGACCGACCATCTGGCGAAGGTCATCAACATTGCGTCGATTGACGGAATCTCGGTCAACCCGCAAGAGACTTATTCATACGCCGCGAGCAAGGCCGGGCTGATCCAGCTCACGCGCCGCATGGCGTTGCGGCTGGCGCAGGAGCGCATTGTGGTCAGCGCGATCGCACCAGGCGCGTTCGCCTCCGATATGAACAAGAATGCGCGTGATCACGGCGACGAGGTGAGAGCGCGGATTCCGGCCGGCCGCATCGGCGAGCCGGAAGACATGGCCGCCGCAGCGATTTATCTCGCTTCACGTGCGGGCGACTACGTAATGGGCTCGACACTGGTTGTGGACGGCGGCGTGACGCACGCACGGTAGACGCCCCCAGTCAACGCGCGAGCTTGGCGTTGATCCGTAACCGCGTGATCACGCCGATCTGCGCCAGTGCCTCAAGCCGCTCTGTATCGCTGTCCCATCCGAGTCTCAAGCGCAGTTGCTCGAAGATTTCAGCCTTGCGGTAGCGCCGGACCGCGATGATGAACGGGAAGCCGTGACGCGATCGATAACTTGCGTTGAGCGTCGCCAGCTCAGCAATCTCGGCGCGGCTCAGCGCATCCAGCCCGGCACTGGACTGCTCGCCGACCGATTCATCGGTCATCGCACCAGCCTGTGCTTCCTTGCCGGCCAGTTCAGGATGGCCGCAAAGAAACGCGATCTGCTGCTGCTGCGGTGCGCGCAGGACCACACCGATCATCGCGTCATGCAATGCATCGGTGCTTGCAAACGGCCGCGCTTGCCATGCGCTCTCTGCGACCCAGGGGGAATGCTCGAATGTGCTGCCCAAAGCTGCCACGAATGCGTCGCGGTCCATCCGGTTGATGGCGTTCAAATCAGGCGGTGGTGCCACTGCAGTCATTTTGGTGTTCCGGTCGATGTGAATGCGCACGCACAGCTCATACGCGTGAGGTTTTGGGGCTCAGCGGCACCTGATGCCTTCGCCTCACTCTCAGGACGGCAACGGTGTGCATGAACGCAGCGAATTCCGGCCACGCCGCAGCACTGGTTTCGCAGCAGGTGCTCGAAGCGGCCGGTGACATGGCAGCGCCGCCAATTCCGGCCGGGCGGTAACTGCTGGTACGCGCGCCTCTCCACTCAGACGCTCTTGCGCTGCTGCTGCGCGGCGGCTTCGCGTAGGACAACCAGCCCTTCATCTTCCAGCAGCGGCCCGTCCACCTGGACTGCCGGCGTCGCGCCGCGCAGCGTCTGTGCGCAACCCATTGGCAGCAGCGATCCGCCCAGCAACTCACCCAACGTGCGATTCGGTACCGCGAAGACGATCCGGCGCACGCCGGCCCAGAACAGCGCGCCGCTGCACATCGCGCACGGCTCACCGCTTGCATACACGGTGCTGCCCTGCAAGGCCCCAATGCCAAAGCGCGATTCGGCTTCGCGCACCAGCACCATCTCGGCGTGGGCGGAGCAATCGGCGCTGCTGCGGCGCGTGTTGCGTGCGGTGTGCAGCACCTGGCCATCGCCGTTCACCAGCGTGGCGCCATAGGGCCCGTCGCCCGCCTCCATCGCTTGCCGCGATGCGTCGATCGCGAGGCGCAGCGGTGCGAGGTCATTCGATTCCGAGGTCATGTGCTTCTCCGGTTTAAGCTCAATTTTCGCCTGCAAGACCGGCGCATCAAGGAAGCATGCCATGCATAAAAAAATCGCAGACAAAAACCCGCACCCGGTTCCTGACCAGCACGGTGCGAACCTGTTCGAGACCGATCCTGCATTTGAGGCGCTGCTTCGCGTCTATCTGGACCCAGCACTGCTCGCGCACCTGCGCCCGCATCTGTCCAGGCTGGGCGCGTTGGCCGGCAACCAGCTGGACGCACTGGCCGGCACGGCCGACCGGAATCCGCCCGAATTAATACACCGGACCCGCACCGGGGTCGACCAGCAGACCGTCGTCAAACACCCGGCCTACGTCGAGATGGAGCGGCTTGCGTTCAGTGAGTTTGCGCTGGCCGCGATCTCGCACCGCAGCGACCTGCTCGGCTGGCCGGGGCAGTTGCCGGGAATCGCCAAATACGCACTCACCTATCTGTTCGTGCAGGCCGAGTTCGGGCTGTGCTGCCCGGTATCGATGACCGATTCGCTCACACGCACGTTGAAGAAGTTCGGCACGCCGGAACTGGTCGAACGCTATTTGCCGGCGCTGACGAGTCTGGATATGGACGAGCTCGCCCAGGGCGCAATGTTCATGACCGAACAGGGCGCGGGCTCCGACGTTGCCGCGACTGCCACCACCGCACGGCCCGACCCGGAACGCCCAGGCGGCTGGCTGCTCACCGGCGACAAATGGTTCTGCTCGAACCCGGATGCGGCGCTGGCGATGGTGCTGGCGCGGGTCGAAGGCGGCGCGCCCGGACACAAAGGCGTTTCCTTGTTCCTGCTGCCGCGCGAGCTGCCCGAAGGCGGCATGAACCACTACCGCATCGTTCGCCTGAAAGACAAGCTCGGCACGCGTTCCATGGCCAGCGGCGAGATTCGGCTTGAAGGCGCACGCGCCTGGATGGTCGGCAAGCCCGGCCGTGGCTTCGTGCAGATGGCCGACATGGTGAACAACTCGCGGCTGTCCAATGGCGTACGCGCGGCTGGGCTGATGCGCCGCGCGGTCAGCGAAGCGTTTTTCGTCGCAAGAAACCGCGTCGCGTTCGGCAAGCAGCTGATCGAGTTGCCGCTGATGCGCCGGCAATTGATGAAGTTGCTGGTACCGGCTGAGCAGGCCCGCAGCATGATGTTCCAGACCGCTGAAGCACTGCGGCGTGCCGACGCGGGGGATGAGGCCGCCCGGTCGCTGGCGCGCATCCTGACGCCGTTGATCAAATTCCGCGCATGCCGCGACGCCCGCAAAGTCACCGGCGACGCGATGGAAGTGCGCGGCGGCTGCGGCTACATCGAAGACTGGATCGATCCGCGGCTGGTGCGCGACGCGCACCTCGGCTCGATCTGGGAGGGCACCAGCAACATCGTCGCGCTCGACGTGATCCGCGCGATCCGGCGGGAGCAGGCACTGCCAGCTTTGCTCGGTCATGTAGGCGACCTGCTCGACGATGCGGGGCTCGACGCGCCGACGCGCACGACCTTCAGCGAGATCATCGGACGCGTGCAGCAACTCGCTGAACGTGCGGCGGCCGATGGCGGCGATCTGTTGGCGCGCCGCGCGGCCTCAGCGCTTTATCACCTGACCACGGCCAGTGCGATGGCCTGGGAGGCCGCCCGTATCGGCAGCACGGAAAGGCTGCAGCTGGCGCGGCTGGTCATCACACATCGCCTGCTGCCGTCCGACCCGCTCGCGTTGGACTCAGGCGATTCGCATGCGGAAGATTTTTTCCTGCCCGCTTGAATACGGCGTCGGTCCAAGCATCCGATTGGCATTGCATCGGTCGATCGCTGACTACGACCGCAACCCCCGATGCCAGCGCCACATCGGTCATGAACGCGAAGATGAAGCCACGATCTGCTGACAGCCACAGCGAAGCGAACAAAGCGCGCGGTTGAGCTGAGGCGGGGGAAAAGGAATGCGTGCATTGCGTGGTCGCACCCGTTTCAGCGAACCGTGCGCGCCGCCCGGAACGCCTCGCCCGCGGTCCACATTGCTGCGGCCAGCAGCACCACGTCCTTGATCAGGAACTGGTCGATCGGGCCGGGGAGACAAGGGAAATCGAGGCCTTCCTGCCAGACGCTCGGCGTAGTCAGGATGAACGTCAGCGTCGTGAAAAAGATGACGATCGCCGCGCAACTACCGATGCCCGAGATACGCGCGGAGACCGGTCGCAGCGCGATCAGCACACCGATGGTGATCTCGACGACGCCCAGTAAGCTCGCGAAGGCACGCTCTCCAAGCAGGTTGTAGGCCCAGGACAGCAGCGGGCTGTGTCATCAGCGGTGAACTTCATGAAGCCGAACCACAAGAAAATCCGCACCAGCGCCCAGCGCAACGCAGCGCCGCCGTACCGCAGGACGGGGTCGCGTCCGGCGGGCGGCATTGTCGAATCGATTGCCATGTGGAACCTGTCGGATTTGGGTAGACGGGTGAGGAAGTGAAAAAGATGGAATTGATCATTTACAACGGTGACAGCGCGCCGATCACGTACCGCCACCGCGGCGGCTGCGCGTCCAGAACACCACCAGCCCTTGCGGCCGCGTCGCCGGCGGCACTGGGAGCGGCAGCATCGCGAGCAGGCGGTTGGCGGAGCGGTCAGGCATCACAATGACTGCAACGGGCTTCGGGCATTCCGGGCCATTGAGCAACACGCACGAAAATGATCGTCGCTGAAATGATGGCAGGGTAATTTGTTGATACGAATCCGTTGAGTCGCCTGTATATGCTGCGTTTATTGCTATCCTAAAAATAGCTTGAAAAGCGCGTTTGACACTTTTCTTGGCAGCCGCAGCCAAGCCATTTAGCGCCCCGCATCTGGTCCTGAAAACGCTGGCGACGGTCTCTACAGCGCAGGAACCAATCCGATTAGCACTCTGTCGAAGAGACTGCTAAAATAGGGTTTACACGGAGGAAATTGAGACCATGTCCCAAACCACTGGATCGATGACGATGGCGCTTGCCCCAGCCAACCCCTGGGCGTTGGTGCCGCCGCTTGGCAATCTGGATGCTTACATCACGGCCGCAAACCGGTTGCCGCTGCTCACGCTCGAGCAGGAGCAACTTGCCGCGCGCCGCCTGCGTGACGAAAACCACGTCGAATCGGCTGGGCAGCTCGTCTTGTCGCACCTGCGGCTGGTCGTTTCGATCTCGCGCCAGTACCTGGGCTACGGACTGCCGCATGGCGACCTGATCCAGGAAGGCAACATCGGCCTGATGAAGGCGGTGAAGCGCTTCGACCCCGAGCAAGGCGTGCGGCTGGTCAGCTATGCGATGCACTGGATCAAGGCCGAAATTCACGAATACATCTTGAAGAACTGGCGCATGGTCAAGGTGGCCACCACCAAGGCGCAGCGCAAGTTGTTCTTCAACCTGCGGTCCATGAAGCAGGGCTACAAGGCCCATGCAGAAGGCGCTGATACGCACCGCGAATCGTTGAACGAGCGCGAGATCGGCGCGATGGCAAGCCACCTGAACGTCAAGCGTGAAGAAGTGATCGAGATGGAAACCCGCCTGTCCGGCGGCGACGTGATGCTCGACCCCGGCCCGTCCGCCGACGGCGAAGACAGCTTCGGCCCGATCGCCTATTTGGCCGACGCGCGCCAGGAGCCGACCGCGCTGCTCGAATCGCACCAGCGCGACGTGTTGGCCAGTGAAGGCATTCAAACCGCACTGGGAAGCCTGGATGACCGCAGTCGCCGCATCGTTGAAGAGCGCTGGTTGAAAGTCAACGACGATGGTTCGGGCGGTATGACGTTGCACCAACTTGCCGCCGACTATGGTGTTTCGGCAGAGCGTATCCGTCAGATCGAATCGTCGGCGATGAAAAAAATGAAGAAGGCGCTCGCCGATTACGCCTGAAGGACCGGATTCATTCCAGCGGGAACCGCAGAGCTGGCTCCACCAAGCCGCAGGGGTCGCCGCTCCCCCACTGGCAAGGGGGCAACCGGAAGCCGACCGGAGGGGGCGAAGGCTGGGGGCAAGCTAAAATCTGTTTCGACGGGCCTTCCCGCATGGCAAAGCGGCCAACCGGGTCAGGTGGGGAACCAAGCAGCCCTAACTGTGGAGTCAGTGCCGGGGTCGAGGCTCGTCACCTTATTTGTGTCAGTTGTCTGTCATCAAAATGCGACCGGTTCACTCCGGTCGCATTTTTTGTTTCCGGCGTGCATTGCATCTCGGATGAAAAACAAACGGGCCGCGTTGTCGTCGTGACGGGCGCGTCGTGCAGCGTCGGCGCGACCATCGCGCGGCGTCTGACTGGTGACGGCTTCAACGTAGTCATCAACTACTCACGTGACGCAGCGCCGGCCGATGCCTTGAACGAAGCACACCGTTAGCGCGGTGCAGAGGCCATTGCGCACCCAACCGACATGAGCGATGCCGCAGCGGTCAAGTCGCTGTTTGACGCAGCCGAATCGGCGTTCGGCGGCATCGACGTCCTCATCAACAGCGCCAGCACCATGCGCTTGTCGCCATGGGCTGAGACCGACGACGACGCTTTCGGTCGCCAGCTCGACGTCAACCTGAAAGGCAGCTTCCACATCGTGCGCGAAGCCGCACGCCGTCTGCGTCACGGTGGCCGCATCGTCAACATTTCGATCAGCGTGGTTGGCAAGTTGTTTCCGACCTACGGGGTCTACACAGCCACCAAGGTCGGCGTGGAAGCGCTGACCGCGACCCTCGCGAGGCGCTGCGTAGCCGCAACATCTGCGTCAACGCCGTAGCGCCCGGGCCGACCGCGACCGCGCTGTTGCTGCACGGCAAGTCGGCTGAAGTGGTGGAACGGCTGGCGAAGATGCCTCCACTGGAGCGGCTGGCCGAGACGACGGACAACGCATCCGTCGTCTCACTCCTTGCCGGAATGGACGGTGGCTGGGTGAACGGGCAGACGCTGCGCGCCAATGGGGGCATTGTGTGAGCGGTGCCTCCTAAACCGCGCTGCCCGTGGGCTTGGGCAGCGCGTTGATTCAAACAGCGGGCATGGCCTCCAGCCGCTGCAACCGCTCGACCGCTGCCAACCCGGCTGCCCGACCCGTGCTGAAACAGGCGGCGAGCAGATAACCGCCCGTCGGCGCCTCCCAGTCGAGCATCTCGCCAGCGCAATAGACGCCCGGCAGCGCTTCCAGCATTGACGCCGCAGTCATCGCTTCGAAGCGCACCCCGCCTGCGCTGCTGATGGCTTCGGCGATCGGGCGCGCGGCACACAACGAGATCGGCAACGCCTTGATCGCCGCGCTTAACCGGTCTGCATCTGCAAAATCGCTCTTGGGCAGCAGCTCATGCAGGATCGCGCTTTTGATGCCGTCGAGCCGAAGCCGGCTTTTCAGATGGCTGGCCAGCGAGCGGGAGCCGCGTGGGTGCGCGACTTCTGAGTGCACTTGGGCCAACGTGCGGCCAGGCAAGAGATCGAGATGGAAGGTGGCATGGCCAGTGGCTGCGATCTCGTCGCGCAACAGCGCCGAGGCGGCATAAACCAAACTGCCTTCGATGCCGGTATCCGTCACGACGAACTCGCCCGATTGATGGAAGTGTCGGCCGAGCCGGTCGTTGAATGTCAACGCGACCGATTTGAACGGTTGGCCAGCGAAGCGACTTTTAAAAAATTCGCTCCAGCCAGGTTGGTCAGCGGCAACGTCCCCCACGTTGAATCCGCAATTCGACGGCAACAGGGGCGCGACGTCCACTCGGCGGCTGTGCAGCAGCGGCGCCCAGGCGCCGTCCGAACCTAGCCGTGGCCAGCTTGCGCCGCCGAGCGCGAGCACGACGACCTGAGCGCGAATCGCAACCCGCCCCTGCGGCACATCGAACGTCCAGGCGTCGTCGCCCTCACCCATCCCGGCAGCCCAGCCGGTCCACCGGTGCCGCATGTGAAAGCGCACCGGCGCGCCGCCGTGTGGCGGATGGCGCAGGCGCGCAAGCCACGCGCGCAACAGCGGCGCGGACTTCATGTCGGTCGGAAATACGCGGCCGGAGCTGCCGACAAAGGTTTCGATGCCGAGGCCGTGCGCCCAGGCGCGCAGTTCATCGGGCCCAAACGCCTGCAGCAGCGGTGCCAGCGCTTCGGCGCGGGAGGCGTAGCGTTCGACCTGCCGCGGCAACGGCTCGGCATGTGCAAGGTTCAACCCGCCACGCCCTGCAAGCAAAAACTTGCGGCCGGCAGACGGCATCGCATCGAACACGTCGACACAGATGCCGGCGGCCGACAGCACCTCGGCCGCCATCAGCCCAGCCGGGCCGGCCCCGATCACGATGACAGGCAACGTTTGGGCGTCAGGCGTCAGGGGGCTGAGCGCGGCGGGTGGCGTGGGCAAATCGTTCAAAACTCAAAAGGAATGGTTGGCGGCGCGGTAGACCGACCGGTGCCGTGCTTGGTCGTCTGGCGCAGGTGCGTCAAATGGCTTGTCGAGCCGTCAGGTTGCCACGCCGCAAGCGCAGCGCCTTCGCAATCATGCACAACGCTCATTCGAATGCCTGCACTGCGCCGCCGCTCGACAAACACGCGACGTGCACCACCGCGTCGGCCTGCACCGCTTGCAGTGCCGCGCGCAGCCGGCTGGCGCGGGCGGGTGGTGTTTCGCCGTCTTTCTCGGCTTGCAGCGGCAGCGCATAGTCGAACCCCCACCAGTGGCCAGTGTCGCGACGGTGCACCAGCCGGTCCAGCCGCAGCAACGCGCCATCGGGCGTCACCAGATCGAGATCGTTTTGCTGCCAGTCGATTTGCGCAGGATTCCAGGCCCAGGCGGCCGTATCGGTCAGCACTTGGTGCGCCAGTGCCGCCGCGTGGCGCGCTTCGGTGGGCGTCAGTCGGCATTCGCGTGTCACAGCCGCGACCTGCGCGGGGGGCACGGCCTGGGCGCCGAGCGATGCCCAACCCAGCAACCGGCGCAACGCTGCGTACAGCCGCAGGTCGGCAGCGCTGCGGTCGGCGTTTTCAGAGGTGCCACGCGTTGCGCGTGGCGTCCCGGACGACTGCGACGATGTGGTCGCGCCCAGCGCGTTGGGCGCGGTTGTCCAAGGTGCGCCGGGCAATTGGGGCAGCACGAAATGGGTTGCCTGACCGATCGTCGGCGGCACCGCTTCCGTCAACGCGACGGGCCTTGCATGAGTCACGATGCGGCTGCGCCAGCTTGGCGTACTGGCCGCGCGCGCAGGCGCAATCGACGACAACACCAGCTGTGCCCGGGCACGCGTCATCGCAACGTACAACGCGTTGAGCTCCTCACGCGCCCTTGCGGTCTGCTCGGCAGCCACCGCATCGACGCAGCAGTCGCTTGGATGCGTCTCGCTCACCAGGAACACGAAGCGTTGCGGCGCGGCGGCCGCGCCCCGCCAGTCGATCAACACGCCCATTGAATCCTTGCGCCCCAATTGCGCTTCCGTGTCGAGCAGCAGCACGAGTGGCGCCTCCAGCCCCTTGGCACCGTGCACGGTCAGCAGGCGCACCGCGTTGGGCGTGCTGCTGGCCGGCGCCATCGGGCCGAACCGGCTTTTCAGCGCGCGCACCAGCGCATACGGCGTTGCATAGCGGGCGGCGTCGATGCGCAGCGCGGCCGACAGCACCGCGCGCAGGTTGGCCAGCACCGTCTCGCGCAGCGGCCCCGGCGCGGCAGCGGCAAAGCGCGCGAGCACGTCGGCGTCGTGATAGATCGCGGCCAGCGCGTCGTGCGGGGACTGGGTGTCGAGCCAACCTTTCCAGCGCCGAAGTTTTCTAGGCAAATCGGGTTGGGCCGCAAGCAGTTGTTGCATTTCTTGCTTCTGATTCAATAGCAAATCGAACCAGCTCGACGTGGGGTTCGCACGCTTCGCAAGGGCGATCTGCACCAGCGCGTCGTCTGGCACCGAGAACAGCGGCGAGCGCAACATGCGCGCGGTCGACAAGTCATGCCCGGGCGACACCACTGCATCCAGCAGCGCGACGATGTCCTGCACTTCGGGCGCGTTGGCCAGCCGGCGCTGCTCGGGCTGGGTGGCGGCCACGCCCAACGCGCGCAGCTCGGTTTCAAGCACGCCGAGCGGGGCTCTACGGCGGGCCAGTACCATGACGTCGCGCGGTGCAAGCCCTTGCTTTGCATCCGCCAGGCAGGTTGCTATCCAGACGGCGGCCTGACGGCATTCGCGTTGCTGGAGCGTGTCCTCGGGCAGACTGCGCGGCTCGGTCAATGTGTCGCGCCAACGCGATGCGTCGGCGGTTGCTTGGACTGTTTCCTCGCGTGCGATTGGCGGCAGTTCGAGCACGCCGCCGACATCGGCAGACGCGGTGGTGTGCGCGCGAAACCCGTTGTAGGCGCCGTCGGCTTGTGCGCGCGTCATCACATCGTTCAGCGCAGCGAGCAGCACCGGCGCGTTGCGGCGGGTGTGGTCGCAGGCCAGCAGGTCGCCGCCGAGGCCGTCGCGTAAAAACGCCTGCGCTGCGCGAAACACCTGCGGCTCGGCACGGCGGAAGCGGTAGATGCTCTGCTTCGGGTCGCCCACGATGAACACGCGCGGCGGCTCCAGACCGCCGCCGCTGCCCACGTAGCCGCTGAGCCATGCCGACAGCGCCTGCCACTGCAGCGGATTGGTGTCTTGAAACTCATCGATCAACAGATGCCGCACGCGTGCATCGAGCCGCTCTTGCAAGAAGCCGCCGAGCAGTTCGTCGCTGAGCAGGTGCTGCGCGGCGTGCTCGACATCGGCCATGTCGAGCACGCCGCGCTCACGCTTCAATGCAGCGAACTCGGCCAGCAGCACGCGCGACAGGCGGGTCATGCGTTGCTGGTAATCGTGCGCGGCTTGCTGATCCTCCGCCAATCGTGCTCGCAGCAATTGCGTTTGCGCCTCTCGCACGTGCGCAAGACCGGTGATCTTGTCGCTGAACTTGCGCGGCTCACCGTCGTTGGTCAGCAGCGCCGTGGTCAGGCCGAGCATGTCGCGCGCAGCCAGTGCCTGCTCCAGTTCCCCACCGCGCGCCGCAAACGACGGCGCGCCGGTGCCGAGCGCCTTCGCCGCCCTGCCCATCTGAGCGCGCTGCGCGGGGTCGTCGAACAGTGCGTCGACTGGCCGCGGCCAGTCGGCGAATTCGACGAAGCGCTGGGCGGCCGTGTCGACCGACCGCTCCACCACGCCCAGCGCATCGGCCAAGCCGAACTCGATGCGGCGTTGCAGCACGCTGTCCAGCGCTTTTTGCGTCTGAAAGCGTCCGTGCGCCTTCACGAGCGCCAGGTGATCGGCGCGCAGCGGCGGCTGCTCGATCAGCCGCTGATAAAAGCGCGGCCACAGGCGCGCGACGAGCTCGGTTTCATCCTCGACCAACTCGGCATCGGCCGACAGCCCGAGCCGCTCCAGCAGCGACAACGGCGCCCCCGCCAGCAGCGTCCAGAACCAGCCGTGAAAGGTACGAATCTGCACTGGCCGCGCAGCGTCGAGCACGGTTCGGTACAGCCCGCGCAGCGGCTCCGCGGATGCCTGCGCTGCAGCCGGCGTCAGCCCACGCGCGATCAGCTCATCGACCAACTTGGCCGGCTCGGCCCGTGCGAACTCAGCCAGCCACTGATGCAGCCGCTCGCGCATCTCACCGGCGGCGCGACGCGTGAAGCTGATCGCCAAAATCTCATGCGGCGCGCATCCCGCGAGTAGCGCCCGCACGATGCGCGACACCAACATCCAGGTCTTGCCCGCGCCCGCACAAGCCTCCACCGCGACATGGCGCGCGGGGTCGCAAGCGACCGCATAAAAGCGCGCCATCGGGACTGTCTCGCCGTTGCACTGGAACGCAGGTTCGATCGGTTGGATTCCGGAAGCCGTCATGCAAGTTTGAGCGGTCGCTGCTGCACTGAGCAACTGGCGATCTGTGGAAGCCCCGAGTTCATTCCAGCGGGGGCCACGGACGGGCTCGGCCCGGCCGCAGGCACCGCCCCCGGCGAGGGATTAGCCGAGAGCGACGCGAAGGCTGGGGGAGTCACCAGGAATCCCGCCGGCAAAGTCCACGCGCCGCGCACCAGTCGCACGCGCTGCCGGCGCCCATCGGCGGCATCTCGGCACCGGCAGCGATGCGCTGCAGATCGTGCGTGAGGCCAGCCACCAACGCATCGCGCAGTTCGACCATGTCCTGCTGCTCGTGCGGCACGGTGCCCTTCTCACCCACGTTCAAATACAGCGCAGCCACCGTGTCGTCGGCCAGCAGCGCGCCGTAGAACGCGAGCTGCGTGTCCTCGCCCGACTGCTTGATGCGCTTGCGGGTGCGCTCCGGCGCTTCGGTCTTGTAATCAATCAGCAGCGCGCGGCCGTCGGCGAGGCGGTCCAGCCGGTCGATCCGGCCGGACAGAACGATGTCACCGTAACGCTGTTCGCAGGCCAACTCAGCCGCTTCGAAGCGGGTGCCAGCGTGCTCTTCGCGTGCAAGCCATGCGAGGTAGCCATCGCGCAACTGCGGCCACGATGCGGCGAACGGGAGGAATTCGTGCTCGGCCAGGCCAAGCTCAATCGACGCACGCTGGGCTGCTGCATCGATCGCGGCAAGTCTTGCTTTGCCTGCGGCAACCGGTGCGGCCTGCATCGCCTCATGAAACAGCTTCAGCAGGTGATGCAGCCAGTTGCCGAAGTCGCGCTTGCCCACTTCGACTTCAATTTCGTCGGCCTCGCCCAGGCCGAGTTGGCGCAGCGCGAAGAACTGATAAGGGCATTGGCGCAGAGACTCATAGGCGCTGGCAGAGATTTTCTCAAGCACCAGCGTGGGCGCCCGGGCGCGGCTTGGACGCACCGGCGCGGTGGCCATCGTGCGCGGTGTGCGTGGGTCGGCTGCTGCTGCCGGTCCCTGCGTGGAGTCGGCCAGCAGCCACCGCTGCAGCAGCGGACTCGGCACCAGCGGCTCACCGCCGCCATCGCTGGCGCGCCAGAGCAAATCGGCCACTGGCGCGGCGGCCATCGCGTGCTGCCAGGCGGCGGCCTGCGCCTGCGCAAGTTGTTCGCGCGTGACGAGGCCCAAAGCTTCGCGCTGCGCGGTTCCGAATGCGGTGTCGGGCTCCGGCGCGGCGTTCAGATGTCGCTCGTCGCAGCCAGGGAGGACCAAGGCTGCGAACGGTCGAGCAAACAGCTGGGCCAGCGGCAAGATTACGACCCGCGCGGCGTCAGGCGCTTCCGGCACGAAGCGCGCGTGTTCGAGCCCGTCAGCCACCCAACGCCGAAACTCACCCAGCGCGAGCCGCTGCTGCGCCCAGCTGGTGCCGCTCAGGCGCAACGCACAGGCGGCCTGCACATCGGGCTCGTCAAGCTGCAATGTGGTCAGCACCTGGCGACCCGCCGGGTCGGCGTCCAGGGCATCCCACTGGCCGCATTCGAGCAGCGCGGCGCGCAATGCGGCAAGCCAGCCACCAAGTGGGCGCGGCTGGGTCAGCGTGCCTCGCAGGCGCTCGGCGCGTTCGGTCAACGCGGCCGGGCCGTCGGCGCCGCGCGGGGCCATTGCGCACCAGCTCTGCCACTGGGCGGCACCGGCTCGGCGCAACGCGCGCTCCAACGGTGCGACGTCGCTGCTCGCGAAGGCGGGTGCGTTTTTCAACCAGTCGAGCACCACGTCGGTGGTGGCTGTGGTGCCTGCAGCGCGCAACACGCCCATCACCTGGGCAGCGGCGCGGCTGGTCGACAGCGCCCAGCCGGTCTCATCGTGCATGGTGACACTGCGTGACTCGAGCAGCGCCCGCACGCGGCGGGTCAGCAGCCGGTCGGTCGCGGCCAGTGCAACCGGCGTGCGGCCCGCATGCAGATGCTGCAGCACACAAGCGGCGCTGCACTCGGCCTCGTCTTCGGTGTCGAGCGTCTTGTGCACGGAAAATCGCAACGCATGAGCCGTCGGCACCGACGCAGCAGGCGGTGTCTCGGGCAGCGACAGCAGGGCCGCACGCGCACCCAGGTGTTGCACAAGTGCGCGCGCCAGCGGCTCCGGGCTCGGGCCTTCGAGCACGATCAGCGCATCCGGCGCCTGCGCGCCGTCGACCGCGTACCAGAGCCGATCCGTCACGTAGTCGGACGCAAGCGCCCATTCGAGTGCAATCCGCGCGAGTGCGGCTTCCAGTGCGAGCGCGCCGCCTTCGAGCCCCAGACCGACGGCCAGGCGCGCCTCCTCACCCCAACTGGCGCGCTCAGCCAGCGGCAACGCAGCGACCCGCCGCGCAATCTCATGTGCCGTCCTGACCAGCCGGAATGCAAGCGCTGGCGCCTGCGCGCCGAGCCCGGCACCGTCCAGCAGCGCCCGCGCGGCCAGGCCGTCACGCGCCGCATCGAATCGGATGGACTCAGGTGAGTTGTGCTCGGCTGGTGGCATCGATTGAGCCCAGTGCAACGCCGTCAGAAACCGCGGCATGAAGGCCGATCGCTGTGGGCTGGACTGACATGCGCGCGCCCACATCGCCTGCGCAAGCGGCACCAGTTGCGCATAGGGCAGCAGCACGAGGCAGCGCGCCGGGTGTGCATCCAGCCGCAAACGCAGTGCATCGATGCGTGCAATCAGGCCGTCCGCCGGGTCGAGCCAGACCGCCGCATCGGCTGCCGCAGCGTGCTGGGCCGACACAGCTGGGGTGCGCTGCGCATCGCTTGCAAAGGTCGTTTCTGTCACAATTTACCAACTCTATCCTGTTGCGACGACGAGTCGTTTTTCCCCCTTTTCCTCCAGAAAGACCACGCCATGGCCAGCGACTTGATCAAACACACCACCGACGCAACGTTCGACGCCGATGTGCTGCAAAGCGACAAGTTGGTGCTGGTCGACTACTGGGCTGAATGGTGTGGCCCGTGCAAAATGATCGCGCCAATCCTCGATGAAGTCGCGCAGTCGCACAAAGACAAGCTGCAGATCGCGAAGATGAACGTCGATGAGAATCGCGACATCCCGGCGAAGTTCGGCATTCGCGGCATTCCCACATTGATGCTGTTCAAGAACGGGGAGCTGGCCGCGACGAAGGTTGGCGCGATGAGCAAGTCGCAACTCAATGCGTTCATCGAGCAGCATCTGGCCTGATGATCGGCAGTGCGCAGGCGACGTTGGTCGACGCCGTGCCTGGCAAGTTGAAAAACCAAGTGCGGGTTTCTCCCTTTAGCGGCGATTGAAGCGCACCCGCGTTTCCTGCCATAATCTGTCCCACGCCGCTCGCGTCCGTGCCACGCACACATGGACGCGACGCCGCTCTCAGCCGCAGGTTGCAAAACCTCGAAGTCTGGCTCACACGGCCGCCTTACGGCTCGTAGACCCCCCGCCTTTTCTTGTCTCTTTTCTGAACGCCAACTGGTTTGGCGTCATTCAATGCACCTCAACGAACTCAAGGCACTGCACGTGTCGGAAGTGCTCAAGCAGGCCGACGAGCTTGAGATTGAAAACACCGGCCGGATGCGCAAGCAGGAGCTGATGTTTGCGATCATTAAAAAGCGCGCACGGGCCGGTGAGCAAGTGTTCGCCGACGGGGTGCTCGAGATCTTGCCAGATGGCTTCGGCTTTCTGCGCAGCCAGGACACGAGCTTCACGGCCAGCACCGACGACATCTACATCAGCCCGAGCCAGGTGCGGCGTTTCAACCTGCACACCGGCGACATGATCGAGGGCGAGGTGCGTACACCGAAAGATGGTGAGCGTTACTTCGCGCTGAACAAGCTCGACAAGGTCAACGGTGGTCCGCCCGAGCAGAACAAGCACAAGGTGATGTTCGAGAACTTGACGCCGCTGTTCCCGAAGGAGCAGATGAAGCTCGAGCGCGACATCAAGGGCGAAGAGAACATCACTGGCCGAGTGATCGATATCATCGCGCCGATCGGCAAGGGCCAGCGCGCGCTGCTGGTGGCACCCCCGAAGAGCGGCAAGACCGTGATGATGCAGCACATCGCGCATGCGATCGCAGCCAACTACCCAGAGAGCTACCTGATGGTGCTGCTGGTGGATGAGCGGCCCGAGGAGGTCACCGAGATGCAACGCTCCGTCAAGGGCGAAGTCATCGCATCGACGTTCGACGAGCCTGCAGCGCGCCACGTGCACGTAGCCGAGATGGTGATCGAACGCGCCAAGCGGCTGGTTGAATTGAAGAAGGACGTGGTGATCCTGCTCGACTCGATCACGCGGCTTGCTCGGGCTTACAACAACGTGGTGCCATCGTCGGGCAAGGTGCTGACCGGCGGCGTCGACTCCAACGCCCTGCAGCGACCGAAGCGCTTCCTGGGCGCCGCGCGCAATGTGGAAGAAGGCGGATCGCTCACCATCATCGGCACTGCGCTGATCGATACCGGCAGCCGGATGGACGAAGTGATTTTCGAGGAGTTCAAAGGCACTGGCAATTGCGAGATTCACCTGGATCGGCGCCTCTACGAGAAGCGCGTGTTTCCGTCGATCCAGCTGAACCGCAGTGGCACCCGGCGCGAGGAATTGCTGCTCGCGCCTGAGATCCTGCAAAAAACCCGCATCATCCGGCAGTTCATTTACAACATGGACGAGATCGAGGCGATGGAAATGGTGCTCAAGACCATGAAGGCCACCAAGTCCAACGTCGAGTTCTTCGACATGATGCGGCGCGGGGGCTGACCGAAGTATTCAACCGATTCGTTCCCGTGCAGTGCGAGCCGGCGAACGATCATCAGCGAAGGCCGACGCAGCATGATCTACCAATCGGTCTTCAATTTCCGATTGTAAAATTTTTGGCTGCATGCGGGATTTACTGCCCTATAAATGGGCACGATGAATTCGGTCGAACCTTGCGCACCGTTTCCCCGTCTGATTTGTCGACGCGCGTTCGAAGACGGCGTGACCCAGCGCGGGTTTGATCCGGGAGACCGCTGGATCCAGGGGTATGTCGCCTATGAGTGGTGCCATGCGCGCCATGTGTTTGAGCAGTCAGGCGTTGTTCTCAAATCCAAACGCGTGCTCGAGTTCGGCTGCAACTTCGGCGCCACTGCGATCGTGCTGGCTCATCTGGGTGCGTTGGTCGATGCCGTCGACATCGACGAGTCTGCAGTCGAGATCGCGACGTTGAATGCAGCGCAATACGAAGTCGCGCACCCGATTCGCTTCGCGCACGTCAGCGACTCCGCAGCGCTGCCATTTGCCGACGCATACTTCGACGCAGTGATCTGCAACAGCGTGCTCGAGTACGTGGACGCTGCGCAGTTGCGCTGGGTGCAATCGGCTCTCGCCCGTGTATTGAAGCCCGGCGGCCTACTGCTCGTGCTGGGCACAAGCAACCGGTTTTCGCCACGTGAAGTGCATTCGCGGCGGTGGCTTGTGAACTATCTACCGGGCTTGTTCAACTCGATGCTGCATTCGCCGGGGCCGCCGCAACGCGGTGTCTGGCCCGGCGCGCTGCGGCGCGGTTTCGGGTCAGACTTTGAAGATCTCGACTGGCATGACTATGCCCGGGCCTACTTGCTGGCGCGCAAGGCGATGGGATCCGGCCATTGGCATATCACATCATTGGCAGCGATGGCGTTGCTGGCCCGGCCGTTTGGCTGGAGCGTCGGCATGATGACGCCGAATCTGTCACTTCGGTTACGCAAGAAAGAAGTCGAAGCGGCCGTGTGATAATCAGAGGATTCGCGAAAAGTACGTTCCGGATACGCTTGAAAACGTGCGAGCTCTTTGCACACGGGCCGAAACGCGGCTGCCGCTATTGAACAAGGTTAGAGCAGATCATGAGAGAAGGCATTCACCCCAATTACCGCGAAGTCCTGTTCGTCGACTTGTCGAACGGCTTCAAATTCGTGACGCGTTCCTGCGTGAACACGCGCGAGATGGGCAAAACGGAAGACGGCCGCGAATTGCCGCTGTACAAACTCGATACGTCGAGCGAGTCGCATCCGTTTTATACCGGCACGCAAAAATCGGTTGATACGATGGGCGGCCGGGTCGAGAAATTCCGCAACCGGTTTACCAAACCCGCTGCCAAGTAAGGCTGGGCCGGCCGGTCGGCCAGCCGTGGCGGACAAAGGGCAACCCACCATGAGGGGTTGCCCTTTTTCATTGGCGCTTGCCGACTTGGATTGCGAGGCCAAGACTTCGACCGGGCGCTCGGACATGGTGGTCGGCTATGTCTGGTCCAACTGCAGTCTTCAAGTCGTTTTCCACGCCGCTCGCTGACGCTTTGTGAACACCTCATCGACGCCCGCTATCGTCGCACAAGGCGCAGTACGTCGCCTGCCGCGGCGGGTGCTGATGCTGCTTTGCGCGATTTATGTGCTGGCTGGTTTCCTTGGACGCGAGCCATGGAAAAACGCCGATATCGCCGCATTCGGCTACATGGCCGAACTTGCCGGCATGCACAGCGGCACAGGGGCAGACAGCCATTGGTTCGCGCCAAGCCTGCTCGGGTTGCCACCCGAGGTTGATGCGTTGCTCCCCTACTGGCTGGGTGCGTTTGCGATCAAAGCGTTCTCTCCTTGGCTTGCGCCGGAACTGGCCGCGCGCATCCCGTTCATGCTGATGTTGGCTTCCACGCTGGCCTCGACCTGGTATGCGGTGTACTACCTGGCGCGCAGTCCCCTGGCGCAACCAGTGGCGTTCGCATTCGGTGGCGAGGCGCAGCCAGCCGACTATGCGCGTGCGATGGCAGACGGCGGATTGCTCGCGCTGCTGGCCACACTGGGGCTCGCGCAGCTCTCGCATGAGGTGACGCCGGCGCTGGCTCAGCTGAGTTGCGTCGCCGGGTTTTTTTATGCCTGCGCGGCACTGCGTTACCGTACCGTATGGCCAGCCGTGGTCGGTGCCACCGCCTTGTTCTCGCTTGCGCTATCAGGCGCGCCTGTGGTGGCGGCGCTGCTCGGCACCGGCAACGTCGCGCTGCTGCTGTTGCAGCGCGAGGGTCTCGACCCTGCTGCAGCGGCTGACGGGGTTGGCCGCAGAAGTCGCTGGCTGGCCATCGGGCTGGCGCTGCTGACGTGCGCCGTTATCGCAGGGGTTAGTACGCTTGCCTTGTGGCGCTGGCGTATCGTGCTGCCGACCGCTGCAGGCTTCGAATGGGGCGCGCTGAGCCGGTTGCTGTTGTGGTTCACTTGGCCGGCTTGGCCGCTTGCTCTGTGGACGCTGTGGCGCTGGCGCGGTCAGCTGCTGGGTGGCCAGCCGAGCTGGCATCTGGCGCTGCCGCTGTGGTTCGTCGCACTACCGATGGGCGTTGCGGCGGGGGCAGGCGGATCGGATCGGGCGCTGTTGCTTGCGCTGCCGGCGCTTGCTGCACTGGCAGCATTTGCACTGCCGACGCTGCGGCGCAGCATGGCCGCTTTGATCGACTGGTTCACCCTGCTGTTTTTCACCGGCTGCGCCGCGGTCATCTGGTTTCTGTGGGTGGCGATGCAGACCGGTGTGCCGAGCCGACCAGCGGCCAACGTGGCGCGCCAGGTGCCCGGCTTCGTGGCCGAGTTTGATCCGTGGCTGTTCGCATTGGCCCTGAGCGCCACATTGACCTGGGGCTGGCTGGTGCGGTGGCGGGTGGGTCGACATCGCGCAGCGATCTGGAAAAGTCTGGTGCTGCCTGCCGGTGGTGCGGTGCTGTGCTGGCTATTGCTGACCACGCTCTGGTTGCCACTGTTCGACTACGCGCGCAGCTACGGCGCACTGGTGCAGCGCGTTGCCAAAGTCGTGCAGCAACCGTCCTGCGTCGAAGTCGCTGGTCTGACGCGCGCACAAGTCGCCGCGTTCCGCTTTCATGGCAAGCTGGAACTGCAGCCTACTGGAGGCTTTGCAAGCTGCCCGTGGTTGCTGGTCGACGCCGACGCATTGCGCAAGTTCGTTGCTGGCACCATTGACCCGACTACCTGGAATTTACACGCCCGATTTCGCCGCCCCGGCGACAACAACGAAGAAGTGCTTTTGTATCGGCGCCGGGCAATCAGCTCGGCGGACCGCGCTGCACCAATGGAGAAACGATGACGCAACTGGTGGTTCGCCCGACCAGCCCCGATGACGTGAAGCCGCTGCTGGCGCTGCAAGCACACGTCTACCCTGATATTCCGGCCTGGAAGCGCGACTCGGTGCTGCACCAGATCGAGCGCTTCGCGCCGGGCCAGATGACCGCCGTGCTCAATGGTCGCATCGTCGGCTGCGCCAGCGCGCTCGTGATCGCCTGGGACGAATGGTCCGATGAGCACAGCTGGAGCGAGATCACGGCAGCCGGAACCTTCGAGACGCACAACCCTGACGGGTTGACGTTGTACGGCGCGGAAGTGTTCGTGGACCCGCGGCTACGCGGCAAGCGGGTCGGCCACGCGCTCTATGAAGGGCGGCGGCGCCTGTGCCGGCAGTTGAACCTGAAACGCATCATCGCGTGTGGCCGGCTGCCCGGCTACGGCACGGTGGCTGCGGCCATGTCAGTGGAGCTGTACGCAAAGAAGGTGCTCTGGGGCGACCTGTTCGACCCGGTGCTGGGCTTTCAGCTGCGTGAAGGCTTCCGTTTTTGCGGCATCATGAAGAACTACATTCCGGAAGATGATGAATCCTGCGGCAACGCATCGTTGATCGTCTGGCTGAACGCCGAATACGACCCAACGAAGCCGACCGTGCTGCAACAGCAAAACCAGCCGCTGCTGCAGGCGGCCTGATTCCACCAACCCCCTTCCTTGCTCACAAAGGCAATCACCCCATGACCTTGAAAGACCTCAAGCGCGATCCCGCCCACAAGCCGGTTGCCGGCACCGTGCGCATCGCGGCGGTGCAGTACCTGCTGCGCTCGATCAAGGACTGGGAAGGGTTTGAAAATCAGGTCCGCTTCGTGATGAAGGCGGCTGGCGACTACAAGCCGCAATTCGTGATGTTTCCGGAGATCTTCACGACGCAACTGCTGTCGTTCATGGACACCACGAATCTACGACGGGCGGTGCGCAACATGAACGAATACACCGAACGCTATGTCGAACTGTTCAAGGAGCTGGCCGGCGAATGGGGCGTCTACATCATCGCCGGCAGCCACCCGACCATGTTCGAAGACCAGCTGCTAAACACCGCCTATCTGTTCACGCCTGAAGGCAATGTGCAGATGCAGGACAAGATCCACCTGACGCGCTGGGAAAAGGAAAAATGGAAAGGCGATGCCGGCCAGCACCTGCGCGTGTTCGATACCGCGCACGGCCGCATCGCAATCCTGATCTGCTATGACATCGAGTTCCCCGAACTCGCGCGCAAGGTGTGTGAGAAAGGCGCCGACATCATCTTTGTGCCGTCCTGCACCGACGACCGCCAGGGCTTCTGGCGCGTGCGCTATTGCTGCCATGCACGCGCCATTGAAAACCAGGTGTACGTGGCCGTCACGGGCACCGTCGGCAACCTCGCGGTCGAGGGCCTCGGCCTGCACTACGGGCAGGCTGCAATCATCACGCCGTCTGACTTTCCGTTCGCGCGCGACGGCATCGCGGCCGAAGGCGAGCCGAACATGGAGCAGATCGTGATCGCCGACGTGGACCTGTCCAAGCTCGTCACGAACCGGGTGCAAGGCACCACCATTCCGCTCTACGACAAGCGCGTGGACGTTTACGAAAACGAAGTCGAAGTCATCGACTGCGAATAGCGCGGACCCCACGCGCGAACCGTTTTGCCAGCCCACACCAGAATCAGCCAAACCGAAAGCACACTGCCTTGTCCTCTACCGATTCAGCTGCAACGCCTGCGACCTCGGCCGGCGCCCTCTCTCATCTTCGCGTGCTCGACCTCTCCCGGGTGCTGGCCGGCCCCTGGTGCGGCCAGAACCTGGCAGACCTTGGAGCCGAAGTCGTCAAGGTCGAGCGGCCCGTCGTCGGCGACGACACACGGGGTTGGGGACCGCCCTGGATGCTCGATGCGGCCGGCCACGAGACGCGCGACTCGACCTATTTCGCCGCCGCCAACCGTGGCAAGAAGTCAATCACCATCGACATCTCGCGCCCCGACGGCCAACAACTGATCCGCGAACTGGCCGAGCAAAGCGACGTGCTGATCGAGAATTACAAAGTCGGCGATCTGAAGCGTTACGGTCTCGACTACGACAGCTTGAAGGCCGCCAATCCCCGCCTCGTTTACTGCTCAGTCACGGGTTATGGACAAAGTGGACCCAGCGCACACAAGCCGGGTTACGACTTCGTGTTCCAGGCGATGGGCGGCCTGATGAGCATCACCGGGGAAGCCGACGCATTGCCCGGCGGTGGGCCGCAAAAAGCCGGTATCGCGATCGCCGACATGATGACCGGCATGTACGCCACCGTGGCGATCCTGGCTGCGCTCAACAGCCGCAATGAAACGGGCGCCGGGCAGTACATCGACATGGCGCTGCTGGACTCCATCGTGGCGCTTGGCGGCAATCAGGTCACAGGCTTTTTTGCAACCGGTAAGGCGCCGGGCCGATATGGCAATGCGCATGCGAGCCTGGTGCCGTACCAGACCTTTGTGGTCGAAGACGGCGAGATCGTGGTGGCGGTCGGCAACGATGGCCAGTGGCAACAGTACTGCGCTGCGATCGAACGTCCCGATCTGGCCACCGATCCCCGCTGGACGAAAGTGACCGGCCGCATCACCGGCCGCAACGAACTGGTGCCAGAACTGGCGCGCACGATGCTCACACGCAGCGTCGCCGACTGGACCCAGCGGCTGGAGGCGCGGGGCGTGCCCTGCGGCCCGATCAACGATTACCGGCAGGTGTTCGAAGACCCGCAGGTCAAATTTCGCAAGCTGCGTGTGGACATGCCCAGGCCGGACGGCAGCCATGTCGCCACCATCGCCAGCCCGTTGCGGCTGTGCGGTACGCCGCCGGTCTACCGCAACGCGCCGCCGGCCCTTGGCAGCGCCACCGACGACGTGCTGCGTGAGGTGCTCGGACGCAGTGCAGAGCAGATCGCAGCGTACCGGGCGCAGCGCATCATCTGATGCACCCGGGCGGGGTTTGTGGATCGGCTACAGCACCACTGGAGACCAGCGCATGCAACTGATCCCGCTGCACGAGGATTTCGGTGCCGAAGTTTGCGGTGCCAGCCTGCTCGACACGGTGTGCTCGATCGATCTGCATCGCCAGGTGCGTGCGGCATTCGAGCAGCATTCCGTACTGGTCTGGCGGGACCAGGATATCTCGGACGACATTCAGGCCACGTTTGCACGCGGCTTCGGCGCGCTCGAGCGGACCAAGGTCGGCTCCGGCGGCGCGGGCACGGTCTACGTGCGCATGAACAATGTCGGCCCCGACGGCCAAGTCGTTGCACCCAGCGATCGCGCCATGCTGATCGCACGGGCCAACCAGCTTTGGCATACCGACAGTTCGTTCAAGGCGCTGCCAGCACTGGCCTCGGTGTTGTCGGCACGCGTGATCCCGTCGCAGGGCGGCGGCACCGAATTTGTGTCGATGCGCGCCGCGTGGCGCGCGCTGTCACCGGAGCGCCAGGCCGCCGTCAAAGACCTCGAAGTGATCCACAGCTATGCAACGTCGCGCGACCAAATCGACCCCGTGATGATGAGCGTTGAGGAGCGCACTGCACTGCCCCCACAGCGATGGCGCATGACGTGGCGCAACCCGGTCAACGGCCACCGCGCGCTGTACCTCGCGGCACACGCTGGCGGCATTGCAGGCATGGACGATGTCGACGCAAGGCAACTGATCGCGGAACTGATGGATCTTGCGACCCAGCCTGCCTGTTGCTACCTGCATGCATGGCAACCGGGCGATGTCGTGATGTGGGACAACCGCGCCACCATGCACCGCGGCCAGCCGTGGCAAGGCGGCCAGCCGCGATCAATCGTACGTGTGACCATCTCAGCCGATGAATCCGACGGTTTGGCGTCGATTCAACCAGACCGCATGCGAACCGAGGTCGACGTCGAAGCACAACGCCCGTGAATGGCGCGGCAACCCGACTCCGCTGAATGGATGCTGGCCGGCGCAAACGCCCGTCTTCAACCGGGTGCAGCGCGCATTGGCCATCAAACGCGGTGCGGCCCATGCGCACGCGTGGCGGGAAATTCGGACGTCGTCGATCGCTTGCATCGACGACGCAACCCTTTGCTTTGATGAGTCACCAACTGGCCGCTGGCGCGGCAATTGGAGCCGCTGTGGTGCGTTCGTCACCTCCTCCGGGCCCGACGCGCACCCGCGCGGCCGGCAGCACCAGCGCAAAGCGCGAGCCCCGGCCCAGCGCGCTGTCGATGCGCAATTCGCCACCGTGCCGCTGCGCGACGTGCTTTGCAATCGCCAGACCCAGGCCGGTGCCGCCGGTTTCGCGCGATCGACTGCGGTCGATTCGGTAGAACCGCTCGGACAGCCTCGGCAAATGCTCGGGTGCAATGCCTGCGCCGTAATCCCTAACCGACCACTCGTAGCCGCCGCCGGACATGGGTGCAAAACGCAACTCGATCGCCGCATTGCCCGGCGCCGTGTAGCGCACTGCGTTGTTCACCAAGTTGACCAGGGCACTGCGCAATTCGGCCTCGGACCCCGCCACCTGCCAGCCATCGCCGGGGTCGAGTCGAATCGCATGCGGCGTGCCGTTCTCGCCAGCCAGCAGCTGCGCCAGCGCATGCGACTCCTGTTCAACTTCGCGCATCAGGGCGGCCACATCAAGCCAGTGGCCTGCGCTCGGCGGTGGGCTGCCCTCCAACCGGGATAGCGCCAGCAGATCGTTCACGAGCGCCTGCATGCGGTCGGTCTGCTGCGCCATCAGCTTCAGGTAGCGGGCCTGCTCTTCAGGCGCAAGCGCCACGGTTTGCAGGGTTTCCACAAAACCGGCGACAACGGTCAGCGGTGTGCGAATTTCGTGTGATACGTTGGCAACGAAGTCACGCCGCATGGCATCCGCCTGCTCCAGCGCGGTGATGTCACGTGCCAACAGAAGCTTGCGGCCGTCGCCGTACGGATGCACCTGGAGCGAGAGCCGGCTGGCACGCGGCGCAGCGCGGCGGCGGCTGTCGATTCCGACGTCGCGCCGGTAGTCTTGCCCAGCCAGATACTGCACGAAAGCCGGCGCGCGCACCAGGTTCGTGATGTGCGCGGCGAGGTCTCGCGTGGCATCAATGTCGAGCTGATTTGCCGCCGACTCGCTGCACCACTCGATCCGGTTATCGGCGTCAAGCAACACCACGCCGTTCGGCGACGCCTGAATTGCGGAGAGAAAGTCCTGCAGCCGCTGTTCACTTGCTCGCAGCTGCCGGTCCCGTTGGCGCAGCAGCCGCGCGGTGCGGTCGGCCATCTCTCCCCAAGCGCCGTGCATCCGCGGCGCCGGCGCCGGTGCGCCGGTGCGCAACCAGCGCAACACGCGGCGCGCGCGCACAAAGTCTAGGGCGAACCACAGTACGATGCCAGTCAGCAGGCCTGCCGTCGCACCCGACCACCCGCTGGCTCCGAAGGCCGACAGCAGCCAGCCGGACAGCGTGCCGGCCAACAGACAAGTCAAAAACAGGAAAATGCGAGTGCCCATTTTCGAGGTTCGGCAAGGACGGTGAGAACCGCGTTCAACCCTGGACGCACATCAGCGACCAAAGACCAACGTCCAGCAACGGACGACTGCACTTCTGCTTCACCTCACCGGCTCGATGCGCCCGGGTTCACATCGGTGCTGCTGATTCGCGCGAACGCTTTGGCGTTCCCTGAGTAATCCCAGCGCTCGATCATGCAATGGTTCTTGCGATGGGCCGAAGCGCCCCAGCGCAGCAGGTTCACCGAATTCGGGATGCCGCCGCGCACGCGCGACGACAACGCCGTACCAGCCTGTACCGCCCAGATCGGACGTGCAAGACCAGGCAGCTCGATCACGTACGGCAGATGGATATGCCCGCCCAACACGAGGTCGCAGCCGGCCTTGGCCCACGCCTCGAGCGCTCGGTCACAGTTGTGCAGCCGGTCATGGGCGTCTTTCGCTTGCTGCACCGCCATTGGCTGATGCACCACCACAATGCGCAGTTGTTCGGGCACCGCCTGCTGCAGCCGCGCTGCGACGCGGTCGATCTGCTCCGTCGAGACCTCGCCGTCTTTGTGCCGCCAGCGGCGCGTGGTCTTGACACCAATCACCAGAAAATCGGGGGATGCATGCACCGGTTCCAGCATGTCGCCGAACACCGCACGAAAGTGCGCATAGGGCCGGACCAGCCGTGTGAACAGGTCGTAGAGCGGAATGTCGTGGTTGCCGGGAATCGCCAGCACCGGCACACCCAGTCGATCCAGCGCCGCCTTGGCCGCCTGGAATTGCGCCGGCCGCGCGCGCTGCGTAACGTCGCCGGACAGCACCACCAGCTCAGGCTGCTGTTGCACAGCCAACGCCACCAGTGCGTCCACCACTGGCGGCTGCTCGGTGCCGAAATGGGTATCGGAGATTTGCAGAAGCAACGGCATCGTAGGTGTGCGCCTGGCGTCAGGCGACCGGCGGTGCAGCCATGTCGTCGGTGGGCTTGATCAGGTAGAGCGGGTGCTCAGCCACGCGGAACTCGATCGGCTGATCGACCAACCGCACCTCGCCGTCGTAGGCGAGCTTGATCTGGCGCTTTTGGCCTTTCTGGCGCAGCCGGCGACGTTGCTCGACGCGCATGCGCTGAAAGCTGAAGCTCTCCACCGTCTCCATGTCGCCGAGCGTGCCCATCGCACCGCGCAGCAGCAGCCACAAAAGCGACCTTGTGGATGTCTCGCGCGCCATCACGGCGGCCAGCCGGTGGTGCTCCACGGCTTCGGCCGGCTGCGGCAACCCAACGCGTTCGAGCTGCAGCCGGTTGTTGCCGATGAACAGCGTCGGCGTTGACACGTCGCGCATCCGATCGTCGAGTTCGATGCGCAATTTAAGCCGGCGGTGCTTGCTCAAGATGGTGCCGATGCTCGACAGGATCGCCACCAGCCGGTGTCGCCCGAACCGCCGCTTCCAGGCCTCACGGTCCTCGAACATCTCCGGATACAGGCCGACACTTGCATTCACCAAAAACAGCTGATCGTTGGCATAGCCGACTTGCACCGGCTGCGGGACCGACTGCAGCAGCAATGCCATCGCTTCTTCGGCATCAAGCGGGATGCGGTGCATGCGGCCGAAATAGTTGAACGTGCCCTGCGGCACGAAGCCCATCGCGCAACCGGCCTGATGCGCGGCTTGTGCAACCGTGTTGATGGTGCCGTCGCCGCCGACGCCAATCAACGCGGCGTTCTGGGCGCGCGCGCGCCCGGCTGCTTCGACGGCCACCCTGGCCAGCTGCTGCGGCTCAGCGGCCAGGTATTCGCAGCCGCGACCATCGGCGCTCAACGCGGCTTCGACCGTGGCACGCGTCTGCGCTGGATCGTTGTGGCCGGACTTGGTGTTGGCAACCACAAGCCAGGGAACCGCCCGGTCAAGCACCGGCGGCTTGGGGGGCATATGCGGACTGGCGGAAGGCGTGTTGGCAGGCATGGGTGGGGACCGGAGTCGGCCTCGGCGATTCTATGTGCCGCCTGGATGCTGCAGCGCTGTGGCCGCCTCCACGCGCGGCGCAGAAACTGCCTGGGATGTCACCATCACAAGCGGGTGCGCGCTTGTCGTATTGGCAGACCCTAAGGTGCAGTCGCGCGGGTCGGCTCGGTGCGGGCGGTCAGGCGATAGCCCGCACCGCGAACCGTCTCAATCATTGCGCCAGCTGCGCCCAGCGCTTCACGCAAGCGCTTCACATGCACGTCGACCGTGCGCTCCTCGATCATCACATGATCGCCCCAGACCCGGTCGAGCAGTTGGCTTCGGCTGTGCACACGCTCTGCATTGCGCATGAGGTGATGCAGCAGCTTGAACTCGGTCGGCCCGAGCTTGATGGGTTCGCCCGCATGGCTCACCCGGTGGGTATCGGCATCCAATCGCAACGCGCCGACTTCCGCCCTGCCGCCCGCGTGCTCGGGTGCGCGCCGGCGCAGCACCGCGCGCAGCCGTGCGATCAGCTCACGCGTGGAAAACGGCTTGGAGAGGTAATCGTCGCAACCTGCATCGAGCCCCGCCACGCGGTCCGGCTCGTCGCCGCGCGCCGTCAGCATGATAATCGGCACCGCCTTGCTGCGCTCCGTTGCTCGCCAGCGCCTGGCCAACGACAGGCCGTTCTCTCCCGGCAGCATCCAGTCAAGCAGGATTGCATCGGGCAGCACCGCATCCATCTCCCGCTGCGCCGCCACACCGTCTGCCGCCCAGATCGGTGCAAAGCCGTTGTGCCGCAAGTTGACCGCAATCAGCTCGGCGATCGATGGCTCGTCTTCGACGATCAGAACGGTGGGCAAAGACCTCATGTCAGCTGCCCACAGCGCAAGTGCCGGATACGACCGACAAAACAGGCCCGACCCGATACTGCAGGCGCTGTGAAATGGCTGAGGCCAGGCCGCAGGCGCCCCCCTCGGTGGGGGTAGGCGAAAGCCGAGCGCAACGAGCGAAGCCTGGGGGAGCGCTCAAGCCCTTCATCTGATGGTGGACTCGATGTGATCCATCGTCCTATGCCGCACGTCGGCGCCCTTCACGATGTAGATGATGGACTCGGCGATGTTCTTCGCATGGTCGCCGATCCGCTCGATCGCCTTGGCCAGGAACAGCAGGTCCAGGCTCGGCGAGATGGTGCGCGGGTCCTCCATCATGTAGGTCACGAGCAGTCGCACGAAGCCAGAGAACTCCTTGTCGATCAGGTCATCCTCTTTCAAGATGCTTACGGCCGCCGTGGTGTCAAGGCGCGCGAACGCATCGAGTGCCTTGCGCAGCAGGGCAGAAGCGAGTTCGCCGGCCACTTTCAAGTCCGACGTGGGCAACGAACGCGCGGCGCCACTTTGAATGATCGAGTGCACCATGCGCGCAATCTTCGCGGCCTCGTCGCCCACGCGCTCGAGGTTCGCAGTGATCTTCAGGATGGCGATCAGCAGCCGCAGGTCCCGCGCCGTCGGCTGCCGACGCGCAATGATCGAAGACAGCTCTCGGTCGATGTCGACCTCCATCGCATTCACGCGAATCTCGGTCTCGGTCACTTCGTCGGCAACTTCGGTGCTGAACTGGGACAGCGCGTAGATTGCCTGCCGCATCTGCAGTTCAACCAAGCCGCCGAGCTCGAGCACGCGGCTCGACACGCTGTTCAGGTCGCTATCGAACTGGGTGGATAAATGTTTGTCTGCCATGGGAGGTCTCCTCAGCCGAACCGGCCGGTAATGTAGTCCTCGGTCTCTTTTCTGATGGGCTTGAAAAACAGCTGCTCGGTCGGGCCGAATTCGATCAGGTCACCCAGATACATGTAGGCGGTGAAGTCACTGACCCGTGCGGCCTGTTGCATGTTGTGCGTAACGATCACCACCGTGTAATCGCTTTTCAGCTCGGTGATCAGCTCCTCGATTTTCGCGGTGGAGATCGGATCGAGCGCCGAGCACGGCTCGTCCAGCAGCAGCACTTCGGGCTTGATCGCGATACCGCGTGCAATGCACAGCCGTTGTTGCTGGCCACCAGACAGGCTCGAGCCGCTTTGCTTCAACTTGTCTTTCGCTTCGGTCCAGAGCGCGGCTTTGTTCAGCGCCCATTCGACCCGTTCGTCCATGTCGGCTGCGCTCAGGTTTTCGAACAGGCGCACGCCGAACGCGATGTTGTCGTAGATCGACATCGGAAACGGCGTGGGTTTCTGAAACACCATGCCAACCTTGGCGCGGATCAATGCGACGTCCTGCTTGGAGGTCAGCAAGTTCTCACCGTCAAGTTCAATCTCACCCGTGGCCCGCTGCTCTGGATACAGCTCGAACATGCGGTTGAACGTGCGCAGCAAAGTCGACTTGCCACAGCCGGACGGCCCGATGAACGCGGTGACTTTGTGCTGCGGGATCTCCAGATTGATGTTCTTCAGCGCGTGGAACTTGCCGTAATAGAAGTTCAGGTTGCGCACCGAGATTTTTGCGGGCGCCGATGCGGCAGCCGCTGCGGCACTTGCATAAGAGGGCGGCATCATGGGCCGCGTGGTCTGGGGATGGGTGGCGGTGGCGGACATGCGTGCGTTCGCTTCTTGTGGTGTCAAAGGATCAAAATTTGCTGCGCGTGAGCACGCGAGCAAGGACATTCAAGGCCAGCACCGCCAGCGTGATCAGGAAAACGCCCGCCCAGGCCAGCTCCTGCCAGTTCTGGTAAGGACTCATCGCGAACTTGAAGATGGTGACCGGCAGGCTGGCCATCGGCTCCGTCACATCGGCCGTGAAGAACTGGTTCGACAGCGCGGTGAACAACAGCGGCGCCGTCTCGCCCGCGATGCGCGCCACCGCCAGCAGCACGCCGGTGACCACACCCGCACGCGCAGCCCGGAGTGTGATGTCGAGGATGACTTTCCACTTCGGCGCGCCCAGTGCGTAGGCCGCTTCGCGCAGGCCCGACGGCACCAGTTGCAGCATGTTCTCGGTGGTGCGGACCACGACCGGAATCACGATCAGCGCCAGCGCCAGCGCGCCGGCCAGCCCAGAGAACGATTTGAAGTACGCCACCACCACCGCATAGACGAACAGGCCGATCACGATGGAAGGTGCCGACAGCAGGATATCGTTGACGAATCGGGTGATCGAGGCAAGCCAGCCCTGCGGGTCGTACTCAGCCAGATAGATACCGGCCATGATGCCGATTGGCGTGCCGACAAAAGTCGCCAGCAACACCATCACAAGCGAGCCGAACATGGCATTCGCAAGACCGCCTGCTTCATTGGGCGGCGGCGTGCTTTCCGTGAACACCTGCAACGCAATCCCGCCGACACCCAGCTTCAACGTGGCCCACAAGATCCAGATCAGCCAGAACACGCCGAATGCCATCGCAGCCAGCGAAAACGCCAGCGCGACCACGTTGGTGCGCTTGCGAGAGGTGTACTTGGCAGTGCGGGTGCGCTGCAACGCTTGCGCTTCCGCCGTCGTCAACTCGGGCGGGCACATGCTTTGGCTCATGACTTGCCCCCTTCGCTCTTTTTCATCTGCGCGAGCAGCAATTTCGACAACGCAAGCACCACGAACGTGATGAAAAACAGCACCAGACCAAGGTACATCAACGCCGCCTGGTGAAGGCCCGCGCCGGCTTCAGCGAACTCGTTGGCCAGCACCGAGGTGATGCTGTTGGCGGGTTCGAACAAGGACAACGAATTGAGCTGGTTCGTGTTGCCGATCAAAAACGTGACGGCCATCGTCTCACCCAGTGCGCGGCCCAGTCCGAGCATGATGCCGCCGACGACGCCCGACTTGGTGTAGGGCAGCACCACCTTGGAGACAACTTCCCAGGTGGTCGATCCCAACCCATAGGCCGATTCCTTCAGCAGCGGCGGTGTCACTTCAAACACGTCGCGCATCACGGCTGCGATGAACGGGATGATCATGATCGCGAGGATGATGCCGGCCGACAGGATGCCGATGCCCACCGGCGGGCCCGACACCAATGCGCTCAGGTATGGCACGCCGTCAAACAGTTTTTGCAGCGGCTGCTGCACCCAACTGCTCAGGATCGGCCCGAACACCAGCAGACCCCACATGCCGTAGACGATGGACGGCACCGCGGCCAGCAGTTCGATCGCCGTGCCCAGGGGCCGCTTCAACCAGCCCGGCGACATCTCGGTCAAAAACAGCGCAATGCCGAAGCTGACCGGCACCGCAATGATCAGCGCGATCACCGACGTTGCAATCGTGCCGTAGATCATCACCAGGCCGCCGTATTCGTCGGCCACCGGGTCCCAGGTGCTGCTGGTTAGAAAGCCTAGGCCGAACTGCGAGATTGCGGGCCAGGCGCCCTGAAACAGCGACAGCAGGATGCCGACCAGCAACGCCAGCGTCAGGATCGCGGCGCCCTTCGCAGCGAGCCCGAACAGCCAGTCGGTCTTGGCACCGGTGCGCGGGCGTTTGCCGGGCGGTGGGCTCATGGTTGCACGGTTTCGGCCCAGGTCCAGCGCGAGCTCCCGCGCGTCGCCAGGCGTCAGTACAGTGGACAAGGGCTGCTCCGTGCTTGAAGTGGAGGAATCAGACGTGGCGACGGAGAGCGGGGCGCTGCGCATCGCGTGATGCTAGCGCCGCACACGGCGCCAACCGAAGATCGGCATCGCGCGTTACTTTGCCGACATCGGCAAGGCCTTGCCGTCTGCGGTCTTGATCGCGCTCCAGGCCTCGTGGATCGAGCTCTTCACCGAGTCGGGCATCGGCACGAAGTCAAGATCATCGGCATACTTGTCGCCGTTTTTGTAGGCCCAGTCGAAAAACTGCAACGCAGCGGCTGCTTTCTCGGGGTTCTCCTGTTTCGTGTGCATCAGGATGAACGTCGCGCCGGTGATTGGCCACGCACCGTCACCCGTCTCGTTGGTCAGCACTTGGTAGAACGTCCTGAACCAATCGGCGCCAGCCGCGGCGGCCTTGAACGCTTGGTCGTTCGGCGAAACGAACTTGCCGGAAGCGTTCTTCATCTGCGCATAGGTCATCTTGTTTTGCTTGACGTAGGCGTATTCGACATAGCCGATCGAGTTCGGCAGCCGGCTCACGAACGTGGCCACGCCTTCGTTGCCTTTGCCGCCTGCGCCGGTCGGCCAGTTCACCGCGGTGCCTTCGCCGACCTTGGTCTTCCAGTCCGGATTGGCTTTGCTCAGATAATTTGTGAACAGGAAGGTGGTGCCCGAACCATCCGCTCGGCGCACCGCCGAGATCGTCGCATCTGGCAACTTGACACCGCTGTTGAGCGCGGTGATCGCCGGATCATTCCACTTGGTGATCTTGCCGAGATAGATGTCGCCGAGCACTTGGCCGTCGAGCTTCAGCTCGCCGGGTTTGACGCCTTCGATGTGGACGACCGGGATCACACCGCCGATCACGGTCGGAAATTGCATCAGGCCTTTTTCCTGCAAGGCTTCATCGGTCAGCGGCATGTCGGATGCGCCAAAGTCCACCGTCTTCGCATCGATCTGCTTGATACCGGCACTGGACCCGACAGACTGGTAGTTGACCCGCGCGCTGGTTGCCTTGTTGTATTCGGACGCCCATTTCGCATAGAGCGGCGCGGGAAAGCTGGCGCCGGCGCCGGTCACATTTTCAGCGGCGGTGGCGGTGCCCGTGATGGCAAACAGCGCAGCCGACGACATCAGGAGACGCGCTTTGGCGGTGATTGGATTCATTGGATGAGCTCCTGAAAAATTGGCGTGAATGAGCGAGTGCTTCGCGTTGACTTTAGGTGGCGAACATGACAGTTCGATGACGATTGACGCGCGGCAGCCATTGTGTCCCGCCTTTGACCAGCTCGAAGTACAGCACGGTCACCAATAGAAATGCGGGGCATCGACGCCGACATGCATGACCATGTGCGGATGGCGAGCGAAGCTCTAAACTCGCGGCGAGGGCCGCCCGGCGGCACTTGCTAGCTGCGCTGCTCCAGCGTCACGGCCGCCGACCACGATTTCAGCGACCGACGCCATCCATTCCCTCCCCTCCCCCAAACAGCATGCAAAACGGCACCCGCCTCGCTGCCGTCGATCTCGGCTCCAACAGCTTTCGGCTCGAGATCGGCCGGCTCGATCATGGCCAGATCCAGCGCTCCGAGTATTTGAAAGAAACCGTGCGCCAAGGCAACGGTCTGGACGACGCGCGCAACCTCACGCCGGAAGCAATGCAGCGCGGCTGGGACTGCCTGGCACGCTTTGGCGAACGGCTGGCGGGGTTTTGCAAGTCGCAGGTGCGCGCGGTGGCCACACAGACGCTGCGGGAGGCGAAGAACCGCGATGAATTTCTGGCGCAAGCTAGGAAGATCCTCGGCTTCCACATCGACGTGATCTCAGGCCGCGAGGAAGCGCGCTTGATCTATCAGGGTGTGGCGCGGCTGCTGCCGCAGTCGGACACGCTTACGAAAGAGCGCCGGCTGGTTGTCGACATCGGCGGGCGCTCGACCGAGATGATCCTCGGCCACGGCTTCGATGCGCAGTTGATGGAGTCTTACCGCCTGGGCAGCGTCTCATGGTCGATGCGCTACTTTCCAGACGGTCAGTTCACCGCGAAAGCGTTCGATGCAGCAGCGATAGCCGCGCGCGCGGTGCTCGATGAGGCGCTGACGCTGTACGGACCTGAGCAGTGGGACGTGGCGTACGGCTCGTCGGGCACCATCGCCGCCGTCGGCGATGTGCTGGCCGCAGCCGGGCACGCGGAAGGCATCGTGACGCGCGAGGGACTGGCGTGGTTGAAGGAGCGCCTGCTCAAAGCCGGCAGCGCCGACAAGTTGCGCATCGACGGAATGAAGGACGACCGGCGCGCGGTGATTGGTGGCGGCCTTACGGTGCTGACGGCCGTATTCGATTTGCTGGAACTCCAACAGATCAAAGCCGCCGATGGGGCGCTGCGCCACGGCGTGCTGTACGACTTGGTCGAGCGCGAGCAGGAGGAGACCGATCTGCGCTCCAGCTCGGTCGATCGGCTGGTCACGCGCTTCGACATCGACGCGGTGCACGGCCAGCGGGTTGCAAAAATTGCGCAGTTTCTTTTTGCACAAGCGTTCGATCCGGCCACCGACGTGGCACGACTTGAAGCGGAAGCGTCGCCCGCGGCTCACTTGGAACGGCTGTCGCGCAAGCTTAAGTGGGCAGGTCAGTTGCACGAGATCGGCTGTCATATCTCGCACAACTACCACCACAAGCACGGCGCCTACATCCTGCAGAACGCCGAGGTGCCGGGCTTTGCGTTGCCCGAACTGCGGCTGCTCGGCCTGCTGGTACTCGGCCAGCGCGGCAAGCTGAAAAAGCTCGAAGTCGAATTGTCCGACGCGGTGCTGGTGCAGCAGTTGTTGTGTCTGCGGCTCGCGGTGTCGCTGTGCCACGCGCGGCGCGAGCCGGACTACAAAGGCCTGGTGTTGCATGGTGAAGTGACCCCGTCACGCAGCTTCACACTCACCTGCCCGCCCGGCTGGGCCGAAGCCTGGCCGCAATCGGCGCATCTGCTGCGCGAAGAAGCGCAGGCGTGGAACAAAACCAACTGGACGTTGCGGCTTGAGGGATGTGCGGCGGAGAGCTGAACGCTCTGCCATCAGCGGTCTGCGCGCGTCGTTGCACAAACAGGCAGCGCATTTTTGGCCTGAACGCCCTGCAGCGCAGGTGAATCGATCGTTTTCAGCTACAAAAAATATAGCAATTCAACCCACAGCGCCGCGCGCATCGACTTCGATTACACGCTCGACGGTGCCGTGCTGCAAATCGCCGCGCACACCGATCATGCGGTCGTGCAGATTCACCGTCGGGTCGCAGTGGCCCGGGATCAGCCAGAGCAGATCGTCGATCGCTGGCAGGACCGCACCACTGGCACCGACATCCGCACGCAGCACCCCGTGCTCGTCCCCGCCGTTGCCATAGACCAGCCCGCGGCCAGCGCCCACACCATGCACCTTCGGCAGGCCCGAATCGATCGCGTGACTCTTGTGGCCTGCGTCGCACACCGCATGGTCGGCGGCCACGCTCATCACCTGGGTTTGCACGAACAGCGCGTGCTCGAAGCGCGGCATGGCTGGGTCGTCAGGCCCGCTGGCTGTACTGGCTGATGCAACCGACTCATTGGCTGCATAGTCCGCGTCCATGAACAGGAACGAGCCACATTGCATCTCGCCCCAGACACCGGTCTCGGTTTCCAGCGCGAAGCTGCCGGTGCCACACCCGGTGATCAGTGGCACTTCGATGCCTGCGGCTTCCAGCAAGCCGACCGTGTGCCGGACGAGGGCGGCCGATTGCTGCACCGCAGCGCGCCGATCGGCCACCGTTCGGATGTGCTGCGCGCCGCCATGATAAGCCTGCAGGCCCGCGAAACGCAGCCCAGGCTGCGCTGCGATCTCACGCGCCAGCGCGACCGCTGCGGGACCGGGCGCAACGCCGCAACGATGCTGGCCGACGTCGATCTCGACAAACACGTCGATCAAGCCTTGCGCGCTGTGGGCAACAGCAGCAGATGCTGCTTCGCGATGCAGCGCCTCGGCCAACCGCTGCACGCCGATCGAATGATCGACGGCGATTGCGAGGCGTCCACCCGCTGCATTCAGCCGATGCGCGAGCGCCGCCACGCGCGCCAGCTTTGATGGCGCGGTCACCTCGTTGCTCAGGTAGATGTTGCTGACGCCGAGTTGCGCAAGGCACTCGGCCTCGGACGTCTTCTGCACGCAGGCGCCAACCGCACCGGCCTCGGTCAGCCGCCGCGCGATGTAGGCGCTCTTGTGTGCTTTGGCATGCGGCCGCCAGCGCATGCCGCTGCGGCGCGCAAAGGCCGACATGCGCTCGATGTTGCGGTCGAATGCGTCCAGGTCGAGCACCAGCGCAGGCGTGTCCAGCGTGCTGGCCGGTTGCCCCGGTTGCCCCGGTTGCGCCTCGGTCGTGTTCGTTGTCGTGCTTGTCATGGCTGTCATGGCATGGCCCCCGGTGCGACGGTGGCATCGTCGATAAGCGTTGATTCGTCGGCCAGGTGCTGCGCATCGGCCCAGCCGACCAAAGTCAAGCCGGCGTGGGTCCATAGCAGCCGGTTGATTGCCGCGTTGTGCAACGTCCAGCTGCGCACGTCCTGAATCGCCTGCCGTGTGGCGGCTCGGTACAACACATCCATCACGCCGCCGTGCGCGACCAGTGCGATCTGGCTGCCGACGTGGCGCGCAGCGAGCCGGTCCACCACGCCCACGATGCGGTCTCGAAACGCGCGCAGCGACTCGCCGCCGCTCTGTGGAGCGAAGTCGGGATCGCGCTTGCGCCAGGCTTCGGCGTCGTCGGGCCATTCGGCGTTGATCTCGTCAAAGGTGCGCCCTTCAAACACGCCGAACGCGCGTTCGCGCAACGCTGGCTCGGCGATCAGCGGCAGGCCGCAGGCAGCAGCCAGTGGCTCGGCAGTGGCCCAGGCGCGCTTCAAGTCGCTGCTGTAGATCGCGGCGATTGGTTGTTCAGCCGCGGCCGTGTCGGCCAATGCCTGCGCGAGTTGCGCTGCCTGCCAGCGTCCGCGCGGGTTGAGTTCGATGTCAAGGCTGCCCTGGATGCGGCCGTCCGCGTTCCAGGCGGTCTCGCCGTGGCGCAGCGCCAGGATGCGCGTGGCTTCCATCGGCGCCTTCACGCTGCGCTGCAGCGCTGTGCCCCACGCATGGTGGCCGCCCTCATCGGGGCATTACCGTCTGCTGCACGGAACGAAGCCGCATCTCGATCTGCGGCCACAGCAACCAGCTTTGCAGCAGCACCAGCAGCAGCGCGAGCAGGCCACAAACAAAGCCCACCTTGCCCCAACGACGCGCGCGCTTCAGCGGTGCCTGCATGCGGCCCGCAACCAGATCGGCGCGGCCTGCCGCTTCGCGCGAGGCCTCGGCCCAAAGCTGCGATTCCTGCATGATCGAGCGCGCCGCGTTGGTGTCGCTACGACGTTCCGGGGCGGTCTCTGCACCGAATTCATCAGCAGGTTGTGGTGAAACCGTCCGCGTCGGTTGGGACACAGGTGCGCTGGCCGCACTTGGCTTGACCTCGCGGCCGGAAGTCACATCGTCGTAGACGGAAAGCCATTTCTGGACCAACCCGCGGCCACTGGTGAGCTGCGCGTTGTTGCTGGCAGCACGCAGTTCGGCCACGCCTTGCGCAAAATTCTGGTGCTTGGACAACCAGTTGAGGATTTCGTATTCGCTGTTGAAGTGGGTCGGCATCATCGGAGGGCAATCATGATCGGTCGGGCAGCCGGCCGCGCACGGGGCTGCAAAGTGGTTCGGCCGTGGTTGAGGCCAAAGGATGAAACGGGGATGCCGATGTCGGCATCGGCGATGTCTGCGGTGCCTGCCGCAAGCGGTCGACTTGCGCACCGAGATCGGCGGCGAAATGGCGGCGATCGCGCTCGCCGGCCGGCTGCGGCAGACCGAACGTCAGCAGCGCGACCAGCGGCGGCGCCGTCAGTGTGCGCCACAGCGACTGCATCAGTGTCTCGTTGTCGATGTAACACGGTGCGAAGCTGTGCTCGCCAGTGCGTGCGTCCACAAAGCGCACGCCAACCGGCTGCACCGGCACCTGATGCGGGATTGCAGCCTGGATCAGATTGGCATGAAACGGCAGCATGTTCTGGCCGTCGCTGGTGGTGCCTTCCGGAAATGCAGCCAGCACCTCGCCGCGCGCCAGACTCTCGGCCATCCGGTGCACCACGCGCAACGCGTCGCGGCGGGAGGCCCGTTCGATGAACAAGGTACCGGCGCCTTCGGCCATCACGCCGAGCAACGGCCAATGCCTCACTTCGGCCTTCGACACGAAGCGGCAGTAGCCGGCTGCATGCAGCACCAGAATGTCAAGCCACGAGACGTGATTGGCCACCATCAGCAGCGGCCCCGCGGGGGTGGCCACGCCCTGACGTTGCACCTGCACGCGCAGACGGCTCAACATGCCGAGCGCCCATTGCTGCACGGTGTGCTCGCGCTGGCCTTGCGGCATGCCGCCAAAGCGCAGCCGCACGGTCAGGTAGCCGCCCAACACGTGCAGCACCAGCTGCAACAGGCGCACGGTGGCGACCCACGCGGTCCAGCCCGTCTTCATGACTGCACGGCCAGGGCCGCGTCGGGCTGGCGCGCTGCAGGCTGCCACTCGTAGGTCAACAATCCGCCCGCGATCGTGCAGCGCACGCGCCCGGGCAGTATCTGGTCGGAGAACGGGGTGTGCCGGCCCTGGCTGCGCAGCGCATCGGGCGTGACTTGCCACGCCAGCTCCGGCTCGATCAGGCAGATGTCGGCCACACCGCCCACGACGAGCCGCCCAACGCTGGCTGCGAGCGTACCGATCGCGCTGCCCAGCACCGCAGCCGGCCCGCTGGTCAGCACCGCCAGCGTGCGCAGCCAGTCGGGGCTGCGTTCCGACGCAGCGCCTTCCAAATCCGGTTGACGCCAGGCCAATGCGGCGCCGGCCAGCAGTTCGAGTCCGGTCGCCCCCGCTTGTGCTTCGGCAAACGGCAGCCTCTTCTCGTCGCGTTTGACAGGGGTGTGGTCAGACACCAGTGCATCGATCGTTCCGTCTTGCAATGCCGAACGCAGCGCCGCGCGATCGGCCGCTTGACGCAGCGGCGGGGACACGCGCATGCGGGTGTCGAAATAACCGATGTCGGCATCAGTGAAATGCAGCGAGTTGATGCTGACATCGCAAGTGACCGGCAGCCCCGCCGCCTTGGCCTGGCGCACCAGCGCGACGCCAGCAGCGCTGCTGAGCCGGCACAGATGCACCGCAGCGCCAGTGGACCGCATCAGCTCGAAAATCGTATGCAGCGCGATCGTCTCGGCCGCGACCGGCACGCTGGACAGACCCAGTCGGGTCGCCACCGCACCGCCAGCGGCCACGCCGCGCCCCAGATACGCATCGACCGGCCGCAGCCAGACCCGGTAGCCGAACGTGGCCGCGTACTGCAGCGCGCGCTGCAGCACCAGCGTATCGACCAGCGGCACTTCGGCTTGTGAAAAGCCCACGCAGCCGGCTTCGGTCAGCGCAACCATCTCGGTCAGCACGGTGCCGGCCAGCCCGCGTGTGAGTGCGCCCAGCGGATGCACCCGCGCCCGGTGCGTGCGCTCCGCACGCAACCGCAGCATCTCGACCAGACCCGGCTCGTCGAGCACCGGATCGGTGTCGGGTGGACAGACCAGACTCGTCACGCCGCCGGCTGCAGCGGCCGCAAGTTCCGACTCCAGCATGCCCTCGTGTTCATGCCCCGGCTCGCCGAGCCGCGCGGCCAAGTCGACCAGACCCGGCGCCACAATGCAACCCACTGCGTTGATGACCCGGTTCGGCGCGAAGTCCGGAGAAACCGGGCCGATCGCAATGATCCGCCCCGCCGCCACGGCGATGTCCCCCACCCCGTCCCGCCCGCTCGCCGGATCGATGATTCGCCCGCCTTTGATGAGTAGCTTCATTGATTGCCCATTTGCTTGGTCTCACCCCGAGCATCGCCCGAGTTCACCTCAACCCAAAGCGAAGAGTTCGCGAAAACGCTGCTTACACTCGCAATTCAGACTCAGTGGCTGCCGAGCTCACAGCGCTGCTGCATATGCGGCAACCACAGCAGTGCTCCGACACACCCCGGAAGCACTCCCCACCCCACCGCCGCCGCCCACCGACACCCCGACAGACGCCGCGGAACTGGCTCCGCCAGTCCGCCAGCGTCGCCCCCCGGTCAGGGGGTTTGGCGAAGCGACACGAAGTGCGCGCAGCCTGGGGGGCGAGCTCAGTTCCCGGCGACGATGCTCATCACCGCCATCCGAACCGCGATGCCGAACGTCACTTGCGGCAGGATCACGCTCTGCGCGCCGTCCACCACCGCGGAGTCGATCTCCACACCGCGGTTGATCGGCCCCGGGTGCATCACGATCGCGTCCGGTGCGGCACTTGCCAGCCGCTCGGGCGTGAGCCCGTAGCGCTTGAAGAATTCCTGCGACGACGGCAGCAGTGCGCCGCTCATGCGTTCGTTCTGCAGCCGCAGCATGATGACCACATCGCAGCCGCGCAGGCCCTCCTCGAGCGAATGAAACACCCGCACGCCCATCTGTACGATGTCGTTCGGCACCAGCGTCTTGGGGCCGATCACACGCACATTCGGGCAGCCCAAAGCCAGCAGCGCGTGAATGTCGGACCGCGCGACGCGCGAATGCAGCACGTCGCCCACGATCGCGACCGTCAGCTTCGAGAAATCCTGCCGGTAGTGCCGGATCGTGTACATGTCCAGCAACGCCTGCGTCGGATGCGCGTGTCGGCCGTCGCCGGCATTTACCACATGCACATGCGGTGCCACATGCTGCGCGATCAAAAACGGCGCACCCGATTCGCTGTGCCGCACCACGAACAGGTCGGCCGACATCGCCGACAGGTTTGCAATCGTGTCGAGCAGCGATTCGCCTTTGGAGGCCGACGAACGCGCGATGTCCAGGTTGATCACATCGGCCGACAGCCGCTTGGCAGCAATCTCGAACGTGGTCCGGGTGCGGGTCGAATTTTCAAAGAACAGGTTGAACACGCTCTTGCCGCGCAGCAGCGGGACTTTCTTGACCTCACGGTCTGCCACGCTGACGAAGCTGGCCGCGGTGTCCAGCACATGCGTCAAGGTTTCGCGCGGCAGGCCTTCGATCGACAACAGGTGCACCAGCTCCCCGCGTTGATTCAGCTGGGGGTTGCGCTGTAGTGACGATTGCAGCGGTTGCGACATCTGATTCAATGGCTGATCTTGACAATGCGGGCTCAATGCCGCACCGGTTCGATCTTGAATTCAAAGCGACCATCGGCTTGCGCTCGCGCCACCACGAGCGATCGCTCGGCTTGAAGCGTCAGCCGCGCAGCGGCGAAATCGGCCTGCACCGGCAGTTCGCGGCCGTCGCGGTCGACCAGCACAGCGAGCCGCACGCGCTGCGGTCGGCCGAAGTCGTACAACTCGTTGATGACAGCGCGAATTGTGCGACCGGTGTGCAGCACGTCGTCGATCAGCAGCAGATCGGCGCCGTCGATCGAAAACGGGAGGCTGGTCTGGCCGCGCCCGACCATGCCACGCTGCGCGAAATCGTCGCGGTGCAACGCCGAGGTGATATTGCCGGTTGCAGCATGCAAGTCGAGGTCGCGCTGCAGCCGTTCGGCAAGCCAGGCACCACCGGTCACGATGCCGATCAGCCGGGTCTGCGGAAGCAAGAGATCGCGCACCCCACCAAGCAGACGGCTGTACAAAGCTTCGGCGTTCGGTAGTGCGGCTTCGTTGCCCTCGTCGTGGACTGCAGCTGCGTTGCTCATAGGGCAGTCTCCGCGGCCGGTCGATCCAGACCATTCATGCGAGGCTCCGAAAAAATTGGTCAAGGATCACGCAAGCTGCGCCGGCGTCCAGATCGACCGCGCCGTTGCTGGCCGCTTCGGTCGTCGAATAGCGTTCGTCCACTTCGAACACCGGCAGTTGAAACCGTCCGCGCAACTGGCGCGCAAAGCGCAGCGCGCGTTCGGTGTTTTCATGCGCCGCACCGTCCGGATGCCGCGGCACGCCGACCACGAGCGCGTCAGGTGCCCACTCGCGGATGCGCTCGCCAATCGGCATGAAACGCGCATCGCCTGTGGCGTGCACGCTGCGCTGCGGCGTGGCGCGCCCGAGCAGTCGGCTGCCGTACGCGACGCCGGTGCGTTTCAGGCCGAAGTCGAACGCAAGAAATGTCTGAGCCGCGACCGTAACCCCTTCGCTCGACCCGTTCATCGAAACGAATTGACCATTCAATCGGCCATCCCACAACGAACAAGGCCGACATATCTCGTTCCAGCAGGGGCCGCGGAGCCGGCTTCGCCTGGCCGCAGGCGCCACCTCCGGTCGGGGGTAGGCGAGAGTCGACCAACGGGAGCGAAGCCTGGGGGATAGCCAAGTCTAGGCATGGCCGGCCCCGGGCGCGATCATCCAGGCTTCCAGGCCAAGCAGCTTGAGCGCACGCGCATAACGCTCGGGCACCGGCGTGTCGAAGATCACCGCCGCATCGGCATCCACCGTAAGCCAGCTGTTTTCCGCAAGTTCCGATTCGAGCTGGCCTTCACCCCAGGCCGAATACCCCAGTGTGACGAGCACCTTGCGCGGACCCCCGCCGCTGGACAATGCTTCGAGCACGTCTTTCGACGTCGTCATCTCGAGCCCCCCTGGAATCGCCAATGTCGCCATGTAAATCGATTCGCCCTCAGGCGCATCGACAGCAACCACCGCCTCGTGCAACACGAAACCGCGATCGGTCTGCACCGGACCGCCCTGCAACACCGGTGCGTCGAGCAGGTCGGCGCGGCCCAGCGGCAGATCGACTTTGTCAAACAGATGCGCGAGATTGATGTCGCTGGGTTTGTTGATGACCAGACCCAACGCGCCGCGCTCGCTGTGCTCGCACAGGTAGACCACGCTCTGCGCAAACGACGGATCGGCCATGCCCGGCATGGCGATCAAGAAATGATGCGTGAGGTTGATCGGGTCGGCAGCGTCGCGCGTCGGGTCGGTCATGGCAGGAAATTCTAGCGGTGGCCGTCGCACAGCGCTGCACGCTCAGCCGCGCAGCCGCGGCCGGATCAGCCTCAGGAGCAGTTGCTGTAGCGGATTCGCATTGCCGCCGGGGCGCCAGGTGAAGTTCAGTCTCTGCCGATAGGCATCGAACTGCATCGCCCACGGCGCGGGCTTAAGGCCGCCACGGCCGAGCAGCACTTTCAGCGTCGCGGTGCCCATCACACCTGCGCACAGTTCGCACGACATGATGGTCGAAGGCCCACGCCGCTCCTGAAAATTCACCGCAGCCGGCTCGACCAGGTATTTGCGTTGCAGCATCGCGGGCGACAAGCCCGCGATGAAGCGCGCGTACTGCTCGTCGCTGTCATGCCCTTCGAGCTTGAAGTAGTCCTCGAAGCTCATGCCGTCGGCGCTGAAGTAAAGGAACGACACGCCCATGCCGAGTGGCGCCGCGGTCAACGCCGGAATGCCGCGTGCGCGACACGCGGCGAACACCATGCGGCGCGCGTCCATCGCAAAGAAATCGAGACCATCGACGTAGACGTCGACGTCGCGCAGGAACGCATCGACGTTGTCCGGCTGCACGCCCTGCGGAAAGCGCCTGAAGTCGGCTTGCGGATTGATGCCTGCGCCCATCTGCGCCATCACGTCGAGCTTCGGCCGATTAACCGAATGCAGATACGCACCGGCTTGGCGATTGAAGTTGTGAACACCGAACGCATCGAAGTCGGCGATGTTGAAGCGCGCGATCCCGAGACGCAGCAGCGTCAGCAAATGCGTGCCGCCGACGCCGCCGAGTCCTGCGATCGCAACGCGCGCGGTGCGCAGGCGCTCTTGCTCGGCCGCGGTGACCCAGCCCAAGTTGCGCGAGAAGGCATCGTCGTAGTCGAACAACGGTGCAGCATCGGCCGGCGACGAAGCGCAGTCAGGGAAGCCAGCCTTCAAGGTAGTTTTGTCATGCATTGTGATCGATTCGGTTATTAACCTTGCCCCTGGAATCCGCACTCCATAGCCGAACCCACAAGTTGATTTGCTTTAGTTGCTGACCCGCAAGCCAGTTGCTCTCGAACTGCATCGGGCTGACACACGCCAGCGTCGAATACAGCCAAGTCCGGTCGTGGCCGAGTCTGGTTCTACCAGAGCAGCGCGGCCATGGATTCAATTTTTATCGGGCAGAGTGCGCCTGCTGCCGGGCGTGCGCTTGAAACGGCGCTTGCCTTGAACCCATATGCGGTACCGTTGCACAAGCTTCCCCCACCCCCGCAGCTTGCCTCTAAGGATGGCGGGTGCGAGCAACTTCTCTCAGACACGCAGCCATCCGTGGCCGCTGGGCTGTGGCCGCTTGCAATCAGCCGCACCGCCTCTGGCTCGAACTCGCGAGCGTATTGCGCCCTTCTCGCCTTTGCCATCTCGCCTCTCCTGGCTCGTATTGAACCGCTCAGCACCGGATGCGGGTTTCCAAGGGTAAGGCCAGTATCCGAAAAAAGCGGTAACTTCAGTCTCACGCACCAATGGACGACACTGAATAGTTACAGCGTTATCGTGGTGAGCCGCCGTGGCCATAACAACGGGTGCAGTTGCTGTCGAAACCTATACCGGTAGTGTGTAGGTGAGCCTAAAAGTGCTCTAGGACGCCATCTACGCGAAACAAATAAAAAAGCCCTGGGGTTACCAGGGCTTCACTGCGCAGAGACTTTGCCCTGAGCGTCAACGTAATTTCAGCCCTTGCGGCGACGTGCTGTGGCGAGCCCAACAAGTGCCAAGCCAAACAGAGCAATTGACGAAGGCTCAGGAATAGCCTGGGTATTGAACACGTTGTCCAGCGAGCCCTGGACCAAGGCCGAAGTCCCACCAGAAACCACTGGCACACCGTTGAACTGGCCGGTTTGAATGGCTATGTTGAAAAAAGGAATCGGCGTGGTGAAAAACGTCGAGCCCGTGGGGGTCAGCGCGAAGGTGGTCGTTTGACCGAAGCTGCCGCAGTTGTTGCTGCCAGTGCAGATTTGTCTTCCGTTACCCTCTAGCGCAACGCCGGTAGCGATCAAGACATCGTCAGCTGCAGTGGTGCCAACGGTCCCAAATGGAGTCATACCACTCGGCGGAGTAGTGAATTGAGTGTTTGGAGGGCTGGTGGTGTTTAAGCCGCCGAGTCCTGGATCGACGTAGAGCTGAAGTGTTCCTGCTCCGGGGGTGAGCACAAAGGATGTGTTAGTACCGGTCGTAGTCGCTGTGCCCGATCCCACAAACAGCGCATAAAGACCGTAGTTGACCCCGAGTCCGGTTTCGAAAGCCTGGTAAGCATTGTTACCGTCGTTGTATGTGAACTGTCCAGGTTGGTACAGCAGGCTGATGGAAAACGGTGTGACGCCACTGACGGTCGTGCCGAAGGTGAAGATTTCCGAGTAATTCCCGGTGATCTTGTCCGATGTGATGGGCCCGGCTGGCCCGCCGAACACAGCAGGATCGATGGTGAATTCAGGGAAAATTCCAATGGCGCTAGCCGATCCTACAGCCGCCAATCCGCTTGCAAGCAGCGCAGCGGAAAACAGTTTCTTGAATTTCATAAAGCGGTCCTCGGTTTGATCGAAATTAAGTGGGGGGGGTTCCCAATATACAGTAGCAAGCTTGATGCCAAGAAAAAAATTCTTTGAAAAATCAACAGCTTGAATTCGATCCAGTAACGTTTGACCCGTCGTAGTGTAAAAAAACCCGACAGTTTGCGAGAGGCCGGCAACAGCTATGACCTAAAAAATCTCAATGAACGGTAAGCTGAAAAGGGCTGTTTTGCTGGCCGAGGATAGGTTCTGAGATGGCAAGGGGCAGACCAGATGAGCGGCAACGTGGACCACGCTGAAAGCACTCATCAGCCGAGCCCAAGGTGGCAGCCGGAGTCTGTTGGTGTTAACTCTTACAGATCTCACGCTGCAGGCCCTTGGTCCTGTCAAGTCGTTCAATTGATTCCCGAACAGTTCCAACAGATCGAGGGCTGGCTGCCTCGCCAGCGCGGTGGTGTGAGCCTGGACAAGTTGCGCGTGCTCAACGCCATCTCATCACGTGACGCCACACTGGAATTTTTCTCAACAAACTCGGAAAAATATCCGAATAAGCTGGGTTGTTTATGTGCTACCTATCGTTGTAACACTCCACCGATCAAGCTCAATCGCCGCCCGCATCGCGCGGCCAACGTGCGGTCATGCGTGACCAGAACAAACGCCGTGCCTTGGTCCCGCGCCAGTTGCAACATCAAATCGAACACGCCGTCGGCCGTCGCGCGGTCGAGATTGCCGGTCGGCTCGTCGGCGAGCACACAGCCCGGCTGCGTGACCAGCGCGCGTGCAATCGCCACCCGCTGGCGCTCGCCACCCGACAGCTCGGCCGGCCGGTGCAATTCGCGCGCCGACAAGCCCACACGCGCGAGCATGGCCGATGCGGCCTGTGCTGCAGCCTGCGCCGGTTCCCGCCGAATCATCAACGGCATCGCGACGTTGTCGCGCGCGCTGAATTCCGGCAACAGGTGGTGAAACTGATAGATGAAGCCGAGTCGGCGGTTGCGCAAGTCGCCCTGGCGCTTGGCCGACAGGCCTGAGAGCTCCTCGCCATCGATACGCACCGTACCTTCGCTCGGCGCGTCGAGGCCGCCGAGCAGGTGCAGCAGCGTGCTCTTGCCGGAGCCGGACGCTCCAACGATCGCAATCGTCTCGCCCGCATGGACCGTCAGCTGCACGCCTTGCAGCACCGTGACGTCGAGCCGGCCTTCGGCAAACCGCTTGGTCAGGCCCTGCGCCTCCAGCACGGTCGCATCGCTCCCTGCTTCGTTATTCATAACGCAGCGCCTCGGCCGGATTCACGCGGCTTGCGCGCCAGCTCGGATACAGCGTTGCGACGAACGCGAGCAGCAGCGAGATCACGGCAATCGGCAGGATGTCGCTTTGCTGCGGATCGCTGGGCATCCGGCTGATCAGATAGATATCCTTCGGCAGGAAGCTCGCATGGAACAATTTCTCCAGCGCCGGCACGATCACGTCGATGTTGTAAGCCACGCCCAGGCCCAGCAGCAGTCCCGCCAGCGTGCCGATCACGCCGACCAGCGCGCCCTGCACCACGAAGATGCCCATGATGCTCTGCGGGCTTGCGCCGAGCGTGCGCAGAATCGCAATGTCGGCGCGTTTGTCAGTCACCGTCATCACCAGTGTGGAAACCAGGTTGAACGCGGCCACCGCAACGATCAGCGTCAGGATGATGAACATCATGCGTTTTTCGACCTGCACGGCCGCAAACCAGGTCTTGTTCTGGCGCGTCCAGTCGCGGATCACAAGCCGGTCGGTCAGTGTGCCGGCCAGCTCGTCAGCGACCGTGCGCGCCTCGTTCAAATCCTTCAGCTTCAGCTGGATCCCAGTCGGGCCTTCGAGCCGAAAGATGCGCTGAGCATCTTCGAGGTGAATCAGCGCGAGTGCCGAGTCGTATTCGTAGTGGCCCGAGTCGAACGTGCCGACCACCGTCATCTGCTTGAGGCGCGGCACCACGCCGGCCGGCGTGACCTGGCCGCTCGGTGCAATCAACGTCACCGGGTCTCCGGCGCGCACGCCCAGCGAGCGTGCCAGCTCAACGCCCAGCACGATGCCGAAGCCGCCCGGCACCAGCTTGGCGATGGCGCCCTGCGTGTCGGAGCGCACCAAGTCCGTCACCTCCCCTTCGCGCGCCGGGTCGATGCCGCGCACGAGCGACCCTTTCATGTCTTCGCCCCGCGCGAGCAGCACCTGGGCGCCGATGAACGGCGCCGCACCGATCACCTGTGGGTTGCGCTTGGCTTCTGCCAACGTGCGGTCGTAGTCCGGCAAAGCAGCCCCGTTTGGCGCAAAGATCTCGATGTGCGAGATCACACCAAGCATGCGGTCGCGCACCTCTTTTTGAAACCCGTTCATGACCGACAGCACGATGATGAGCGCCGCCACCCCCAGCGCGATGCCCAGCATCGACACGCCTGAGATGAACGAGATGAAGCCGTTGCGCCGAGTCGCACGGCCAGCCCGCGTATAGCGCCAGCCGAGCGCGAGTTCGTAAGGGATTTGCACGGGCGAAAAAGCGGTTTGAGCGGAGGAAGAAAGAGAAGCCGTCGCACTGCAAAACAGGCGAAGCCCGCGATTGTGGCATCGGGGGCGGACGACAATCGATTGCATGGCGCCCCTCACCCACCTATTGATCCCTGCCGCGGTCGGGAGTTCAGACGACCCCCGTGCGCTGGTCGCTGCCTTGCCGCCGTTGCCGAACTTGAAGAAGCTGCTCGCCCGGATGGCGCCCGAGCGCACGATCGAGATCACTGAGGACGGCCCCGCCACCCCGTTCGAGCTTGTGCAGGCCGATGCCCTGGGTCTGCCCAATGCGCCGGGCTGCACGCCCTGGGCCGCGTATGAGACCAACACATTCGGCGTGCCGTGCGCGTTCATCAAACTGTGCCATTGGCAGATCGGGCTCGATCAGGTTCAGGCGCTCGACCCCGCAGCGTTGGCATTGACCGAGGCCGAATCGCATGCGCTGCTCGGCTCAGCCGCGACGTGGTTTGCCGAAGACGGCATCGAGTTGTCATACCACCGACCGGGCGTGTGGCTGGCCAAGGGCGATGTGTTTCGCGATCTGCGCACCATCTCGCTCGACCGCGCAATCGGCCGCACGGTGTCGCGCGAGCTGTTACAGGCCACCGTCGGGAACACCGGCGCGCTCGGCCGGCTGCAGCACGAGATGCAGATGCTGTTGTACGACCATCCGACGACCGACGCGCGGCTGCAGCGCCGACAACTCGCGCCGAACGCGATCTGGATCAGCGGTGCGGGCGTGCTGCCTGAGGCTGTTGCGCCGCAGCCCGGCTTGAAGATCGAGACTGCGTTGTCGGATGCCGCCGCGCAGCGCAATCTGCCCGCGTTTGCTGCCGCCTGGAGCGCGCTTGATTCAGGCGCCATTGCGAGCCTCGCAGCGCAGGAAAACGCCCGACTCACACTGGCCGGCGAGCGCTGCGCGATCACGTTCGCACCACCCGCAGGCGGCTGGGCCGCGCGCTTCGCCAGCCGATGGCTGCAGCCACGCGTCACGCCAGCGTCCATACTCGAACGCTTATGAAAATCGCCATCCGCGACGTTCCCCCGCGCGCCGCCTGGGCGCTTGAGCAGGCGGGCGTCCATCCCTTGCTGGCCAAACTGTTCGCTGCGCGCGGCGTGCTGTCGAAAGACGCACTCGACGATGGCCTTGCATTGCTGCTGCCACCGCGCGATCTGGCGGGCAGCAAAGCCGCCGGTGCGTTGCTGGCCGACGCCCTCGCAGCCGATAAAAAAATTTGTATCGTGGCCGACTACGACTGCGACGGCGCGACCGCCTGCGCGGTCGCCATGCGCGGCTTGAAGCTGCTTGGCGCGCAGCAACTCGACTACCTGGTGCCCGACCGCATCGTCGACGGCTACGGCCTGACGCCGCCGATTGCCGAGCGGGTTGCTGCCACCGGCGCCGAACTGCTGATCACGGTGGACAACGGCATCGCCAGCGTCGAAGGCGTGGAGACCGCCCGCGCGCTCGGGCTGCAGGTGCTCGTGACCGACCACCACCTGCCCGGCCCGGTGCTGCCGGCCGCTGACGTGATCGTGAACCCGAACCAGCCCGGCTGCACGTTCGAAAGCAAGTCGCTTGCGGGCGTTGGCGTGATGTTCTATGTGCTGCTTGCGCTGCGGGCCGAGTTGCGCACGCGTGGCCACTATGCAGCCGGTGCCGAGCCGCGGCTCGATTCGCTGCTGCCGCTGGTGGCGCTCGGCACCGTGGCCGACGTGGTGCGGCTCGATGCGAACAATCGTCGGCTGGTCGCACAAGGCCTGCGCCGCATTCGCGCAGGCGCGCTGCCGGCCGGCATGGCCGCGCTATTCGATGCGGCCGGGCGCAGCGCGCGGGCAGCGACCACGTTCGACTTCGGCTTCGCGCTCGGCCCGCGCATCAACGCGGCCGGGCGGTTGGCCGACATGACGATCGGCATCGAATGCCTGCTGACCGACGACTCGGCGCGCGCCGCCGAGCTGGCCAGCGCGCTCGACAAGATCAATCGCGAGCGGCGCCAGATCGAAAGCGGCATGCGCGATGCGGCGCTGCTGATGGCCGAATCGTTGTTCAGCGGCGACGATGGGGCGGAAGGCACGGACGCGGCACCGCCCGCGCTCAGCGTGTTCGATGCCGAGTTTCACGAAGGCGTGGTTGGCATCGTCGCGTCGCGCCTGAAAGACCGCTGGCACCGGCCGAGCTTTGTATTCGCGACCAGCCAGGCGCCGGGCAAGTCGCATGAGCTGAAGGGCTCGGGACGATCCATTCCCGGCTTCCATCTGCGCGACGCGCTGGACCTCGTGGCCAAGCGGCACCCAGGCGTGTTGCTGCGCTTTGGTGGGCACGCAATGGCGGCGGGCTGCACGATCGATGCAAATGGGTTCGAGACGTTTCGCGATGCGTTGGCTCAGGTCGCGCGCGAATGGCTTGATGCGGCCACGCTGACCCGCCGGATTGAGACCGACGGCGCGCTTGCGCCCGAGTACCGCCGCGCCGACTTGGTCGACACGCTGCACCGCGAAGTCTGGGGTCAGGGGTTTGCTGCGCCAACCTTCAGCGAGGAAGTCGAGGTGCTGTCGCAGCGTCTGGTCGGCGATCGTCATATGTCGCTGAAACTGAAGCACGGCGGCGAGCCGGTGGACGGCATCTGGTTCGGCCACACCGATCCGCTGCCGGCCAAGGTCACCCTCGCGTTCCGGCTCGAAGTCGATGAATGGAAAGGTGCGCGGCGCGTGCGCTTTCTGGTCGAAGGCGCGCAGGCGTAGCGCTGGACTGCAGACGTCGGCAAGCGCAAACACTACACAATTCATAGCATCTTGCGCAGACAGCACAAGCGCCCGAGGCACGTAATGTTTAAAAAGACCCGTCGCCCCAGTGAATTGGGCAGCCGAACCCGCTGACCAGGCGCAAACCCTAAAATGACCGCGTGAACCCCATCCAGAACGCCGACCTGCACTGCCACTCCGTGGTCTCCGACGGCACGCTGACGCCTGAAGTGCTGGCCGAGCGCGCAGCGAGCAATGGTGTCGATCTGTGGGCGTTGACCGATCACGATGAGATCGGTGGTCAGGCCCGGGCGCTGACGGCGGCGCACGCACGCGGGATGCGCTACTTGAGCGGCGTGGAAATCTCGGTCACGTTCATCGAAGCCACCGTGCACATCGTCGGCCTGGGATTCGACATCGACAACGCAGCGCTTGCCGAAGGCTTGCAACGCACGCGCGGTGGGCGGGGCGAGCGAGCGCGTGAAATGGCGGCTGGCCTTGCCAAAGTCGGCATCCACGGTGCCTATGAAGGCGCTTTGCAATTCGTCGGCAACCCGGAGCTGGTTTCGCGTACGCACTTCGCACGATTTCTGGTTGAGACCGGTGTCTGCAGCAGCACCAACGAGGTGTTCCGCCGCTTTTTGGTGGACAACAAACCCGGCTTTGTGCCGCATCGTTGGGCCACTTTGAAGAACGCGGTGCAGTGGATCACGCAAGCCGGTGGCACCGCCGTGATCGCGCACCCAGGGCGTTACAAGTTCAGCGCGAATGAAGAGTACGCGCTGTTCTCCGAATTCAAGGCGCACGGCGGGCGCGCAGTCGAGGTCGTAACGGGCAGCCATACGCCGCCTGAGTACCGCAAATACGCCGACACGGCGATCGAGTTCGAGCTGGCTGCATCGCGCGGCAGCGACTTTCATTCGCCGACCGAGAGCCACACCGATCTGGGTGGCTTGCCACCGTTGCCCACGCGGTTGACGCCGGTCTGGGAGCTGATCGCGGACCGTATCCAGTGAGGTGGCCGACTGCGCTGGCGACGGCGGCCTGAACCCATGGCACAGTATTTCGAAGTCCACCCGGAGAATCCGCAGCCACGGCTGTTGAAGCAGGCTGCCGCCTTGATTGCTGGCGGCGGCGTGCTCGCGTTGCCAACCGATTCGAGCTATGCGTTTGCGTGCCAACTCGACGACAAGACCGCAGTCGATCGATTGCGCCAGTTGCGCGGCGTCGACGACCGCCATCAACTGACGTTGCTGTGTCGTGATTTGTCCGAACTTTCGAACTACGCGAAGGTCGACAACCGCCAATATCGGCTGCTCAAAGCCGCCACGCCAGGCCCTTACACGTTCGTGCTGGAGGCCAGCAAGGAAGTGCCGCGCCGCATCAGCCATCCACAGCGCAAGACGATCGGCCTGCGCGTGCCGGAGCACAAGACGTTGCAGGCATTGCTCGAACAACACGGCGGGCCGCTGCTGGCCGCGACGCTCATTGCGCCCGGCGAGATCGAGCCAATGAACGACGCAGAGGAAATCCGTGCGCGGTTCGAGTCGCAACTCGCCGGCGTGGTCGATGCTGGCGCTTGTGCACAAGAGCCGACTACGGTGGTTGACTTGACCGCTCTGGCCACCGGCGGAGACCCGGTCGTGCTGCGAGCCGGCCGCGGCGATCTGGCCCGACTCGGCCTGTAGCGCATACGCGCCCGTTTCTTAAACGCTTTTTTTGAGGCGAACCCGCCCTTTGGACTTTGCCCAACTGATCCAGACCATTGCGGTCTATGCGATTCCCGTGTTGTTCGCGATCACCGTGCATGAGGCCGCGCATGGCTACGTGGCGCGCCATTTCGGTGACCCAACGGCCGAACTCGCCGGCCGGCTTACGTTGAATCCGCTCAAACACATCGATCCGATCGGCACCATTGCGATGCCGCTGATGCTGTACTTTGCGACCGCCGGCACGTTCTTGTTCGGCTATGCGAAGCCGGTGCCGGTGAACACGGCAGGCCTGCGCGACCCCAAGAAACACATGGTCTGGGTGGCGCTGGCCGGGCCGATGTCGAATTTTGCCCAGGCCATTCTTTGGGCGCTGTTTTCAGTTGCGCTGGTGCTGTTCGGCATCTCCGAGCCGTTTTTCTATCAGATGGCGCGGGCGGGCTTGCTGGTGAACCTGGTGATGTGGGCGTTCAACCTGTTTCCGCTGCCGCCGCTCGATGGCGGCCGCGTGCTGGTCGGGTTGCTGCCACCGCGCGCGGCGCAGTGGGTCGAGCGGATCGAGCCGTACGGGTTTTTCATCGTGCTCGGACTCGTGCTGCTCGGCGTGCTCGGCAAGCTCTGGCTGCTGCCGCTGATGGCGCTGGGTGGTCAAGCGATCAACCTGCTGATGTCGCCGTTGCTTGTTTTGGCGCGCTAAACGAGTTGCGGCGCGGTGCCGCTCATTTCTCATCCTGCTCCCACATGACCGTTGCCAAGACACTTTTGCCCGCCGCCTCGACCGCGCCCGTCCGCTGGCTCACCGGCATCACCACATCGGGCACGCCGCATCTGGGCAACTATGTGGGCTCGGTGCGGCCTTCGGTGCGCGCGAGCATGGAAGCCGACGTGCAGAGCTTTTACTTCCTGGCCGACTACCACGCGCTGATCAAGATCGACGACCCGGCGCGCATCCAGCAGTCCACACTGGAGATCGCAGCCACCTGGCTTGCAGCCGGTCTCGACCCCGAACGCGTGACGTTCTACCGCCAGTCCGACATTCCTGAAATTCCCGAGTTGACCTGGCTGCTGACTTGCGTCACCGGCAAGGGGCTGCTGAACCGTGCCCATGCTTACAAGGCGATGGTCGACAAGAACCACGCGGCTGGCAACGACGTCGATGCCGATGTGAGTGCCGGCCTCTTCATGTACCCGGTGCTGATGGCCGCCGACATTTTGATGTTCAAGGCGCACAAGGTGCCGGTGGGTCGCGACCAGATCCAGCACATCGAGATGGCGCGTGATCTGGCACAAAGTTTCAACCATCTCTACGGCGAACACTTCGTGTTGCCGGCGGCTGAAATCGAGGAATCGGTCGCCACCCTGCCCGGCCTCGACGGCCGCAAGATGAGCAAGAGCTACGACAACACGATCCCGTTGTTTGCGCCACGCGAAATGATGCGAAAGCAGATCAATCAGATCGTGACCGATTCGCGTGCACCGGGAGAGCCCAAGGAGGTCGCAGGCTCGGCGCTGTTCCAGATCTATCAGGCGTTTGCTACTTTGGAAGAAACGGCTGCGCTGCGGCGTGCTTATGAAGAAGGCATTGGCTGGGGGGACGCCAAGCAACTCCTGTTCGAGCGCATTGACCGAGAGATTGCGCCGATGCGTGAGCACTACCAGTCGCTGATTGTAGACCCCATGCGAATCGAAAGAACGTTGGTTGCCGGCGCTGAGAAAGCCCGTGCCAAGTCGCGACCGTTCATGACCGAGTTGCGTCGGGCGGTCGGATTGCGCAGCGTGGCGCCGAGTCAGACCGTGAGCAATGCGTCGGCAGGCGGTGAGTCGATTCACTTTGACAATTCGGCTGCGCGTGTGCCGGGCCCTTCGGTGCATCATGCAACGACCGCCGATAGAGCCAGGGGCGGCAACGCCGCCTTGCCGAGCTTCAAGCAATATCGCGAATCCGACGGCCAGTTCTATTTCAAACTCGTCGATGGCCGCGGGCGATTGCTGTTGCAGAGCACGGGCTACGCGGCTGCCAAAGAGGCCGGCCAGGCCATCGCCCGTTTGAAGATTGCAGACGCTGAAGTCGTCGATGGACTCCTCGCGCAGCACGCTGTGGCTGAAGGCAGTGACCGCGCTGCGATCGCTGCCGCATTAAAGGCGATGCAGCAACACGACAGCTGACAAGCAGGCTCGTTCACCCGTCGTGTTCGGCGATCAATTTGACCTACCGCGGTCGGTTGACCGGTGAACGACAAGCTACGAGTGCAACACGATCATCCAAGACACGGGCGCGGCGCCTCAACCGGCGCTGGTCCGATTCAGCACTTCACCGGCCAGCGAATCGAAGTCGTTGACGATGAAGTCGTAGTTCATGTTCGGCTCCGGGTCGGGCGGGCCGGCTGGGCCCCATTCGTCGGGGCGACGAACGAATGCGGTGCGGTAGCCGGCTGCGTGGGCGGCGTTCAGGTCGAAGTTGTGGCACGCGACCATCAGGATCTTGGCGGGTGGCAGGTGCAGCCACCGAGCGGCGGTTTCATAGGCCTGCGGGTTCGGCTTGTAGCTTCCGATCATTTCGCACGAGAGGACCGCATCCCAATCGATCCGGTTGCGGCGCGATACGTCGATCACGAGGGCGGTCGGCAGCATCGTGAACGACACCACAGGCAGCGCTTGCTTCCAGCGGACCAACGCGGCGGCGAAATCCGGCCACGCGTCCAGTTCGTGCCACGTGCGCCAGATGTCGTCGCGCGCGGCCTGGGTTGCGACGGACAGACCTGCTGCGTTGAGCGCATCGTCGAGCGTGCTGCGGTGCACGTCGTCCATGTGGAATGCCGGCCGTTGCTGCCCGACGATGCCTTTGATGGTGCGTTTGCGCCAGTCGTTGGCCAGTGCGTGCCAGTCCTTCGGTGCCCAGCCGTGCTCGGCCGCCAGTGCAGCGAGCTTGGCGACGATGCCGCCATGCCAGTCGAGCACGGTGCCGCCGGTATCGAACGCGATTGCGTCGAGCTTCATCGAGAGGGTCTCCAACAGTTGTTCGTCACCGCACCCTGGCCAACATCACCACGGCACGATCACGATGCCTGCGCCGAAGGTGGTCTGTGCATGGTTGTAGTCGATCAGGCTCGCGCCGTAGCCGGTGGTGGCCTGCACGTAGCCTTTCAAGCCCTTCGAGATCGGGAATGCCCAGTCGAGTTGCGCGCCGCCGCGCTTTCCGGTGGTGCTGTAGCGGCCCAACGCGGAGACCACATGGCCGGCGCGCGCGTACGTCAGCCGAAGGTCGCCGCTGCCAAGATAGCTGCCGATGTCGGGGTTGTCGTCGGTCGCCGCGTTCTCCCGAATGCGCCACCAGGGCCGCGCCAGCACCGACCAATTGCCGTTCTCGAACCCGAACTGCGCATACAGCCGGTTCCAGCTGCGCGAAAACGGCAAGCCGCTGCCATTCGACTGGTGCACTGCGCCCAGGTTCAACAAGCGCCAGTCCCAGCCAAGCAGGCTAACGTTTGTGCGCAACGTCAAATACGCTTCCGGCTCGTAGTCGGTGGTGCGAAACGGCGACGACTGCCGGCTGTTGTAGAGCTGCCAGTACGACTGCTGCGTGTAGGCCAGCCAGATGTCGCCGTTGTCCCCGAACACGTCCTGGACCAGCTTGGTTTTCAAGCTGAGCTGATATTTGGCCTCGATCTGCTGCAGCGACAGCGATGCGGGCACCGTGTGGTTGGGTGATGGGCTTGACGGCCGCGTGTTGGCACGCGTCGTGTAGTTCACGCCCAGCAAGTAATTGAGCTTGTGCGGCAGCAGGTTGAACGTGCCGCGCTTGGTCGATTCGTCGAGCTCCCAAGTGGTCGACAGGGCCGACAGCGAGATGCCTGCCCCGGTCGCCGCCGGATTGGGCTGCGCATCGGCCGCCATCACCGCCGGCAGGAGGGGCTCGGGCGCTGGCAACCTCGGCTTGGCCGCTGCAGGTGCGGCTGCACGGTCGGCCGTCTGGTCATAACAGGCAAGCCGCGCGCGGTCATCGTCGATGCTGCGGCAGGACGCCGCCTGCTGGGGGGCAGCAGCGGTTGCTGCGGCGAATCCGCCTGCAAGGGAGAGTCCCACCAACGCACGGCGGGCGTTGGGCCTGATCGGGGAGCAAAAACCATTCTTCATCATGGGCCGGATTGTGCGTGCGCGACGCGTTCGTTTGCCAGATGCCCGGCCCACCGGGTGCGCCGAAGCTGCAGCCTTGCACGCCTTCGCCACGTTCAACGCTTGCACGGACCAGCGCGACCAGGTGTTTCCATGGCGCCGACACCCCCACCGACTTCCGCAAGAGCGGCGTGTGGTGCGCGCTTCGTGCGCCTGATTTCTGGACCGATACTGCAACCCATGCAAAACAACGACGACATCCACCAAGACATCCACTTCTACGAACCCTCCGCCGGCCACGGCCTTGCGCACGATCCGTTCAACTCGATCGTCGCACCGCGGCCGATCGGCTGGATCTCGACGCAAAACGCGCGAGGCCAGCGCAACCTGGCGCCCTACAGTTTCTTCAATGCGTTTAACTACGTGCCGCCGATCATCGGCTTTGCGAGCATTGGCGCCAAGGACAGCCTGCGCAATGTGCGGGAGACCGGCGAGTTCGGCTGGAGCCTGGCGACCCGGCCACTGGCCGAGCACATGAACGCATCGTGCGCCGCCGTGCCGCCCGAGATCGACGAGTTCGAGCTGGCGGGGCTGACGCCGATTGCATCGCGCCGGATCGCGGCACCGCGCGTGGCGGAGAGCCCGGTGTCGTTCGAATGCAAGCTCACGCAGATCGTGCAGCTGCAAGGCGCAGACGGCGTGGCGGTGGATACCTGGCTGGTGCTCGGTGAAGTGGTCGGCATTCACATCGCACGCCGGCTGATCGATGCACGCGGCAGCTACGACACCACCCTGGCCGAGCCGATCCTGCGCGGCGGGGGGCCGGCCGACTACTTCACGATCGGGGCCGAGCAACGCTTCAAGATGCAGCGGCCGAAGTAATCAGCAGACGGTTCATCCCGGCGTCAGAACGCGATGAACCGGCCCGAGAAGATGGCTGCGGTCCAGATCGTGAGCGACAGCGCGGCCGAAGCCTGCAGCCGACCACTGATGGGGCCTTGATCGTTGACCAGTCGCCTCCACGAACCACTCGAATGCACGACCAGCGCGTGTAACGCGCCGACGGCAATCAGCGCAACTTTGAGCAGGAAGGCGCGGTTGCGCACGTAGTCGTTCGGCTGCACTGAAAACAGCAGCAGTCCGGTCAACACGGCAATCGCGAGCCCAGTGCCGGCCACTCGCGGCAAGTAGAGCGCGAGGGGCTGCACCGGAATCGACTTCGCAGCGCCGAGCAGCCGCAGATTGAGCGAAAGGATCGCGCCGAACAAGGTGCCGATCGCAAGAATGTGCAACGCGTTGACGACTGGGTAGCCAATGCGCGACGCACGCAGCGCGTTGGCGACGCTGGAACTCTCCATCGTACCGAGCAGTTCGATCAACATGTTGGCTGCAAACCCGTCGCTCCGCGCCGATCACGCCACCGACCGCGTGCGACACAACCCCTTCAACCGCCTGGCTTCAGCGATTTGGGCCGGGATGGATAGACGTCGAAGGTCTTGCCGTTCACCGTGATCGTCTCGGCTTTGAACATAAGCTCCTTCGGGTCTTTCGAGCGATGACCAGTCACGATTGCCGTATCGCCGACTTTGGCCACCCCGTCCACAAAGCCCGCACGTTCGGTCGGCCCCGGCGGGGCGAGGTCGACTTCCCACAGCCCCTGCGCGTTGCGCAATTCGACATGTGCGTGCGGGTTGCCGAGATGGATTTTCTCAAGCTGCCCCGACATCTGCGTTTCCTCATCCTCGGTCCAGGCCCAGCCGTGATGCGCAAAAGCGGCGCCGGCAAAGCACAACGCGGTGCCGAGAACGAGGCTGCGCATCGATGAGTAGCAATTCGGTAAGGTCATGGAAGGACTCCTTCTTTGCGTGGGGCAAACCGGGGGCTTCGCTGCGGTGCATCGAACAAACAACCACGCCGACAGCGCACGAGCAAATCACCTTAGCGCGAATGCAGCGCCCACACACGAAGCGTGGCCCATGCAATTCCGCAGGCCCCGCTATCATCGTCCGCATGCCCGACATCATCACCGTCTCGAACCTGCGCAAGAGTTATGCATCGGGGTTCACGGCGTTGAACGATGTCTCGCTCACGATCCGCCGCGGTGAGATTTTCGCGTTGCTTGGGCCGAATGGCGCGGGCAAGACCACCCTCATCAGCATCGTCTGCGGCATCGTGAACCCGACGTCCGGCACGGTCACCGTCGACGGACACGACATCGTCAAAGACTACCGCGCATCGCGTGCGCTGATCGGGCTGGTGCCGCAGGAACTCACGACCGATGCGTTCGAGACGGTCTGGGATACTGTGTCGTTCAGCCGCGGCTTGTTCGGCAAATCGGCAAATCCCGCCCATATTGAAAAGACGCTGCGGTCGCTGTCGCTTTGGGACAAGAAAGACAACATGATCCGCACCTTGTCGGGCGGCATGAAGCGGCGGCTGTTGATTGCCAAAGCGTTGTCTCACGAGCCGCAGGTGCTTTTTCTGGACGAGCCGACTGCGGGCGTCGACGTGGCCCTGCGGCGCGACATGTGGGCGCTGGTGCATGGCCTGCGAACAAGCGGCGTCACCATCATTCTGACCACGCATTACATCGATGAGGCCGAAGAGATGGCCGACCGCATCGGCGTGATCAGCCGCGGCGAGTTGGTGCTGGTGGAAGACAAAGTGGCGTTGATGCGCAAGCTGGGCAAGAAGCAACTCACGCTGCAACTGCAACAACCGATGCAGATCCTGCCCGAGGCGCTGATGGGTTTCCCGCTCGACCTCGGCAGCGACGGCAACGAGCTGAACTACACCTACGACACGAAAGAGGCCGATGGCCACAACCGCATTCCCGAGTTGCTTCACACCTTGAGCACGCACCAGATCGGCTACAAGGATTTGAAGACCACGCAAAGCTCGCTCGAAGACATCTTCGTGCATCTGCTGCAGGACCAGCAGCCCGCCGTGCCGAAGCGTGGTGCGAGCCGGTGATGACGATGAACTGGCAAGCGATCCGCGCGATCTACGGCTTCGAGATGGCGCGCACGCGCCGCACGCTGATGCAGAGCGTGGTGTCGCCGGTGATCTCGACATCGCTGTACTTCGTTGTGTTCGGCGCGGCGATCGGCTCGCGCATTCAGGAGGTCGGCGGGGTCAGCTACGGCGCGTTCATCGTGCCTGGGCTGATCATGCTGTCGCTGCTCACGCAGAGCATCTCGAATGCGTCGTTCGGCATCTACTTTCCGAAGTTCACCGGCACGGTGTATGAGCTACTGTCAGCGCCCGTGTCGTACACCGAGATCCTGCTCAGCTACGTCGGTGCAGCCGCCACCAAGTCGATGATTCTGGGGCTGATCATTTTGGCCACGGCCGGCCTTTTCGTGCCGCTGCGCATCGAACATCCGTTCTGGATGCTGCTGTTTCTGGTGCTCACGGCCATCACGTTCAGCCTGATCGGATTCATCATCGGCATCTGGGCCGACGGCTTCGAAAAGTTGCAGGTGGTGCCGCTGTTGATCGTCACACCGCTGGCATTTTTGGGTGGCAGCTTCTACTCGATCGACATGCTGCCGCCGCTGTGGCAGAAGATCGCGCTGTTCAACCCGGTGGTGTATCTCGTCAGCGGTTTTCGCTGGAGCTTTTACGGCTTGTCCGACGTCAGCGTCGGGCTCAGCCTGTTGATGACGCTTGCATTCCTGGGCATCGCGCTGGCGGTGGTGGCCTGGATCTTCAAGACGGGCTACAAGTTGAAGAGCTGAACCGATCGCCGGATTGGAACCGGGGCCCAGCGGGCCGGCGTTTATATTTTCTGAGATCGGATGGGTTCGGCGCAACGGCTCGGATGCGCTGACGGATGCAGGTACAACACGTCTACCGTGCTGGCCACGTGCCCGCGCCTGGGTCTGCACGCTGCAGGACGTTCATGCTCTCCATCATTCCCTCGTAGGCAGCGAGGTACCAAAGATTCGCTCCCGCCCGATGCGGATTGCGGCACCGGCTTCGGGGTTGTCCAGAGACGGATGAACGCAGGTTGCGCTTTGCCGGCAAGATGCGGCGCCTTCCCCCATCGATGCCTTGACCCGGCACCCGCATGCTCGACTTGCTGAAAACCTTCTCTTGGCAGGAACTGCGCCAGCACTCCTGGCGCAGCGCTGCGGCCGTGCTGTCGGTGTTGTTGGGCGTGGCGCTGGCGTTCTCGGTTCATCTGATCAATGCCTCGGCGCTCAGCGAATTCACCGGTGCGGTGCGCTCGATCAGCGGCCAGCCGGACTTGCAGTTGCGCGCCGCCCAGGGCGACTTCGACGAGGCGCTGTTTGGCCGTGTCGCCACCGATGCGCGCGTGCGGGCAGCCGCGCCCGTGCTGGAACTCGACACCGTTGCGCTCGAGCCCGATGGCGCGCGGCGCTCGGTCACGGTGCTCGGCATCGATGCACTGGTGATGCCGCAATTTGCGCCAGCGCTGATGCCGCAGCTCGGCGATGGGGCAGACCGGCTTGCGATGCTTGCGCCGCGCAGCGTGTTTTTGAACACCGCGGCGCAGCAAGTGTTGCTGTCCAAAGCAGCCTCTGCCGGTTTGGCGCAGATTGCAGGTGGAACGGTTCGCCTGCAGTCCGGCCTCGCCTTGCAGGACGTGACCGTGGCCGGCTCGGTCACCGCCGGCGGCGCACCGCTGGTCGTGCTGGACATCGCAGCGGCGCAGGAGCTGTTCGACCGGCTCGGGCGCCTGAGCCGCATCGATGTGAAGCTGCAGCCTGGGGTCGATCGCGCTGCTTTCCTGCGTGAGCTGGCGCTGCCGACGGGCGTGTCGGCGGTGCAGCCCGACGCATCCGGCGAGCGTGCCGACAACCTGTCGCGCGCGTATCGGGTCAACTTGACGGTGCTCGCGTTAGTCGCGTTGTTCACCGGGGCGTTTCTGGTGTATTCGGTGCTGTCGTTGTCGGTGGCCAAGCGCGCGCAGCAGTTCGCGTTGCTCGGCGTGCTGGGCGCGACCGGGCCGGAGCGCCTGCGGCTGGTGCTTGCCGAATCGTTGCTGCTGGGCGTGCTCGGCAGTGCGCTTGGGCTGGCGCTGGGCACCGGGCTGGCGGCGCTTGCGCTGCGCGTGCTTGGTGGTGACTTGGGTGGAGGCTACTTCCCCGGCGTGGCACCGCATTTGCAGTGGGGGCTGGGCGCGGCGCTCGCTTACGGCGCGCTCGGCGTGGCGGCAGCACTGGTCGGCGGATGGCTGCCGGCGCGCGCGGTGCAACGGATGGCGCCCGCGCAGGCCCTCAAAGGCTTCAGTTCGGGCACAGGCACAAGCCGCTGGCGCTGGGTCGGGCCGACGTTGATCGTGGCCAGCGTGCTGCTCGCGCTGACGCCGCCGCTGTTCGGCATCCCGGTGGCAGCCTACATCTCGGTCGCGCTGCTGCTGGTGGGCGGCATCGTCACGCTGCCGTTGTTGATCGCGCTCATCTACGCGCCGCTGTCGCGCTGGGTTGCGCAGCGGGCGCTGCCGATGCTGGCGGTGGAGCGGGCGCGCCGGGTGCGTGAAAGCGCTGCGGTCGCGGTCAGTGGCGTGGTCGCATCGCTCGCGCTGGCCGTTGCGTTGACGGTGATGGTCGCGAGCTTTCGCGATTCGGTGACGCGCTGGCTCGATGTGGTGCTGCCGGCCGATCTCTACATTCGCAGCGCACGCTCGAGCGCCGGGGCCGAGACGGCGTACTTCGCCGACGATTTCGTTCAGGCAACAGCGGCCCTGCCCGGTGTGGCACGCGCCGAGCCGAGCCGGTCACGTGCGCTGCAGCTCGACGAGTCGCTGCCTGCGGTCAGCCTGATTGCGCGCGGCGGTGCGGACTTCACCCGCAGCCTGCCGCTGGTCGACCGCGCACTGAAGGCGCCTGAGGGCACCATTGCGGTCTACGTGAGCGAGCCGATGGAAGCGCTGTACGGCGCGCGTCCTGGCGCTGAGTTTCCGCGCCTTCTAGAAGCATTTCCGCCCGGGACTGCCACCAACACTTCAAAGGCAGCTACATTTTTCGTAGCAGGCGTCTGGCGCGATTATTCGCGCCAGTTCGGTGCGGTCGTTCTGGACCGGGCCGATTACATGCGGCTGACCGGCGACGAGCGCATCAACGAAATGCAGATCACCGTGAAGCCCGGCACCGATCTGAATCGGCTGCAGCAAGACATTCGTGCGCTGGCCCAGCGTCCGAAGACACCTGAGGGCGTCGCTGCAGAAACGAACACCGACGCGCGCACAAACGGCGCTTCGAACGCAGCAGCTGGTCTAGCGGTCGGCGCCAGCGCGAATGGCGCCTCTGCATCCGACCCCTCCGCCGATCTGCTCGACTTTGCGTCCGCCAGCGAACTGCGTACAGTTTCGCTTCGCATCTTCGACCGCAGCTTCGCCGTCACCTACTGGCTGCAGGCGGTCGCGATCGGCATCGGCCTGTTCGGCGTCGCGGCCAGCTTCAGCGCGCAGGTGCTGGCACGGCGCAAAGAGTTCGGGCTGCTTGCGCATCTGGGCCTGACACACGGCCAGATCCTCGCGGTGGTCGCCGGCGAAGGCGCGGCCTGGACGGGCATCGGCGCGCTCGCTGGGCTGGGCCTGGGGCTGGCGGTCAGCGTGGTGCTGGTGCACGTTGTGAACCCGCAGAGCTTTCATTGGACGATGGACCTGTTGCTGCCCTGGCCGCGCCTTTTCGCGCTGTGCGCAGCGGTGGTGCTGGCGGGCACTGCCACCGCCTGGATCGCGGGGCGCGCGGCAGCGGGGCGCGATGCGGTGCTGGCGGTCAAGGAGGATTGGTAGTGGTGCCCTGCCCATAATGCGGCGGATTCATCTTCGAGTGCTGAGTGCTGGGCGCGCGATGCGATAAGCAACGAGCGTCAGCTGGCACACGATACATCGCGCGTGCTGGCAGTACGATCCCAGTGCTGATTATTTGCCCATCTGCCAGATGCAATCGCTGAAAGAGATCATCATCGACTACGGTCGCTCAGTTCAGCCGCTCGTATTCGAAACGGGCCTGCATGAGTTCCCTTATTCAACAGCCGGGACCGTATTCTTGGTTGGGCACAGAGGCAAGGCCTTCGTGCTGACCACCCGGCATGGCTTGCGCCCGGATTCACTCTCTCCGATCTGCGTCTTTCCATCAGACACCTCGCACCAGCTTATTCCTCTCGATGATGTCTTCTTCGTGCCTCTGGATGACGAACCAGAAGACTACATGGACTTGGTAGTCATCGCGGTAGACACCGCGCGCATTGAGAATGCCGAAGTTGGTGGAGCCCATCTGATTGCGCTAACGCCGATTCTTACGGGCTGGCCCCAGCAGGCCGCTGAGCTGGTTGTATTGGGGTTCCCGGAAGATCACGCTTTTGTCGATCCAGACACCCAAATGCTCCACGCACAGCGAGTCGTGCTGAATGCGCGCTACGTTGGGCTGTCGCCCTTGCCGCATCTTCACGAAGCACGCATCACTGACCCCCATACCCTCAGCACGTTCAGCGGCTTCAGCGGCGGCCCTGTCTTTGCTGTTCTGCGTCCACCAGACCAGCCGCCAACAATTGGTCTGTGTGGCATGGCCATTCGCGGAACGAGTTCCTCAAATGTCATCCACTTCCTGGATCGCTCTGTACTCATCGACGCGCTGAACGTGCGGCTGGGGCGCAGTGCCGCCTAACTCGCGCGTCAAGCCGACCGCGTGCGGAGGCGTCTTACCAGCAACGACAGGCGACACAAACATGGCGCAGGCTCGGGCAGCGCGGGCCGAGCCTACGAACCCGGCCGTCACGCATGCCGTAGGTTCTCGCGAAATACCATGCACCAATGGCAACGTTTTCGATCCGCGCATTCCAGGCGTCCGACTGGACAGCCGTCTGGTCCTTGCTGCATCAGACTTTCGAAGCCGGCGATACCTATGCGTATGCGCCGGACAGCAGCGAAGCAGACATTCACCGCGCCTGGATCGAATCGCCTGCCGCCACCTTCGTGACCTGCCTGGAAGACGGCACGTTGGCCGGCACCTACTGCCTTAAAGCGAACCAGCCCGGCCTGGGCGCGCATGTGAGCAACTGCGGCTACGTGGTGGCGCCTGCGCGGCAGGGCCGGGGCATTGCGGCGGCGATGTGCGAACACTCACAGCGGCGGGCGCTGGCGCTGGGATTTCTGGCGATGCAGTTCAACCTGGTGGTCTCGACCAACGTGCGCGCGGTGCGGTTGTGGCAGCGGCTCGGCTTTTCCATCGTGGGCACGCTGCCGCATGCGTTTCGGCACCGCACGCTGGGGCTGGTCGATGCGTTCGTGATGCACAAGCAACTGGCCAGGGAAGCGCCGGAACTGCTCGCAGGCGATGCGGTGCCGCCAACGAACGACCCGCGATTGCAAGACCGCAGCGACAGCGTGACGTTGACCGGCCCGCGCGTGCGGCTGCGCGAACTGCGGGCGTCGGATGCCGATGCGCTGGTGACGGCTGCGTCGGACGGCGAACTCTGGAATTTGCCATTCACGGTCGTGCCGTCGGCGCGGACCGTGCACGACTACGTTCGCAACGCGCTGGACGGCCGCGCCATCGGCAGCATGATCCCGTTCGTGACCGAGTTGATCCAGACCGGTGAAGTCATCGGCTCGACCCGGTTCTGGAAAATCGATCGCACCCACCGCAAGCTCGAAATCGGCAGCACCTGGATCGCTGCGCGCTGGCAGAAAAGTTTTGTGAATACGGAAGCAAAGTGGCTGATGCTCGACCACGCGTTCGAGCAGCTGCACTGCGTGCGCGTGCAGTTCACGACCGATGAAACCAATGCAAAGTCCCGTGCAGCGATCCTACGGCTCGGTGCGCAGCAGGAAGGCATCGTGCGCCACGAGCGCCTGATGCCGGACGGCCGCAAGCGCAACTCGGTGCGCTTTTCGATCATCGACGACGAGTGGCCCACGCTGCGCAAGCGGTTGATCGATCGGTTGGCGCGAACCTGAATCGCCCGGCGCAGCGTCGGCGCCGGGCGGATTGACCGATCGACCGACTCATTGACCAGCTGAGCGATCTGCTGACTTCGGAAGCCGTCATCCCGGCAACCCCCTTTCCGTCCCTGCAATGAGCGTCGAACGAGTGAAGCTGCCCCAGTTTCAGCAGGCGCTGCCCCCGGCAAGGGGGTGGCCGGCAGTCAACCGCAGGACGTCAAGGCTGGGGAAATCAATGCTTCGCGGCTTGATCGCCCCACAGTTCTTTCAATCGCTCATCACGCCCACAGCGATAGCGATAGAAGTTGTAGCGCACCGTGTTCTTCTGGTAGTAATCCTGGTGGTACTCCTCGGCCGGCCAGAACGTGGTGCCCGCGACGATCTCGGTGACGATCGGTGCCTTGAACGGCTTGGTTTTCTCGAGTTCGGCCTTCGATGCCTCTGCTGTCTTCAACTGCTCGGCATCCTGCGCAAAGATCGCAGAACGATACGAATGACCAACGTCGCAGAACTGGCGGTCTTTCACTGTCGGATCGATCGTGCGCCAGAAATGGTCGACGAGTTGCTTGTAGCTGACCTTGCTCGGATCGAAGTCGATCTTCACGGCTTCGGCATGGCCGGTGTCGGTATGCGACACCTGCTCATAGGTGGGCTTGTCGGTGCGCCCACCGGTGTAGCCGGAGGTGGTCGACAGCACGCCAGGCACCTTGTCGAAGTCCGACTCAACGCACCAGAAGCAGCCACCCGCGAAGACCGCCGTGGCGGTGTTCGCCGCAGCCGGTGCAGCCTGGGTTGTCGCTGGGGTGCCGATCGCGGTTTGCGCAGCGACGAAGGGGCTGGCTGTGGCAAGCAGCAGCGCTGCGCCAAGCGCACGGTGCAGAGACGAAGGAGTCAACATGGTTTGTCCTCTTTGATGGAGTCGATGATCTGAAAAGCGCGTCGTCGCAGGTGCTCGGCGCAGCCGACCCGGGTCGGCGCTTGAGCAGCGGCTATCCTGTCGGACTGTATTCATTACGCCAGCTTGAGCAAGAAAGTTACGCCATGAGGTTTATCAAATTTCGAACCGCCGCCGCGGTCACCGCGCTGGCCGGCGCCGGCATGCTGGCTGCCTGCACCACCGTGCAGACCACGCAGCCCGGCGCCATCGGCATTACGCGCACGCAGAGCATGGCGATCAGTGCGCAGCAGATCGATGCTGCAGCGAACAAGAGTTACGACGAAATGTTGGCCGAGGCACGCGCCAAGGGCAGGCTGAATCAAGACCCGGCGCTGGGTGCACGCGTGCGCGAAGTGTCGCGCCGATTGATCGCCCAAGTGGGCAGTTTCCGGCCCGATGCGTTGGCTTGGAACTGGGAGATCAACCTGTTCCAGAGCGACGAGGTGAATGCGTTCTGCATGGCTGGCGGCAAGATCGGTGTGTACTCCGGCCTGGTCACCAAGCTGAATTTGACTGACGACGAGCTGGCCGCGGTGATCGGCCATGAGATTGCGCACGCACTGCGCGAACACGTGCGCGAGCAGGTCTCGGCGCAGTACGCGCAGCAGATTCCGCTGCTGGTGCTGGGCGCGGTCACGGGAAGCGATGCGCTCACGCAGCTTGGCGGCATGGTCACCAAAGTCACGCTCGGGTTGCCGCGCAGCCGGCAAGCCGAACGCGAAGCAGACGACATCGGCGTGGAACTTGCGGCACGCGCGGGCTACGACCCCCGTGCTGCGATTTCGCTGTGGCAGAAGATGGCGCAAGCGGGCGACGCCACCGGGCCGGAGTTCTTGAGCACCCACCCTTCCAACGCAAGCCGGCAGCAAGACATCGCGCGCGCCTCGCAAGTCGTGATGCCGCTCTACCAGCGGCGTTGATGAGCAAGCCGCCGCAAGGCGCGCGCGCGATGCAAATACTCGTGCTGCACGGCATCAACCTGAATATGTTCGGACAGCGCGATCCGGCTCAGTACGGCACTGCCACGCTGGCCGACATCGACGCCCAATTGCAGGCGCTGGCCGACGAATTGGGCGTGCAAGTAGAAAGCTTTCAAAGCAACTTCGAAGGTGCGTTCTGCGAGCGGATTCACCGTGCGTTCCAAGACCGTGTGGATGCGGTGCTGATCAATGCCGGCGCCTGGACGCATTACAGCTACGGCGTACGGGATGCGGTCGCGATCTTGAAATGCCCGGTGGTGGAACTGCACATGTCGAATGTGCATGCGCGCGAGGCATTTCGGCGCGAATCGGTGCTGGCCGATATCGTGATGGGCCAGATCTGCGGGTTCGGTGCTGATAGCTACCTCCTCGCGCTGCGTGCAGCCGTCTCGGCGGTGCAGCAGCGCGGTGCGGCCAACCCGGTGAAGTGATCAGCCGGCCTGCTTGAGCAGCAGCCGGATGTCGGATGCAAGCGCCTGCGGGTCGGTGCCGTAGCGTGTGTACAGCCGCAACCGGCCCTGCGGGTCATACAGGTACATGCCCGCCAAGTGGTCCATCGTGTAGCTGCCGGGCGACTTGCCCTCGACCTTTTTGTAATACACCTTGAAGTCTTTGGCCAGTGCGCTGAGCTGCTGTTCGTTCTCGGGCCGCAGCGCGACGAACTCGGGATCGAACGCGCTCACGTAGCTCTTCAGGTTTTCTGCGGTATCACGCTCAGGGTCGACTGTGACGAAGATCGCCTGGAGCCGCTTGCCTTCGGCGCCCAGTGACTGTTTGACTTGGGCAAGTTCTGCCATCGTGGTCGGGCAGAAATCCGGGCAATGCGTGTAGCCAAAAAACATGGCGACCACCTTGCCGCGGAAGTCGGCCAACGTGCGGGTGCGACCTTGTGGGTCGGCCAGCGCGAAGTCTTTCGCGTAATCGGCACCGGTCAGGTCGATTGCGCTGAACTGCGGCTTGTCTTCAGAGCAGGCCACCAGCATTCCTGAGGACAAGACGGCAACGCTTAGCAGCCCGATGCCTCGCAGCGCCGCACGCTTGTTCATGCGGCTGCGCTGCGCAGGCAGCAGCCGATCGGCGGTTGGCGAGGAGGTTTTCATGTCGATCAGAGAAATGGGGTCCGGCTACAGCATAAAGTGATCCACCAGCAGCGCAGCGAACAGCACACTCAGATGGATCAACGAAAAGCGAAATGTCTTGCGCGCCAGCGCATCTGAGTAGTTGCGCCACAGCGCCAACGCATATCCGCAAAAACCAAGGCTCAACAACACAGCAAACGCGAGGTAGATCCAGCTGCTCATGCCGTAGATAAACGGCAGCAGGCAAGCCGCAAACAGGATCAACGTGTAGAGAAGCACCTGCAGCCGCGTAAATTCATTGCCGTGCGTGACTGGCAACATCGGCAGGCCCGATTTGCGATAGTCCTCCACCCGGTACAGCGCAAGCGCCCAGAAATGGGGGGGCGTCCACAGGAAGATGATCAAAAACAGGATCAGCGCCTGCGGGCTGACCGTGTCCGTCATCGCAGCCCAGCCAAGCACTGGCGGCATCGCGCCGGACGCGCCGCCGATCACGATGTTCTGCGGGGTGAGCGGCTTGAGCAGCAAGGTATAGATCACCGCGTACCCCACGAACGTCGCAAAAGTCAGCCACATGGTTAGCGGATTCACCCAGACATACAGCACCACCGAGCCGGCCGCGCAGAGCAGCACTGAGAACAGCAGGGTTTGTCGGTCGCTCAAGGTGCCCCGAGCCGTGGGACGCCAAGCGGTGCGCAGCATTTTTGCGTCGATGCCTTTTTCAACCAGGCAGTTGAACGCCGCCGCAGCTGCTGCCACCAGCCAGATACCCAAGCACGCGATCAACACGAGCCGCACCTGCGGCAGTGTCGGCAAGCCGGGCAGTGCCAGCAGCATTCCAATCAGCGCGCAGAACACGATGAGCTGCACCACGCGCGGCTTGGTCAGCGCATAGAACTGCGCTGCGCGCGATGCGGGTGCTGCCGTCGGTGGCAAGGTCTGCGTGCTGCTCACGACGTCGCTCCGGCGTCAATCCGCTTGCCAGCGACCGACACCATGGATTGTGCGGGCGCGGTCTGCCTTGCCCGCCTACCCACACTGGCCGTCAGCGCCCAGCTCAGCACCGCCACCAACGCTGCAGCGCCGCCCGTGTGCGCCACCGCTGCTGCCAATGGCCAGCCGAGCAATACGTTGGCAAGACCACTGGCCAGCTGCCACAGTGCAATGCCGGCAAGCAGCCGCGCGGGACGCTGTAAAAACGCCACGCGGTTCAGTCGCCATGCAAGCAGCGCCAAAACAAGAAGCACCGGCAGCGCCATCCAGCGATGCACGACGTGGATCGCAGTCAACGCGGCAAAACCGATGGCACTGCCGTCCGGCATCAAACCAAGTGGCCGCCACAATGTGAATCCCTGATCAAAGTCAGCCTGCGGCCACCACTGACCTTGGCATTTTGGGAACCCATCGCAAGCAAGCACCGCGTAGTTGGTGCTGACCCAACCGCCCAGCGCGATCTGCAACGTGACCAAGCCGAGTGCAATCCAGAGCAGCGCCCTCAAGCCCTCGCCCAACGGAACCGGTAACAGCTGCCGCCAAGCCAGGTCAGCGCGCGTGGCCTGCACCGTCAGCAACGCAACCAGCACCAACCCGCCCAACAAGTGCAGCGTGACGATCGCCGGAAACAGCTTCATCGTGACGGTCAGAGCGCCGAACGCACCTTGCAGGCACACCCAGCCGAAGGTCAGCAACGGCCACACGAGGCTGGGCGGGGCTTGCGCTGGCGGGCGCATCGCAGCCTGCAACTGGTTGCTGTGCGCTGCCTGACGGCGATGCCACCATGCAAGGCCGACCAGTGCAGCAATCAACGCGCCGACCCCGGTGGCCAGATAACGGTGCACCATCTCGATCCAGGCCTTGTGGTGCGTAACCGGGCCGGTGGGCTGCGCGGTTTGCGCAGCAGAGATGTCGGAGCGCGCGCCGATCGGACTCGCGTTCCCGTAGCAGCCCGGCCAGTCGGGACACCCCAGCCCGGAATCGGTCAGCCGGGTGAACGCGCCGAACAGCACCAGGTCGAAGGTCAGAAACAGCGTGAGCAGCGTCAGGCCATGCCGGCGCCTCTCTGGTGTCGCACCGCGCAGTCGCCACGCCAGCCAGCCGAGCGGTAGCAGGGCCAGCAACAGGCCAACCATCAGCAACTCGAACGCAGGCGTCAGGTCGTAAGCGGCAACGGCTTGCATATAGCGGTCAACGAGCCGGCTGTGTCAGGGAACCAGCCATGCTTACGGTCGCCCCTCGGTATCCCAGGAAGACGACGCGCGCAGCACGCGATCCAGATCGCGCTTGATCTTTCCAGCCGCTTCGTTGTCCGAACCCGGAGGAAAACGCATCATCCAGTTGCCCAGCGGGTCGACCAGATAGAACTGGTCGCTCAGCTGCTGACCAGGGCTGGGTTTGAGCCAGCTGTCCAACGCTTCAGGAGCCACGCGCAGCACAGTGGCATCGTGCAAAGCCGGCAGCAACGCGGACCGCACGGGTTGCGCGTCGCTGACGAGCCAGACACGGTCGACCCGGTCCTTCTCGCGCCCCAGGGTCTCGCGCAACTGACGCTGCAGATACAGATGACGCTCGCAGGTTGCGTCGCAATCGCCGCCAGCCACGCTGATGAACAACCACTGGCCGCGCAGGCTGCGCAGGTCGATAGGGGCACCGGGCTGGCCATCGGCTTTGATCGACAGAACTTCGACGGCTGGCAACGGACGCTGCGGGTCGATCAGCTCGCCGTAGTTGCGGCGCCCTTCAGGCCGCACCACGTAGTACGTGAAGTACGAAGCGATTACCGGTGCTGCGCAGATTGCCAGCACAGCCAACATGCGCCAACGCCCACCGCGCGTTCGACGGCGCAGGACTTCAGGGTCCTGTTGCTCCTGCGCAGCGCGCGCTTGCTCCAAGCTGGGCAGGGCGTGCACCGTCAGGTTGAGGGGATGGTCTTCGGACATCAGGGCAGAAAGAGAACAGAAAAAATCATTCGGTGTCTATGCGTGCCGCAGCTGACCTGCGCGGAGCGACAAATTGATACCAGACATAGAGGTACGCAATCAGCACGCTCAATCCGAACCACTGAAACGCGTAGCCGTAGTGCTTCTCCACACCAGAACTGGCCTGCGGCCACTCCCGTAGCAGCGATTGCGACAAACCATCACGAGACACCGAGGCAGCCGTGGCTGGGCTAATCGGCGCCATTTCACCAAATGACTGCGCAGCCAAGGTTTCCGGCGCCGTCTGCAATACAGACAACGGCAGCAGATCAAGACGGGTTTCGCTTCGGTAATCCGCAAAGTCAAGATTTTGCCGGATGCGATCCCGCTCCACCCCTTCGAACTCGAATAGCTTGGGCGGCACGGGGGCGATGCGGCCCACCAGTTGGACGACACCGGTAGGCGTTGCGAGTTCTGGCAGTGCCGTGCGGTCCAGAAAATTGCGGACCACCCAGCCGCGCTGGACCAGAACGGCGGTGTTGCTGTGCTCAAGCAGCAGGGGCGTGAGCACATAAAAGCCGGGGCGGCCATGCATCTGACGGTTGTCCAGGAAAACCGTGAATTCGGGCACAAAGCGGCCGCGCAACTCGACCGGCCGGTGCAGCACGTCTGATGGCTCGTCTTTCTGCGCAAGCAGCTCGACGTTGTGCAGCGGCGGCACCATACGCCGGGTCTCGACCGCATCCTGCAAAGCCTGTTTTTGAGCCGCACGCGACAGTTGCCAACGGCCGAGTGATGCAGTAGACAAAACCATGAAGACGGCCGCAATCGTGACCAACCAGAAACGACCCCCCCGGGAACGTTGCTGCAAAGTCGGACGGATAATTCTCGGCATGAATTATCTTGTGGCGCTCGCGTTCGTCGCGATTCTGGGTAGCTTGGGTGGTGCGTTGTTTTTCATGATCCGAGGCGGCCGTGAAGCCGATGCACAGCAGAAAAGCCGCAACATGGCGCGTGCGCTGGCGTTTCGCGTTGGCTTCTCGGTGCTGCTGTTCATCTGCATCTTGCTGGCCTGGAAACTCGGATATGTGCAGCCGACCGGACTGCATTGATTCGAGAGTTCTTTAGGACCACGTTCCTTAGAAATTGGCGAACCAGAAAAAATGCCGCTCGCAAGCGGCATTTCTGTTTGGTGACAAGCCAGCAGAAGTCGTCGACCAAACTTTCAGCAGCCGAAAAACAAGTTCATAGCCAGTAGACCAGCACGTAGAGGCCAAGCCAGACCACATCGACGAAATGCCAGTACCAAGCCGCGCCTTCGAAGCCGAAGTGATGCTCGGTGCTGAAATGCCCTTTCATGAGCCGAAGTGTGATGAACAACAGCATCAGCATTCCGACAAACACGTGGAAGCCATGAAAACCTGTGAGCATGAAAAACGTCGAGCCGTAAACGCCAGAGCTGAGCTTCAAGTTCAGTTCGCTGTAAGCATGGGAATATTCATAGCCTTGCACACACAGAAAAACAATACCCAGGATAACCGTAGCCCACATGAAAAGGATCGTACGGGCGCGATTGCCATGCTGCAATGCGTGATGCGCGATCGTCAATGTGACGCCGGAAGTCAGCAACAACGCCGTATTGATGGTCGGCAACCAAAACGGCCCCATCGTCTGGAACGGTTCGACCACTTGGGCCGGCGCAGCCGTGGCACCTGCTGCGATGCTGGGCCAGACGGCCTTGAAGTCCGGCCATATCAACGCGTTGTCCAGACTTCCAAGCGCTGGCACCGAATGCATGCGTGCCCACCAGAGCGCGGTAAAAAATCCGCCGAAGAACATCACTTCGGAGAAGATGAACCACGTCATGCTCCAGCGGTACGACAGCTCAATCTTGCGGCCGTATTGGCCGGTTTCGCTTTCACCAATCGAATCAGAGAACCATTGATACAGCACACTTAACCACAACACCATGCCCAGCACGAGCGACCATTTGGCCCAGTCGTAACCGTTAATCCACAGGCCGGCACCCAGGAACAGAAAGAACATGCCGAGCGCCGCCATGGCCGGATGACGCGAGGGGCCTGGGACGAAGTAATACGGCGCCGCGGCCGAGCTGGTGGTCGAACTCATGAAAGTCACTTTCTGCGGAAGATGATCTGATTGTCTGACCAAACGGGGTGCATTTTCACAATGTCCACGAGATCAACCGACGGCAGGCACGAGCCAATGCACCAACACCATCAGCACGATGACCAGGGCCACAACCGCTGCGATACCAGCGCCGATCCAGGCCAAGGGAGAAACCTGAACTGAGTCGCGCTCACGTGCGACACCGCCGCGGATACCCAAAAACGCCCAACCGATCGCTTTCACCGGACCGAAAACGCTTTTTGGAGCCACAACCGTCCGAGCGGATGGTTGCCCGGGCGATGCTTCACCCGACGTGTGGGGACCCGGTGCAGATGCCTTCACGAGCCTGAACCGGCGTCGGTCGGCGACACCGATACCGCTGCAGTGCTCTCCGGTGCTGACGGAATTTTCCCGCCGACCTCGAAGAATGTATATGACAGGGTGATGGTGGTCACGTCCTTCGACAATTTGGGATCAATCACAAATGCAACCGGCCATTGCTTCTTTTCGCCAGCGTCAAGCGTGTATTGATTGAAGCAAAAGCATTCAACCTTGTTGAAATGCGCAGCAGCCTGACGCGGCGCATAACTCGGAATCGCCTGTGCCGCCATCCGACGGTTCTGCGTGTTCTGAAACTCATACATCACAGTCGCCAATTCGCCTGGATGGACTTTCAACGACGCCAGTGCCGGCTTGAAATGCCATAAACCTCGGGCATTCGCGTCGAATTCGACTGTAATCGTGCGACTCGTGTCGACTTGGCTGTTGTCGGGCACAGCAGCAGCGGCGTTGCGCCCTGCTTTTCCGACGCCGGGCACTTCCCGCTCTGACAGTGCAAGGATATTGATGCCTGTGAACTCGCAGATCGCTTTGTAGATCGGCACCAGTGCATAGCCAAAGGCGAACATGCCAAAGGCGACTACACAAAGCTTCCCCACCATACGCAGGTTGTTGGCGTCGTTCACACGTTGTTTCGTCATCGACTTGAAGCAGTGGATCAGCTTGGCAGGGGCCGCACTGCGGTTCAGTAGCTTAAGTGGTTAGATAGACCGCGCGCACCATGAATCCGACAAACAGCACAACCGCTATCGTCAGAAGGATCAACCCGAGGCGAAAATTTGCCTTTTTTTGTGTCGAAGTCATCATGGCAGGATGGTCAGTTGTTGCTAGCCAGTGCAAATCAATGCGACGGCTTGTCGGCGAGGATGCGCGTTGCGGTGGCGTCGAGCCTGGGTGGGTTCTCGAAGGTATGGAAAGGGGCTGGCGAAGCCACCTCCCACTCCAGACCTTCTGCACCAGCGCCGTCCGGATCGTTCCAGGGACGTTGGGGCGCCTTCTCACCTTTGCCCATCATGGTAGGCAACACGATCCAGAAGAAGAAATAAACCTGCGCAATGCCGAATGCAAATGCGCCTAATGAGACGACCGCATTGAAGTCGGCAAACTGCATCGGGTAGTCGGCATAACGACGCGGCATGCCTGCCAAACCCAGAAAGTGCATCGGGAAGAACGCGATGTTGAAGGAGATCAACGACCACCAGAAGTGAATCTTGCCGCGCCGCTCGTTGTACATGACGCCAGTCCACTTGGGCACCCAATAATAAAAGCCCGAAAACATCGCATACAGTGAGCCAGCAACTAGCACGTAGTGGAAGTGGGCAACCACGTAATAGGTGTCCTGCAACTGGATGTCGATTGGCGCCATCGCAAGGATGAGGCCGGTAAAGCCGCCCATCGTGAATACGAAGATGAAGCCGACTGCAAACAGCATCGGCGTCTCGAACGTCATCGAGCCCTGCCACATGGTGGCAATCCAGTTAAACACTTTCACCGCTGTCGGCACCGCGATCAGCATCGTTGCATACATGAAGAACAACTGGCCCGTGACCGGCATGCCGGTCGTGAACATGTGGTGCGCCCAGACAATGAACGACAGGATTGCGATTGACGATGTGGCATAAACCATCGACGCATAGCCGAACAGTTTTTTGCGCGAGAACGCGGGCACCACGTGACTGATGATGCCGAACGCCGGCAAGATCATGATGTAGACCTCGGGGTGGCCGAAGAACCAGAAGATGTGCTGGTACATCACCGGGTCGCCGCCGCCTGCCGGGTTGAAGAAACTGGTGCCGAAATGGCGATCCGTCAGTGTCATCGTGATGGCGCCAGCAAGCACCGGCATCACTGCAATCAACAGGTAAGCCGTGATCAGCCAAGTCCAGCAAAACATCGGCATCTTCATCAGTGTCATGCCAGGCGCGCGCATGTTAAGGATGGTCACGATGATGTTGATCGATCCCATGATCGAACTGGCGCCCAGGATATGCAGTGCGAAGATCGCAAAATCCATTGATGGACCCATCTGCAAAGTCAACGGTGCATACAGCGTCCAGCCCGCAGCGGGCGCACCGCCCGGCAGAAAGAACGAAATAATGAGCAGCGCAGCAGCCGGAATCAACAACCAGAAGCTGAAGTTGTTCATGCGCGCAAACGCCATGTCGGATGCGCCGATCTGCAGCGGAATCATCCAGTTTGCAAAGCCGACGAACGCCGGCATGATCGCGCCGAACACCATGATTACGCCGTGCATGGTGGTGAGCTGGTTGAAGAACTCAGGGTTCACCAGTTGCAAGCCAGGCTGAAACAGTTCGGCGCGGATCAACATTGCCAGCGCGCCGCCAACCATCAACATGGCGAACGCAAACAACAGGTACATCGTGCCGATGTCCTTGTGGTTTGTCGCAAACACCCAACGGCGCCAACCTGTCGGCGCATGGTGATGCTCGTCGTCGTGGTGACCGGCGTGCGGATGGTCAAGCACTGCGCTCATGTCCTGCTCCTGAAAACTTCGATGATTTGAAAAGATGCGATGGGGTCAGCCATGCGTGGCTGGCGTGCCACGCGCTGCAGCTTTGTCGGCATTGGGCGCAACCGCACTGGGTGCTGGCGCAGCAGGAGCGGCTGCGGCGCTGCCGCCACCGTCCGGGAATTTGCCTTGGCGCGCAGCCGCGTATTCGGCCGGCTGCACAACTTCACCGGTTTTGTTGCTCCAGTGATTGCGCGTAAACGTGGTGACTGCTGCTAAATCCGTGTCCGACAGCTGCTTCCATGAAGGCATCGCGCCGTTTGCTCGGCCTTCCAACAGCACATGCATCTGTCCGGCACGCGGGCCCAGCACCACTGCACTTCCGTCGAGCGGCTTGATCGGGCCAGCACCTTTGCCATTGGCCTGGTGACATGCAGCGCAGTTGGCGGCGTAGATTTTTTCACCGCGGGCAACGGAATCGGCCAACACCCAGACCTTGTTTGGGTCGTCCAGCTTGGCCATCGCTTTTTTGTTTTCCCCATCGACCCAAGTGGTGTAGTCGGCTTGTGAGACCACTTTCACATGGATCGGCATGTAAGCGTGTTCTTTGCCGCAAAGCTCTTGACACTGGCCATAGAAGTCGCCCACGCGCTCAGCGCGAAACCAGGTGTCGCGTACGAAGCCAGGGATTGCGTCTTGTTTGATCCCGAACTGCGGCACGGCGAAGGAGTGGATCACGTCGTTGGCTGTCGTGATGATGCGAACCTTCTTGTTGACCGGCACCACCAAAGGATTGTCGACTTTGAACAGATAGTTGTCAGGCACATCGCCCTTGGCCCCGTTGGCCGACATCTGTCGATGCGCGAAGTCAAGCGTCGAGACGAAGCCAAGCCCTTCGCCTTCGCCTTTAATGTAGTCATAGCCCCACTTCCATTGATAGCCTGTGGCCTTAATGGTCAGGTCAGAGTTGGTCGTGTCCTTGCTCGCAACCAGTACCTTCGTAGCCGGCAGCGCCATCAAGATGACGATGATGAACGGCACCACCGTCCAGACCAGCTCAACAGTGATGGACTCGTGGAAGTTGGCAGCCTTGTGGCCAACCGACTTGCGGTGCTTCCAGATCGAATAGAACATCACGGAGAACACCGCGAGGAAGATGACCGTGCACAAAATCATCATGAAGTTGTGCAACCACTGCTGCTCTGCAGCAATGCGCGTGGCGGGGACCGGCAAGTCGAACTGACGCACCGACGGGCCGCCAGGCAGGTCGTTGACTGCCTGGGCTGCGGTGCCAAAGACCAATGACAACGCTACCGCTGCCCGGACCACCCAAATCCACCCACCATTCAAAATACTTCTCATCTGCTTTTCCTGCTCGAATTTCAAGTCGCGCCTTTGGCCGTTTGGCCGACAAATGCCGCACCCGAAGGCGACCGGCTCAGCACTGCCATCCTCAACTCTCGCGCCAGCAACGGACGCAGTTCCGGCCGGATGAAACGACCGACTTGCACCGGACGTGCACCGCGACCCGACACTTCAATCAATGAAGTGTCGGCAGCGCTCGGTTCAATGCGCACCCAGTCGCGATCGAATTCAACGCGCTCCAGCCGGCCTGCGCTCTCCAGCTCCACCACAAGGCGCCGGTCGAGCAACGAGATCTGCTCCCGATCGGTTGCATGCCTTGCATACACCAGAAAGGCCACGCCAACCATCACCAGCTCGAGCCCCGCGAAAGGCAATATCAACTTGGCGCCCTGAAACCAGAAACCCGCGGCAATCACCAGCGACACGACGCAAAGCACAAGATAGATCCAGCCCAGTTGCGCCGGTGCGATCGAACAGTTGCGCCGCAGCAGCCAGTGCACGCCATGCGCAGAAACGGTCGCGAATTGAAATACCGGATTCGTCACCTGGAAACGCTCGAACGTTGCTGAGTTGCGCCACTGTCGCACGGCCTTCCCAACTGTGCTTTTATCGAGGTGGATTGTAGCGGCGTGTGCACGGGCTTTGCGATTGCTAGGGCTTCGTTGCCGGGCCGCCAATCAGTGCATCGGATTGGGCCGGCGAACCGCCTCGGCCGGCCTTCAGCATGCCGCGCATCTCGTCAAGCCCGACGTGCCGATCGGCGACAGGAAGCTGCCGGGGCGGCGGCTTGAACGCATGGCCGTAAACGATCTCGAAGTCGAGCGTAAGCCGGCCATCTGCTGCCGAATCACCCAATCGATGCGCGAGCGCTTGCTCGAGCCGGTTGCGCCAGGCCAGTGTGCGCAACCCGGCAAAACGCGCGGGATGCAGGTTGCGGCCGAGTTGGCGCAACTCGGCCAACAACTGCGCTGAGGTGCTCCAACTCAGGGTGATGCGCTCCATGTCCATCACCGGCTCCGCGAAACCAGCCGCAATCAACATGTCGCCCCAATCGTGCATATCGGTAAACGCACTACCCGCTTCGCCCCAACCGAGCTCACGATAGATTGTGCGCAGCCTTGCTGCACTGTCCGGCCCCAGACAGGAAAACATCAAGAACCCGTCTGTTGCCAGGGCTGCATGCCAATCGGCCAGCAGCGACTGCGGATCGGCCGCCATGTGCAGCGCCATGTTCGACCAGATCATCTGCACGGCGGCAGGCGGTGGTGTGGCGGTGATCTGAACCCCGGGCGCGCGCCAAGGCGCCGGCTTCCACCACGGCCGGGCCGGCGCCAGTACGCGCGCCGCAGTCGCCGCGTTCGCGGCAACTGGCTCGACCAGATAACAATCGGCCTGCGCGTACCGGTTGGCGATCAGCTGGTGCGCTTGCAGACCTCCGTGCACCGGGCCCCAATGCGCCCAACTGGCTGGCTGCTGCTTGATCCAGACGAGCCGCTCCTGCATCCGGCGCGCGATTTCCTCGTGCAGCCAAGGCGACGCGGCCGGCGCGGTGGCTTGCCAGCGCGCAACGGCGGTCGGGTCGATGGTCGGAGGGCGTTCGGTGGCCATGAAAGACAAGGTTGTCGCTGATGCAGCCGCTGGTGAGCAACGACAGTTGCGAAGGCAGCGCCAGTATATTCAGCCCTGTGTGGCATCACTCGACTACAGGTCATCGAACGCTTGGCGTGTGGCGCAGGCTGGTCGACACGATTCCAGGCGTCTGCGCGATTTGCGGCGGCTGGCCCGCTCAGACGTTCTGTCGCGTCTGCGTCAACCGTTTTGCGCCTGACGAGCCCCGCTGCCAATGCTGCGCCGCGCGCCTGCACCCCTCGGCCAGCAGCGTCTGCGGTGGTTGCCGACTGCAGCCGCCCCCACTCGATCGCTGCATTGCTGCCGTTGCATGGGGCTGGCCCTGGAGGGATTTCATTGCGCGTTTCAAATTCGGCCGCGATCCAGGTTGGGCACGGCCGCTCGCGGGCCTGGTGGCTGCGAACGCAGGGGCCGATGCGGCCCTGTCCGGGGTCGACCTGATCGTGCCAGTGCCGCTGTCGAAGGCGCGACTGCGCGAACGCGGTTTCAACCAGTCGCTCCTGCTTGCGCGCTGTCTGGACCGCTCGAAGACCGATGCCGACGTGCTGCATCGTGTTCGGCACGTGGAGCCGCAGGCCACACTGGACCGTGCCGCGCGGCTGACCAATTTGCGTGGTGCGTTCGCTCTGGGTTCGAACGGCGCGGCGCGCGTGCGCGGACAACACGTGGCGTTGGTCGACGACGTGATGACGACCGGTGCCACCTTGTTCGAGGCAGCCCAGGTGCTGAGGCTGGCCGGGGCAGCGCAGATCACAGCGCTGGTGCTCGCACGCAATGACGATGCGCCTGCGCATGGGACGCAGCCGGTCGCTGGCGCAATGCCGGACCTGAGAACGCCCCTCAACGCGTAAGCGATCGGTACGCTCAGCAGTTGGTGCTGTGATTGGTGATCGAATTACCCGCTCGCGGCGAGCCGACCGAGCAAATTTTCAAATCGGTTCTCTGCGATTGCGACCCGGCTTGCGAATCCGCAGCTCAAACTTATTGCCCACGTGCTGCTGCCGAGCTGCGACGAGTGGGTTCGAATGTCATGGTCTGTCCATGCCGCAGCAGCATGAATGCTTCAGGCGCCACCCCGGCCGCATCTCGTGCTGCTGGCAGCGCACCGATCGGCGCGTCCATCGGCTCGTCGGTCAGGTCAAACGTCCCCCAGTGAATGCCGATTGAGCGACGCACGCCCAGATCCTGGTGGATTTGCACCGCTTCAGGCGGATTCACGTGCTGCGTTTTCATGAACCAGCGCGGTTCATAGGCGCCCACGGGGATCGCGGCCAGATCGAGCCCGGGAAAGCGCCGGCCGATTTCCGTGAAGTCCGCGCTGTAGCCGGTGTCACCCGCGAAATAAAACGAAAAATCGGCCGCCTGCACCACCCAGCCACCCCAAAGCGTGCGATTGCGGTCGGTTGCCGTGCGGCTCGACCAATGATGCGCGGGCACAGAATGAACGCGACCTGGGGTGCTGTCGGCAGCGGCTGCTGGTTCCACCAGTCGAACGCCTGCACGTTCGTGATGCCCTGCTCGCGCAGCCACCGCTCAACACCCAATGGCACCGCGAACAGCGGCGCGCCACCGGCTTGACTGTTCAGCGCGCGCACCGTGTCCCGGTCCAGATGGTCGTAGTGGTTGTGCGAGACCAGCACCAGGTCAATGTGCGGCAACTCGGCCAGCCGCATCGGCAGCGGCACGCGGCGCTTCGGCCCGGCCCACTGCACCGCGGACGTGCGTTCGGAGAAATGCGGGTCGGTCAGTACGTTGATGCCGCCCATCTGCACCAGAAGCGTCGCATGCCCGATCCAGGTGACCGCAGGCTGTGTGTGGTTTGCTTTTAGCCAGACCACATCGGGCCGGTCGACAGCGAAGCCGGCGTAGCCGTCGACGTATTGACTCGGCGCTGGCGGTAGGTCGTCGCGCCAGCGTTCGTAGAACCATTGCAGTAGCGCACTCAGCGGCTTGCTGGCGCTGCTGCCATCGCTGTTGACGAAACCACCCGCGCGGTGATGGGGTTTGGTCGAATCGAAGTAGGGATTCATGTCACTGCAGGCGGTGGAAGCCAGTGCAACCGCGAATAACCATCCTGCAGCCCAACGAATCGGCTGACGGCGCTTGCAGGAGATCGAATATGGCAACTCTGGCGCAGCGCCAACAGTCGGCAACTGCGATGGCGGGGAGTCAAGCGGCATGCGGTGATTCTGCGATGCGAAAACGTAGGCCTGCCGGAGCGCCGAAGAAACTGCGCCGGCTCATAAAATCGCAGAGTCTTTACTCCTCTCACTTTCTTGGAAGACCGAATGCTCAAGTGGCTGTTGTTGGCGCTGTTCGTTGCTTCGGTTGCGTTTGTGCATCTGCGCGGAAAAGTGCGACACAACTTTTTTCGCCAACTGTTCGATCATTCAGGCCTGCTTGCGCCGCTCAACGTGTTCATGTATGCGCTGTCCGGCGTGCGCAATCGGCCCTACATCCCGACGGAGGCGTTTCCGGAACTCGCGAAACTTCGTGCGCACTGGCCACAAATCCGTGACGAAGGTGTGCAGCTGATGCGGCAGACTCAGTTGCGTGTGCCGGATCAGCACGACGATGCGGGCTTCAACTCGTTCGCGAAGGCCGGCTGGAAGCGGTTTTATCTGAAGTGGTACGACCAGGCGCACCCGTCGGCCAGTCGGCTGTGTCCGCAGACCACCGCGTTGTTGCATGACTTGAAGACGGTGAAGGCTGCGATGTTTGCCGAATTGCCGGTCGGCGCCGTACTGAACCCACACCGCGATCCGTATGCGGGATCGCTGCGCTATCACCTGGGCCTGATCACACCGAACGACGACCGCTGTTATATCGATGTGGACGGCGAGCGTTACAGCTGGCGCGATGGCCAGGGTGTGGTGTTCGACGAAACCTTCATCCACACCGCGCGCAACGACGCCGACTCCGACCGGTTGATCCTATTCTGCGACATCGAACGGCCGATGCGTTGGCGCTGGGCGCAAGCGGTCAACCACTGGGTGGGCCGCCATCTGGTGGCTGCGGCCAGCGCGCCGAACGAAGCGGGCGACCGTGTCGGACTGATCAACCGGCTGTTTTTCATCGCGCACCGCGCGGGCCAATACCGGCGCCGGTTCAAGAGCTGGAACCGCACGGCTTACCAGATCGTGCGGGTGCTGCTGGTGGCAGCGGTGGTGGGACTGTTCGTGATGATTTGACGCCAATCGATCAATTGCTACTATTTTCATAGCAAAACACGCTTATTTCACCTGCGCTCCAAGCCAATTGAATGCTCAAACCACCACCGGCTCCGGTTCCAGCCGGATGCCGAAGCGTTCGTAGACACTGGTCTGGATTGCCTTGGCCAGGGTCAGTACCTCGCCGCCGGTCGCACCGCCCCGGTTCACCAGCACCAGCGCCTGCCGCTCGTAGACGGCCGCATGGCCGACCGATTTGCCCTTCCACCCGCAGGAGTCGATCAGCCAGCCGGCGGCAAGCTTGATGCTGCCATCGGCCATCGGGTAATGCACGACTTTCGGGTCGCGCTCGATGATGTCGGCGCACTGCTCGGGCGTGACGGTCGGATTCTTGAAAAAGCTGCCGACGTTGCCAAGCACGGCCGGGTTCGGCAGCTTCGCGGATCGGATCGCGCAGACCCAGTCGAACACCTGCTGCGGCGTTGGCGCTTCGATGCCGGTGTCTTGCACCTTGCGCATCAGATCCAGATAGCCAAGCACCGGCTTCCAGGGCTTCGGCAGCGCAAAGCGCACCCGGGTGATCAGCGCGCGGCCAGCCAGCCCGAAATCGCTGGCGTGCTTGAACACCGAATCGCGATAGCCGAACGCGCACTGGGCTGCATCCAGCGTAAAGCTTTTGCCGGTCACCAGATCGATCGCGTCGAGCGAGTCGAACCGGTCCTGCAATTCGACGCCGTAGGCACCAATGTTCTGCACCGGTGAGCCGCCGACCGAGCCTGGAATCATTGCCAGATTTTCCAGCCCCGGCCAGCCTCGCTGAACCGTGAAGCGCACCAGTTCGTGCCAGTTCTCGCCCGCGCCGGCTTCAACGATTCGCATGCGGTCGGTTTCCTGCACCAGGCGACGGCCCATGATTTCGACTTTGAGCACCAGTGCGCGCACGTCGCCGGTCAGCACCACGTTGCTGCCGCCGCCGAGGACAAATGTCGGCTCAGCCCCCAGCTCCAAGTCGGCCAGCAGGCTCAGCACATCCTGCTCGGATGTCACGCGCAGCAGCTTCTTGGCCTTGGCCACGACCCGCAGGCTGTTGAAAGGCTCCAATGGCACGTTGCGCAACACGTTCATGCCAGAATTGTCTCATTGCCTTTTTTTGAGGCAACCCCTTTTTTCCCATCGCCCTGCACCGAGCCCTGCCATGCCCTCATTCGATACCGTTTGCGATCCCGATCTGGCTGAAGTAAAAAACGCGGTCGACAACGCCGCCAAGGAGATCGTCACGCGGTTCGATTTCAAGGGCACTTCGGCTGCCATTGAGTTCAAGGAAAAAGAAATCACCGTGATCGGCGACGCGGAGTTTCAACTCACGCAGGTCGAAGAGATCCTGCGCGCCAAGCTGACCAAGCGCAGCGTCGATGTGCGCTTTCTCGACATGGGCGACGTGCAAAAGATTGGTGGTGACAAGGTCAAGCGCGTGATCAAGGTGAAAAGCGGCATCGAGAGCGAAGTTGCCAAGAAGATTCAGCGCTTGGTGAAGGACAGCAAGCTCAAGGTGCAGGCGGCGATTCAGGGCGACGCCGTGCGCATCACCGGCGCCAAGCGCGACGACCTGCAGGCCGCCATGGCGCTGATCAAAAAAGACATGACCGACGTGCCGTTGTCGTTCGACAACATGCGCGATTGAGGCCAGCGCCGATCTCCCTGTAGCCGGCAGCTCATGCCGCGCTGTTGATCCAACGTTGGCGCGCGCCGAGTACCGCATTCGGATACGCGGCCTGGCCGCGGCTGCCGTTGTAGCGGCCGAGCGCCATGAAGACGTCACCGCGTTCGCGGTCCAGATAGTGGCGCAGGATCACGCAGCCAAAGCGCAGGTTGGTCTGCATGTGAAACAACTTGCCCGCGTCGCCGTCGGCCAGCACGCGGGTCCAGAACGGCATGATCTGCATGTAGCCGCGCGCGCCGACTGAACTCACGGCGAATTTGCGGAAGTTGCTTTCGACCTGGATCAGGCCCATCACGAGCGAAGTCTCCAGTCCGGCGCGCTTGCTCTCATACCAAACCGACTGCAGAAATTCATTGCGCGTTTGCGTCTCGGACTTCTTCGGCTTCAGCCGGTCGCTCATCGTGTCGCGCCAGTCGGCAAAGTGAGCTTGCGCGGCGGGGCTGCGGAATTCAAGCGACGGCGGCGCCGCTTGCGAAATCGCTGCGCTGAGCGCGCTGCGCACGGAATCGATCAACGGCTCTTCGAGTTGACCACCGGCGGCGTATGCGGGGGCCCCAAACAGTGCAGCGCCGGGCAGGCCGAGCGCGGCACCCAGGCAGTTTCTTCGAGAAATCACGGCTTGAGGACCCTTTGCTTCAGATGACCGACCACTTCGGCTGCTGAAATTTTATGGGCCTCGGTCTCGCGTCGGTGCTGGTACTCGACCGTGTTTTCTTTCAATCCGCGGTCGGAAATCACGATCCGGTGCGGGATGCCGATCAATTCCCAGTCCGCGAACATCGCGCCGGGCCGCTCCCCGCGGTCGTCGAACATCACATCGATGCCAGCTTCGAGCAATTCCGCGTAGATCCGCTCTGCTGCGTCCTTGACCATCGGACTGCGGTCTGCACCGATCGGGCACAACACCACGGTGAACGGCGCCAGTGCATCGGGCCAGATGATGCCGCGCGCGTCGTGGTTCTGCTCGATCGCGGCGGCCGGCAGCCGTGTGATGCCGATGCCGTAACAGCCCATTTCCATGAACTGCGGCTTACCGGTTTCGTCCAGAAACGTCGCATTCATCGAGCGGCTGTATTTGGTGCCCAGATAGAACACGTGGCCGATTTCAATGCCGCGTTCGATTGCCAGCGGGCCTGCGCCGTCGGGTGATGGGTCGCCCGCGACTACGTTGCGCAGGTCGGCGATCTGAACGGGCTCCGGCAAGTCTCGACTCCAGTTCACACCAGTAAGGTGAGCGTCGACCTCATTGGCACCGCAGATCCAGTCGGCCAGCACGGCGACTTCGCGATCGGCCACGATCTGCACCGGCTCGCGCAGGCCGATCGGGCCCAAATAGCCAGGCTTGCACCCGAAGTGCTGTTCGATCTCAGGCACGGTGGCGAACCGGAACCCCTGATCCAGCCCCGGCACCTTGCCGACTTTGATCTCGTTCATGTCGTGGTCGCCGCGCAGCAGCAGCAACCAGATTTTTGCTGCGGCAGGCGCGCCCTGGGCATCGACCGGCTCGGTGGCCAGCACCAGCGACTTCACCGTGCGGTTGAGCGGCAGGTCAAGCAGTTCGGCCACATCGGCGCAGGTCGCCTTGCCGGGGGTGGGCGTTTTCTCCATCACTTGACCCGGTGCCGGGCGTGGGCCAGCAGGTTCAAGCGCTTCAGCTTTTTCCATATTCGCTGCGTAGCCGCTGGCTTCGCAATAGACGATCGCGTCTTCGCCGGTGGCCGCGATCACCTGGAATTCTTCGCTCAAGTCGCCGCCGATCGCGCCGCTGTCGGCGGCCACGGCACGGTAGCGCAGCCCGAAGCGGTCGAAGATGCGCCGGTAGGCGTCGGCCATCACTCGGTAGCTTGCCTTGGCTGCTGCTTGGTCGCGGTCGAAGCTGTAGGCGTCCTTCATGATGAATTCGCGCCCGCGCATCAAGCCGAAGCGCGGCCGGCGCTCATCCCGGAATTTGGTTTGAATCTGATAGAAGTTGCGCGGCAGTTGCTTGTAGCTGCGCAGCTCCTGTCGCGCAATGTCGGTCACGACTTCTTCGCTGGTCGGCTGCACCACGTAGTCGCGCTGGTGGCGGTCCTTGATGCGCAGCAGCTCCGGCCCCATTTTTTCGAATCGACCGGTTTCCTGCCAGAGTTCGGCCGGCTGCACCACCGGCATCGTGAGCTCGACCGCACCGGCCCGGTTCATCTCCTCGCGCACGATCGCTTCGACCTTGCGGATCACACGCAGCCCCATCGGCATGTAGGTGTAGATACCGGTGCCGAGCCGCTTGATCAGACCCGCACGCAGCATCAGCCGGTGGCTTGCCACTTCGGCGTCGGCCGGGGCTTCTTTCAAAGTGGAGACGAAGAATCGAGAAGCTCTCATTGGCGTGCAGTGGGTGGCCCCGCCCACCATGCGCCCGTCGCGCTGCCGCCGCTTGCTGCGAGGGCGGCGCTGTGCATAATGGAAACAGTTTATAAATTTGGAATTTGATTATGCTCGACAGGGAAGGCTTCAGGCCCAACGTCGGCATCATCCTGCTGAACCAGCGCAATCAGGTTTTTTGGGGCAAGCGAATTCGCACCCACAGCTGGCAGTTCCCGCAAGGCGGCATCGATCGGGGAGAGACACCCGAACAGGCGATGTTCCGAGAGCTGCATGAAGAAGTCGGATTGCACCGCGAGCATGTGCGCATCGTGGCACGCACGCGGGACTGGTTGAGATATGAGGTGCCAGACCGGTTTATTCGCCGCGACGCGCGCGGCTATTACAAGGGACAGAAGCAGATCTGGTATCTGCTGCAGTTGACCGGCCAGGACTGGAATTTGAATCTGCGTGCCACCAGCCACCCTGAGTTTGACGCTTGGCGTTGGAACGATTATTGGGTGCCGCTCGAAGTGGTGGTTGAGTTCAAACGTTCGGTCTACGAAATGGCTTTGACCGAACTGGTGCGGTTCCTGCCGCGCGGTGAGTCCTTTGGCCGGCAACCCCGCGGCCTCATGGGTCGCAGCCGTGATGCAGGCATGGGTTTCAACTATTTGAGCGCGACAACGGGCGGGCGATTGCCTGCATTGCCGCTCGAGCTGCCACCCGGCGCGACTTTCGATCCTTATCCGCCGCTGGCGTTCGCACGCGAAGCCGGGCGCGCAATGGCCGATTCGGCGATGGTGGGCGCAGTGGCATCGGCCGTCGTGGCGTCGGTCGCGCATGCGGCGACGGCGTTGGTGGCGGTGGCAAGTCAGGCTGTGGCTGACGAAATCGACGCGGCTTTGAACTCGGCCACGCCGCCGCAACCATCACCTGCTGCGCCGCTGGATCAGCCAACCACCTACCCTGCGGCTCTTGCCGACTTGGCGCCTTCCACATTTGAGGTCACACCCGAGACCGAACTGGGCGCTGGTCCGCACGACGCAGTCATTTCTGGCACACCCATGGAACGACACAGCAGCAATGGCTGACAGGAAGCGTCCTTGTTTGCTGCTCGCTGCAACGCTTGTCAGCGCGCTGGCCGTCCTGACGACAACGGCGTGGAGTGCATACGTCGAGCCAGACATCGACTGGCGAGAAGACGAAGTCGGCACACCGCCCGACTTCGACTCGACTCGCCTGATCCCAGTCGATGCACCGCGCGGCTCGAGCTTGAGCTTTGGTATCGATCCGCAGACGATTGCTGTCGGCGCGGACGGCGTGGTGCGCTATGTGGTGGTGGCGTCCAGCCGGCAAGGTGCTGACACCGCGCTGTTCGAAGGCATTCGCTGTGGCAACGGCGAATTTCGCACCTATGCGCGCCGCAACAAAGGTGAAGCCGACTGGTCACTGGTGGACAGCAACACCCCGTGGAAGCCACTGGCCAGCACGGGATTGGCTGCCCATGTGCTGGCGATCGCAAGCGCAGGAGTCTGCGTGGGGCGGGCACCGAACACACCGGTGGATCAAATGGTGCGGGATTTGCGCAAGGCAGCAGCAGAGGTTCGCTATCGACCTTGAGCAAGCCTTGCCGGGCTGCAGCAAATACGGCCGAATCGGCAACGGTGCGGATCGCGTATTCGTCCGAAATCCCGATCAGCGCGTCAGCACCAGATTGTCGCGATTTACCATCTCCGGTTCGGCCGCATACCCGAGCACTGAAATGAAATCGACCGATGCGCGCCGGCACAACAGCCGGGCCTCTGCACTCGAATAATTGGCCAATCCTCGGCCAATTTCAACGCCTGCCGGGTCGCGGATTGCGATCACTTCACCCCGTGAGAAATTGCCAGCCACTGCGGTCATGCCGATCGGCAGCAGGCTCTTGCGCTCGGCGCCGACCTTGACGGCCGCACCTGCATCAACCGTCACCGACCCACGCACTTGCAAATGGTTTGCGATCCACTGCTTGCGTGCTTGCATCTTCTGTGTTGGCGCCAGCAACGAGGTACCGATGGGTTCACCGCGCGCGAGCCGCAGCAGCACATCCGGCTCCCGACCCCAGGCGATCACGGTGGAAGCACCAGAACGCGCGGCGCGCTTGGCCGCCAGGATCTTGGTGATCATGCCGCCGCGGCCCAGGTGTGACCCAGCGCCGCCGGCCATCGCTTCGAGCGTTGGGTCACCCGCTTGTGCCTGATGTACGAATTCGGCTGCGGCATCACGACGCGGATCCGCCGTGTACAAGCCTTTCTGATCGGTCAGGATTACCAGCGCATCGGCGTCGACCAAGTTGGCCACCAACGCGCCCAACGTGTCGTTGTCGCCGAACTTGATTTCGTCGGTGACGACCGTGTCGTTCTCGTTGATGACCGGCACCACATTAAGCCGCAGCAGGTTCAATAGCGTGGAGCGCGCGTTCAGATAGCGTTCTCGGTCGGCCAAGTCGGCATGCGTAAGCAGGATTTGTGCACTCCCCCGTCCATTGGCGCGCAGGCACGACTCGTACACCTGCACGAGGCCCATCTGGCCAACCGCAGCCGCTGCCTGCAATTCGTGCACTTCGCGCGGCCGGGTCTGCCAGCCGAGCCGCTTCATCCCTTCGGCAATTGCGCCGCTCGAGACCATCAACAACTCGCGCGGCGCGCCTGCACCGTCCGACCCGCCAGCAACCAGCTTGGCGATCTGCACGCACCAGTCGCCGATTGCGATCGCGTCCAGCCCGCGGCCCTCATTGGTCACGAGGCTCGAGCCGACCTTGACGACAATACGTCGCGCATGGCGCAGCGCCATCGTGGGCACCGTCTTCTCAGTCAAAACCGCCGCAGACGCGCTTTCATCAATCATTTCTTGCTATCGATTTTGATCTTCGTCTGGATCACCCGATCCATCTGGCGGGATCAAGAGGCCGGCGTCGTCAACGAAGCGCGGATCGGGATCGGTGTCTGGCTGCGCCGCGAGCTGCTCTTTGCGTACATGCTGATAGATGGTCTTGACGAGCACATCGCAGCCTTCCCGGGTCAGTGCAGAAATCTCGAACACCGGCCCACGCCAGCGAAAGCGTCGCACGAAGTCGGCGACTCGCGCGGCGCGCTCTTCCATAGGCACCATGTCAAGCTTGTTGAGCACCAACCAGCGCGGCTTGTCATAGAGCGCTTCATCGTACTTTTTCAACTCGGCAACGATCTCGCGCGCCTGCGCCACTGGATCGACGCTCTCGTCGAACGGCGCCAGATCAACGATATGCAGCAACAGCCGCGTGCGCTGCAGATGGCGCAAAAACTGATGCCCGAGGCCCGCACCTTCCGACGCGCCTTCAATCAGTCCCGGGATATCGGCGATCACGAAACTTTGTTCGGGTGCGACGCGCACCACGCCGAGATGGGGGTGCAAGGTGGTGAACGGATAGTCCGCCACTTTCGGACGCGCGTTCGATACCGCCGTGATGAATGTCGATTTGCCGGCGTTAGGACGACCAAGCAGCCCGACATCGGCCAGCACCTTCAGCTCAAGCCGCAAGCTCTTCTTTTCACCCGGCCAACCCGGCGTTTTCTGCCGCGGTGCCCGGTTGATCGCGCTTTTAAAGCGCATGTTGCCGAAGCCGCCATCGCCAGCCTTGGCGAGTGTGATTTGCTCACCGGGCGTCATCAACTCGTGCAGCAGCTCACCGGTTTCCGCATCGAAGATCAACGTACCGACCGGCATCTTGAGCGTAACGTCTTCGCCGGCTGCGCCGAACATGTCGGAGCCCATGCCGTGTTGGCCACGTTTGGCATCGTGCTTGCGCGAAAAACGGAAGTCAACCAGCGTGTTCAGATTCGAATCGGCAAGCGCGAACACGTGCCCGCCGCGGCCACCATCGCCACCATTCGGGCCGCCGAACTCCTTGAATTTCTCGTGCCGGAACGAAACGCAGCCATTGCCGCCGTCACCCGCTGCAACATCGATCAGCGCTTCATCGACGAATTTCATAAGTGTCCCACTGGTTCTTCAGCGATAAGTTCCGCCCGGAGTTTGAGCAAAGCAGTAAAGGCGAACGCCCGCATCCACAAACACCAGCACCAAAAAATAGAAAAGCCCCGTCTTGACGGGGCTTTTTTGGCCAAACGCCGGTAAGGTCAAGGTCTATCAGGCGGCCTGCAACACATTAACGGTGCTCTTGTTCATTGCGCCCCTGACCGTGAACGCCACCTCGCCGTCGACCAGTGCGAACAACGTGTGGTCCTTGCCAATCCCGACGTTCACACCCGGATGAAAGCGCGTGCCACGTTGCCGTACGATGATCGAGCCGGCGCTGATCTGCTGGCCGCCAAACATTTTCACGCCAAGCATCTTCGGTTTCGAATCCCGGCCGTTGCGCGTGGAGCCGCCGCCTTTTTTCTGTGCCATGTCGTCTGTTACCTCGTGACTAGTTGTGTTGCCGGTCGCCCACCCGGTTTTCAGCCGCTGATCGGGCCGATCTCAAGCTCGGTAAATTGCTGGCGATGGCCTTGGCGCTTCTGGTAGTGCTTGCGACGCTGCATCTTGAAGATGCGAACCTTGTCGTGCTTGCCATGAGAGAGCACCGTCGCACTGACGGTGGCTCCGGAAAGCAGCGGCGTGCCCAGCTTGAACTCGGCGCCCTCGCCCATCGCCAACACCTGATCAATCACGATCTGCTGGCCGACGTCTGCCGTCAGCAATTCGACCTTGATCTTCTCGCCGGCCGCAACGCGGTACTGCTTACCGCCTGTTTTAATGACCGCGTACATTCGTTTTCTCTCTCTTCCAACGGATGGGGCGAAGCGTCTGGGGCCGGGCTGCTTGTCGAACGCACAGCCGGCGCTGCGAGGGTCTCGCTGGCTTCGGTGAACCGCAGATTCTAACACTCGCCGAAGACGGTGACCGCAAATCTGGGTGGCTGTTTTCTATAATCAGCCCACCTATCACCTGTCTTGTGCAAAGCTTTTTGACCATCGGATTGCCTTGGCTGTCAACTCTTCTACCACTGCCGCTGCGCTTGCGCTGATTGCCGCCGACATGAGGCAAGTCGACCGAGTGATTGCGCAGCGACTCGAGTCAGGTGTGCCGCTGGTGGCTAAGGTGTCGCACTACATCATTGCCGCTGGCGGCAAGCGGTTGCGACCCTCACTGCTGCTGCTGGTTGCGGGTGCGCTGGGCTACCAGGACCCGCAGCGTTTCAAAATGGCTGCAGTGGTCGAATTCATTCATACCGCCACGCTGCTGCATGACGATGTGGTGGACGCTTCAACATTGCGCCGCGGTCGGCCAACCGCGAACGAGACGTTCGGCAATCCGGCCAGCGTGCTGGTCGGGGACTTTCTGTACTCGCGGGCGTTTCAGATGATGGTGGAAGCTGGCGAGATGCGGATCATGCAGATCCTCGCCGACGCAACCAATGTGATCGCAGAAGGTGAAGTGCTGCAGCTGATGAACATGCACGACGCTGCGCTGACTGAGGCCGACTATCTGCGCGTGATTCGCTCCAAAACGGCCAAGCTGTTCGAGGCCAGTGCACGGCTCGCAGCCGTTTTGGCGGGCGTCGACCCCGCCACCGAAGCACGCTGCGCGGAGTATGGGCAAGCCTTGGGCACTGCGTTTCAGGTGATCGACGATGCGCTCGATTACGACGGTGACATCGCTGAGATGGGCAAGAACCTGGGCGACGATCTGCGCGAAGGCAAGGCGACGCTGCCGTTGATCGTTGCGATGCAACGCGGCGATGCGGCGCAACGTGCGATGGTGCGTGGCGCGATCGAGTCCGGCAGCACCGAGCAACTGCCGAGCATCATCGAGATTGTGCGGGCCACCGGCGCTCTGGATGCGACACGGCGAGCTGCGGCGGCGGAGGCACAACGCGCGCTGGACGCTGCCGACGGCTTGCCGGCCGGAACTTACACAGACGGTTTGCTACAATTGGCGGCTCAGTTGCTTGAGCGACGGTCCTAGAGGCCGACTGTTTCGTAGCAGCTTTAAGCGGCGCCTTGATTTCACATCTCTGGCGCCGTTTTTCGGGGTGTAGCTTAGCCTGGTAGAGCGCTACGTTCGGGACGTAGAGGCCGGAGGTTCGAATCCTCTCACCCCGACCAAATTTTTCACGCTTGTGGCACGCAAGACGCCACCGTGAGTCCAATCGTGATGGTTTCGACCTTGTTAGGGTGCGTTGGTCAACGATGATCGAACGCATCGTCACAGCCGGCGTTTCAGCACAACTGAAACGCGAAGCGTCCTGCCCATGAGCGCCATCGATTCCCTCGTTAAAGACACAACGGTCGTTGCGTTACCCGGACTCGGCCGTGCGCTGGTTGCCGCCGGCAAACTACCGCAGAAATCCGCTGAAGACATCTTCCGCAAAGCACAGACCGCACGCAGCAGTTTCATCACCGAATTGACCGGCTCGGGTGCAGTCTCGACTGCCGATCTGGCGCATGCGGCGTCCGCGGCGTTTGCGGTGCCGCTGGTGGATCTCGACGCGGTCGACCCCATGCGGCTGCCGCGCGACTTGCTCGATGCCAAGCTGTGCCATGCCTACCGCGTGCTGCCGATGGCCAAGCGCCACAACCGGCTGGTTGTGGCGACTGCCGACCCGAGTGACCACGAGGCGGCGGAAAAAATCAAATTCTCGACCCAGATGGGCATCGACTGGGTGATTGCCGAGTACGACAAGCTGATGCGCGTCCTCAGCGGTGCGGGCGCAGAAGCCAACGACGCTGGGGCGGGCAAAGACTTCGATTTTGGCGATTTGGGTATTGAGGAAGCGCCGGCCGAAGACGACTCGGCGCTCGCCGAAGTCGACGATGCACCGATCGTGCGGTTTCTGCAAAAGATGCTGCTCGATGCGTTCAAGATGCGCGCCTCTGACCTGCACTTCGAGCCGTACGAGCACCATTTCCGCGTGCGTTTCCGGGTTGACGGCGAACTTCGCGAAATCGCGTCGCCACCGATCAGCATTCGCGAAAAGCTGGCCTCGCGCATCAAGGTGATCTCACGCCTCGACATCTCGGAAAAGCGGATTCCGCAAGACGGCCGCATGAAGATGAAGATCGGCGCAGACCGCGTGATCGACTTCCGCGTCAGCACCTTGCCGACGCTGTTCGGCGAGAAGATCGTGATTCGGATTCTGGACCCGAGCAGCGCCCAGATGGGCATCGAGGCGCTTGGTTATGAGCCGGAAGAAAAGGCGCGCTTGCTACAGGCGATCGGCCGACCCTACGGGATGATTCTGGTAACCGGGCCGACCGGCTCCGGCAAAACGGTGTCGCTCTACACCTGCCTGAATTTGTTGAACAAGCCGGGCGTGAACATCGCGACCGCAGAAGACCCGTCCGAGATCAACCTGCCGGGTGTAAACCAGGTCAACGTGAACGAGAAGGCCGGCCTGACATTCGCGGCTGCGCTCAAATCGTTTCTGCGCCAAGACCCGGACATCATCATGGTGGGTGAGATTCGCGATCTGGAGACCGCCGACATCTCGATCAAGGCCGCGCAGACCGGCCACTTGGTGCTGTCCACTCTGCACACGAACGACGCGCCAACCACGCTCACGCGGATGCGCAACATGGGCATCGCGCCGTTCAACATCGCATCCAGCGTGATTCTGATTACTGCCCAGCGGCTCGCACGCCGGCTCTGCCCTGCGTGCAAGACGCCCGCCGACATCCCCGATGCGGCACTGATCGAGTCCGGCTTCAGGGAAGACGAGCTTGACGGCTCCTGGGTGCCGTACGCTCCAGTGGGTTGCTCGGCCTGTAACAACGGCTACAAGGGCCGGCTTGGCATCTATCAGGTGATGCCGATCAATGAAGAGATGCAGCAGATCATCTTGCGCGACGGCAGCGCGCTCGACATCGCAAAGCAGGCCAAGCTCGACGGCGTGCGCTCGCTGCGCCAGTCCGGACTGCACAAGGTCAAGGGCGGATTCACTTCGCTCGACGAAGTGCTTGCGGTCACGAACGAATAACCGCAGTCCTTCACTGCATTCCCCTTTCTCCCGATTTCATCGCCCGCAATCACACCCATCATGGCCACAGCAACTTCAAAGAACCTTGCCGAATTCGTGTTCGAGTGGGAGGGCAAGGATCGGCACGGCAAACAAGTGCGCGGCGAGGTGCGCGCTGGTGGGGAAAACCAGGTCATGGCGTCGCTGCGGCGACAGGGCGTGCTACCCAGCAAGATCAAGAAGCGCCGGATGCGTTCGGGCAAGTCGATCAAGCCCAAAGACATCGCGATCTTCACGCGACAGTTGGCCACGATGATGAAGGCCGGCGTGCCGCTGCTGCAGGCGTTCGACATCGTCGGCCGCGGCAACGCGAACGGCAGCGTGACGAAGTTGCTCAACGACATCCGCAACGATGTGGAAACCGGCACCTCGCTGTCGGCCGCATTCCGCAAGCATCCGCGCTACTTCGACAACCTGTACTGCAACTTGGTCGAAGCAGGTGAGACCGCCGGTATTCTGGAAGCGCTGCTGGACCGTCTCGCGGTCTACATGGAGAAGACCGAGGCGATCAAGTCGAAGATCAAGTCGGCGCTGATGTATCCGATCTCGGTGATCGTGGTCGCGTTCGTGGTGGTCGCGGTCATCATGATCTTCGTGATTCCGGCATTCAAGGAAGTGTTCAGTTCGTTCGGTGCCGACCTGCCGGCGCCCACGCTGTTCGTGATCGCAATGAGCGAGTTCTTTGTCCAGTGGTGGTGGCTGATCTTCGGCGGCATCGGCGGTGGCCTGTACTTCTTCATGCAAGCGTGGCGGCGCAGCGAGAAAGTTCAAATGGTCATGGACCGGCTGATGCTCAAAATACCGATCTTTGGTGCCCTGATCGAGAAATCCGTGATTGCACGTTGGACCCGCACGTTGTCGACAATGTTCGCTGCTGGCGTGCCGCTGGTCGAAGCGCTGGACTCGGTCGGCGGTGCCTCGGGCAATTCGCTGTATGCAAAAGCCACCGAGAAAATTCAGCAGGAAGTCTCCACCGGCACCAGCCTCACGGCGGCGATGGGCAACGCGAACCTGTTTCCTTCCATGGTGCTGCAGATGTGCGCAATCGGCGAAGAGTCCGGCTCGATCGATCACATGCTCGGCAAGGCCGCTGACTTCTATGAGTCGGAAGTCGACGACATGGTGGCCGGCCTGTCTTCCCTGATGGAGCCGATCATCATCGTGATCCTGGGGGGCTTGATCGGCGGTATCGTGGTGTCGATGTACCTCCCAATCTTCAAGCTCGGTCAGGTGGTCTGATGGAAGAACTGCGCTGGGTCGAAGCCGGCATCGGGGCGCTGCTCGGCTTGTTGATCGGCAGCTTCCTGAACGTGGTGATTTATCGGCTGCCAAAGATGATGGAGCAGCAGTGGGCGGCCGAATGCGCCGAGTACACAAGCCAGCCAGCGGCCGTGGAGTCAGAAGCGCCAGCACCGGCACCCAGCTTCAATCTGCTGGTGCCGCGCTCGGCCTGCCAGCAGTGCGGCCATCAGATTCGCTGGCACGAAAACATTCCGCTGTTGAGCTATGCGTTGCTGCGCGGCAAATGTTCGTCCTGCGGCGCCCGCATCAGCGCGCGCTACCCAGCTGTCGAAGTGCTGACCGGCGCGCTGTTTTTCTTTTGCTTCTGGCACTGGGGTGCAACGGCCACTGGCCTGTCCTGGTGCGCATTTTCCGCCGTGGTGCTGGCCTTGGCGCTGATTGACTGGGACACCACGCTGCTGCCCGACGACATGACGCTGCCGCTGGTCTGGGCCGGCCTGCTCGCCGCCACGTTCGAACTGACTCCCGTTGCGCTGCCGGATTCGGTGCTGGGCGCGGTCGGCGGCTATCTTTCGCTGTGGCTTGTGTACTGGGCGTTCAAGCTGGTGACTGGCAAGGAAGGCATGGGCTACGGCGACTTCAAGCTGTTCGCCGCGCTTGGCGCCTGGTTCGGCTGGCAGGCGCTGGTGCCGATCATCCTGATGGCGTCGGTGATCGGGGCCATCGTCGGCATCGCAATGAAGTTCGCAAGCTCGCTGCGCGAAGGCGGCTATGTGCCGTTCGGGCCATTCCTGGCGGGCGCCGGCCTGACGGCGATGGTGTTCGGCCCGCAGTCGATCCTGCACGCGGTGGGCTTGTAAGTCAATGAGACGGATCGGCCTGACCGGCGGCATCGGCAGCGGCAAGAGCACGGTGGCGCGCGTGCTGGGCACGCTCGGCGCGGTGCTGATCGATGCCGATGCGATCTCGCGCGATACGACGGCTGCTGGCGGCGCAGCAACCCAGCCGATCCGAGCCGAATTTGGTGCCCCATTCCTCGACTCAAGCGGTGCGCTGGACCGTGACCGCATGCGCACATTGGTTTTTGAAGACGCGTCGGCCCGCGCGCGGCTGGAGGCGATCGTCCATCCGCTGGTTGGTGCGGAAATCGCGGCGCAGGCCGCCGCGGCCCATGCTTCGAGCGCGCGCTGCGTCGTCTTCGACGTGCCGTTGTTGGTGGAATCCGGCGGCCGCTGGGCGGCGCAAGTCGATGCAGTCTGGGTCTGCGACTGCCGGGCTGAGACGCAGGTCGAGCGCGTCAGGCAGCGCAACAACTTGCCGCGCACGGCAGTGGAATCGATCATCGCCTCCCAGGCTACGCGCGCACAACGTCTGGCCGCAGCCGATGTCGTGATCTACAACGACGCCGTCTCACTTGAGCAGTTGGCACACACCGTCACACAAGCGGCCAAGTCGTTCGGGCTATGATTTGAGGCCAGGACCGCACAGCGGCTTCGGTCCAGCCGCAGGCTTTGCTGGTTGTCCGCTCGGTGCCCCATCGCATCGGCTCTTCATGCGTGGCGTTATTGCCCGCCCCCTTATTTTTTGCCCGGTTTCGGGAAAACGACCTCTAGCGTGATCCTCTACGAATACCCGTTCAACGAACGCATCCGCACCTACCTCCGGCTTGAGCACCTGCTGCGCCGACTTGCCGAACTGGTGCCCCGCGAGCATCCGCTCGATCATCATTTCGCACTCGTCACGATCTTCGAGGTGATGGACGTGGCTGCGCGCGCGGACCTGAAGTCCGATGTCATGAAGGACCTGGACAAGCAGCGTCAGGCACTCGATGCATTTCGCAGCAGCCCCGACGTCTCGCACGAAGTGCTCGACACCGTGATCGCCCAGCTGACGCGCTGCTTCGAAGCGTTGAACGTGCAGCCGGGCAAAGCCGGCCAGTCACTCACCGAGAACGATTGGCTGATGAGCATCCGCAGCCGCGTGAGCATTCCCGGCGGCGCGTGTGGCTTCGATCTGCCCGCTTATTACGCCTGGCAGCACAAGAGCAGTGCGGTTCGGCGTGAACAGGTCGAAGAATGGGCATCCAGCCTGGCTCCGCTGGCCGAGTCGATCTTCGTGTTGATGAAGCTGCTGCGAGATCAGAGCAATCCGCAGAAGATCATGGCCGAGAAAGGCCAGTTTCAGCAGCACTTGCCTCTGGGCCGAGTGTTCCAGCTCGCGCGCATTCTGATCGACTCCGAGCTCGGGTTGATCCCTGAGACCAGCGGCAACCGGCTGATCGTTTCGATCCGACTGGTGCGCCAGCAGGAAGATGGCCGCTTGCAGCAGACTGAGGAAGATGTGCCAATGGAGCTTGCGCTCTGCTCCTGAGCCACAACGGCAGCTGCTGCTTTCTCGGGCTCCTGTAACGGTCTTTTTGCTCAACCATGGCCTCTGCATCCAAGCCTCACGCGGAGCCGCCAATCGAGCGGCAGGTTACTTGCCCCGCCTGCGGAGGGCCCAGCCTCTACAGCCCGCGCAATCCATTTCGTCCATTTTGCAGCGAGCGCTGCAAGAATCTGGACTTTGGCGCGTGGTCAAGCGAGCAATTCCGGGTCGCCTCAGATGCGCCTCCCGATGATGTTCCGCACGGGGACCCAAGAGAGCAGCCTTGACGATGACAGGCAGTGCTTGCTCGGCCTGCGCACGCGCACTCTCCGACGCCGTCGCTAGACGCCAAGCCTCGCTTCGGTAGAGCTTCGCTCCTCGGCAAGCCAGCCCAGCACCGGAATGGTGCCCGCCAGCACCGGCGCCACCGTGACCGGCAATCGCTGCCAAGCCGCTTGCTGGCCCTCGCGCATTTGCAGCACACCGCGCCATTCGGACACCTTGCAAAAATGCAGCCGCACCAGCGCATGCGGATAGTCGACCATCTCGGTCTTCCAACGCATGACGGCACCAACCGAGATGCCGAGTTCTTCCTGCAGTTCCCGCGCCAGCGCCTGTTCAACCGATTCACCGGCTTCAAGCTTGCCGCCGGGGAACTCCCAGTACCCTGCGTAGACCTTGCCGACCGGCCGGGACGTCAACAGGAAGTCGCCGTTCGGCGCGATCAGCACACCGACGGCCACTTCGACGACCAGGCGCGATGCACCCCGGCCGCTGGCAGATGGCGCACGCGGTTGGTCTGCGTCGGCAATCAGCACGGGAACCGACGAAGCATCAGCAGGCGAAGCCGGCAAGGTGGACTGCTCGTCAGCTTTCTCGCTTGCCATGCCGTCCCGCATGATCACGCGCGAACTGGTAAGCCACCCTGCCACTGCGGGAGCCTCGCTCCAGCGCCCAGACCAGTGCCTCGGGCCGCGCGGCTTCGATCGCCTTCCCGTCGACGCCGAACGACGACAGCCACTGCGCGGCAATCGTCAGGTATTCATCCTGCGTGAACGGATAAAAACTGACCCACAGACCAAACCGTTCCGAAAGTGAAATTTTTTCCTCCACCACCTCTCCCGGATGCACCTCGCCGTCCTCGGTGTGCTGATAGCTCAGGTTTTCCTTCATGTACTCGGGCAGCAGATGGCGACGGTTGCTGGTCGCGTAGATCAGCACGTTCGGTGTGGCGGCCGCGACCGAGCCATCGAGTGCCGACTTCAGCGCCTTGTAGCCCGGTTCGCCTTCGTCGAAGCTCAGGTCGTCGCAAAACACAATGAACTTTTCAGCGCGGCCTGCCACCACGTCGACAATGTCGGGCAGGTCCACCAAATCCCCTTTGTCGACTTCGATTAAACGCAGGCCTCGCCCGGCGAACTCGTTCAAGCACGCTTTGATCAACGACGATTTGCCGGTGCCGCGCGCGCCGGTCAACAGCACGTTGTTGGCCGGCAACCCATCCACGAAATGCTCGGTGTTGAGCCGGATTTTCTCTTTCTGAATATCGACTTCCTTGAGTGCTTCCAGTCGCAGATCGGCCACGTGTCGCACCGGCTCCAGCCTGCCATAGCCCGAGCTGCGCTTGCGGTATCGGTACGCAATCGACGTGTTCCAGTCGGGCGCCGTCAGTGGCTGCGGCAGCACGCTTTCAATGCGCGCAAGCAGGCTCTCCGCACGCGCCATGAGACGTTTGAACTCTTCGTTCATGACCGGTAGTCCGCGTTGATCGACACGTAGTCGTGGCTCAGGTCGCAGGTCCAGACCGTGTCACTCGCATCGCCGCGTCCCAGCAGCACGCGCACCGTGATCTCGGCTTGCTTGAGCACACGCTGGCCTTGGCTCTCCTGATACTCCGGCCGGCGCCCGCCATCGGCCACCACATGCACATCGTCTAAAAACAGGTCGATCTTGGTCTGGTCGAGGTCGTTGATGCCCGCATAGCCGACTGCCGCCAGGATGCGGCCCAAGTTCGGGTCGCTGGCAAAGAACGCGGTCTTTACGAGCGGTGAATGCGCGATTGCAAAGCCCACCTTCAAGCACTCGTCGGTCGACTGCCCGCCTTCGACACGGATCGTGATGAACTTGGTCGCACCCTCGCCGTCGCGCACGATCGCCTGCGCGAGCTGCTGCGCCACGTGCTGCAACGCTTGGGTCAACGCCCGGCCTTCCGCGCTTTGCAACGATTGAATCGGTGGATGCCCGGCCTTGTTCGTCGCGATCAGGATGAATGAATCGTTGGTAGACGTATCGCCGTCGATCGTGACGCGGTTGAACGACGCATCGGCGAGCTGCTTGGCGAGAGCGGGCAGCAGCGCGGCATCGATGCAGGCATCGGTCGCGAGGAAGCCAAGCATGGTCGCCATGTTCGGATGGATCATGCCGGCGCCCTTGGCGATGCCGGTCGCATGCACCTTGGCGTCACCGATCTGCCACTGCGTGCTGAAGGCCTTGGCGACCGTGTCGGTCGTCATGATCGCTTCGGCCGCACGCGCCCAGTGATCGGCCTGCAGGTCCTCCAGCGCCGCCGGCAGACCCGCCCGAATCCGGTCGATCGGCAACGGCTCCATGATCACGCCGGTGGAAAACGGCAGCACCTGCTCCGGCGCCAGATCGAGCTGTTGGGCCAGCGCAATGCAGGTCGCCCTAGCGCGCGCAAGCCCCTCGTCGCCCGTGCCCGCATTCGCATTGCCGGTGTTGATCACCATCGCGCGAATGCCCAGGTTGGCTGCCAAATGCTCGCGGCAGACCTGCACCGGCGCAGCACAGAAGCGGTTCTGTGTGAACACGCCGGCGACTGCTGTGCCTTCATCGAAGGCGAATACGGTCAGATCCTTGCGGTTCGCCTTGCGGATACCAGCTTCGGCGGTGCCGATGCGCACACCGGCGATCGCATGCAGTGCGGTTGGGTCGGGTGGAAACAGGTTGACGGGCATGGAAGGCGGCTTTCCAAAAAAGAGAACAAAAAAGGACAAGCGCTGACGGCAAGCGACGGGCAAGCGACGGGCAAGCAATTTACCAAGCGCGGGGCTCGAACGGATCGGGCAAACATCTGAAGCGGCAAATGGCTTCATCGATTCCCAGCTTCGCCCGTGCTGCGGCCAAGGACGCGGTGCTGCCGATAATACGCAGCATGCCCCGTCCATCCCAACTGCTGCACCCCCAGCGCGAGCCCGCGCCCCTGAAACCCGCTGCCACCGTGATGCTGCTGCGCGACAGTGCAGCCGGTGTCGAAGTGCTGATGACGCGCCGCTCGGCAAAAGCGAGTTTTGCGCCTGGTGCCTACGTGTTTCCCGGCGGCGCGATCGATGCGGGCGATGCCGCTGCGCACGCGGGAGCAACGCGCCGCCCCGGCCAATCCGATCTGCAGGTAACGCAGGCGATTGCCGCCATCCGCGAGAGCTTCGAGGAGCTTGGCATCTTGCTGGCGCGGCGCGCCGATGGCGGCTTTGCCGATGCGTCCGACGTGGCCGCATTGGACCGTGCCGGGCCGTTTGTCGAGCAGTGCCGTGCACGTGGCCTGACGCTGGCCGCAGACGCCATGTTCCTGCTTGCGCATTGGGACACCGACCGCGATCTGCCCAAGCGATTCGAAGTGCCGTTTCTGGTTGCGCGCATGCCGGAGGGCCAAACGCCGGTGGCCGACAACTTCGAGCAGTTCGAGCCGGTCTGGGTGCGCCCACAGGCCGCGCTGGATCGGCACGCAGCCGGCACCTTCCTGATGATCTTTCCGACCCTGCGCACACTGGAACGCATTGCGCATCATGCGTCGGTCAATGAACTGCTGGCCAGCTGCGCAGCCGAGCAGCCGCAGTGGATCAGCTGCCCGCGTGCGGGCTATTTGAAAGGCCATGAAGCGCGCTTCATGGAGCACGAAAGCCCGTACGGCGAGTTGCAGATGGTCTGCCCGGACGGCCAGCTGCTGCACCCGCTCGACTGGCAGACCGAGCAGCCAGTGGCGCTGCTGAAAAATCTGCTGCGCCTGACCGCACCCAACCCCGGCATGATGACCGGGCCAGGCACCAACAGCTATCTGGTCGGCACCGCCGATACCGGCTTCATCGCGATCGACCCGGGCCCCGATGATCCCGCGCACCTGGAGCGGCTGCACCGCGCCACGGACGGCGACATCCGATTCATCGTCTGCACGCACTCGCACGCCGACCATTCACCCGGTGCGGCGCCGCTGGCAGCGATGTGCGAGCGCACCGGGCATCGGCCGCCTATTCTTGGCCTGCCGTCCGAGTCGACCGCACGCAAAGCCAGCTATTTCGTGCCCGATCGCGTGCTACAAAATGGAGAGCTGATTGCGCTTTCTGCATCAGCGCATAAGCACACTTTGGAGGTGGTTTTCACACCCGGCCATGCGGCGAATCATCTTTGTCTGCTGCTACAGGAAGACGGGCTGCTTTTTTCCGGCGACCATATCTTGAACGGCAGCACCACGGTGGTCGACCCGCCGGACGGCAACATGAGCGAATATCTTGATTCGCTCGACCGGTTGACGCAGGCTTGCAACGCACACGACATCGACTTCATCCTGCCTGCGCATGGCTACGTGCTGAGCCGCGCGCGCCAGACCATTGCTCAGTTGAAGGCGCACCGTCTGAAGCGTGAAGCCAAGGTGATCGCTGCCATGCAAGCGTTGCCCGAAGGCAGCATGCAGCAATGGGTTGAACACGTCTACGACGACGTGCCGCCGCGACTGTGGCCGGTCGCAATGCGCTCGCTGCTCGCCCACGTGGAGCGCGTTCGCGAACTCGGGCTGGCTGTCACGCAATGAGGCTGCTGGGCAATCCCGGACCGCCGACTTCAATCCTTTAGAAGCAGTGCAATCTCGCGCAGGCGTTGCTGTGTGGCCTCGAGCGCGTCGACCACAACCGGATCGAAGTGGCTGCCACTTTGACTGCGGATCCACGCGATGGCGGTCTCGTGGCTCATCGGCTCCTTGTAGGGCCGCCGGCTGATCAGCGCGTCGTACACATCGGCGGTGGCCATCAGGCGGGCCGATAACGGGATGTCTTCTCCGGCCAGGCCGTCCGGATACCCGCTGCCGTCCCATTTTTCGTGATGGTGGCGCGCAATCTCCATGGCATAGGTCAGGAACATGCCCTGCTCGCCGATCCGGTTCGACGCACGGCGCAGCAGCTCCCAGCCGTGCATCGGATGCGTGCGCATCACGACCCACTCGTCGGCCGACAGCGGTCCGGGTTTCAGCAGGATCGCATCGGGAATCGCGACCTTGCCGATGTCGTGCAACGGCGCTGAGCGCGCCAACTGGTCGATCTCGGCCGCAGACAGCGCAATTCGCTGAGGGGATTCGGTGGCCAGCCAACTCGCCAGCGTGCGCACATACTCCTGGGTGCGGCGCACATGGTTGCCGGTTTCATGGTCCCGGAACTCGGCCAACGAAATCATCACGAACAGCGTGGTGTCGCGCAGCCGCTCGACTTCGCCCACCCGCGCCACCAGCTCTTCCTGCAGCCACGCGTTGCGGTCCTTCAGCGCATCTCGCCAAGCCTTGATCTGCGCCTGCGTGGCCACGCGCGCGAGCACCGTCTGCGGATGAAACGGCTTTTGCACGAAATCGGCGCCGCCTGCTTCGAAGCCGCGCGCCTCATCGGCGGGCTGTGACAGCGCGGTCAGAAACAGCACTGGGGCATCGCAGGTGCGTGGGTCGGCTTTCAAGCGGCGACACACCTCGTAGCCGTCCATCAGCGGCATCATCACGTCAAGCACCACCACGTCGGGCGGCGAACGCATCGCAATTTCGAGCGCCTTCGCGCCTGAGTTGGCGATCAGCACCCGGTAGTGCTTGTTCAGCAGGTTCGCGAGCAACGTGAGGTTGGCGGGTGTGTCGTCGACCACCAGCACGGTGGGTTTGGCTGCCGCTGCCGCTGTTGTTGCCAAGACCGGTTCCGACGCCGGCGGCCGGCTGAGCAGCAGCTCGGACAGCGCAGCGCTGGGACCCAAATCGACTTTCTTCAACGCGCTCATCGTCATGCAAATTCTCCCGTCCCCAGCGTGGCCAGCGCAGCCAGTGCAGCATCAAAGTCAAGGCCCGCCATGGCGGTGCGCAGCCGCCGCGCGGTCACGGCCGGCAATTCACGCGACAGCCGCGTGCCGGTGTGCAACCAGAGCTCCACTGCGCGGCTGTCGCCGTCGAGCAGCCAGCTTCGCATCCTTGCCAGCACGCCGGCAGTATCGAGCTCCATGGCCTGCGCGACTTCGTAGGAGGCGGCGTCAAGCGAACCAATGAACGTGGTGCTGCCAAAGGCACTGCCGTAGCTGGTGTTGTACGTATTGGCCATCGCGTGGGTGCTCTCGCCGGTCTCGGCCTGCGGCGAAGACGGCCGACTGCTCGGTGCGGTCTGCTCGATCGCCTCGATCGCCAGCGCGAGTGCCTCGTCGAGCGCCCGCAGCAACTGCGCGGCGCTCTGTGCGGCCTGCCGGTCCGATTCGGCCAGCGCGACCTGCATCTCGAACGCCTGCGCGAGCGACTGCACGCGATTGGCGCCGATGGTGCCGGCGAGTCCGCCGAGCGTGTGCGCCTTGCGTCGCAGATCGGCGCGTGGTGGGGGTGCCCTCAGCAACTCGCGCCATTCGGCCAGACCGTCTGCGTAACTGCGCCGGAAGCCTCGCAAGGTGTGCCGATACAGCCGCACGTTGCCATCAAACGCATGCAACGCATGCGCCGGGGCAAGCGCGCCGACCGGCGGCAGGGTGCTGTCGTCGTCTGGCGGCGCAGGGTCGGCCGCAAGTTCGTATACAGGCTCCGGCTCAAGCGCCAGCCGGATCGTCGGAACCTCGGCACCGCTGCCAACGACACTGGTGCGGTAGCGCTGCAGCGTCGCAAACAGCTCAGCGGCATCGATCGGCTTGGTGATGCAGCCTTGCATGCCGACCGATACGCAGCGTTCGATCTCTTCGGCCATCGCGTGCGCGGTCATGGCCAACACCGGCAGCCGGTCGAACGGCGCATGTGCGCGCAGCCGGCGCACCGCCTCGAGCCCGTCCATGACCGGCATCTGCAGGTCCATCAACACCAGATTGAACGACTCCGGGCCCGCCTGCGCAAGCAGTTCGAGCGCCTCCAGGCCATTGCTTGCGACTTGGACAAACGCGCCGCGGGAGCGCAGCAACACACAGGCGACTTCCTGGTTGAGCTCGTTGTCTTCGACCAGCAGCACGCGCAAGCCGTCGAGCCGATCGGCGGACCCAGGCTGCCGGGGTTGGTTGGCGGACTCGATCGATCCCAACGTCGGCGGTGACTGCATCTGGGACGGCGACTGCAGCAGCGGCTGCCCGTGCCCTGCGCGCGTTGCATCTTGCGCGACGGTCGGCCAGCCGAGCAATCGGTACAGATCCTGCGGAAGCACCGGTTTGCTCAAAAAATCGGCCGCAGCAATGCCGTGCTGCATCATCTGCACCGTCTCGCGGCCATAGCTCGAGATGATCACCACATGCAGCTGCGGACGTGCGTTGCGCAGTCGATCCAGCACCTCGGCGCCGTCCATGCCGGGCATCACCCAATCCAGCAGCAACAGATCGAACGGCGCACCACGTGCGCCCGCCAACGCGATCTGCTGCAACGCCGCTTCGCCGGAATCGACACCGCGCAGCGCGCCCTGCGCACCGATGCCGAGCACATGCAACTGGTTCAACAACACTGCGCGCGTGTCGGCTTGGTCGTCCACCACCAGCACGCGCAGCCGCGCACTGACTTCTGGGCAGTCGGCGGAAATTGTGTCCGGCTGCACCGTCATCGGCAGCCGCACCCGAAATGTCGATCCCGCGCCGGGTTCGCTCTCAACGTCGATGCTGCCGCCCATCAACTCGACCAGCCGACGCGAGATGGCAAGCCCCAACCCGGTGCCGCCGAAGCGGCGCGTGGTTGAAGCATCGGCCTGGCTGAAATCCTGGAACAATCGCTCGCACTGGGTGCGCGTCATGCCGATACCGGTATCGCGTACCGTTACCACCAGCATCAATCGCTCGCCTGCATCGTCTGGCGGCAGCGCCTCGTCGCGCAGATCGATGGGCGCATCCTCGATCGGCTGGGTTGACAGCGTGAGGCGCACCTGGCCAACCGGTGTGAATTTGACTGCGTTGGCCAGCAAATTGGTCAGCACCTGGGACAATCGGACGGCGTCGCCAAGCAGCACCGCCCGGTGCCCGAGCAAGGTCGCGTCGTTGAATTCGCACAGCAGCTCGAGGCCCTTTTCTTGTGCGCGCTGGCGCAGCAGCACGACCGCGTGCGCCACCACATCTTCGAGCCGCAGCGGTGCCACCTCCACCGTCATGTGCCCAGCTTCGATTTTTGAGAAATCCAGCAGGTCGTTGATGAGGCGCATCAGCATGTCGGAGGCCGCGTGCGCTTTCTCCAGATAGTCGCGCTGAGACGGCGTGAGCGCCGTCTGCAACGCCAGATGCGTCATTCCCATGATCGCGTTCATCGGCGTGCGAATCTCATGACTCATATTCGCCAGGAACATCGACTTGGCGCGGGTCGCACTCTCGGCTTGCTCGCGCGCCATCTCCAGCTCCCTTTGGGCGCTGTCGCGATTTTGCAGTTCGCGCTCGACCGCGTTCGCGGTCCCGTCCATCGCCCACGCGAGCGCGTCCAGTTCCGTCAAGCGACCGCGTCTGATTCCCGAGCGGGCGGCGTAGTTACCGCGCGCGTGCTCCCCTGCAAGCCGGCTGAGTTTGTTGATCGGCATCATCACCCGCACCCACATCGCCCAGGCCAGCAGCAGCAGCAACGGGATCACCGCGAGATTGCTGGTCATGAGCCAGTAGGTCGCGTTGGCCAGCCGGTCGGCGGCCACGGCCACGGCGGCGGCGGTGCGCTGCTCGGTCGACTGGTTGAGCTGGCTCACGATGGTGCTGGTGTCGGCACGCTGCGCCTGATAGAACGCCGACTGCAACACCGGAAATAAGGCCGCGGCCCGACTTTTGGGCGCGGTCGTCGCGCCCGCGCCGCGCGGGCCGGCGAACGCTTGCTCCTCCATCTGATGCAGTTGTTCTGCTGAGGCCAGCAGTGTCTTGGCCAGCGCGAGTTCGGCTTCGGACAGATGCAGCGCTTCGAGGCGTTGCATCCACAGTTTTTTCCGGCCCGTCGGTGCGTCGCTGCGCTGGCGCTGGCCACTGATCTGCTGGCGCCAGAACTCGTTCCAGCGAGACGCTTCGCCGGGTGGCATCGCGCGCTTGCCTGCGCGCACCGCAAGGATGTCCTGATACACCAGCTGGTAGATCGATTCGCCGGTGGTCACATACTGACTCGCCAACTCGGCCAGCAGGTCGATCTCGCTGCTTATGCGGTGAATTTCGCCCAGTGCCTCGTCTCGGCTTTCAAACGCGCTGCGCGAGTCGTCGTGGGCGGCGTTGATGCGGTACAGCAGCGTCAGATTCAATGCCAGCGCTGCAAACACCACGCTGAAGGTAAGTCGCAGCAGAAAGCTCAGGCGCATCGTTGCCACCCCGGCTGATTCCGGCCATCATCCCACCCAAGCGCAGCGGCCAAGCAACCGCCGATCCGAACAGATCGTGCGTTGTGCGAGCGCGGCGCGGCAGTGGCGTGGAAGGGCATCCCGAGATTGTGGGCGTGCCCCCGCGCCTCAGCGCCCAACCCAGCAACGCAACTAGTGACGTTTTGCGCGGGGCGATCGGTTATTGCTTGACCCGAAGCGCGCCGCAGACCGCCGATGCGTTGCGGCGTCCGTCGGCAAGCGCCGTGGTGGCATCAAGGCCGTTCCATCTTGCAATCGTTCGGCTGCGCGAGTTCTTCGCCGCTGTAGACCGCATCGGTGCGGAAGCCGTAGTCGGTGCCTTCCCAGCCGGTCTTCACCTTCTGCCCGTCCACCGGCGCAATCGTGTTGACGACTTGCGGCAGCAGCAGTTGATGGTCTTCGGCACGCATGCGCACCGGACCCACTGCAGTGTCCATCGAAAACCCTTCGAGCGCGCGCGCGATCTGCACGGCATCGGTCGATTTCGCCTTTTGCATGGCAGCCGCGAGCAGCCGCGGCGTGAACTCGATGCGCGGCGCGAGAAACTCACGCCCGGTCTTCGCGTGATAACTATCGGCCAGCGCCTGAGCCTTGGCCGTACCCTGCTGGCCAGGGTGCCATTCGGCAACCCAGGTCAACGCACCGACCTTGGCCTGCGATACCGCCAGCACCGTGCCCGGAAACGCGCCGGCGCTGTGGTTGAAGTAGCGCAGCGCATAGCCCGCATCGCCTGCCGCGCGCAGCAGCAACGTCATGTCAGGGCCCCAGTTGCCCGTGATGACCGAATCGGCATCGGTCGCCTTGATCTTGGCCACGTAAGGCGCGAAGTCCTTCACGCGCCCAATCGGATGCAGATCCTGGCCGACGAATTCAATGTCCGGCCGCACCGCCGCGACCATCTGCTGGCCGTAGCTGGCCCACTGCCGGCCATGTGCGTAGTCCTGATTCAGCAGGTAGATCTTCTTGATGCCGGCCTGCGTCTTGATGTAGTTGGCAATCGCCTTCATCTTCATTGCCGTGCTGGCCTCGGTCTGAAAGTACCAGAAGCTGCAATTCTTGCCCGTCAGGTCCGGGTCGATCGACGAATGGTTCAGCACCAGCACGCGTTGCTCGGGGTTGCGTTCGTTGTGCTTGTTCACGGCACCGATCAGTGAGGCGACCACCGACGACCCCGAGCCACCCGTCAGGATCACGCGCGCGCCTTGATCGATCGCGGCTTTCAGCGCGCTCTGGCTTTCCTGTGCGGACAGCTTGCTGTCGAACTTGAGCAACTCGAACGGCATGCCGTTCAAGGCACCGCCTTTCGCGTTGATGTCCTCGATCGCGTACTGCAGATGGTTCAGCATCAGCTCGCCGACGTTGGCGAACGGGCCGGACAGCGGGTCGATGTAGGCCAGCTTGTAGGTCTGCTGCGCAGAGGCACCCGCAGCGCAGCACAGGCAGGCCGCAGCGATGGCAGCGCGCGTGAAGGTCTGGGTGAAACAAATCATGAAAAGTCTCCGGTTTCAAGAATATGGATTGGCCTGTTGGCTGGACCGCGCCCGAGTCTGCCTTTGTGACCTGCAGCGCAAGCGTCGCGGACGTGACCGCAGCGGCGCCGTTGCGATGGTGCAATCCCGCCGCCTATATTGATACCCTGACAGACCCTGATGCGGAAAACGCTTTTGTGCGACCGCTGGCAGGCCGAAAAAATATCAGAGGAGACATCGCACCATGGCGTCCATTGAAAGCCCCGTCGCCCAACTGGCCGATGCGCCGTTGCACGCGCACTTGCGCGCGCATGCGCGCCGCACGCCCGACCGCGTGGCCTACCTTTGGTACGGCGCGGAAATCACTTTTGGCCAGCTCGACGCGTGGAGCGACGGCTTCGCGGCACGGCTGGCTGAATTGGGCGTGAAGCAAGGCGAGCCGGTCGCCCTCTTCCTGAACAACTGCCCGCAGTACGTGGTCGCGCACTACGGCATTCAAAAGCTCGGCGCGATCGTCTGCCCGTGTGGGCCGCTCTACAAGGAGCACGAGCTTGGCTATCAGTTGAACGACTTGAGCGCACGCGTGATCGTCGCAGCCGCTAATCTGCTGCCCGTGCTCGACAAGGTGCGGGCCGGTACACCCGCGTTGCAGCATGTGTTCGTCACGCGGCATGCGGCTCTGCTGCCCGCCGCGCCGGCGCTGGATCTGCCGCCCGATCTGGCAGCGGACTTCGCGGACCGCCGAGCAGCGGTGCCTGAGGGCACCCTCGACTTCATGCAAGCCTGCCGCAGCGGTGCCGTGCCGCCGCTCGTCTCGATCAACATCGACGAAGACATCGCGCTGATGACCTACACATCGGGCACCACCGGCTTGCCGAAAGGCGCGATGCTGACCTTTCGCAACGCGCTATACAAGACCAAGGTGTCGGTCGAATCGCGCGACATCGATGCGCATGACGTGCTGCTGGCCGTCGCCCCGCTCTATCACATCGCCGGCATGCTGATGGGCGTGAACCTCGGCATCTATTCGGGTGCGACCTGCGTGCTGCTGCACCGGTTCGATCCGAAAGCCGTGCTGCAGGCGATTGATCGGCACCGCGTGACCTGGTGGTACAGCATCGCGCCGATGAACGTCGCGGTGATGGCGGTGCCCGATGCGAGGAGAACATATGACTTGAGCAGCCTGCGCGAGAACACCGTGACCAGCTTCGGCATCACCTACACGCAGGCGCTGGCCGAGCAGTGGCAGGCGTTCGCGCCGAACTGCCGGTCGATGGAAGCCGCCTACGGCCTGAGCGAGACGCACACGATGGACAGCAGCATGCCGCCCGGCGCGGTGCGCTGGGGCACGCACGGCAAGGCGGTGCCGGGCAACGAGATTCGCATCCTCGACCCCGACAGCGGCGCCAGGATGCCTGCGGGCGAACACGGCGAGATCGTGCTCAAAAGCGCTGGCGTCTTCAAGGGCTACTGGAACAAGCCGGAGGCCACCGCGCAGACCCTACGCAACGGCTGGGTGCATACCGGCGACATCGGCAAGATCGACGCCGACGGCTACCTGACATTCATCGGCCGCTTCAAGGAAATGATCAAGGTGTCCGGCTACAGCGTATTTCCGGAAGAAGTCGAGACCATTCTGATCAAGCATCCGCAGATCGCACAGGCCGCAGTGATCGGCGTGCCCGATCCGGAGAAAGGCGAAGTGGTGAAAGCGTTCATCGTGAAGAAGCCGGGTGCCGAAGCGATCGATGCAGCCGCCGTCATCGCCTGGTCACGCGAACATATGGCCAGCTACAAGGCACCGCGTGAAGTCGCGTTCATCGATGCGCTGCCTGCCACCGGTGCTGGCAAGGTGCTGCGCCGGTTGCTGAAAGATCAGCAGGCAACGCAAGCATGAGCAATTGGTTCAATAAAGTCCTGGTCCCCAATCGCGGCGAGATCGCGGTGCGGCTGGTGCGTGCGCTGCAAGACTTCGGGATTGCCAGCGTTGCGGTTCATTCAAAGGACGATGCCGACGCGCTGCACGTTCGCCTCGCCGATGAAGCGGTTGCGCTCGATGCGACCGGCCCCGACGCGTACCTGAACGGTGCCCATCTGATCGAGGTGGCGCAGCGCACCGGCTGCGATGCAGTCCATCCTGGCTACGGCTTCCTGTCCGAGCGTGCCGACTTTGCGCAAGCGGTGCTTGACGCGGGGCTGGTGTTCATCGGCCCGACACCCGAACAGCTCGCATTGTTCGGCGACAAGGCACAGGCGCGCGGACTGGCCGCGCGCTGCGGCGTGCCGTTGCTGCCTGGCAGCGCAAGTGCCGTCACGCTGGAGCAGGCGCAAGCCTTCATGGCGGCGCTGCCGGCTGGTGCCGGCGTGATGCTCAAAGCGATCGGTGGCGGTGGCGGCCGCGGCATGCGCGCGGTGCTGGATGCCGCTGACTTGCCGCAAGCCTTTGCGCGCTGCACCCAGGAAGCAAGCGCTGCGTTCGGCGTCGAAGGCGTTTATGTTGAACGCCTGATGCCGCGTGCACGTCACCTCGAAGTGCAGATCGTGGGCGATGGCGCAGCCGTGATGAGCCTCGGCGAGCGCGAATGCACGCTGCAGCGCCGGTTCCAGAAGCTCGTCGAGATCGCACCGAGTCCGACTCTGTCGCCGCGCCTGCGGGAAGCCATCACGGCCGCAGCGCTGACGATGGCGCGTGAGGTGCGCTACTGCAATCTCGGCACCTTCGAGTTCCTGGTCGACGATGCACCGGACACCGACCTGCCGTTTGTCTTCATCGAAGCCAATCCACGGCTGCAGGTCGAGCACACGGTGACCGAACAGGTCACGGGGCTCGACCTGGTGCGGCTACAACTCGGCATTGCAGCGGGTTGGTCACTAAGCGAGCTTGGCCTGGATCCCGCCGCGCCGCCGCCGTCGCGCGGCTTCGCGATCCAGTGGCGCATCAACGCCGAGACGCTGCTGGCCGATGGGCGGACCAAAGCCTCGACTGGCCGCCTCACGCGCTTCGAGCTGCCGTCCGGCCCTGGCATTCGCGTGGACACGCACGGCTTCGCGGGCGCGGCGCCCTCACCGCACTTCGACACGTTGCTCGCCAAGCTGATCGTGCAGGTGCCGACCGATGGCGACGCGGGCTTTGCTGCCGCGGTGCGCCGTTCGCAGCGCGCGCTGGCCGAATGCCGGATCGAGGGCGTCGCCACCAACATCGCGCTGCTGCGCGCGATCGCGGCAACGCCTGCGTTCGCAAGCCAGCAAGTGCATACGCGGCTGCTGGAGCAGCGGTTGCCGCAGTTGCTGGCAGCGGCCGAAGACCTGGCCGATGCGCAACCCGTGAATGCTACTGAATCTGTAGCTGGAAACGTCGATTCCGAAAGCGCTCTGCCCGGTTTTGACTCGGACATCCAGCCCCACTGGCTGCCCATTCGTGCGCCCATGGCCGCGCGCGTCGTGCAGCTCGATGCGGCCGTCGGCGACGTGCTCGCCAGCGGCGCTTCGATCGCCGTGGTTGAGGCGATGAAGATGCAGCACCTGCTGCTGGCCGACGCGCCTGGGCGCGTGGCGCTGCTGCGTGCGACGCCTGGCCAATATGTTGCGGAAGGCGACACGCTGGCTTGGTTGGAGCCGGTCGCGCAAGACGCTGCGCCCGCTGCCGACCTCACCGCGCATGACCTCGACGCGATCCGGCCCGACCTGCAAAAGGTGATCGACCGCCACGCGTTCACGCTCGATCAGAACCGGCCACGTGCGATCAACAAGCGCCACGCACAAGGCGGCCGCAGCGCGCGCGAGAACATCGCCGACCTCTGCGACGAAGACAGTTTTCTCGAGTACGGCGCGTTGGCGATTGCCGCGCAGACCGCCCGCCGGAGCGTGGCCGACCTGATCGAAAACACGCCCGCCGACGGCATGGTGACCGGCACCGCAACCATCAACGCCGATGCATTCGGCGCCGAAGCCGCACGCTGCGCCGTGATGAGCTACGACTACACGGTGCTCGCCGGCACGCAAGGTTTCCGCAATCACGCGAAGACCGACCGACTGCTCGCACTGGCCCGTCAATCGAAGCTGCCGGTCGTGCTGTTCGCCGAGGGCGGCGGTGGCCGACCAGGCGACACCGATGTGGCCATCGTCGCCGGCTTGCACGTGCACACCTTCGCTGCGTTTGCAAAGCTGAACGGCCACGTGCCCGTGGTCGGCATCGTGGCCGGCCGCTGCTTTGCAGGCAACGCGGCGCTGCTCGGCTGCTGCGACGCGATCATCGCGACCGCCAACAGCCAGATCGGCATGGGTGGCCCGGCGATGATCGAAGGCGGCGGCCTCGGCACGTTTGCGCCTGAGCAGATCGGCCCGAGCAACGTACAGCACGGCAACGGCGTAATCGATGTGCTGGTGCCCGACGAGACAGCGGCCGTTGCAGCAGCCAAACATTACCTGTCGTTCTTCCAGGGCCGCACACGGGATTGGCAGGCTGCAGACGCACGCCAGTTGCGTCACCTGGTGCCAGAGAACCGCTTGCGCGCCTACGACACACGGCTCGTCATGCAGGTGCTGGTCGACACCGATTCGCTGCTGCCGCTGCGCACCGGTTTCGGCCAAGGCATCCACATCGCGCTGGCGCGTATCGAAGGCCGTCCGGTCGGGCTGATCGCGAACAACCCGTTGCATCTGGGCGGCGCGATCGATGCCGATGCGGCCGACAAGGCCGCGCGCTTCATGCAACTCTGCAACGCGCACGGCTTGGCTATCGTGAGCTTGGTCGACACGCCCGGCTTCATGGTCGGGCCCGAGATCGAAACCAAGGCCCAGGTGCGCCACGTCAGTCGCATGTTCATCGCCGCTGCGCACCTGCGCGTGCCGTGCTTTGCCGTCGTGCTGCGCAAAGGCTACGGCCTCGGCGCGATGGCGATGACGGCCGGCAGCTTTCATGCGCCGCACTTCACCGTGTCCTGGCCGACCGGCGAGTTCGGCGGCATGGGGCTCGAGGGCGCGGTGCGGCTCGGCTACAGAAAGGAACTCGAAGCGCTGCAGGCCGGGTCGGAACGCGACGCGCTGTACGACAAGCTGGTCGCCGAACACTATCAACGCGGCCATGCGATCCACATGGCGCAGACGCTGGAGATCGATGCGGTGATCGATCCCGCCGAAACCCGCCATTGGCTGGCGCGCGGGTTGGAGCGGGCGCCGGTGGCTACCGATACGGCAACGCGATTGGTAGATGTCTGGTAGCTGAACAACGCGCCCCTTGCAGCTTCCAGAAAAGCCAGCCGACAGCGGCCTGAAGCCGTTCGATGGCTTCGAACCCTTGCAACATCCGAACCTGCACACGGCCAAACCAGTCCATGAATATCCGTGCATTTCAGGAACCCGATGAACCCCAAGTGATCGCGCTTTGGGATGCGTGCGGTCTCCTCCGCTCCTGGAACAACCCCCATGCGGACATTGCCAGAAAGTTGACCGTTCAGCGCGAGTGGTTCCTGGTGGGCTGCCATGGAGCAACGCTGATTGCCAGCGCGATGGCCGGCTTCGATGGGCATCGCGGCTGGATCAATTATCTGGCGGTGGCACCGTCCCACCGGTTGCAAGGACACGCGGCGGCCATGATGCGGCACGTCCAAGCGCTGTTGCTGGCAGCGGGTTGTCCGAAGCTCAATCTTCAAGTTCGCACCGGCAACCACGACGCGATCGCGTTCTACCAAAGCATGGGCTATCTGCAGGAAGAAGTGGTCAGCTACGGCAAACGGCTTGTGGTGGACACACCTTCCGAGCACTGACCGCCGCGCGGTGCCGCGCAGGGCACCGTGCGCTCCAAGCAGCGTCTGCTCGCTTGTGTCAAGGCCACGTTGGTCCGTTCGGACTTCGGCGTGCAAGCGCGTTCGGCTGCACCTGCTGCAACGCTGCCACCTCACCCCGCAACGCACGCAGCTCCAGCATCAGGTCCGCCATCGTCGGCTCCGTGGATGGCGTGCCGGCCGTGCCATCGGCAATCGCCTGCGCCGTCTGCTTTTTTTCGTCCGCCTCGCGAAACGTTTGCATCGCGCCCACGATCACACCGATGAACAGGTTCAGCATCGTGAAGGTGGCGATCAGGATGAACACGATGAAGAACAACCACGCATACGGGTGCTGCTCCATCACCGGCCGCACGATGCCCATCGACCAGCTCTCGAGCGTCATGACCTGAAACAACGTGTAGAGAGAGCGGCCCAGGCCGCCGAACCATTCGGGGAAATCGGCGCCAAACAGATTCGTCGCGATCACCGCCATCACGTAGAAGATCAGCCCCATCACCGCGCCGATTGAAGCCAGTCCGGGGATCGCGCCGAGCAGGCCGCCCACCACTTGCCTCATCGACGGCACGATTGTCAGGATGCGCAGCACCCTCAACACGCGCAGCGCCCGCAGCACGGCGAACGGGCCGCTCGCCGGCACCAGCGCGATGGCAACCACGACGAAGTCAAACACGCCCCACGGATTGCGGAAGAACGCGCCGCGCAGCACCGCGATGCGCGCCGCGATCTCGATCACGAACATTGCGAGGATCGCGTGGTCTACCGTCTGCAGCACACTGCCCCAACGCGCCACCACGGCAACAGAGGTCTGCAGCCCCAGGATGACTGCGTTGAGGACGATCAGTGCAAGCACCGTGTGCTGCACAGCCGGCATGGCCAGCCAGACCGACAAGCGCACGCGCCAGTTGCTGGTCGGACGTGGCGCATGGTTGGGTGGATCGGACGGTGAAGACTCGGTGAATGGCATGGCGCGAGGTGCGGTGGCAAAGCGGCGCAGATTAACCGAGCGACTGGCTTCCAAAACCTCGAAATGCCGCTTGAATCGTTCGTAAAAACCGAAACGCGACGTGGTGGCGTAGGCAACCCTGGCTGCTCTGAATGCGAGGGCTCGACGGCATCGAGCCTACGCTGACCGAGGCAGACCGAGGCAGACCGAGGCAGACCGAGGCAGAGTTGTCAGATCACCACTTCGATCAGATACGGCCCCTCACTCTTCAGCCCGCGCTGCAACTGCGCGGCCAGATCCTCCAAGGTCGTCGCGCGCCCGGACTCGACTCCCATCCCGCGTGCCAACGCGCACCAGTCGAGGTCTGGTCGGTCCAGCGTCAGCATGTCGGTTGCACGCTGGCCTGGCTCGCCGGCGCCGACGCTTTGCAGTTCGCCGCGCAGGATTTTGTAGGACCGGTTTGCAAAGATCAGCACGGTCACGTCGAGGCTCTCCCGTGCCATCGTCCAGAGCGCTTGCAGGGTGTACATGCCGCTGCCGTCGCCTTCGAGTGAGATGACCTTTCGGTCCGGTGCAGCGATCGCGGCACCCATCGCGGCCGGCAGGCCGAAGCCGATCGCACCGCCCATGATGTTGAGCCAATCGTGCGGCGCAGCGCCGGTGGTGGACGCTTCGAACGCGCGGCCGGTGGTAATCGATTCGTCAACGACGATCGCGTGTTCGGGCAGGCCGGCGGCCAGCACGGCCGCAATACCTTCGTTGGTGATCACGCCGGTGGCGGGCGTGTCGGGCGCCGCGCGTTCGGCGACGTGTGCCGGCGGCGTGTGGCGCGCATCCAGCGCATCGGCCAGGGCTTCGAGGGCGCCTTCGATGTCGTGTTCCACCCGTGCCAGGCCGATGAACCCGCAGCCGGCCGGCGCGAGCAGGCCGGGCTTGCCCGGGTAGGCGAAGAACGCGACCGGTGCGCGGGCGCCGGCCAGCACGATCTGCTCCAGCCCGGCCAGCACCGGCAGCGCGGCGTCGATCGCATACGGCAGCCGCTTGGCGACCACGCGGCCGGCGCCGCGTTCGTTGCGTGGGTTCACGTATTCGCTGAGCAGCCGGCAGCCAGTCCTGGCCGCGATGCGCCCGGCCCATTCCAGTGCCCGGCCCTGCACACCGACGCCGCCGAGCAGCAACGCCGCTTTGGCACCACCGCCTTTGAGCGCTCGCGCAGCGGCCTCAATGGCCTCCGCGTCCACCGCCATCCGGGGTGCAGGCGCACGCGCTTGCGCCGGGCCGGCGGACTCGTTCCATGCGGTGTCGGCCGGCAAGATCAGCGTGGCGATCTTGCCCGGCGCACTGCGCGCCACGCTGACCGCGCATGCGCCATCGGCCGCCACATCGAGCGCAGAGGCCGAAGTTCGCACCCAGTCCGACACCGGCCGCGCGATGCTCTCGATGTCGGATGCCAGCGGCGGATCGTGCCGAATGTGATAGGTCGCGTGTTCGCCGACGATGTTCACGATGCCACTGCGCGCGCGCCTGGCGTTGTGCAGGTTCGCTACGCCGTTGCCCAGGCCCGGGCCCAGATGCAGCAACGTTGCGGCCGGCTTGTTGGCCATGCGCCAGTAGCCGTCGGCGGCACCGGTCACCACGCCCTCGAACAGGCCGAGCACGCAACGCATGCCCGCCACCTTGTCGAGCGCGGCGACGAAGTGCATCTCCGACGTGCCGGGGTTCGTGAAGCAGACGTCGACGTCGGCGTCGACCAGTGTGTGCACCAGGCTTTCGGCTCCATTCATTGAAACAATCCTTTGCTTTTTTGTTGCGGAAATTTTGCGGCAGACGGCGCGAATGCATTCAAGCTTCGGCCCCGCCGTCCTTTTTACAATGCCCCACGATCAGACTGCGGAACCATCGCCTCATTGCTGTCGCGACGCTGACTTGGCTGCACCCATCGCACCTACTCGATTTCACTTGATCGCTTTATCCCAATATGAATTCTCATTTGCCCGGCCTGCTCATTGCCATGCTGCTGTGCTGCAACAGCGCATGGTCAGCCAACGCGCCGGGAAGCGCCCCGAGCACGGGAGCGCCGCCGACGCGGCTGCAGCATTGTCAGCAAGAGGTGAACGATCGAAGCGGCGACGCACGCAAGCGCGCGTTGCGCGATTGCCTGATGCGTCGCAATGAGGGCGAAGCGGGTGTGATGGCCGATTGCCGGCGCCAGCTGCGCATCGGCGGCGGTCAGACCTCTGCAGCCCAGCAGCTGCAGTTGCGCGATTGCGAAACGCGCGCGCTCGCGGTGCCCAGCCAGCAGTTGCCGCGGCGCCCAGCGCCCCGCATTGCACCGCCAGCGCCTTCGGCGGCCCCCTCGGGTTTGTCGCCCCGCGTGGTCGTTCCCAGCCGCTCGTCAGGGCCAACGCGGGAAGGCGCTTGAGTGCTTGCCTGCTACGCTAACCATAGCTTCAAACGACCATTCCATAAGCGCTTCAGCCGCATTTGATGTGAAATCGGCAAACTAGAATCCGCCCAATGCATATTCACATCCTCGGCATCTGCGGCACCTTCATGGGCGGGCTGGCTGCGCTGGCACGCGCTGCCGGGCACCACGTGACGGGCTGCGATGCGGGCGTCTACCCACCGATGAGCGATCAGTTGCGCGCACTCGGCATCGACCTGATCGAGGGGTTTGCAGTCGACCAACTGGCGCTCAAGCCCGATCTCTTCGTGGTCGGCAACGTGGTGTCGCGGGCGCGGCTTTCGGGTGGCACAGCAAAATTTCCGCTGATGGAAGCGGTGCTCGACGCCGGCCTGCCCTACACCAGTGGCCCGCAATGGCTGGCCGAGCATGTGCTGCAAGGCCGGCATGTGCTGGCCGTGGCCGGCACGCACGGCAAGACCACCACCACGTCGATGCTGGCCTGGCTGCTCGACCAGGCCGGGCTCGCGCCGGGCTTTCTGGTGGGCGGCGTGCCGCTCGACTTCGGCGTTTCGGCGCGGCTGGGGTCAGGCAATTGCTTCGTGATCGAAGCCGATGAATACGACACCGCATTTTTCGACAAACGCAGCAAGTTCGTGCATTACCGGCCGCGCACTGCGGTGCTGAACAACCTTGAGTTCGACCACGCCGACATCTTCGATGACTTGGCCGCAATCGAGCGGCAGTTTCAGCACCTGCTGCGCACGGTGCCGTCCACCGGCCGGGTGATCGTGAACGGCACGCAGAACAGCCTCGCGCGCGTGCTGCAGGCCGGTTGCTGGAGCGAGCAGCGCACGTTCGGCGGCTTGGGCTGTGACTTCACAGCAGAAGGCACGGCAACCCACTTTGACGTGCTGGAGTGCGGCGAACGCACAGCGACCGTCGATTGGCAATTGAACGGCGTGCACAACCAGCACAACGCCCTCGCAGCGATTGCCGCCGCGCAGCACGTGGGCGTGGCGCCGGCCGATGCAGCTCGTGCGTTGGGCCGTTTCCAGAACGTCAAGCGCCGCATGGAGCGCATCGGCACCGCTGGCGGCGTGACGGTGTACGACGACTTCGCGCACCACCCGACCGCGATCCACACCACGCTGGCGGGGCTGCGGGCCACGCTGGATTCGGACAGCCGCATCCTCGCGGTGTTCGAGCCACGCAGCAACACGATGAAGCTCGGTGCGATGGCGGCGCTGCTGCCCGACAGTCTGGCGCCGGCCGATTTGTCGTTTTGCTACGCGGCCGGGCTGGGCTGGGATGCGCAGGCGGCGTTGACCAGCCTGGGCGCACGCGCGGTGGTGGAGACCGACATCGATGCGCTGGTTCGGCAGGTCGTGCAGGCAGCGCGTGCCGGTGATCAAGTGGTCTGCATGAGCAACGGATCGTTCGCCGGCGTGCATCAGAAGCTGCTGGCTGCGCTGGCGGCTCGCTAGCGGCTTGCAAAACCCGTAAGGCGGCGCTGGCGTTCTACCGGTTGGTAGACTGCCCCCAACCCCTGCGCAGACGCTGCGCACTCCTTTGTTTTGCTCTCCAATCACACCGCTTTGTCCACGATGTTGCCCCGCCCGATCGCGCCGCTTTCGATCCGCGCTTACAGCGCAACCACCGCGCTGGGCGCTGGCCTCGATGCGCAGCGGCAAGCGCTGGAGACCCGCACCAGCGGCCTGCGTCACAACGACTTTGGCAGCGCACCGCTGGACTGCTGGATCGGCCGCGTGGCCGGTGTCGAGGACGCTGCCCTGCCACCCGAATGGGCCGACTGGGAATGTCGCAACAACCGGCTCGCCTGGCTTGCGTTGCAGCAAGACGGGCTGATGGCAGCGATCGACGCCGCGGCAAAACGCCATGGCCCGCAGCGCGTCGCCGTTGTGATCGGCACCTCGACATCGAGCATCGGCGCGAGCGAAGAGGCTTACGCGCGGCTCGATGCGAATGGGCACTTTCCGGCCGATCTGGCCCGCCCCATCGTGCACACGCCGCATTCGCTCGGCTCGTTCGTGCAGCACGCCACCGGGCTGGCTGGCCCGTGCGTCACGGTGGCCACGGCGTGCTCGTCCAGCGCCAAGGTGTTTGCGCAAGCCGCGCGGCTGATCGCCGCCGGCTTTGCCGATGCCGCGCTGGTCGGCGGGGTGGACACGTTGTGCGGCAGTGTGCTGTTCGGGTTCAACGCGCTACAGCTTGTGTCGCAGGTGCCGTGTCGGCCGTTCGATGCGCGACGCGACGGTTTGTCGCTCGGTGAAGCGGGCGGCTTCGCTTTGCTGGAACGCACCGCCGATGCGCCCGATGCAAAGTTGCAACTGCAAGGCTATGGGGAGTCGAGCGACGCGCATCACATGTCGGCGCCGCACCCGCAGGGGCTCGGTGCGCAACTCGCGATGCGCGATGCGTTGTCGCGCGCGGGGCTTGCTGCCGAGCAGATCGACTACCTGAATCTGCACGGCACCGCCACCCCTGCGAACGACCGCATCGAAGCGATGGCGGTGGCCGAGTTGTTCCCGCCCACGCTGCATGCGAGCTCCACCAAAGGCTGGACCGGGCACACGCTCGGCGCTGCAGGCATCGTCGAATCAACCTTTGCGCTGCTTGCGCTGGAGCACGGCCTGCTGCCCGGCACGCTGAACAGCGAACAACTCGACCCCGCAGCCGGCCCGCAAATTCGCTTCGAGCCGGCAACCCGTCCGATTCAACATGCAATGAACAACTCGTTCGGCTTCGGCGGCAACAATTGCGCGCTGGTGTTCGGCCGGGTGCAAGACCGGCAGGCTGCATGACCCCGCCGACATCGCAGAATGCGCCGGGCACGGTCGGCATCGAAGGCATCGGCTTTTGGGGCAACGGTCTGCCGTCGTGGGAAGCCGCCTGCGCATTCGCCGCGACCGGTGCATTGCCAGTCGACGCCCCCGCTCGGCCCTCGCCGCAGTTGCTCGCGCCGAACGAACGCCGCCGTGCGCCGCAGACGGTGGCGATCGCGCTCGAAGTCGCCTCGGCCGCGTGCCTTGCAGCACAGCGCGACGCGGCCACTCTGCCTTCAATCTTCACGTCCACGCACGGCGACTTGGCCGTCACCGATGCGATGTGCGAGGCCGTGGCGAACGACCCGCTGTCGGTGTCGCCGATCCGCTTTCACAACTCGGTGCACAACGCAGCGGCCGGCTACTGGACGATCGGCGTCGGCTCGATGCGGCCGGCCACTGCGTTGAGCGCCTACGACGCAAGCTTTGCGCAAGGCCTGATCGAAGCGATTGCGACGCTGGCGGCGGACGACACGCAGGACGCTGTGCTGCTGGTCGGCTACGACAGTCAGGCCACCGGTCCGCTGTCGACGCTGTGGCGCAGCGAGGGCTTGCTCGGCGGCGCGCTGGTGTTGTCGCGCAACCCAAAGCCTGGTGCATTGCGGCTGCATGCCACGCTTGAAAGCAACGCGCCCGCCAGCGATGCCGCGGATGAACCCGGCCCGCTTAAATCGCAGTTTGCGGGCAATGCGATGGCGCCGATGCTTGCGCTGTTCGATCTGCTCGCGCGGGTCGGTATGCCGACAGACAAGGGCGACTCATCCCATACCGCCTGGCTGCCAGCCGGGCCCATGCAACGGCTGCGGCTGCAGATCGAATGAACGAAAACCATAGCTTGACGAAGTCGGCCGAAGTGACCGGCAACAGCAACGAGCCGGCCAATGACAGCGCCGACGTGGCCATCATCGGTGGGGGCCTGGCCGGGCTCACGCTCGCGATTCATCTGCGCCAGCGCCAGCCCGATCTGCGCGTGCATGTGATCGAGCGACGCCGGCACCCGGTGGTCGAAGGCGCATTCAAGGTCGGCGAGTCCACGGTCGAGATCGGCGCGCACTACTTGGCCGATGTGCTGGGGCTGCGTGCGCATCTGGAAGAACAGCATCTGCGCAAATTCGGCTTTCGCTTTTTCTTCAGCGATGGGCGCAGCGACATCGACCGATGCACGGAGATTGGCGTGAGCCGCGTGCTGCCGACGCCTTCGTGGCAGGTCGACCGTGGGCGGCTGGAGAATTTTCTGGGTGTGCATGCACGCTTGCTCGGCGTGCGGTTCGACTGCGCGGCGGTGGTGCGGCGCATCGCACTGAGCGACGACGACATGGGTGTGCAGCCGCACCGCATCACGTACGACATCGACGGCGCCGAGCCGCGCACGCTGGCAGTACGCTGGCTGGTCGACGCGTCGGGCCGCGCCGGGTTGCTGAAGAAAAAGCTTGAACTCAGCGTGGCCAATGATCACCACGCCAACGCGGTCTGGTGGCGGGTGGAAGGCCGCATCGATCCCGATGACTGGTCGCAGGACGCCGAATGGCTTGCGCGCTGCGACCCGCCGGACCGCTGGCGGTCCACCAACCATCTGTGCGGACCCGGCTATTGGGTCTGGCTGATCCCACTGGCCAGCGGCGCGCATTCGCTCGGCATCGTCTGCGATGCGGCAATGCACCCGCTCGAGCGCATGAACACGTTCGACAAGGCGCTCGACTGGCTGCGCCAACACCAGCCGCGCATCGCGCAAGTGCTGACCGATGGCGACCACGCGCTGCAGGATTTCGCGTTCCTTCGCAACTACTCGTACGACTGCGCCCAGGTGTTCAGCGACCAGCGCTGGGCCATCACGGGCGAGGCGGGTTGCTTTCTCGATCCGTTTTATTCACCGGGCACCGACTTCATTGCAATCGCGAATACCTACATCGTCGACCTGATCGAGCGCGACCGGCAAAAGAAGCCGTTCGCAGCGCGCGCACAGATGTACCAGCAGCTGTTCTCATCGTTCTATGAAAACACGCTGTCGCTCTACCAAGGCCAGTACGCATTGTTCGGCGATGCGCATGTGATGCCGCTCAAGGTCATTTGGGACTACAGCTATTACTGGGCGTTGCTGGCGCCGATCTGCTTTGCCGAGCGGCTGACCGATGTGGCCATGTTCTCGCGGCTGAAGGAACGGTTCGCAACGGCGCGCGCGCTCAACGTGCAGATGCAGGCGATGTTTACCGACTGGTCGCGCCAACGCGTGCTGCCACCCGAAGGGTCCCAGCCGAAGCTGCTCGATCAATGTCGCATCGACTGGTTTCACGCGATGAATCAGGCGCTGGCCGATCTTCGCAAAGGCGACGAGATCGATGCGCTGATCATTCACAACGTGGCGCGGCTGACCGCGTTGGCCGACGAGCTGCAACAAGCAGCCGCGCGCGATCTGGCGCTGGCCGCTGCGACGCCCCCCGTTCACGAACCGGCAGTAGACGAAACCGCCGCGTTGCTGACCGCAGAGTGGTACGGCGAGCCGGCCTGAGTCGGGACTGCCAGCGCTCCCATGTTCGAAATCGTGCTGGTCGAGCCAGAGATTCCGCCGAACACCGGCAACGTGATTCGCCTGGCGGCCAATACCGGATGCCGGCTGCATCTGGTCGAGCCGCTGGGCTTTTTGATGGAAGACAAGCTGCTCAAGCGCGCCGGGCTCGACTATCACGAATGGGCAGTGGTGCGGCGGCATGCAAGTTGGCAACAATTGCTGGACGCGGAGAAGCCGGATCGGCAGCACATGTTTGCGCTGACCACGCGCGGCACGCGGCTGGTGCACGACGCGCACTTCGAGCCCGGCGATTGGCTTGTGTTCGGCTCTGAAACGCGGGGTTTGCCGCCCGCACTGCGCGAGGATTTTTTTGCGCCCGCGCAGCGCCTGCGCTTGCCGATGCGCGCCGGGCAGCGCAGCCTGAATCTGTCGAACGCGGTGGCGATTGCGGTGTACGAGGCATGGCGTCAGCAGGGCTTCAGTTCGCTATCTGATCAATAGCATACTTTGCAGTCTGGTCGAGCGCCTGAAGGCTTTTTTGTGTGAACTTCAGGCCCCCATGCCGGAGCACCCTGGACCCTACACGAACGACCGTGCGATCGTCTCCGCCACGCAGACCGGCTTGTCACTGCCTTCGCGCTCGATCGTGACCTGCCAGCACAACTGCCTGCCGCCTTCGATCGGCTCGGCCGACAGCAGTTTCATGCGCCCACGCAGCCGACTGCCCACCGGCACCGGCGCCGTGAACCGCACCTTGTTGAGCCCGTAGTTGACGCCCATGCGGATGTCTTCGACCGCATAGGCCGAATGCGCAAACGCTGGGATCATTGACAGCGTCAAAAAGCCGTGCGCGATGGTGCTGCCGAACGGGCCAGCCTTGGCGCGTGCCGCGTCCAGGTGAATCCATTGATGGTCGCCGGTGGCATCGGCAAACTGCTGGATCATCGGCTGCGTGACCGGCATCCAGTCGCTCACCGCGACTTCCTGCCCAACGCAATCGGCCAGTTCGGCCAGGGTTTTAAATGTTCTCATGGTGGCTGCCACTGTAGCCGCAGCCGGTGGCTTCGGCCAACCCCGGTCAACCGGACGAAGCCTCCTCGGTGCTGCTGCCATTCACCTGCTGTTCCGCTGCATCGGCCGCATCGGCCGCCTCGCACACCACCAGATGGATGAACTGCAGCTTGGCCACCACACGCTGCGTCAGCACGAACGGATAGAAGTCGGGCTGACCCATGCTGCGCGACATCTCGTTGAGCAAGGTGGTCAACCGCGTCCAGCCGTTGACGAATTTCAGGAACCGCTGGGCATCTGCGTCGTCGGGTCGGTACAGCGCACTTGGACCGAACGAAGCCGATTCAAGCTGCGGCTTTTCCACATCGAGCCCGAAGTTCAGCGCGGTGTCCACGGTGTCGCGCATGTGCAGATAGTGAGCCCAGCATTCGGCCCAGTCTTCCCATGGATGCACGCTGGCATAGGCGCTAACGAACTCGGTCGACCAGTCGGGCCGCGCGCCGTTTTGATAGAGCCGCTGCAGCGCACCCTGGTAGTGGAGCGTCTCGTCGCCAAACAACGCGCGGAACGGAAAAAGCCACGGCGAGTACTCGATCAGCCGGTACCAGTAGTAGTGGCCCACTTCGTGCCGGAAATGCCCGAGCAGCGTACGGTACGGCTCGCCCATCACCGTGCGCGCGGTCTCGCGCAGCACGTCATCGGCTTCTTCGATGTTGAGCGTGATCAGGCCGTCTTCGTGCCCGGTCAGCACGTGGCCGTTGCTGTAGCCGCCGCGCAGCAGGTCGAACATCAGACCGCGCTGCGGGTCTTCGCTCACACGCGAGGCGACCGGCAATTTGAGTGCGATCAATGCCGACACAAGCCGACGCTTGGAGCGTTCGACCTTGCCCCAGAGTTCGCCGTTGTCCGGGTGCACGGGGTCATTCAGCGCGGGGATCGTGCGGTTCAGTCGACAGGCACGGCAAAACGTGGTGGCGCCGACATCAGCGGGCTGCGCAGGCACCAGCCAGTTGCAGGCGGCCGGTGTCTCCAGATGGGTGCAGCGGCGCCAGTGGCAGGGTGTGATGGTGTCATCCAAAGCGCTGCCAGCGACTGAACCCAAACTACGCGCCTGCTGCCAGAGATTCGCGTCTGCTGGCACATCCGCCACCGGCTCGAGTGCAAGCAGCTTCGCGCTTTCCGGCTCATACCCCAGCGCGGCACCGCAAGCCAGGCAGACCGTGTTGCGAAAAAAGATCGGCTGCCCGCAGCGGCAATGGCCGGTTCGCTCGACCAATGCCGACAGCGTGGGCGCGGCGATGTTGTCGGCGGTCATGCAAAAGTGTTTCGTCGGAGAGCGGTGTGAAGCGGCTGTTGTCCACCGGTGGACAGCGATGGGCGACAGCTGGAAGACGCGAGGCCGCTTCTATGATGCAACGACAGCACCGGCGGCTGGTCGTCACGTTTTTTTGGCTACGAGGAGGAATCTCACATCATGGCACTCGATTATCAAGCCGGCTTCGGCAACCAGTACCAGACCGAATCCATTGCCGACAGCCTGCCGCTTGGACGCAGCAACCCGCAACGCGTGGCGCACGGCCTGTATGCAGAGCAAATCTCCGGCAGCGCGTTCACCGCGCCGCGCGCAGACAACCGGCGCAGTTGGCTGTACCGACGCCAGCCGTCGGCCGTGGTCGGGCGGTACCAGCCGTATGCGCGGCCACAGTGGCGTACGGGCGCGGCCGGCGCCAACCCAGGCGGTGCGCCCTGTGCGCCCGAGCCGCTGCGCTGGAATCCGTTTGCATGGCCGGATGCGCCCTGTGACTTCGTCGACGGCATGCACACCATCGTCGCCAACGGCGATGCGGCGATGCAGGCCGGCGTGGCCGCGCATGTCTATCTCGCCAAGCGGTCGATGGGCCAGCGTGCGTTCGTGAACGCCGACGGCGAACTGCTGATCCTGCCTCAGCAGGGCGCCTTGCGAATCGTGACCGAACTCGGCCTGCTCGATGTAAAACCCGGCGAACTCGCGCTGATCCCGCGCGGGTTGGTGTTCAAGGTCGAACTGGACGACGACGCGGTCAAAAACGGCGCAAGAGGCTATGTCTGCGAAAACTACGGCGCGCAATTTCGGCTGCCTGAGCTGGGTCCGATCGGATCGAACGGCTTGGCCAACGCGCGCGACTTTCAGGCGCCGGTGGCAGCGACCGAACGCGAAGACGTGGGCGGCTACGAACTCATCAAGAAGCACAGCGGCGCAATGTGGCAAGCGCGCTTGCCGCAGACGCCGTTCAACGTGGTGGCCTGGCACGGCAATCTCGCGCCGGTCAGGTACGACACCGCGAACTTCATGACGATCGGCTCGATCAGCTTCGACCACCCCGATCCGTCGATCTTCACGGTGCTGACGTCGCCATCAGACACGCCGGGCACCGCGAACTGCGACTTCGCGATCTTTCCGCCGCGCTGGCTGGTGATGGAAGACACGTTCCGTCCCCCCTGGTACCACCGCAACCTGATGAGCGAATTCATGGGGCTGATCCACGGCGAATACGACGCCAAGCCGCAAGGCTTCAAGCCCGGCGGCGCGTCGCTGCACAACTGCATGGTGCCGCACGGGCCGGATGAGGAAGCGTTCGACAAGGCGAGCAACGCGACCAACGCACCGCAGAAACTCGACCACACGCTGGCCTTCATGTTCGAAAGCCGCTATCTGTTCGTGCCGACCGATTTCGCGTTGCACGGAGGCGCGCTCGACCCGGACTATGCAGACTGCTGGGCCGGTCTGGGGCGGCGCGCCGCGGGTTGATGCGACATCCACCGGCTGCGGGTTTACGCGCCGCGGGTGCACGAAAACGGGAATGGTCGGCACCGCCCGACGGGCCTAGGATTGCGTTCACGCCGTGTTCTGGCTGGTCCTTGGGTCAGCACCAACGGATACGGCATGGATTGCAACGACCCTGCCAGACCATGGCAAAAGCAGCCGCCCGGACGGCTGCAAAGAAGGCGCCTTGCAGCGCCAGCACAGCCTCCCCATCGACCCGATCTGCGAGCGCGGCGCCTACCGGTTCGGCCACTGGCCCGACCTCTATGGTCGGCTACGAGGGCAATACGGCAGCCGACCGCGCGCTGGAATTCAGTGCGAGTCGCGCGCGGGACCGCAACGGCCAAGTCCACGTTGCCTACGTGCTCGAGTAATTACCGTTCAGCTTTCTGACGCAACAAGAGCTTGCAGAACGCTCCAAGCTGCGCAAGACCTAGCTGGGCCGGGCTGAGAAATTCCTGCAGTCCGTGCTGAAAAAACTGACCGATCAAGGCGTTGCATTCAGCCACGAGGTGCACTTCGGCCACGCGAGCGAACTGCTCTGCGAGATCCCCGGCAACATACCCGGCAGCGCGAGTGTGATCGCTCGCACCGGCGGCAATGCGCTCACGAATGGATTTTTGTGCAGCCTTGTGATGACGCTGGTGCAGGCGTCGCCTGTGCCGGTCACCGTGGCGCCATGACTCCCATGCCCACCCACAGCTCGACCCAGGAGACCATCGTGATCAAGACCCGAGTGTTTTAGCCAGCCGGCCTGCAACCGCGGCCAGCTTGCGCAGCGCAGGGGCGCGGTTTGCGCTGTTGCTGGCACCCCGCCCGCCGTCGTCGGGTTCGACCAACGCATCAACGATACGGTTTCCCCCGTATCGAACTTCGTCGCCGGAATCATGTTTTATTCGGTGCCGGTCGGCGGCACGACGTTCCCGTTGATCGTCGGCTGGCCAATCGTTGCCGCGCTGGTTTTCACGCTGTACTTCGGCTTCGTGCAGTTTCGCAAGTTCGGCCCTGCAATCTCACTCGTGAAGGGCGACTATTCAGACCCGAACGACGCGGGTAAGGTGTCGCACTTTCAGACGCTGGCGACGGCGCTGTCAGGTACGGTGGGTCTGGGCAACATGGCGGGCATTGCGGTGGCGGTATCGCTCGGCGGGACCGGTGCGACGTTCTGGATGATTCTGGCCGCGCGGCGCGGTGGGCGGAGGCAACCTGTTCCAAGCCAATCAGACGTTTCAGCATGCCATCAATGTCAAGGGCGGCCAATTGTCGACCGGACTCACAGGCGTTGAGCTGATGTCTGCCGCGTTCTTGACCGCACTCTCGTGGTTTCCGTATGTGCTGGCGATCGCAGTGCTGCTGTTCGCGTTTTCGACCATGATCTCATGGTCCTACGATGGGCTGAAGGCGTGGACCTCTCTGGTCGGCGAAGGCAAGGTCGCCGAGTTGATCTTCAAGTTCTTCTTTTGCGTGTGCGTGGTGATCCGCTGCGACATGAGCCTGGGGCCGGTGATCGACTTCTCTGACTCGATGAACTTCGCGATGGCGATCCCGAACGTGATTGGTCTCTACATGCTGATGTCGTTCGTGCGGGACGAGTCGAACCAGTACTGGCGCAAGATCGAGAGCGGCAAGATTCGCAAGGTCGGTGCAAGCAGTTCAAAGGTCAAGTACGCCTGATGTCGCCGGGCTGGTCAGCCGTTTAACATTCGGCGCATGACCCCTGACGAAACCCACGACCCAGCTTTGCAAAGCTGGGTCGAATCGGCAAATGCCGATGGCAGCGACTTCCCCATTCAGAACTTGCCGTTCGGCCGCTTCCGGCGCGCCAGCAGCACGCAAGCCTGGCGCATCGGCATCGCCATCGGCGATCAGGTGCTTGACTTGGCGTTGGCCTTGCGTGCTGAGCATTGGAGTGACATCGAACGCGTCTGGCTGGTGCCGCTGGCCAAAGGTGATCTGAACGCGTTCATGCAACAGGGGCCCTCGGCACGCAAGGGCTTGCGGCGTGCGTTGTCGGCGGCGCTGGCCGTGGGCTCCAAAGCTGAGAGCGAACTGCAAGACGCACTGATGCCGCTGACCGATGTGGAGATGGCCCTGCCCTGCCAGATCGGCGACTACACCGACTTCTACGTCGGCATTCACCACGCACAGCGCATCGGCGCGCAGTTCCGGCCCGACAACCCGCTGCTGCCCAATTACAAATGGGTGCCGATTGGCTATCACGGCCGCGCCTCGTCGATCGGGGTGTCGGGCGATGCGTTTCCGCGGCCGCGCGGTCAGACCATGCCGCCGGGCCAGCCGGCCGGCACACCGCCCCGCTTCGGACCGAGCCAGCGGGTCGACTATGAGCTGGAGTTGGGCATCGTGGTCGGAAGTGCCAACCCACGCGGCCAGCCGCTGTCCATGCAGGAAGCGGAAGCCAACTGGTTTGGCATGGTGCTGCTCAACGACTGGTCGGCGCGCGACATTCAACCTTGGGAATACCAGCCGCTCGGCCCGTTCCTGGCCAAGAACTTCTGCTCAACAGTTTCGCCCTGGATCGTGACGCAAGAAGCGCTGGCACCGTTTCGCGTGCCGTTCGCGCACCCCGCCGACGATCCGCAGCCGCTGCCCTACCTGGATTCCCCTGCAAACCGCAGCAGTGGCAGCTTCAGCATTGAGCTCGAAGCGTTGCTGCAGACCGAGAAGATGCGTGCCGTGGGCCAGAAACCCACGCGGCTGAGCCAATCGAACTTTCGCGAAGCCGCTTACTGGACCGTGGCGCAATTGCTGGCACACCACACCGCCAGCGGCTGCAACCTGCAGCCGGGCGACTTGTTGGGGACCGGCACCTTGTCAGGGCCGGAAGATTCTCAAGCCGCGTCGCTGATCGAGTTGACCACTGGCGGCAAGCAGCTCCTGCAACTGCCGAACGGCGAGACGCGCGACTTCCTGCAGGACGGCGACAGCGTGGTCCTGCGCGGTCGCTGTACCGCGCCGAATATGCGCTCAATCGGTTTTGGCGATTGCCAGGGAATGGTGTTGCCCGCGGTGAACGCAGCGGCCTGAATCCCCCCTTGCGCTTCACTGCGACGTCGTCAAGCCGATTGTTTCGGCTTGACGTCTGCTTCCTGCGGCTGGATTGACGCCTGGTTTCATGGGTCAGCGTATGGATTGGCAGGGTCGCGCCAGACGCAGTGACGGATAGACGACGATAATTCTGCAGCCGCATAAAACGCATTCGCCTGGGCACCCATGGCAGTGAGCGCGCCGGACTGCACTCTCTTGCGTCTGCCACCACAACGATGACTCCCACGACACAGGACCTCAGGTCCAACAACACCCATGACCTCCGTGATTGATCCTGACCAACTCTCCGAAGGCACACCCAATCCGCGTGGTGCCACCTTCACCGGCGACGGCGTGAATTTCGCGCTGTTCTCAGCCCACGCCACGAAAGTCGAAGTCTGCTTCTACGACGAGAGCGGTGACAACGAAATCGGCCGTGTTACGCTGCCCGAGTACACCGACGAAGTCTGGCACGGCCATGTGCCTGGTTTGAAGCCCGGCACCCGCTACGGCTATCGCGTGCATGGCCCGTATGAGCCGCAAAACGGCCATCGCTTCAACCACCACAAGTTGCTGCTCGACCCGTATGCGAAAGCCTACATGGGCGAGCTGAAGTGGGGCCCGGAGTTGTTCGGCTATGAGACGGGCCATGACGACGGCGATCTCAGCTTCGACGAGCGCGACAGCGCGCCGTTCATGCCGAAATGCGTGGTCGTCGATTCCCATTTCGAGTGGAAACAGCCGCAAAACGTGCGCGTGCCGCGCGACCAGACGATCGTCTATGAGACGCATCTGCGCGGCCACACCATGCGCCATCCGAACATTCCGGATTGGTCGCGCGGCACGTTCGGCGGCATGGGCCAGGATGCGGTCATCAAGCACATCAAGGATCTCGGTGTCACCACCGTCGAATTGCTGCCGGTGCACATGTTCGCCGACAAGCCGCCGTATCTGGCCGAGAAGGGCTTGTCCAACTATTGGGGTTACGACACGCTCGGTTTCTTTGCGCTGCATCCGCGTTATCTGGCGGCGCCGGACATCGCCGAATTCAAGGAGATGGTCGACCGCTATCACCAGCACGGCCTCGAGGTGATCCTGGACGTGGTCTACAACCACACGCCAGAAGGCAACGAGTTGGGCCCGACGTTGTCGTTCAAAGGCATCGACAACGCGAGCTACTACCGGCTGATGCCGGATGACCCGCGCTACTACATCAACGACACCGGCACCGGCAACACGGTGAACCTGAGCCACCCACGCGTGCTGCAGATGGTGACCGACAGCCTGCGCTATTGGGTCACCGAGATGCACGTCGACGGCTTCCGCTTCGATCTGGCAACGATCCTGGCGCGTGAGCCGGAAGGCTTCGCCGAGAACGGCAGCTTCCTGCAGGCTTGCCGTCAGGACCCGGTGCTGTCGACCGTCAAGCTGATCGCCGAGCCATGGGACTGCGGCCCGGGCGGCTATCAGGTCAGCCGCTTTCCGCCCGGCTGGGCGGAGTGGAACGACGTATTCCGCGACACCGTGCGCGCTTATTGGAAAGGCGACGAAGGAAAAACGGCTGCGTTCGCGCGTTGCCTGACGGCCAGCGGCGACCAGTTCGCGCAACGTGGCCGCAGACCCTGGGCCAGCGTCAACTTCATCAGTGCGCACGACGGCTTCACGCTGGCCGACACCTACGCCTACAACGAGAAGCACAACATCGCCAATGGCGAAGACAACAAGGACGGCCACTCCGACAACCGCTCCTGGAACTGCGGCGTGGAGGGTCCAACCGATGACGCTGCGATCAACGATCTGCGTGAGCGGATGCGGCGCAACATGCTTGCCACCGTGCTGCTCGCACAGGGCACGCCGATGCTGCTGGCCGGCGACGAGTTCGGCCGCAGCCAGGGCGGCAACAACAACGCTTACTGTCAGGACAACGAGATCTCGTGGCTCGACTGGGATGCGATCGATGATGCGGGCCGCGATCAGATCGCGTTCGTGCAGCACCTGACCAGCATGAGAAAAACGCTGCCGGTGCTGCGGCGCAACCGCTTTCTGACGGGCGAGCTCGATGAGGAATTCGGCGTCAAGGACGTGACCTGGCTCACGCCAGCGGGCACCGAAATGGCGGACGCCGACTGGTCGGACGCGAACACGCGCTGCTTCGGCATGCTGCTCGAAGGCAATGCGCAGGCGTCGGCGATCCACCGCAAGGGCAACGACGCCTCGGTGTTGATGATCTTCAATTCGTGGCATGAGGCAATCGACTTTCATCTGCCTGCACGCCTGGAAGAACTGCGCTGGACGCGGCTGGTCGACACCAACATGGCCAAGCAGGAGCTGGCCGACTTCGACCCCGAGAGCAGCTATACGGTCACCGGCCGATCGGTGGTGGTGTTCTTTGCACCGATCGCGGGTGAATCGGGTCAAGTGCTGGAACAATTGCAAGAAGCGTTGCCGGGCTGATCGCCCAGAAGGCCCCCCCGGGGCCGACTTACCCGCCGGATTCAGGGGTCTGTATCGCTTGCGTTGGACACATCGGGCTTGAGTCCTACGTGGCAGCGGCTGCCCAATAGCGGATTCCTGCTGCACAGCACGCAGGTGTGGTTCAGAATGACAGGCCTTGTTTCAACCCAGGAGCCTTTCACTCATGAATCCCTTGTTCGACATGCTCTCCAAAGCGCTGACCGGAGACACCAGCAGCAATCCGGAGCCGCACTTCGACAATGTCGCGAAGCAGGCACCACCGGATCTGGTCGGTGACGGCATGGCCGAGGCATTCAAGTCCGACAAGACCGAGCCGTTTCCGCAAATGGTCGAGAGCCTGTTTTCGCGCTCGAACTCAACGCAGCAGGCTGGCTTGCTCAATCAAATCCTGCAGGCCGCCGGCCCGGCTGTGATGGGTGCTGCGGGCGGCGCGTTGACCAAAATGTTGCAACCTGGCAGCAACCAAGTCACGGCTGCGCAAGCTTCGTCGCTGCGCCCCGAGCAAGTGCGCGACATCGCAGCGGCAGCGCAGCAGAATTCGCCCAGCGTAATGGACCAAGTCGGCCGCTTCTATGCGGATCATCCAACGCTCATCAAGACGATTGGCGGCGCAGCGCTAACGATCGTGCTTGCCCAGATGAAGCGGCGCATGGAAAACCGCTGAGAGGACCTGGCGACCGCACACGCTGCGGAGGTCTGAATTCAGGTCAGCTGAAAAGGGGCGCTGCAGCCTGAGCGCAGACATCGACGGTTGTCGCCGTTGGCGTCGTCGCTGGCCGCATGGGACGCACCCACCGGTGCAAAAGTCCCGCGTGTGACTGCAGTGTGCACCGGACTGCCATAGCCTTTCTTAAGGGCGCCACTGCGGCAGACCCCTTGTCTTTTGCTGTCAGGCAATCGACAGCGGCACCGCAAGCAGCAATTCCTGATGCGAGACCGACTGGTCGCCGCCGCCTGGACGTGCCGGGAACTGCCTTGCTGCAACTGACCCATCATCCAAGGAGACAACGCTTTGCAATTCACCACTTACACACTCGTGGCCGGTTTGATGCTCTCAGGCGCGACGAGCGCATCAGCGCAGCAAGGTGAGACTGTTCGGATCGCGATGATCGAAGGCCTTTCAGGCCCGTTTGCCAACATCGGCAACAACGAGCTGAAGACCTATCAGTACGTGGCCTCCCAACTGAATGCGAAAGAGAACCCGGCCGGCGTGACGTTCGAGATTGAGGGCATGGACAGCAAAGGCTCGCCGCAGGAAGCCATCACGCTGATGCGGGCGGCAGCCGACAAGGGCTTTCGCTACATCGCGCAGGGCAATGGGTCCAATGTGGCGATTCCGCTGGCGGACGCGGTCGGCAAGTTCAACGAACGCAATCCAGGCAAGGAGATCGTTTACTTCAACTTCGCTGCAAACGATCCCGCCTCGACCAACGACAAGTGCAACTACTGGCACTTCCGCATCGACGCAGACACCACGATGCGCATGAAGGTGATGACCGAGTTTATGAAGGATCGGCCTGAGATCAAGCAGGTCTACTTGATCAACCAGAACTACTCGCACGGCCAGCAAAGCGCCAAGTTCTTCAAGGACGGCATCGCACAGACACGGCCCGATCTGAAGATCGCCGGCGAAGACCTGGTGCCGCTCGGTCAAGTCAAGGACTTCGCGCCGTACGTTGCCAAGATCAAGCAGTCTGGCGCCGACACGATCGTGACAAGCAACTGGGGCCAGGACTTAAGCCTGTTCATCAAGGCGTTGAACGATGCGGGCATGACGCTCCCGATCTACACGTTCTACGGTGCGATCTCAGGCACGCCGACGGTGCTTGCCGGCTCCGGCGACAAGCTGCAGTTCTACAACATCAGCTACATGCACTCGAACATGCCGGGCCGCATGAAAGCGTTGATCAACGGCTTTCAGCAGAAGTTCGGCGAGGACTTCTACGTGCAGGCGATCTACAACAATCTCGTAATGCTGAGCCACGCGATGGCCAAGGCCAAATCGACCGATTCGGTCAAGGTGGCTGCGGCGCTGGAAGGAATCCAGTTCGACGGCACCAACCCGAACAACGAGATGCGCAAGACCGACCACCAGCTGCAGCAGGGCTACTGGATTTCGAAGTGGGACAAGGTCAGCGCCAAATACCCGTATGATGCGGAGCGCACTGGCCACACCTTTGTGCCAATCAAGTATCTGGAGCCAGCCGTCATCAGCACACCGACGACTTGCGAGATGAAGCGGCCAGCCTGATCGGCTGCAACACGGCTGGCAGAACGCTCCAGTTGCCTGACCAAGGCAGTCGAACCGCTTCACTTCAATTTTCGCCCTGACATGACGAGAGGCTCGCCGTGCGCGCCAACCGACACATCATCCTTTGTGCGGTTGACTGGCCAAACATTGACCGCGATTCTCCAGGCTGCAATCCGCTGAAGACCCCGTCGCTGGTCAGCGGCCTTTGAATACCGGCTGCCGCTTCTCCACAAAAGCGCGCGCAGCCTCGCGGTGGTCTTCGGTCAGGCTGCAGTGCAACTGGTGCGTCGTCTCCACATCAAGATACTCACCGAGCTCGCCAGAAACCGCGCGGTTCAGATTTTCTTTCATGTACCGATAGGCGATCGATGGTCCCGCAGCCAGCCTCGCGGCCAATTGCTCCGCGCGTGCGCCCAACTCGGCTGGCGCGCATACCCAATTCGTGAGCCCGAGCCGCAGCGCCTCGTTCGCATCGACGCGGTCGGACAACAGGAACAACTCGCGTGCTTTGGCAGCGCCCACGAGCCGGGTCAGAAACCAGGCGCCGCCGTAGTCGCCTGGATAGCCGACCTTGGCAAACGCGGTGGTCATGAATGCGTCGCTCGACATGATCCGCAGATCGCACGACAGCGCGAGCCCGAAACCCGCACCGGCAGCCGCCCCGTTGATCGCAGCGATCGTCGGCTTGGGCATGGTGAACAGCTTGCCCGCGGTGGCACGTTGCGAATGCTGCTGACGGTGAATCACGGCATCGATCGGCTCGGCAGCCGCCGTGCCGTCTGCGCTGCGTGCGGCCATGCCTTTCACATCGCCGCCCGCACAAAAGCCTTTGCCGGCCCCCGTCAGTACGATGCATTTGACTGCGTCGTCAAACTCGGCGGCGGCGAGCTGCTGTTCGAGCGCTTGCAGCATTGGGCGGCTTAACGCATTGCGCGACTCGGGGCGGTGTAGCGTGAGGGTCAGCACGCCCGCGCTCAACTCGGCCAGCAGGTCCGGCGTGCCGGTGTCGATCGTTTTTGAAGTCATTGCAGCGGTCCTCGGAAGGTCAGACTTTTTCAAGCACCATCGCGATGCCCTGCCCGACGCCGATGCACATGGTGCACAGCGCGTAACGGCCGCCCGTGCGGTGCAGCCGGCTGACCGCGGTGGTGGCCAGCCGCGCACCGGACGCACCCAGCGGATGACCGAGTGCAATCGCTCCGCCCCAGGCGTTCACCCGTGCATCGTCGTCGGCCAAGCCCAGTTCGCGCAGCACCGCCAAGCCCTGTGCAGCGAACGCCTCGTTCAGTTCGATCACATCGATCTGGTCGAGCTTCAAGCCGGTCAGTGCAAGCACTTTTTGCGTGGCCGGTGCCGGGCCGATGCCCATGATGCGCGGCGCCACGCCGGCGGTGGCCATGCCGACCACGCGCGCTTTTGGCGTCAGGCCATTCTTCGCAGCGGTTGCCTCATTGGCCACCAGCAGCGCACAGGCGCCGTCGTTCACGCCGCTCGCGTTGCCGGCTGTCACGGTGCCGTCCGGCCGCACCACGCCTTTCAGTTTGGCAAGCGATTCGAGGCTGGTCTCCCGCGGGTGTTCGTCCTTGGACACCACCACCGGGTCACCCTTCTTCTGCGCGATCGTGACCGGCACAATCTCGGCTGCCAGATGGCCGTCCGTTTGCGCTGCGACCGCGCGCTGCTGGCTCGCCAACGCCATTCGGTCCTGCGCCTCGCGCTCGATCTTGAAATCGGTCGCGACGTTCTCGGCTGTTTCCGGCATCGAGTCGACGCCGTACTGCTGCTTCATGAGCTTGTTGACGAAGCGCCAGCCGATCGTCGTGTCGTAGACCGCGTTGCTGCGGCTGAACGCCGTCTCGGCCTTCGGCAGCACGAACGGCGCGCGGCTCATGCTCTCGACGCCGCCGGCAATCATCATCAGGGCCTCGCCGGCCTTGATCGCGCGCGCGGCCGTGCCGAGCGCGTCCATGCCGGAGCCGCAAAGTCGGTTCAACGTCGCACCGGGCACCTCAATCGGCAGGCCGGCCAGCAATGCTGCCATGCGCGCGACATTGCGGTTGTCTTCGCCGGCCTGGTTCGCGCAGCCATAGATCACGTCGGCGACCGTCTGCCAGTCGACCTTGGGGTTGCGCGCAATCAACGCCTTGATCGGGATCGCGCCCAAGTCGTCGGTGCGCACACTGGACAAGGCGCCGCCATATCGGCCGAATGGGGTGCGGATTGCATCGCAGATAAAGGCTTCGTTCAATTTCATCTCCTACTTAGTGAGGGCCGGACCGCCTCACGCATGAGCCGAAGCGGATTCAAGCCATGAGGCACGCATGATTTTGCGCTGGTTCGGGCAGCGGACTTGTCGCGCGTGATACGCTGGTTTCCATGTTCAATCCCTCTCCCGCCGATGTGCGCCGCTTCTTCTGCGCCGCGCTGGTCAAGTCGAACACCGGCGCGCCGATGGAGGCGATCGAAGTGCTGGCCAGCCAGTGGGTTGCCGAGCACCCCGAGCACCACGCGGACTTGGCCGACGGGGATGCAGCCGCGGCTCGGCAATATCCGCTTGAATCGGAAAATCCATTTCTGCACCTTGCGATGCATCTGTCGATCAGCGAGCAATGCAGCATCGACCAACCGCGTGGCATTCGGCAAGCGGTGGAGTTGCTCGCGCGACGGCGCGGGTCGTTGCACGATGCGCATCACGAGGCGATGGAATGCCTCGGCCAGATGCTCGCCGACAGCCAGCGCAACGGCCACCCACCCGACGGCCTAGCGTACATCGCTGCGGTGCAGCAGCGTGCGACGGCCGATTGACCCGTGCAGCCAAAGCAGTCTCCCAAACTGCGTGGGTCGCTCGAAAAACAGAGGAATCAACCATGCTTTATATGGTCCGTATGGATGTCCAGCTCCCCCACCACCTGCCGCCGGCCGAATTCGAAGAGATCAAGGCACGTGAGAAAGCCTATGCGCAGGCACTGCAGCACAGTGGCCAGTGGCAGCACCTGTGGCGGATTGCAGGGGAGTACGCAAACTTCAGCGTGTTCGATGTCGAGTCGAACGACGCGCTGCACGAATTGCTGTCAAAGTTGCCGCTGTTCCCTTATCTCGAAATCAGCGTGACACCGTTGGCGCGGCATCCATCGGCGATCTGACGATGTCGTGTCTGGCTCTGCGATGACGCCTTCCCGACTCCGGGACTTCAGCTTTCTCGACTAGGCGTTTGCAATGCGTGCCCGCGCAGCAGCGCACCACGCGTTTGCTGCACCAAGCCAATTGACTTGAAACCATGAACGACCTGCACATCCTCCGCACTGGCCAGGGTCCAATCGTCGTGCTGAGCCACGCACTCGGCACCGATCTGCACATGTGGGATGCCGTTGTCACGCTGCTTGCGCCGCACTACACCGTGCTGCGTTACGACCAGCGTGGCCATGGCCGCTCCCCGGCAATGTCCGCCCCCTTGTCGATCGATGATCTGGCCGACGACGCGGCTTCGTTGATCGAACGAGAAGCGAATGGGCCCGTGCATTTCGTCGGGCTGTCGATGGGCGGCATGGTGGCGCAGTCGCTGGCGGCGCGGCACCCGACGTGCACGACCAGCATCGTGATTGCGAACTCGGCAAGCCGCTACGACGAAGCGGCGAAGGTACTTTGGCAGGCTCGAGTTCAACAGGTACGCAAGCACGGCGTTGAGTCGATTGCGGACGGCGCGATCGAGCGCTGGTTCACCGCAGGTTTTCGCGCTCGTTCACCGGAGCAGATCGCCGCGCTGCGAGAACGGCTCGTGGGCACCGATGCAGCCAGCTATGCAGCCTGGCGAAGCGGTCGCAAGCATTGAACTGCAAGCCGGCAACGCGCAGATTACCTGCCCTGCGCTGATCATCGCCGGCCTGCAGGATGCAGCGACACCTCCAGCGCAGTCGGTCGAGATAAGAAAGGCCATTCCCGATGCAGAACTTGTTGAAATCGACGCTGCGCACTTGAGTGCGGTCGAGCAACCCGAACGGTTCGCCGCCGCGTTGCAGACGTTCTGGCAAAAAACCGGTACCGCTCCCCACTGAAAATACATGAACGCAGACAGCAAAAAGCCGCTTGAGGTCACCCCAGCGGCTTTTTTCTCACCTTCACAGCGCGCAATCCGCGGTGAGCATGGTCAGCGGAACCGGCTCTCCACGGGCGTGCGCAATTCGCTGTCGATCGTGCTCACGTAGTCCGCAATGCGGCTGAGTTCGGCGTTCGAGAACTGCTTCGCAATGCCGCCCATGATCGCATTGGTGCGGCCGAAGTATTCATGGTCGACCTTGTAGGCCTTGAGCGCGGCGCTCACGTAGTCCGGATACTGCCCGGCAATCTTCGGATAAGACGGATCGATCGGCTTGCGAAAACCCTCGCCGTGGCATGAGATGCATGCGCCTTTCTTGATCAATTCGGCCACCGCGGTCGCTGGCTCGGGCACCTTGTCGAGCTTGACGGGCTCCTTGGCTTCGCCGCCCTTGCCTTGTGAGCTATAGAACGCAGCAAGATCGGCCATATCCTGCTCGGTCAGGGATTGTGAGATGGCCCGCATTGACGGGTGCTTGCGTTCGTCCTTTTGGTAGGCGGTCAATGAAGAGATGATGTACTTGGCGCTCTGACCACCAATCTTCGGCACCTTGTACACGGTTGGAAAGTTGGTCTGATAGCGAACGATCCCGTGGCAGCCTACGCACATCGCCGCTTTGCCCGCGCCGGCTGCGGCGTCGCCGATCTTGTCCTGCGACCAAGCCGCGCCGGTCGCAAAAGCGACAGTCAGTCCGAACGCCAACACCGATAGCTGCTTCATTTTGCGCGCACAATCCAATTTGAGTTTCCCGCCCTTTTGAGCTGGTCGATTATATCGACGCGTGCGTTTCAGACCGGCCGCCACGGCCTTTCGCGCTGTACGTCTTGCTCCCGTTTCCCTCGTCCAAGTCGAACCATGAAATTTCAAGGCTCCCAGAACTACGTCGCGACCCAGGATCTGATGCTTGCCGTGAATGCAAGCATCACGCTGAAACGTCCACTGTTGGTAAAGGGTGAGCCTGGCACGGGCAAGACAATGCTGGCCGAAGAAGTTGCTGAAGCACTGCAGATGCCGCTGCTGCAGTGGCACATCAAGTCGACCACGAAGGCGCAACAGGGCCTGTATGAATACGACGCGGTGAGCCGCCTGCGCGACTCCCAACTAGCGGACATCGACGGCGGCGAGCGCGTAAGGGACATTCACAATTACATCGTGCGCGGTGTGCTGTGGCAAGCGTTCACGGCCGAAGAGCCGGTGGCGCTGCTGATCGACGAAATCGACAAGGCCGACATCGAGTTTCCGAACGATCTGCTGCGTGAAATCGACCGCATGGAGTTCTACTGTTACGAAACGCGTGAGCTGATCCGCGCCAAGCATCGGCCACTGGTGTTCATCACATCGAACAACGAAAAGGAGCTACCGGACGCCTTTTTGCGCCGCTGCTTTTTTCACTACATCAAGTTTCCCGATGCGGTCACGATGCAGCAGATCATCGACGTGCATTTCCCGGGCTTAAAAAAAGAACTGCTGGCGGCCGCGATGAAGACGTTCTACGACGTGCGCAACCTGCCGGGCCTGAAGAAAAAACCTTCCACTTCCGAATTGCTCGACTGGCTCAAGCTGCTGGTGGCCGAGGACATCCCAATCGATGTCTTGCAGTCCAAGGACGACAAGGTCGCGGTGCCACCGCTGGTGGGCGCGCTGCTGAAGAATGAGCAGGACGTGACGCTGTTCGAAAAGCTGGTGTTCATGCAGCGGCACAACCGCTGAGATCGGAAGCAGCTCATGGGTGAGAACACCTTTGTCAAAGCCGTCGAACTGCAGGACCGCGGTGTGCGGCTGGTGCCGCTCGGGTTGCAGCATGAAGCGGGTTTGCGCACTGCGGCAGCAGACGGCGAACTCTGGAATCTGCGTATCACTTCCGTGCCCACCCCTGAAGAAACAAGGGCGTACATCGAGCAGGCATTGGCCATGCAGGATCGCGTTGCGTTCGCGGTGACAGATGCCGACGCCGGCACGGTCCTCGGCACCACGAGCTATCACGATGTCGTGCCGGCTTTGAAGCGCGTCGAGATCGGCTACACGTGGTATGCAAGGCGCTGCCAACGCACGCACGTCAACACGACCTGCAAACTGATGCTGCTGACGCACGCGTTCGAGACGCTCCTATGCAACACCGTCGGCTGGCGCACCGACAACTTCAATTTCGCTTCGCAGCGCGCGGTTGAGCGGCTCGGCGCCCGCAAGGACGGCGTGATCCGCGGCCACGCGCTGCGGCGCGATGGCACCATTCGCGATACGGTGATGTACAGCCTCACCGCGGGCGAATGGCCGGAAGTCAAGGCGCAGCTGCTGTATTTGCTGAACCGGCCCCAGCCCTCGAACTCGGACTGAACGCTGAGTATTGCCCGATGTTGATCGATTTTTTCTACACTTTGCGTTCGGCCAAGCTGCCGGTCTCCGTCAAGGAGTACTTGATGCTGCTCGAAGCGATCAAGGCCGGTGTGGTCGGCCCGAACAGTGAAGACAGCTTTGCGATCGACGACTTTTATTACTTGAGCCGCACCGCGCTGGTGAAGGACGAAAAGCACTTCGACAAGTTCGACCGCGCGTTCGCTGCGTACTTCAAGGGTGTTGAGATGATCGCGGACTTCACCAAGGAAGTCCCGCTCGAATGGTTGCGCAAGAACCTCGAGCTTGAGTTGAGTCCGGAAGAAAAAGCCAAGATCGACAAGATGGGCTGGGACGAACTCATGGAGACGCTCAAAAAGCGCTTCGAGGAGCAGAAAGAGCGCCACGAAGGCGGCAGCAAGTGGATCGGCACCGGCGGCACGTCACCGTTCGGCGCGAACGGCTACAACCCGCAAGGCATCCGCATCGGCCAGGAAAAAGGTCGCAACAAGAGCGCGGTGAAGGTCTGGGACCAGCGCGCCTACAAGGATTACGACGACAGCCAGGAACTCGGCACGCGCAACATCAAGGTCGCATTGCGGCGCCTGCGCAAGTTCGCGCGCGAAGGCCACGTCGAAGAGCTGGACCTCGACGATACGATCCGCAGCACGGCGGCCAACGCCGGCTGGCTCGACATCAAAATGGTGCCCGAGCGCCACAACAACGTGAAGGTGCTGCTGCTGATGGACGTGGGCGGCACGATGGACGAGCACATCCAGCGCGTCGAAGAGCTGTTTTCAGCGTCGAAGACCGAACTCAAGCACCTCGAGTTCTATTACTTCCACAACTGCGTCTATGACTTCATGTGGAAGAACAACCGGCGTCGTTTTGCCGAGAAGTTCGCCACCTGGGACATCATCCGCAAGTACAACAAGGACTACAAGCTGATCTTCGTAGGCGACGCGACGATGAGCCCGTACGAGATCTTGCAGCCCGGCGGCAGTGTCGAATACAACAACGAAGAGCCCGGTGCCGAATGGCTGCAGCGCCTGACCACCGCGTTCCCGAAGTTCGTCTGGATCAACCCCGAGCCGCAAGGCGTCTGGCAATACCGGCAAAGTATTGCGGTGGTGCAACAGTTGATGAGCCAGCGCATGTTTCCGCTCACGCTCAAAGGACTTGAAGAGGCGATGAGGATGCTGTCAAAGTAAACTTCGCCGCGTGACGACGCCCGGCCGCCTTCTCCGCTCCCAGCTCTTTTCGCGGTCAGCCTTGCTGGGCAGCCTGCTCGCAGGCGCGTCTGCGCTGTCTGGCTGTGGCGTGTTTGGTGGCGATACTGCCAGCAAGGACCAAGCCGCGGCAGACGTCACGCCCGAAGGCATGGTAGGAACCGCAACCGCCAAGCCCGAAGTCAAAGCTTTTACAGTTGAAGTGCGTGCGCCGGATGCCGTGCGTGACCTGTTGCAAAAGCATCTCGAACTGAATCGCTACCGCGCAGTCACGGACTTGTCCGAGTCAGAGATGACGCGCCTGCTTGTGTTGGCTGAGCGGGATGCGCGCAATCTGGTCGCGACTCAGGGCTACTTCAGCCCGACCGTGCGGGTCAGCAAAAACGGTGACATGGGCCAGCAACCCACCGTCGTGGTCGAGGTCGAACTGGGCTCACGAACGAACATTGCGAAGGTCGACATTGACCTTCGAGGCGACATCGAGACCACGTTGAATAAGGGCGCGATCGAGCAGCGCCAGCAGTTGCGCAAGAGCTGGAAGCTCAAAGAAGGCGAAGTATTCACCCAGGACGCCTGGGCTGCATCCAAGCAGGATGCGCTGCGTGCGCTGGTCGCTCGCCGCTATCCGGCGGCGAAAATTGCGGACAGCGAGGCGAAGATCGATGCGCCGAATCACACGGCCGATCTGGACTTCCAGCTCGACTCCGGGCCACTGTATCGCTACGGACCGATGCAGGTCACAGGCATCGAGCGTTACGACCCGGTCATCGTGCCGCGTGTGGCGCGCTTGAAGCCGGGCCAGGAGTACGACCAGAAGGACATCGACGACGCGCAAAAGCGGCTGGCCGGCACCGGCTACTTCGATTCGGCCTTCATCTTCGTGGACCCGGCCGGGAATCCGGAAGCTGTGCCGGTGCAGGTGACAGTGAAGGAAGCACCGCGCAAGAAGGTCGTTTTCGGCGTTGGCTTCACAACCGATGGTGGTCCGCATGCATCGATCGAATACGCCGACCAGCGGGTGCCGGGCATTGGCTGGCGGTCGGTCAACAAATTGCAGATCGACACCCGCAACCCGTTCGCCGAGACCGCCTGGACCTCGATCCCTGACGAAGATGGCTGGCGCTGGGGCGCGCTGGGCCGATTCGAGCAGCTCGATGACAAAAAACTGATCACCACCGCCGAGCGCGTGCGTTTCGGAAAAATTCGCAATGGCGAAAAGTTCGACCACAACATCTACGTGCAGTACGACCGGGCCAGCGTGCGCGGCCCCGGCTCGGTAACCAGCACCGCAGCTGACATCGGTGACGGCTCCGCGCTGTCGGTCAATTACGTCTGGACGGGTCGCTATTTCGACAGCCTGCCCTACCCGACGCGTGGCTACGGGCTCGGCGCAGAGGTCGGCGGCGGCTACACCACGTCGCAGCCGTTTCAGCCGTTTCTGCGGCTGCAAGGTCGCGGTCTCGGCATCGTCCCACTGCCCGGCACGTTGGGACGGCTCGCGCTGCGCGGAGAAGTCGCAGCCATCGAAGGGGCCAACGACGCCCGCATCCCGGGCACCCTGCTGTTCAAGAGCGGCGGCGACACGTCGGTGCGTGGCTACGCGTTTCGCACCATCGGTCTGGACCGCGCAAACGGCGTGGTCGCGCCCGGCCGCTACCTGGCGGTCGCCAGCGTCGAGTTGCAACGCCCCTACTTGAGTAACGGCCAGCCGACCGCGTTCGAGAACACTTTCTTTGTTGACATGGGGGATGTTGCGAACAAACCCAACGACCTGCGTCCGAAGGTCGGCGTGGGCACCGGGGTGCGCGTGCGCACCCCCATTGGCCCACTGACTGCGGCGGTCGCATACGGGCTTGACAGCCGCAAGTTCCGATTGCACCTGACGGTTGGCTTCACGTTCTGAGACCTGGCATGGCAAGCAACGCGGCGACGGCGGCCGACTTCGCTGAGACCCAACCAGGCGAAGCCGCGGCATCGCTGACGGCCGGAGCGAACGACGACGAGCTCAGGAAAAAACGCAGCATCGTCGGCACACTGCTGCGGGTGTTGTCGTTTTTCGTGGCAGGCATTGCGCTGCTGTTGGTGCTTGCGCTCGGTGGGCTGTGGATCTGGTCGGGCACCGAAGGTTCACTCGCCCAAGCGTTGCAGCTTGCAGCACGGTTTGTCCCGTTGAAGACGGAAGGCGTCACTGGCGCGATCCGCGGAGGCGGCACGATCGAACAACTGCGCTACGACGCCGACGGCCTGAAGATCGAGGTCGACGGCGCCGAGCTGAAGTGGCAGCCGGCTGCGCTGCTCGACAAGACCGTCAAACTGAGCCGGCTCGCTGCACGCCGTGTCAAGGTGAAAGACCAGCGGGTTCCCACGCCAGCCGAGCCGTCGACCGGCCCGCCGCAGTCGTTGAAACTGCCGGTCAAGATCGAAGTCGACCAGTTCGCACTTGACCGCTTTGAATGGGCTGGCCCACCGCCATTAGACGTGACGAACATCGCCGGCAGCTATGCCTACAACGGCGAGCAGCACCAGTTGACGGTTGCCAGCACCGAAGTCATGGGCGGCAGCTATTCGGCGAAGGCGACGTTGACCGACCAGGCGCCGATCCGGCTGGATGCGCAAATCAAAGGACAGTTGAAGCAAGACGTGCCCGGCGGCGGCTCGCAGGGCGTGGCGCTCAGCCTGAACGCGAGTGCGAATGGCCCGCTGACCGATCTCGATGTGAAAGCCGACGCGCAGGCCAAAGTGCCCGATGCAACCGACCCGAATCCGCCGCGTGCAACCGTCAGCGCCAAAGTCACGCCATGGGCTGCGCAACCGGTGCCGAAGGCCGATGCAACGTTCTTCGACTTCGACGCCGGCGCGATCTGGGCAGCCGCCCCAAAAACCCAGTTGACTGGCGAATTGCATGTCGCCCCGACAAAGCCGGTCGCTACGGTAGGTTCTGCCGCTGGCTGGCATCTGGAAGCCGACATCGACAACAAGGCCGCCGGACCCTGGGACAAGAAGCGCCTACCCCTGCAGCAATTGCGCGCCGTTGGTGACTGGCGGGACGGCACGGCTGTGATTGAAGAACTCGAAGCCCGGCTTGGTGGCGGCACGCTGCGCGCGCAAGGCAAATACGTGCTGCCGGCCACGCCTGCAGCCGGCACAGCCACGGCAGCCACGCCGGCCGCCTCCGCCCCCGCATCGAGCGCACCAACCCCGTCAAGCAGCAAGCCGACGGCGAATGGCAGCGCAGCCGAAGCCGCAGCCGCTACCCCGGCTAGCAGCACCGACACGGGCGACTGGCGGGTAGAGGCCAAGCTCGACAACATCAACCCGGCCGAGCTGGTTTCATCGCTCGCCGCGGTGCCGATCGACGGCACGGCAACCGCCAAGTCGGACGGCAGCGCAATCGATTTCGACGTCAAGTTGCGGCCCGATGAAACCAGCGGTCCGCGCCGCAACGCCGCCAGTGGCAACGCAGCGTCGCGCCAGTTGACCGATCAGCTGCGTCAATTGGGTTTACGCGACGCAAGCGTGAACGGTCGCTGGGACAACGGGCGCCTCATCCTTTCTGCACTGCAGGTGCGCACCGAAGACGCCAAGCTGACCGGCACGCTCGACGTGCAAATCGCTGGACCCGGCGGCCAGGGCAAGCTCAATCTGACCGCGCCAGGCCTGGACGTCTCGGTCGACGGTGAATTGCGCGAGAACAGCGGCGGCGGCACCGCCAACATCGCCGCCAACGACGTCGGCAAGCTGCTGAACTGGGCCAAAGGCTTGCCAGGGGTGCCTGACAGTGTGAAGCAGACCAACGCAAGCGGCCGCGCTACGGTGGTCGCCAAATGGATGGGCGGCTGGCGCGATCCATCGGTCGACCTGAAGATCGACGCGCCCAAGCTCGACTATGTGCCGCCGGCCACCGTCGACAGCGGCAGTTCAAAGAGCACGAAGACCAGCGCAGCAGCAAAAGACACAGCCGACCAGATCATCAAGCTGCGCGACTTCCAAGCCAACGCGTCGGGCAAGCTCAGCAATCTTGACTTGAAAGCCAAAGGCCGGGCCGAACTCGGCGTGCGCAAGCTCGACCTTGATCTGCAGGCCAGCGTTGGTCGCATTGGCAGCGCCAGCAAGCCACTGGCCGAGTCGTCCTGGGCCGGCAAGATCGGCAAGCTCGAAGCCTCGGTGGTGGACCCTGCGATCGGCAAGGAACCATGGCGCTTGTCGCTGAAGAACGACGTCGGCTTCAAATGGCAGCCCACAGCCGCTGGGGGCGCGTTCGAAGCTGCGGCCGGCAAGCTCGTGGTGATGGCCCCCAAAGGCGCCCGTGCCGCCGCTTCTCAAGCCACGATCGAATGGGACCCGGTGCGATGGCGCGAAGGTGAGCTGACCACCAAAGGCAAGCTGTCCGGCGTGCCAATGGCCTGGGCCGAGCTGGCCACCGGCGGCAAGCTGGCGGGTGGACGCGTCTCCGGCGACATGGTGTTCAACGGCGACTGGGACGTCTCACTCGGCAAGAAATTCGACGTCAAGGCGAACCTCTACCGCGCCAGCGGCGACCTGAACATCGTGACCGATCCGGAGACCGGCACGCAAGTGACCGCCGGTGTGAAGGAAGCGCGCCTGTCTGTGCGCAGCAATTCGAGCGGCGATTTGAATCTGAACCTGAACTGGCAAACCGACCGTGCGGGCCAGGTCAACGGCGAGATCTCCACCAAACTCACGAAGAGCGGCCCCGATGGCGGCTGGACGCTGGCCAAGGACGCACCACTGGGCGGCAACTTGAAAGTCTCGTTGCCCAAGCTCGGCGTCTGGTCGCGTCTGGCGCCGCCGGGCTGGCGGCTTGACGGTGGCATCGACACCGATGTGCGTATGGGCGGCACGTTGGCCGACCCGAAGCTGACTGGCACCATCACGGCCGACGACCTCGCACTGCGCTCGATCGTCGATGGCTTCGAGTTCACGGGCGGCAAGCTGCGCGCCAAGGTCAATGGTCAGAAACTTCTGATTGATGAGTTCACGCTGAACGGTGCAGGTGGTCTGAGCACGGGAGGCACCATCACCGCAAGCGGCAGCGCCGAGCTGGTTGACGGCAAACCACAAGCCAAGCTGACCGCCACCATCGACCATCTGCGCCCGAGCATTCGCACCGACGCCGAGATCGCGCTGTCCGGCAAGATCGAAGCCGCCTTGGCTGGCCAAGTCGCCAGCGTGACGGGTGCGCTGAAAGTCGACCGTGCCCGCATTGAACTTCCCGAGGACAGCGCACCGACGCTCGGCAGCGACGTGGTGGTGCAGCGCGGCGGCATGATTGCTACCGGTGCCAAGGCAGCCGAAAAAACCACGCCGGTCGCCAAGGCAACGCCGCAAGCCGTTGCTGCCGCCAAAGACAGCGCCGCGGTCAGCACGAACGGCAAGCAGGTCATCAAGCTCAATGTGAAGATCGATCTGGGCAACGACTTCCGCGTCAGCGGCCTTGGACTGGACAGCGGCCTGGAGGGCCAGCTTGCGATCGTGGGCGAGTCGCTGGCCGATCCGCGGGTCACAGGCACCATCCGCACCGTCGAAGGCCGTTTTCGTGCCTACGGCCAGAAGCTTGACATCACACGTGGTGTGATCCGCTTCACCGGCAAGCCGACCAATCCGTCGCTCGACATCCTGGCACTGCGCGCGAACATGCAGTTCACCGAAGTGCAGGTCGGCGTGCAAATCACCGGCAACGCGCTGCTGCCGCAAGTGGCCCTTTATTCCGAGCCGGACATGCCTGACAACGAAAAACTGTCCTGGCTGGTGCTGGGGCGTGCCTCAGCCGCCAGCGGCTCAGAAGCCGCGTTGCTGCAAACTGCGGCCGCTGCGCTGCTCGCCGGCAAAGACTCGGGCGGCAACATTGCGGGCAAGATCGGCCTCGACGAGTTGTCGCTCGGCGAAGCCAAAGGTGGCGGCAGCACCGGCGAGACCGCCGTCACCCTCGGCAAGCGGTTCTCGAAAAATTTCTACGCGGCGTACGAACGCAGTTTGTCCGGCGCGGTCGGTACGTTGTTCCTGTTCTATGACTTGTCCAAGCGCTTCACGCTGCGCGGCGCAACGGGTGAGCGCAGTGCGCTGGACTTGATCTACACGTTGAAGTACGACTAGCCACGTCGGTCACGACACAAGCGCGGCCTACAATTTGTCGCTCGCTCCTCGTAGTTCAATGGATAGAACGGGCGCCTCCTAAGCGCCAGATACAGGTTCGATTCCTGTCGAGGGGACCAGCCGGGCTCACTGTGTCGAAAGGACGACGAGACGCGAGTTTGATCGCTTTCCCAGTTTCCAAATGTCCCGAAGGAGTTCTTTTCACGATTCCATCGTTTCGCAAATTCAGCCTCACATCCGTGCTGGCTTGTTTGTCGTTTGCATGCGTGGCTGCGCCCACATCAGATGCATCGATCGAAACGCTGCTGACATTGACCAAGTCGGAAAACACGCTGAACGCGGCGTATGAACAGATTGTGCCGGTGACGACGCAATCGATACCTCAACCTCAGGCGCTTGCGGGCAAGACGCTCTCAACCCAGCAGCCGCAAGGCGTGGAGACCGCTGTGCAGCAGGCGGTCGAGGTCATGCGCACCGAGCTTTCTTCCTGGGCTTCCGTGAGGCCGGACGTGGCGAAAATCTACCAGGGCACGTTCTTGCAGGAAGAGGTCGACGGCATGATTGCCTTCAACCGCTCTCCGCCCGGCATTGCTGCGGTTGAAAAACCGCCTATGGTCATGCGACGCTCGAGCGCTTTCGTGACAGCATGCGCGTCGGCCATCATGGCCAAGGTGAATGCGGCAACGAAAAAGACGATGGCATACATCAAGCCAATCCAGTAATCGGCGCTCAGTGATGGGGCCGTGCCGCTGCGCAAACCGCTACAAAAACCGCTCCAGCAACCGCCGCGATTGCCGATCGAGCGCCGTGCGGTCGTCCACCAGATAGCCAACGCCGTGGCCGTCCGCGATCAACAGCCGGCCGTCGGGCAGCCGCCGGATGTGGTCCTCGCTTTTCAATTCGAGTTGGGTGGTGCCGCGGTCGGTCTCGATCTGCCAGTTCGACGGCGTGGAAAAGCTCGACACGCTGAGCAACCGCAGAATGCGCGGCATGAACTGGCGGCTCGCGAGTTCGGCCTCAAGCAGCGCGCGGCTGGCAGCGTCGAGTTGATCAAAACGTTCGATCCACAACAGCTCATGGCCATCGCGGCCGAGCAGTGAAATCAGCGCTTCTTCGCTTGTGCTTCGGGGCGCAGCAGACAGTGGAAATGCCTGCACTGGTTGCACGCCGACGTGCCTTTGCCCGGCGGCATCGATCAGCACCAGTTGACCGAAACGGTCTTGCTCTAGCCGCACGGCGGCGGTGGAGACTGCATCGTTCATTGTTCAATTGCCCGCGGGATGCGCCGAGTGTTGCTCGACCAGCGGCAGCGCCGGCAGCGCCGCAGCCGGGTCGTCCTCTTCCTCGTCGACGCGTCGCAATTGCGCGTCATACAGCCGCCGGTAGGCACCGTGCTGCGCCATCAGTTCGTCGTGTGGCCCCACTTCAATGACTTCGCCGCGGTCGAGCACAACCAGCCGGTCGGCCTTGCGCAGCGTGGACAGGCGGTGCGCAATCGCGATCGTGGTGCGGCCTTGCACCAGGTTGTCGAGCGCGCGTTGGATTTCCTTCTCGGTCTCGGTATCGACCGCCGAAGTGGCTTCGTCGAGAATCAGGATGCGCGGATCGATCAGCAGTGCGCGCGCAATCGAGATGCGCTGGCGTTCCCCGCCGGACAGGCTTTGGCCGCGCTCGCCGACCATCGAGTCGTAGCCATGGGCCAGGCGCAGGATGAACTCGTGCGCGTGTGCAGCGCGGGCGGCTGCGACGATCTCGGCACGGGTCGCATCGGGCTTGCCGTAGGCGATGTTCTCGGCGATCGTGCCGAAGAACAAGAACGGCTCTTGCAGTACGAGCCCGATCTGGCCGCGGTAGTCAGCGAGCGAAACACGCCGGATGTCGGTGCCGTCGAGCAAGATACGGCCATCGGTCACGTCGTAGAAGCGGCAAATCAGATTCACCAGCGTGCTTTTGCCGGAGCCGCTGTGGCCGACCAACCCGATCATCTCGCCCGCGCGAATGTCCAGATCGAGCCGCTTTATCACCGCGCGCGCGCCATAGCGAAAACCGATGCTTTCGAGTCGAATGCGGCCACGCGGGCCGTCGGACTTCAGCGCGACCGGGTTCACCGCTTCGGGCACATTCGATACGTGGTCGAGGATGTCGAAGATGCGTTTGGCGCCCGCCGCAGCCTTTTGCGTGACCGAGACGATCCGGCTCATCGCATCGAGCCGCACATAAAACCGCCCGATGTAGGCCAGGAAAGCGGTCAGCACACCGACCGTGATTTCGCTTTTGGCAACCAGCCAGATGCCGAACGCCCAGACCACCAGCAGGCCGATCTCGGTCAGCAGGGTGACGGTCGGCGTGAACAACGACCAAGTCTTGTTGAGCCGGTCGTTGACTTCGAGGTTGTGCTGGTTGGCGGCCTGAAACCGCCTGGCTTCGCGGTTTTCCTGTGCAAAGGCTTTCACCACGCGGATGCCGGGGATCGTGTCTGCCAGCACATTGGTGACTTCGGACCAGACCCGGTCGATCTTCTCAAAGCCGGTGCGCAGTCGATCTCGCACGGCGTGGATCATCCAGGCGATAAACGGCAGCGGCACCAGCGTGACGATCGCAAGCCATGGGTTGATCGACAGCAAAATGACCGCGGTCATCACCATCATCAGCACATCGGTCGCGAAGTCGAGCGCGTGCAATGAGAGGAAAACGTTGATGCGATCCGTCTCCGAACCGATGCGCGCCATCAAATCGCCGGTGCGCTTGGCACCGAAGTAGTCGAGCGAAAGCTTCAACAGATGTTCGTAGGTGGTGCTGCGCAAGTCAGCGCCGATTCGCTCGGACACCAACGCAAGCAGGTAGGTACGCGCCCAGTTCAGGCCCCAGGCCGCGACCGCTGCCGCGAGCAACCCGCCCAGGTACCACGCGACCTTGGATGTCTCGATCTGCTGGCCGTTTTGAAACGGAATTAACACTTCGTCGATCAGTGGGATCGTCAGGTACGGCGGCACCAGTGCCGCGGCGGTGCCGGCCAGCGTCAACAGGAAGCCGATCACGAGTTGCATCCGATACGGTCTTGCAAAGCGACCGAGCCGCAACAGCACCCAGGGATGCGGCCCCGTGGCGCTGGGCTGCTGCTCGCGTTCGGCGCAGACTGCGCATCCGTTGCCGTCGGACGGCAGCGGCGTATGGCAAATCGGGCACGGCAGCGTGCCGATGGCTGCGTCGGTGTCTCCGCCAGCGGTTCGCCCAGGGGTGAGCAGTCGCTGCTCGAAGCGCTGCTGCAGTAGCACCGCCTGCGGCTGCGCTTTCAGCGTGAAACGCCAGCGCGCCAGCCGGGACGTCGCGTTGCACAAGTCCAGTGTGCCGACCGCACCGTTGTCGGACAGCCGCAGCGCCAAGTCGGGCGAAAGCGGCCATTCGCGCCAGCCGGCGGCCGTGTCGTCGTGCGCGAGAAGGCGCCGATCGGTTAGTGCAAGGACGCCACTCGCGAAGCGCAAGGCGGTATCGAGGTCAACCTCCAGCAGCGCGCGAACGTTTTCATTGGGTGCCAGTTGTGCGCTCAATCGGTCCCGCCGCGGACCCGTGTTTATCTCTTCAGAAGGGTCAGTCAGATGATGTTGATGCATGTGGGATCGGTGCTGCGCGCGCCAGCATCGAGCCTGATCGCACCGGCGGGCCGTGGCAACAAGGATTTTCGCAGGAGCGCGCCGCGCGCACTTTATCGCACCGCTGCGTTGCCGGGCCGAACCACCGGGGCGACCGCCACGGCGGCGGTGCCAGCAACTCGCCGCCCAAGCGTGCCGCACAATGAACCGCAGCCGGTGCCACAAGCTGCACCGGTGACCAAGCGGCCCGGCATGAAACCATTCAAAGACATCGAGTTGCTGCGCGTGCGATATTTGCGCGGCCCGAACATCTGGACTTACCGGCCGGTGCTGGAAGTCTGGCTCGACTTGGGCGTGCTGGAGGACTTTCCGTCAAACCGGATTGAAGGCCTCTCCGATCGCCTGCTGGCCCAGCTCCCCGCACTGATAGAGCACCACTGCGGCGTCGGCGAACGCGGCGGCTTCGTGCAGCGGCTCACCGAAGGCACCTGGGCCGGCCATGTGCTTGAACACGTCGTGATCGAGCTGCTGAATCTGGCTGGCATGCCGACCGGCTTCGGCCAGACCCGCAGCACCTCGGGCCACGGTGTCTACCGCATGGTGTTCCGGGCGCGCGATGAACGGGTCGCGCGCTGCGCCCTCGAGCAAGGCCACCGGCTGCTGATGGCGGCGATCAACGACCAGCCGTTCAATATGGCGCAGGCCGTAGGAATGGTGCGCGACCGGGTCGATGACTGCTACCTTGGCCCCAGCACCGCAAGCATCGTGGCGGCGGCCGCCGATCGCGGCATTCCGCACATCCGGCTGAACGACGGCAACTTGGTGCAGCTCGGCTACGGTGCACGCCAGCGCCGCATCTGGACCGCCGAGACCGATCAAACCAGCGCGATTGCCGAGGGTATTGCGCAGGACAAGGATCTGACCAAGAGCCTGCTGGCGTCCTGCGGCGTGCCAGTGCCTGAAGGCCGCATCGTGGCCAGCGCCGAAGAAGCCTGGGAAGCCGCGCAGGACATCGGCCTGCCCGTCGCCGTGAAGCCGACAGACGCAAACCACGGCCGCGGCGTTGCGCTCGACCTGACGACGCAGGCCGAAGTGATGGCCGCATTCCACGTGGCCGAGCCGCAAGGCAGCGAGGTCATGGTCGAGCGCTTTGTGCGCGGCCACGAGCACCGGCTGCTGGTGGTGGGCGGCCGGGTGGTGGCGGCAGCGCGCGGCGAGATCGTTGCACTCCATGGCGACGGCCGCAGCACCGTCGTCGAATTGATTGAGAGCCAGCTCAACAGCGACCCAAGGCGTGGCGTGGAAGAAGAGTTTCCGCTTGAGCGCATCGATTTGGCCAGCAATCCCGGTGTGCAACTCGAGTTGCGGCGGCAAGGGCTCGGCGCCGATTCGGTGCCCGACGCCGGCCGCTCCGTGGTGGTGCAGCGCAACGGCAACGTCGCGATCGATTGCACCGATGCAGTCCACCCAGACGTTGCACAAGCCGCTGTTCTGGCGGCAAAGATCGTCGGCCTGGACATTGCCGGCATTGATCTGGTTGCGCAGGACATCGGCCAACCGCTGCGGCCGCAGCGCGCCGCGATCGTCGAAGTCAACGCCGGCCCAGGGCTGCTGATGCACTTGAAGCCCGCGATCGGCTCACCCCGGCCAGTGGGCCGCGCGATTGTCGATCATCTGTTCGACGACACCGCATCCGGCCGCATCCCGATTGTCGGCATCACCGGCTCAAAGCAAACCGCGACGATCGCGCGGCTGGTCGCCTGGCTGCTGCATCTGGGCGGCAGCCACGTGGGACTGGCGTGCGCCGATGGCCTGTTCTTCGACCGCCGGCGTGCCGATGCGAATCCGTCTGCCGACTGGGCCAGCGCGCATCGGCTGCTGATGAACCGCGCGGTGCAAGCCGCCGTCATCGAAAACGGTGCTGTGTCCATCTTGCGCGACGGCCTCGCGTACGACCGCTGCGCCGTTGGCGTGGTGACCGATTTCGACGGCTGGCAAGGCCTTGCCGAGTTCGACGTGCGCGAAGCCGACCAGCTGCACAAGGTGCTGCGCACGCAGGTCGACGTGGTGCTGCCCGAAGGTGCTGCGGTGCTTAACGCGCAAGACCCGCGCGCGCTGGCTTTGGCGCCGTTGTGCGACGGCTCGGTGACGCTTTATGCGACCGATGGCGACGCTGCGGCTGCAGCAGCGGTGGCTGCACATTGCGCTGCTGGCGGCCGTGCGGTGGTCGAGCGCGCTGGCCAGGTCTGGTTGCTTGCGGGCCTGGCCGAGTCACTGCTTGGCGAAGCCGCTCGCTGGTCAACGCGGCACCACCTTCAGCAGCAGGAAGGCGCGGCGCCCAGCCTGGCGACCTTGCTGGCCAGCATTGGCGCAGCGTGGGCGCTCGGCATTTCGCCCGAACTCATCGCTGCCGGCATCGAGACCTTCGACGCCGGGCTGGCACCGCTGGCACAACCGGTTGCGTCTGCGCTGCCCTACACCGCCGCGCGCTGATCGGCTGACGCCTGTCGGTTCCTCTTCAACAAACGACGCCTGAAGCACGATGGAAGTCTCCCGCATTCGCGCCCTGCGGGGCCCCAACCTCTGGAGCCGCCTGACCGCGATCGAAGCCGTCGTGAAATGCGAGCCAGCCGAATGTGCGATCGATGCAGACGACGCATTCGAAACACGGCTGCGGGCACGCTTTCCCGCGATCGGGGCGTTGCGCGCGCCTGGCTTCGAGCAGCCCTTGTCGCTCGCCCATGTGCTGGAGGCAGCTGCGTTGAACCTGCAGGCACACGCCGGCTGCCCAGTCACTTTCAGCCGCACTGCCAGCACAGTGGACGTCGGCGTGTTCCAAGTTGTCGTCGAGTACACCGAGGAAGAAGTGGGCCGGCAAGCGCTCGCGCACGCGCGTGCGTTGATCGATGCCGCCGTGGCCGACACGCCGTTCGATGCCGACGCAGCGATTGCACAACTGCGTGCCACCGACGAGGACGTGCGGCCGGGTCCGAGCACTGCCGCGATCATCGACGCCGCCGTGGTGCGCGGCATCCCCTGGCGGCGGCTCACGCGCGGCAGCCTCGTGCAGTTCGGATGGGGTTCGAAGCAGCGCCGGATCCAGGCTGCCGAAGTGGACCAGACCAGTGCGGTGTCCGAATCGATCGCGCAGGACAAGGACCTGACGAAGTCGCTGCTGCATGCAGCCGGCGTCCCGGTGCCACTGGGCCGCCCGGTGGCAGACCCAGACGACGCCTGGGCTGCCGCGCTGTCGATTGGCTTGCCGGTGGTGGTCAAGCCGCAGGGCGGCAATCAGGGCAAAGGCGTCACCGTCAACATCACAGACCGTGCGCACCTCGATACTGCATTTCGCGTCGCAACCGAATACGGCGATGTGATGGTCGAGCGCTATCTGCCGGGCGATGATTACCGGCTGCTCGTCGTCGGCGACCGGCTGGTGGCCGCTTCCCGACGCGAGCCGCCGCTCGTCGTCGGCGACGGCGAAAGCTCGGTCCGGCAGTTGGTCGACGCGGTCAACGCGGATCCCCGCCGCGGCGACGGCCATGCCACCGCGCTGACCCGCATTCGGTTCGACGACATCGCGGTCGCACGCCTTGCCGTGCAGGGACTTCAGCCCGACTCGGTGCCCGACAAAGGCCGCCGTGTGGTGCTGCGCAACAATGCCAACCTGTCGACCGGCGGCACCGCTACCGATGTGACCGACGAAGTACACCCGGAAGTCGCCGCGCGCGCGGTGGCGGCGGCTCAGATGGTCGGGCTGCACATCTGCGGCGTCGATCTGGTGTGTGAAACCGTGAACCGCCCGCTTGAGCAACAAGCCGGTGGCGTGGTCGAAGTGAATGCCGCACCCGGCCTGCGCATGCACCTGACGCCGTCTTATGGAAAAGGCCGTGCGGTGACCGATGCGATGGTGTCGCACCTGTACAAGCCCGGCGACGATGGCCGCATCCCGCTGGTCGCCGTCACCGGCACCAACGGCAAGACCACGGTAACGCGTCTGATCGCGCATCTGCTGGCCGGCAGCGGTCTGCGCGTGGGCATGACGAACACCGACGGCGTCTACGTGGCCGGCCGGCAGATCGACAGCGGCGACTGTAGCGGCCCCAAAAGTGCACGCAACGTGCTGCTGCACCCGGACGTGGACGCTGCGGTGCTAGAGACGGCACGCGGCGGCCTGCTGCGCGAAGGACTCGGCTTCGACCGCTGCCAAGTTGCGGTTGTGACCAATGTCGGTGCGGGCGATCACCTGGGGCTGAACTACATCACCACGGTAGAAGACCTCGCGGTGCTGAAGCGCGTGATCGTGCAGAACGTCGCGCCGGGCGGTTATGCGGTGCTGAACGCAGGCGATCCGATCGTGGCCGCCATGTCCGCGAGCTGTCCGGGCGAGGTGATCTACTTTTGTCTGGATCGCCAGCATCCGCTGATCGCAACCCAACTTGCCCAAGGCAAGCGGGCTGTCTACATGGAGGGCGATGCGCTGGTGCTTCGCGAAGGCGCCTGGCGCGAGCGGCTTTCGCTGCGCGATGTGCCGCTGACTCGCGGGGGTGCGATCGGCTTTCAAGTGGAAAACGCAATGGCTGCGGTGGCCGCTGCCTGGGCGCTCAGACTTGATTGGGACACCGTGCGAAGGTCGCTCAGCAGTTTCTCGAACGACAGTGGCAACGCGCCGGGCCGCTTCAATGTGATGGACTACCGCGGTGCCACCGTAATCGCCGACTACGGTCACAACGCCGATGCCATGCGCGCGCTGGTGGCAGCCGTCGATGCGATGCCCGCTTCGGGCAAGCGCAGCGTGGTGATCAGCGGCGCCGGCGACCGGCGCGACGAGGACCTGCGAGAACAGACCGCGATCCTTGGTGCTGCATTCGACGACGTGATCTTGTACCAGGATCAGGCCCAGCGCGGCCGTGCCGATGGCGAGGTGATCGCGCTGCTGCGTGAGGGCCTCGAGGGTGCGCGCCGCACACGCTGCATCGAAGCGGTCTACGGTGAGTTTGCAGCGATCGAACTGGCGCTCGCGCGGCTGACGCCGGGCGACTTGTGCCTGGTGCTGGTGGACCAGGTGCCGGAGGCGCTGGCTTTTCTGGCCGAGCGAACATCGGCTGTGTCGGCTTGAACTGGGTCGCGACTTCGACAGTCGGTCAGCGGCGCTGCGCCGACGGCCAGACCGCTTCGGCCATGTCGCCGAGCAACCGCCAGGCGCGGTGCCGACGCACTTTGTACGCCGCAGCCTCCTGAAAACTAGCAGGGCCAGGCGGCCGCTGTGCGCATCCTGTTGCGTGGGCATGGCCTGCCGCGCGATGCCAGAAAACAGAGTGCCCGCCGTGTTCAGCTTGATCGAGGTACGGGGACACGCCCGATCAGGGGTGATGCGCGCCCAGCGCGACAGCGCCTGGATGCGCTGGCCGAACGCTGGTTTGGTCACATTCGCGAGATTGACGGCACCGCCCGTGGCGCTTGCTCGGGCGAGGGTCAGCAAATCTTCGAGCCACTTCGGCTGCATCGGTCTCGATGCGTAAAAGCGTGAAATACTGGCTTGCCGATCTCCGACCATCATGCAAGCCGCAGAAACGAACAATCGAAGCTTGCGTCCATCTCATAAGCGAGTGCCATGACTCATCTCAAAACTTTGCTGCGCCGCAGCGTTCTGGCCACCAGCGTGCTGCTGCTGGGCATGTCCCAAGCGCTCGCGCAAGCGCCTTACCCGCAGCGTCCGGTTACGCTGGTGGTGGGTTACCCGCCCGGCGGCAGCACCGATCAGGTCGCGCGCACGCTGGGCCAAGAACTGAGCACGGTGCTCGGCCAGCCTATGGTGATTGAGAACCTCGGCGGCGCGGGCGGCTCGCTGGCGGCGCAAAAGGTCGCATCGGCCACGCCGGACGGCTACACCCTGCTGGTGGGCGCGAACAACGAAATCGCAATCAACGCGTTGGTACGCAAGTCGGTTCGCTACCGCATTGGGGATTTCACGCCGCTCGCCTTGCTGAGCTCGCAGCCACTGGTACTGACCACCGGCGCGCAGACCGGCATCAGAGACGCCGCCGCGTTCCTGACGGCCGCCAAAGCCAAACCGGACCAGTATTCATACGGCAGCTCCGGTGTGGGCACATCGCTGCATATGGCGGGCGAGATGATCAAGCAGCAAGGCGGTGTTGCTCTGACGCACATTCCCTACCGCGGCACCGGACCGCTCAGCAGCGACCTGATCGGTGGCAGCATCGAGTTCGGCGTTTATGCGCTGTCGAGCGCGTTGCCTCTGATCAAGTCCGGCAAGCTGGTCGCGCTGGGCACGACCGAGAAGACGCGCTCCCCTGTTACCCCCGACATCCCCGCACTGGCCGAGACGCCTGCGCTGAAAGACGTGGACGTGAGCGTATGGTTCATGCTGATGGGCCCTAAAGGGTTACCTGATCCCGTCGTGGAGCGACTCAAGTCGGCCCTGGCCGAGGTGCTGAAGGCGCCCGCCTACCGCAGCAAGATGGAAGCGTCCGGTTCGACCGTGCCATCTACCCAACCCGATCTCGCGCCCTTCCTCGCTGAGGAGACCGAGAAGTACCGCAAGATCGTTGAATTTGCCAAGATCAAAGAAGAATGACGCAAACATCCACCACCCAAGCACCGACTGCCGTCTTCGCGCTGTCGCTGCCGAACCTCAAGGAATGGCGCCGCGGCAACACTGGCGTGGAAGGGGTCTGGTCATTTGACTCCGGACACGCCGGCCGCTGCGTGATGATCACGGCACTGATCCACGGCAACGAACTGTGCGGCGCCTGGGCGCTGCAGGGCCTACTGGCTGCGGGCTTGCGGCCGCGCCGCGGCCGCTTGACGCTGGCGTTCTGCAACCTAGATGCGTTCGACCGGTTCGATGCGCAACACCACGACGCCTCCCGCTTTGTTGAGCAGGACCTCAACCGCCAGTGGAGCGCAGAGCGCATGGCCGAAGGCAGTACGCTGGAGCAGCGCCGCGCGTTGGCGCTGGCACCGTTCGTGAACGAAGCCGACTGGCTGCTCGATCTGCATTCGATGCACGAGCCGTCGTCGCCGCTCAGCATGACCGGCTTGCAGCGCGGCAATGTCGACCTCGCACTGCAGATGAAGACGCCGGCGACCATCGTGGTGGATCGTGGGCATGCCGATGGCGTGCGGATGCGCGATTTCGGACGTTTCGGTACGCCGGAAGGCCTGGCTGCAGGCGCGCGTGCGCTGCTGGTGGAGTGCGGCTTTCACGGCGAACTGTCCAGCCGCTCGGTTGCTCAGGACCAATGCCTGCGCTTTCTCGAACTGTCTGGCGCGGTGCCTCCCGAGGAGCTTGCGCAATTGTTGCCGGGCTGGCGCATGCCTGACGCTGAGGCGCAACAGGTGCTCGAAGTCACCGGGGCCGAAGTGGCCCAGACCGCATCGGTGCGCTTTGTCGACAACTACCAAGGGCTGGAGCACATCGCCGCAGCCGACACGGTCATCGGCTACGACGGATCTCGCGCGATCAAGACGCCGCACGACGACTGCGTGTTGATCATGCCGTCGACCCGGCACGCACAGCCGGGTGTAACCGTTGTGCGGTACGCGCGGCGACAAATCACCTAAGCAGGTCAGAGGTCAGATGCCCCGTTGCCAAACGGCCAAAAGGCCGCTCTGCTGGGCAGCAACCTGCCCTTCAGAAGCTTGCAGAAGGCCTCGGCCGATCAAGCAGTGAACGTTGCCGGTCAAGCGGTCCGGCGCGGCAGGGAGTCAGGCGAAGGTCCACGCCCTCAGACTTGCTGTGCATCGTCCATGGGCCACAAGGCCGGCTGCCCCTCGTCTTGCATCGACGTTTCCCGATCTTTCACGATCGTGACCGGCACCCGCGCATCGTGCGTGACTTGTTGCGACACCGAGCCGAGCAGCGCGCTCGACACCGCGCCGTGGCCGCGGGCGCCCATGAAGATGGCGTCGCACTGAAAACGATCGACGATTTCATTCAATGTATTTGCCGGGTCGCCCAGCGCGACTTCAAGCTCGAACGCGACACCCGCTGTGCGGCACAGCGCTGCAGCCGGCTCCAGCAGGTGCAGGCCCGCTTCGGCACTGGCGCGCTTGATGAGTTCCGGATCGCGCGTGCTCAGCATTTCGTAGAACGTCGCAGGCTCCTGCACGTTGGCAAGCAGGAACTCGGCGCCGAGCCCTTCTTGCAGCAGCCGCAGCGCATGATGCAGGGCCGCCAACGCCGGGGTCGAACCATCGATCGGAAGCAGGATCTTCATACGGCTTGTTCTCAATTCTTGGGTGAAGGGATGATGGGGCACGATGCCGCAACGATCATCGTAGCCCCGCCGCGTGGGCGGACCGCGGAACCCGTCTGCAGCGTGTGAAGCTGGCGACAATAGCCGTGATGCCGTCTCCCGCACCCCCGCCAGCGCCAACGCTGCCGCCCGCCTCCGTGTTGCCGCCCAAAGTACCGACCCCGGCCAAAGCGTTGGATGTCGAATCGCAGTCTGCGTTCGCACCGCTGAACCGCCCCGTATTCCGCATGTTGTGGAGCACTTGGCTGATCGCCAATCTCTGCATGTGGATGAACGACGTGGCAGCCGCCTGGCTGATGACGTCGCTGACCACTTCCGCGCTGTGGGTCGCGCTGGTGCAGACGGCGGCCACGCTGCCGGTGTTTTTGCTCGGAATCCCCAGCGGCGCGCTGGCCGACATTCTGGACCGGCGGCGCTATTTTTTGTTCACGCAGTTGTGGGTTGCAGCCGTGGCGTTGCTGCTGTGCGCAGCCGTGTTGTCGGGCCGGATGACGCCGCCGCTGCTGCTCGCACTGATTTTCTTCAACGGCATCGGGCTGGCGATGCGCTGGCCGGTGTTCGCAGCAATCACGCCGGAACTGGTGCCGCGGGGACAGTTGCCGGCCGCACTGGCGCTGAACGGTGTGTCGATGAACGTGTCGCGCATCATCGGACCGATCGTGGCGGGTGCGTTGATTGCGAGTGCTGGCACGCAGTGGGTGTTCGTGCTGAACGCAGCGTTGTCGGTGGTGTCGGCGTTCATCGTGTTCAAGTGGCGGCGCGAACGCGTGCTGAGCCCGTTGGGCCGTGAGCCGCTGTTCAGCGCGATGCGGGTCGGCATGCAGTTTGTCGCGCAGTCGGCTCGGCTGCGCGCCACGCTGTGGCGCATCGGCTGCTTGTTTTTTCACTCGACCGCACTGATGGCGCTGCTGCCACTGCTTGCGCGCGGCATGGACGGCGGCGCGGCCACGTTCACGGTGCTGCTCGCATCGATGGGCGCCGGCGCGATCTTCATGGTGCTGTTCATGCCGCGGTTGCGCCAGCGACTGTCGCGCGACAACGTGGTGCTGATCGGCGCGGCCGTGCAGTCGGCCATGACGGTGGTGGTGGCACTGACCGAACATCGCATGGTGGCAGCGCCTGCGATGTTCGTCTTCGGCATGGCCTGGATCGCGACTGCGAATTCACTCGCAGTGTCGGCCCAGATGGCGCTGCCGGACTGGGTGCGCGCGCGTGGCATGTCGATGTATCAGATGGCGCTGATGGGGTCGAGTGCGGCCGGCGCCGCCGTCTGGGGCCAGACCGCGCAGTACAGCAGCCTGCAGCTCAGTTTGCTGATCTCAGCCGGCTCCGGCGTGGTCATGATGCTGTTGGTGCAGCGCCTTGCACAAGACCGCAGCGTGCTGGAAGACCTGACGCCGTCGTCGATCGGCAAGTTGCCGAAGATTCTGGAGCCAGTCGGTAGCGGGAACGTGATCGTTACGATCGAATACCTGATAGACCCCGCGTGTTCGAACGACTTTCGACGCCTGATGCGTGTCAGCCGGCGTGGCCGCTTGCGCCAGGGCGCGTTGTCTTGGGATTTGCTGCACGACCTGAACGTGCCGGGTCGCTATGTGGAATCCATTGTGGACCAGTCGTGGATTGAGCATCTGCGGCGCTTCGACCGCGTGACGGCGGACGACGTCGCGGTGCGCGAACGCAAACTGGGTTTTCACATCGCTGAGGAGCCGCCGGTCGTGACGCGCTATGTGGTGGAACCGCGGCAAGGGCGATGAGTGTGCGGGCGCTGCCACCAACGGCTGCTTTGTACCAAAACAGCCTGAGCCGACCGCCTTTCCAGCATAGTTTGCTATGGGTTTCGATGACTACTGACTTGCGTTGATCTGCAGCGGAATTGTGACGGGCCCGTCGTTCACGAGTTCGATCTGCATGTCCGCGCCGAACTGTCCGGATTGCACGATCGGGTGCCGCGCCTGCGCCAGCTGTACGAAATGATCGTAGAGCTTGCGTGCCAGATCGGGCGCAGCCGCATCAGAAAACCCGGGCCGGTTGCCACTGCTCAGATCGGCCGCCAACGTGAACTGACTGACCACCAGCAGCCCACCGCCGTGCTCGCTCAAATTGCGGTTCATCTTGCCCGCCTCGTCGGCGAAGATGCGCAGCTTCAGCGTGCGATTCAGCAATTTTTCCGCTTCCTGCTTGCCGTCCCCGCGCATCGCGCAAAACAGCAGCAACAGGCCCGGGCCGATCTCGCCGACCGTGGCAGCGCCGACCAACACCCGTGCGCGCGCCACGCGCTGAATCAGTGCCCGCATGATGGGCAGCTCAAGTCGGCTCCTCGGGGTCGCTGGCGTGCGCTTCGACTTCGACATTGCTCGGCAGCAACTGGATCGTCGCGCGCAGGCCCGGCACGGCCGCGATCAACGCCTGCTCGACGCGGGCGCGCGCCGTCGCAGCGCGGCCCAGCGTCCACTTCGCCGGCATGTGCAGGTGCAGATCGACAAAGCGGCGCTGCCCCGAGCGGCGCGTCGTCAGATGATCGAAGCGCATGGCCGGGTCGGTGAACTGCGCCAGCGTCTGCTCGATCTGCTGCTGCACCTCCGGCTCGACCGCTTCGTCCATCAGCCCCTGGGTGGAGCGCCAGACCAGCCGCCCGCCTTCAAACAGCACATTCAGTGCGACGCAGACGGCGACCACCGGGTCCAGCCAGAGCCAGCCGGTCAACGCGGCCAGCCCAACACCGACCACCACCCCGACCGACGTCCAGACGTCGGCCAGCAAATGGCGCCCATCGGCTTCGAGCGCAATCGAGCGGTGCGCGCGCGCCGCGCGCAGCATCAGCCACGCCAGCACGCCGTTGAGGATTGACGAGGCCACCGACAACGCAAGCCCCCAGCCAACCGCCGTCAGTGGCTGCAGATCGAACAGGCGCTGCCCTGCCGCCCACAAAATCGCACCGGCTGCAATGAAGATCAACAGGCCTTCGAAGCCGGATGAGAAATATTCCGCCTTGAAGTGTCCGTAGGGATGGTCTGCGTCGGCGGGGCGCGCTGCGATCGTCACCATCGCAAGCGCAAAGGCGGCGCCCGCGAGATTGACAAGTGATTCCATTGCGTCCGACAGCAGCCCGACCGAGCCGGTCAGCTTCCAGGCCCACGTCTTGAGCGCGATCGTAAAAAACGCCAGCACCAGCGAGGCGGTCAGCAGGCGCTTGGGCGTCGCAGCTTGCAGCCACGGCGGCGCAGCGGACGACGCGGCGCCCGAGCCACCGACGGGCTTTTCGACAGCAGCGCCGGGCTTCAAGGGACGCGGCGCCAAGCGGCCTCAAGCGGCAGGGCTACTGCGCAGATCAGCCGATTCAAGCCAGCACCACGCGTGCAAACCGGCGCTTGCCGACTTGCACGACGTAACTGCCCGCCGCAAGTTTCAGCGCCTTGTCGCTGATGACTGCGGAGTCGATGCGCACGCCGCCGCCATCGATCAGCCGGTTCGCTTCAGAAGTCGACGGCGCCAGGCCCGCAGCTTTCAACAACGCCGCAATGCCCAGCGGCGCACCCGTCAGCGTCACCTCGGGGATTTCATCCGGAACTCCGCCGCGCGCGCGATTTGCGAAGTCCTCTTGTGCGGCGCGTGCAGCTGCTTCGCCGTGAAAACGCGCGGTGATCTCGTGCGCGAGCAGCGACTTCGCATCCTTCGGATTGCGGCCTTGTTCGATTTCACGTCGCAGATCGGCGATGGCCGCCTCGCTCCGAGCCGACAGCAGCGTGTACCAGCGCCACATCAGCACATCGCTGATCGACAGCACCTTGGCAAACATCGTGTTGGGGGCTTCTTCGAGCGCGATGAAATTGCCTTTGGATTTCGACATCTTGTCGATGCCGTCCAGGCCTTCCAACAGCGGCATCGTCAGGATGCACTGCGGGCTTTGGCCGTACTCCTGCTGCAGGTGCCGGCCCATGAGCAGGTTGAACTTCTGATCGGTGCCGCCGAGCTCAAGGTCGCTTTTAAGGGCAACCGAGTCGTAGCCCTGCATCAGCGGGTACAGAAACTCGTGCACGCTGATCGACTGGCCGGCTTGGTAGCGATCTGCGAAATCGTTGCGCTCCATCATGCGTGCCACCGTGTAGCGCGAGGCCAGCTCAATCAAGCCACGCGCGCCCAACGCGTCGGACCATTCGCTGTTGTAGCGAATCTCGGTGCGCGCCGAATCCAGCACCAAGGTCGCCTGCCGGTAGTAGGTCTGTGCATTGGACTCGATCTGTTCACGGGTCAGCGGCGGGCGGGTGCTGTTGCGCCCTGAAGGATCGCCAATGGTGCTCGTGAAGTCACCAATCAGAAAGATGACGGTGTGCCCCAGATCCTGCAACTGGCGCATCTTGTTGAGCACCACGGTGTGGCCCAAGTGGATGTCGGGTGCGGTTGGATCGAGCCCGAGCTTGATGCGCAGCGGCACGCCCGTGGCCTCGAAACGTGCCAGCTTGGTGACCCAATCGGCCTGCGGCAGCAGTTCCTCACAGCCGCGCAATGTCACGGCCAGCGCCGCCCGCACCGCCTCATTGCCTACGTCGGACACTGGGGTTTTGTCAAGTGCGGCTTGATTCATATAGGTTTTGTTCTGAGTTTTTGAGTGGGTCGCTATACTGGCGGTCACCTGAATCCCCCAAAGCACCAGATTTTAGTTGGCGCTTTTCGTGGCCGCAGCGCCGAATCAAGGGTCGTCCTCATGAGGCCGAACCCGTTGCTCCTGTTGAGAAGCGAGTCGGCCGGTCGACCAATTCCCCCCATTCGATAAGAAGTCCGCCTTTCGGAGAACGCGTTTGAATCACGGTGTCCCCACGGTTCGTCGGCCCGCGTCGTCGTCTTCCTTTTCTTCCTCCTTCTCTTCTTCTTCGTCTTTCGCCCGTCCCTGCGCTTCCAGGTCCACCACTCGTTCCGCCGCGACTCATAGGGCAGTTGGCAAGCGCCGCTCAAAGCGATTGAGCGCATTGCTGGCCGCTGTTTTGCTGTTCGGCGGCAGCGCAGCATTTGCGGTGGCGTCCTGGGCACCGACGCTGGAACGTAACACACTGCATGAAGTGGCCGAGACCGTGCGGCCCCTTGGGCTGGTCGACGCTGCGATGTCTGTGGACCAGCCGGGCTTTCGGCTGTTTCGCACCGAGACCGTGCGCGCATCCGACACGGTCGATGCGTTGTTGGCTCGGTTGTCCATCGAGGATCCGCAGGCGGCCGACTTTCTGCGCACCGACACCACGTCGCGGCACGCGCTGTTCGGCCAGCCGTGGCGATTGGTCAGCACCGAAGCCGATCAGTCGCGCGCGCTGCTGCGGTTGACGGTACGCTGGATTGAATCCGACCGCGACCGGTTGTTCCGCCGGCTCGTGGTGGAGCGGCGTGGTGACCGCTGGGTATCGGCGGTCGAGAGCGCGCCCCTGGTATCGACCATGCGGCTGGCAAGCGCAGAAATTCACACGTCGCTGCTGGATGCAACGGATGAAGCGCGGCTGCCGGAATCGATCGCCACACAGATCGTGGACGTGTTCGACGACATCGACTTCCAGTCCGACATGCGCCGTGGTGACCGTTTTCGCGTGGTCTACGAATCGCTTGAAGGCGACAGCGAATCGTTGGGCGCCGGCCGTGTGCTGAGCGTGGACTTCACCACCGGAGGACAGACGCGGCAGGCGATCTGGTTTCAGCCTCCAGGACTCGACGCGCTGACCGGGAAATCGTTCCCGGCAGGTTACTTCACGCCGACCGGCCGGTCCTTGCGCCGTGCCTATCTGGCGTCCCCGGTCGAGTTCTCGCACGTCTCGAGCGGCTTTCAGATGCGCACGCATCCGATCTCCAAAGCGTGGCGCCAGCATCTGGGCGTCGACTATGCAGCACCGGCCGGCACGTCGGTACGCAGCGTCGGCGACGGCGTGGTCGAGTTCGCGGGTACGCAAAACGGCTACGGCAACGTCGTGATTGTTCAGCACCACAACAACCAGAGCACCTTGTATGCGCACCTGAGCAAGATCGGCGTGAAGCCCGGTCAGGTCGTAAGCCAAGGTGACTACGTCGGTCGCGTGGGTTCGACCGGCTGGGCGACCGGCCCGCATCTGCATTTTGAATTCCGCGTGGACGGCCTGCACCGCGACCCGGAAACGCTGGCCGAACAAAGCGACACGTTGCCACTGACCGAAGAAGCCAGCCACGCCTTCCGTACCGTGGCGGCATTGATGCAGGTGCAGTTGGCCGCGGCCGAGTCGACTCGCCAAGCCAGCGCCGAGTGAACGGCGGTGGCGCGCTAGCGGCGCCTGGTGTGCTGCAGCAGGCCGAACTGTTCATCGGACTGATGTCCGGCACCTCGCTCGACGGTGTAGACGGTGTGCTGGTCGGTTTCTCGTCGGCTGCCAAAAAACCCTGCGTTCTCGCGCACGTTGGCCAGGCGTTTGATGCGTCGCTGAAGACCGAGCTGCTCGCACTGAACGCACCTGTCGAAAACGAGCTGCATCGCGCCGCGCTGGCCGCCAACGCATTGGCCGAGGCTTATGCGGCGGTGGTGCAATCCCTGCTGAGCCAAACGCATACGCCTGCGGCGCGCGTGATTGCGATCGGCGCGCACGGCCAGACGGTGCGGCATCGGCCCGGCGCGTTCGACGGCGTCGGCTACACGTTGCAGTTGAACAACCCCGCCCTCCTTGCCGAACGGTCGGGCATTTGCGTGGCATCCGATTTTCGCAGCCGGGACGTGGCTGCCGGTGGACAAGGCGCGCCGCTGGTACCGGCGTTTCATCGCACCTGGTTTGCACAGCCCTACAGGGATCTGGCGGTGCTGAATCTTGGAGGGATTGCCAACCTGAGCCTGCTGGGTTCGGACGGTAGCGCGCGTGGGTTTGATTGTGGGCCGGGCAACGGCTTGCTGGATCATTGGTGCCAGCGCCATCTGCAACAGCCGTTCGATTCAGAGGGTGCCTGGGCCACAAGCGGTGCGGTCTGCCAGGCACTGCTGATCGATCTGCTTGCCGAACCCTTCTTCGATTTACCACCGCCGAAAAGCACTGGTCGCGATTTGTTCAATGCGCAGTGGCTGAACGCGAAGTTGGCTGCGCACACCGATGTGCGCGCAAACGACGTTCAGGCCACGTTGGCTGAGCTCACTGCGCGCAGCAGTGCACAGGCTCTACAGAAAAACGCACCAGACACAGGCCGGTTGATTGTCTGCGGCGGCGGTGCCTACAACTGCGATTTGCTGACGCGCCTCCGGCAGCAATTGCACGGCGTTGTGGTCGAAACGTCAGATGCCTACGGCCTACCGCCATCGCAAGTCGAAGCCACGGCATTTGCGTGGCTCGCGAAGCAGCGGATCAACGGCACGCCGATCGATCTATCGGCGGTAACCGGCGCACGTGGGAACCGCGTGCTGGGCGCGCTCTACCATGCTTGAGGAACTGCAGGACGCAGACCTACCTTACGCCGAGAACGAGGATCCACAACCGCAGGTCGTGGTCGCGTTCGGGTTCTTGATCACGAACTGCGCGCCCTGCAAGTCTTCCTTGTAATCGATTTCGGCACCCACCAGATATTGATAGCTCATCGCATCGATCAACAGCGAGACGCCATTTTTTTGCATGGTAGTGTCGTCCTCGTTCGTGATCTCGTCGAACGTGAATCCGTACTGAAAACCTGAGCAACCGCCGCCCTGCACGAACACGCGCAGCTTCAACTCCGGGTTGCCCTCTTCTGCGATCAGATCGGCGACTTTGGAGGCTGCACTGTCCGTGAACACGATCGGTGCAGGCATCTCGTCGGACTGGGAAATTTGTTCGGCAACAGCGCTCATGGCTTGGCTCCTGGGAAAAAGGCTTCACGACGCAAACGCGCGCAATCAGCAGATGCTAACGCAGTCGGGCTTTTCAAGCCGGTGGCGCGCTGGTTGACAACGGTGCAATATGGGCATCGGAAGCAAAAAAGCCGCTGCAAAACAGCGGCTTTTTGGGTTGGCAAAAATCAGTATGTAGAGATCAGCGCTTGGAGAACTGCTTCCTGCGCCGTGCGCCGTGGAAACCGACCTTTTTCCGCTCGACTTCGCGCGCGTCACGCGTCACAAAACCGGCTTGGCTGAGTTCAGGCTTCAACGTGGCATCCCAATCGATCAGCGCACGTGTGATGCCGTGCCGTGTAGCACCAGCCTGCCCCGATTCGCCGCCGCCATGCACGTTCACCTGGATGTCAAACGTTTCCAGGTGGTTTGTCAGCGCAAGGGGCTGCTTGGCGATCATGATCGACGTCGCGCGGCCGAAGAAGGCCTGGATGTCCTTCCCATTGACCGTAATATGACCGCTGCCTTTTTTCATGAAGACACGCGCGACGCTTGATTTGCGCCGGCCGGTGCCGTTGTTCCAATCGCCGATCATCGGGTGGCTCCAATCAATTCAAGCGGTTTCGGTTGCTGCGCACTGTGCGGATGGTCGGGTCCCGCATAAACCTTCATTTTCTTGATCATCGCGTAGCCGAGTGGACCTTTGGGCAGCATGCCCTTGACGGCTTTCTCAATTGCGCGGCCCGGGTGCTTGGCTTGCATGTCGCGAAAGTTGGTCGCATAAATGCCGCCTGGATAGCCGGAGTGACGGTAATAGATCTTGTCCGTCTCCTTCTTGCCGGTGACCTTGATCTTGTCGGCATTGACGATGACGATGAAGTCACCGGTATCGACGTGAGGCGTGTAGATGGCCTTGTGTTTGCCGCGCAAACGGAGAGCAACTTCGCTGGCTACTCGTCCGAGGACCTTGTCGGTCGCGTCAATCACAAACCACTCGTGCACCACGTCAGCGGGTTTGGCGCTGAAGGTTTTCATGAGTTTTCCAATTGAATGTGGAAGGTTTGGCTCGCCCTTTTCCACGGTCGGCGTTTCTCTTTGTTTTCGAAAAAACTGGAAACCTCTTAGATGGGGTTCACCGCAATGCAGCGCTTCGTCGCGGGGCAAAAGCGCTCCGAAGCCTTCCATTATACGATTGGGCTTGGCTCGACGGATGCGAGTTTCGAAGCCGAATCCCGTGCGCGCTACCATCGGTTCCATGTTCAGTTACCGCCACGCCTTCCACGCAGGCAGTCACGCCGACGTGTTCAAGCACTTGGCGCTGATTGCAGCGCTCCAGCACCTGACGTTGAAAGACACGGCGCTGACGGTATTCGACACGCACGCGGGCGCTGGTCTCTACCGTCTTGACGGCGACTATTCAACCAAGGGCGGCGAGGCGACCGATGGTGTCGTCAAGCTGTTCACCGCCACCGCTGGCCCAGACGCTGAGCCGGCCGTTCCTGCGCTGCAAGCGTATCTCGACCTGGTAAAGCGTTTCAACGTTGCCGGTCAATTGGTGGTCTATCCGGGTTCCCCCTTTGTCATTCACCAATTGCTGCGGCAGGAAGCGCGGGACCGGCTCAAGCTGTTCGAGCTGCATCCGACCGATGCGCGCACCTTGAGTGCGAACATCGCGCAACTCGAAGCCGGCCGGCAGATTTCGGTCGCGCAAGCCGACGGCTTCGCAGCATTGCCGGCGCTGCTGCCGCCACCTTCACGACGCGCACTCGTGCTGATCGATCCCAGCTATGAAATGAAGAGCGACTATGGGCGGGTCGCGACTTGCCTGGATGATGCGTTGAAGCGTTTTGCGACCGGCAGCTATCTGGTCTGGCACCCGGTGATCGCACGGGCCGAAGCGCATGACCTGCCGCGCCGCTTGAAGACGCTCGCGCAGCGAGCACGGCGGCCGTGGCTTTCCGCGACATTGTCGATCGGCCAGTCCGAACAGCACACACGCGCCGTGGTGCTGCCAGGCGAACGCGCATCACGACCAGGGTTGACCGCCAGCGGCCTGTTCGCCGTGAACCCGCCGCACACTCTAGAGCCCGCGCTGCGGGCTGCGCTGCCGCAGTTGCTGAAGTGGCTCGGTCGGGGGCGCGGGCAAGCATTCACGGTCGACAGCGGCGGCTGAAACTGCTCGGCAAGTACCACGGGCGTTCGCCAAGGTCCTCGCATGCGAACGCTGTTTCCTGGGCTTTGATGCCGCTGACCTGCACGTGTGGATGAGGCGGCTCAGGCCGACATCAAGTTCGCCTAAGCGGTTGGAGCAAATCGAGACGAACGTCGATGAGGCATCTCGCCGGATTCGACCGCTGACCGGCACCATTGCCATGAGGCAGCCAGCGCCGCGAACCACCTGGTTTGGCTCCACTCGGTCTGGGTTGTTCCCGGGCATTTGGACGCTCACAAAATGGTCCGACCCGTTCAGGGTACTTCGACTGGCTCAGCCGGGCGCGATTTCTTCTTGCTGCGACTTGCCCGACGCTTCGTGTCATGCCCGCCGGTCCCTTCGGCCGGCCACTCCTCGACCACCAGACTGACTGGGCGCAGCCCAACCTCGGCCATACCGAGTTGCTCGGCCGCCGCCTTGCTCAGATCGATCACGCGGCCATCCACATAAGGTCCGCGGTCGTTGATGCGCACGCGCACGCTGCGGCCGGTCTGCAGGTTGTGCACGCTCACAATGGTGTTGAACGGCAGCGTTTTGTGCGCAGCCGTCAGGTCGTACATGTCGTAGCGCTCGCCGTTGGCAGTGCGCCGGCCGTGAAACTGCAGGCCATACCAAGACGCGGTGCCGCGGTCGACTTCCTCGCCGTCAGCGGCCACTGCGGGCTCACCAAACGGTTTCTTGAATCGGATCGAAGGCCCGCCGGCGGGGCTGCCTTCCGCAATTAATGCCTGGTCTGCCCGATCGGCGGCGGCGGTAGCCTCCGCCGCCGCCTGTTCCAGCGTGAACAGTGGAGGTGGCTGAGCGATGGCGATGGCCGCTTTGCCGTCCTCGCCATCCGGGATCTGGCTAACCGACACCGGCGCTGAATGCCACTGCCACGGCTTGGCCGACGATGCAGCGGTGCTGCCGCCAGCAGGCAGGCCGATATCGGCTGCGTTGGCGATGGCACGGCTGGTTTCAACCGCGTTGACCGCTTCCGCTGCCTCTTGCGCAGCCGGCGGAGGGATCACTGCGCACCCCGCAAACAGCAAGGTGACCAGCAACAGACTGGCGCCAGCGCGCGCACCGAGGACAGACTTGCAAGCCGCAGACCGATGGTTCTTCATGCAGTGTTCTCCTGTGCGCCAAGACCCAGCCGCGCGCAGATGGCGAGACTGGCTGCCGACTGATTCATGGTGTAGAAGTGCAAGCCCGGCGCGCCGCCTGCACGCAACCGCTCGCACAGCTCGGTCACGACATCCAGCCCGAACGCGCGGATCGATGCGGTGTCGTCTGCATAAGCTTGCAGCCGCAACCGAATCCAGCGCGGCACTTCGGCGCCACAAGCGTCGGAAAAACGCAGCAGCTGGGATGAGCTGACGATCGGCATCACGCCGGCCGTGACTGGAATGTCGGCGCCAATTCGGCTCGCTTCGTCGACAAACCGAAAGTAGCTGTCGGCATTGAAGAAGTACTGTGTGATGGCCGAATTGGCACCCGCACGCACCTTGGCCCCGAATGCATCCAGATCGGCTGCGGGGGACGCGGCTTGCGGGTGCACTTCCGGGTAGCAGCCCACTTCGATGTGCAGCCGCTGGCCGGCAGGCTCCGTGCGAATGAACTCGATCAACTCGCTCGCGTATCGGAATTCGCCGAACGAGCCGTGTCCTGAAGGCAGATCGCCGCGCAATGCGACGATGCGCTCGATCCCGGCTTGCGCAAAAGCGCTCAATTGCTCACGCACCGTGGCCCGCGTGGCGCCAATGCAGGAGAAATGCGGCGCTGCCGCATGCCCGTCGGCCAGGATGGCTGCCACCGTCTGCATGGTGCCGCCCTGTGTGGAGCCGCCCGCGCCGTAGGTCACGGAGAAAAACTCCGGCGCCAACGCATACAGCTGACGCCGCACCCCGGCGAGCTTGTCAACGCCTTCCGGCGTCTTGGGCGGGAAGAATTCAAAACTGATGGACGGTTGGGTTGCAGCCATAAGCGTCACTTGATCGCAAAAATGAAAAATTCGCGGTTGCCGTCACCACCCGATATGCAGGAGTCGAACCACTGCACCGCGTCGTCCGACAACCCGCACGCAACAAAAGCGGCACGCAGCCGCTGCTCAACCTGCAAGAAACGTTGCGCGTCGCGCACGATGCCGCCCTTGCCCACCTGGCGCGCATTCTCCAGTTCAAACTGCGGCTTCACCAGCAGCAGCAACGCGCCACCTGGTTTGAGCAGCAGCAACAACGCCGGCAGCACCAACGTGAGCGAGATGAACGACAAGTCGCCCGTGATCAGGTCAAACGCCGCGACCGGTTTCGGCTTGATGGTATTTTCTGAATCAAACCGCCCACAAGCGCTTATGGTGACTTGCTGTTTCGCTATCAATTGCGCAGCATCCAGCGACCGGGCGTTGATCCCTTCAAGCCCGACGACGCGCGGATCGGCCGCGAGCCGTGCATCGAGCTGACCGTGTCCGACGTCCACGCCAACGACCCTTGCCGCGCCCGCTTGGAGCAGGCAGTCGGTAAAGCCGCCGGTGGATTGGCCGACATCAAGGCAGTCGAGTTCACGCACATCGAAGCCGGTTTGCGCCAATGCGCCTTCAAGTTTCAGGCCACCGCGCGAGACAAAGCGCAACTCGGCGTCACTTGTCACGCGCAACGCAGCATCGCTCGGCAATTCCTCGCCGTTCTTGCCAATCGGCTTCCAGGCGCTGCGCCAGTCCACTTCAACACCACCGACTGCGATCAATCGCTGCGCCTGCGCGCGCGAGACCGCAATGCCGCGCTCAACCAGCAACTGATCGGCACGCATCACCGGGTGCAGCTGCTGACGACCACCGTCAGGCGCATGTCAGTAGCGGTAGGTGTCCGGCTTGTACGGGCCGGTCTTTTGCACACCGATATAGGCAGCCTGCATGTCGCTCAACTCGGTCAGTTGCGCGCCGACTTTTGCGAGATGCAGGCGCGCAACCTTCTCGTCCAGATGCTTAGGCAGCACGTAGACCTTGCCGGACTGATATGCGTCGGGCTTCGTGAACAGCTCGATCTGCGCGATCGTCTGGTTCGCAAAGCTCGAACTCATCACAAAGCTCGGGTGGCCGGTACCGCAGCCCAGGTTCACGAGCCGGCCCTTGGCCAGCATGATGATCTTCTTGCCGTCCGGGAACGTGATGTGGTCGACCTGTGGCTTGATCTCTTCCCACTCGTACTTCTCGACCGAGACGACGTCGATCTCGTTGTCGAAGTGGCCGATGTTGCAGACGATGGCTTCGTTTTTCATCGCGGCCATGTGGTCGTGCGTGATCACGTCCTTGTTGCCGGTCGCGGTTACGAAAATGTCGGCGCGCTTGGCGGCGTAATCCATCGTGACCACGCGGTAGCCTTCCATCGCCGCCTGGAGCGCGTTGATCGGATCGATCTCGGTGACCCAGACTTGCGCGGAGAGTGCACGCAGTGCCTGGGCCGAGCCTTTGCCCACGTCACCGTAGCCCGCCACGCAAGCGACCTTGCCCGCGATCATCACGTCGGTCGCGCGCTTGATGCCGTCGACCAGCGACTCGCGGCAACCGTAGAGGTTGTCGAACTTGCTCTTGGTGACCGAGTCGTTCACGTTGATCGCACGGAACAGCAAGGTGCCGGCCGCGGACATCTCGTTCAGGCGGTGCACGCCGGTCGTGGTCTCTTCCGTTACGCCGATGATCTCTGCGGCTTTGCGGCTGTACCAGCTCCCGTCTTCGGCGAGCTTGGCTTTGATGCTGGCATACAGGCAGCGCTCTTCTTCGCTGGTCGGCTTGCTGATCAGCGAAGCGTCTCTCTCGGCACGTTTGCCCAGGTGCATCAACAACGTGGCATCGCCGCCGTCGTCCAGGATCATGTTCGGGCCTTCGCCCTTTTCGCCTTTTGCAGCGAACTCGAAGATCCTGTGCGTGTAGTCCCAATAGTCGGCCAGCGACTCGCCTTTGACGGCGAACACCGGCGTGCCGCCCGCGGCAATCGCAGCGGCCGCGTGGTCCTGCGTCGAATAAATGTTGCAAGACGCCCAACGCACATCGGCGCCGAGTGCTTTCAAGGTCTCGATCAGCACACCGGTCTGGATCGTCATGTGCAATGAGCCGGTGATGCGGGCGCCTTTGAGCGGCTGCGCTGCAGCGAACTCATCGCGGATCGCCATCAGACCGGGCATCTCGGTCTCGGCGATGCGGAGCTCCTTGCGGCCCCAGTCGGCGAGCTTCATGTCGGCGACGACGCTCTGGTTTGCGGGGCTTTTGACCGCTGCGTTATCGCGTTTGGCGGCAAGGGGGGATTGAAGGACGGCGCTCATGTGTCGTGACACTCCTGAAATGAATCGGTTGAGTACATGAAACCGCTGTGCACAGCGGCTGAGCGTCGTTGCATGGGTAGTAGAAGGTTTCCGAGCCTCACGCCTGTCAGGCGCTGCAACGCTCCTCGGAAGGCGGCATTTTAACGAGCATTGCCGACCGCGCATTGTCCCTTGGACGCGCCAATTGCTTCCCACCGTAAGGCCATTCGGGGCGTCGGCACGACGTGCGGAATTAAGCGTAAACCCCGGCATGCAAAAGGGTCACTGGCCATAAGTTGAATTCGCCATGTCCGGCTGCGCAACAACCAAGTCGACTTGCCGGATCGACGCCGACGCGTTGCAGCGTGCCACTCATTGTCTTTTCCCCAAGATTTTCGATGAACCTGCCCTGTTTCAATCGCCGCCAGGTCACTGGTGCTGCGGCGCCGACCGTATTTGCATTTGCACTCGCCAGCAACGTCGCGCTTGCAGCCGACAAGATCGTCATGGACGTCGGCTGGTCCACACCAGCCGACTCGTCGTACTCGGTCCCTGTGAGGAAGTTCAAGGAACTGGCCGAGAAATATGCGGATGGCGCAGTTGAAGTCAAGCTGCGCTGCTGCGCGCAAATCACCACGGAAGACGACGCATTCAAGGCGATCCAACTCGGCACCGTCGATGCGTACTTCATCAGCCAGAACAACGTGCTACCTCCCCGGCCGCTGATGGACGTGTTCGTGCTGCCCTATATCTTCCTGAGAGAAGACCATGTCATAAAGATCACGACCGGGCCAGTCGGCGTCACGACCCGGCGCATCACATCGCTGCCTGCGTCGCGCCTTGGCCTGGGTGACTGCGGCACTTTGAAGATCGGCAACTGGGTTGACGTCACCGTCTTTGACCCGACTCAGATCGAGAGCCGAGCCTGGGTGTCAGCGACCGATACAACCGGAAGGAGCGGCCACACGCGCAGCCCGTTCGTCGTAAAGTCGCCTTCCATCGGTTCGATCGCGCCGCCGGCGTTGACGGCCATGTCACTCCCATCGATGGGTTCATCCCATCGATTCCCAATGAAAAAAAACTTTTCCTCCGCGCGAATGGCGCTGTCCGCCGCTTGCGTTTCGGCAATCGCACTGTCCGGTGCACTCGGCTTGCCATCGATTGCAGTGGCGCAATCGGCCGCCGCCGCGGCGCCTTCCATGGTGTCGCAGCCCACGATGCGCATTCGCGGCACCGTCGTTGAAGTCGACGCAACCACACTGGTCGTAAAAGACCGCAAAGGCGAAACCCTGCGACTCACGCGCGCTGACAAGATGCCGGTGTCCGAAGTCTTTCCGATTGCGCTCAGCGACATCAAGCAGGGCAGTTATGTGGGTGCCGCCGCAATGCCGCAGCCAGACGGCAAGCAAAAGGCGCTGGAAGTGCTGGTGTTTCCGGAAGCCGCGCGTGGCTCCGGCGAAGGCCACTATCCGTGGGATTTGCAGCAGGAAAGCACGATGACAAACGCCACCGTGGCTGAGCTGGCACCGGCGCCGGCCTCGGTGATGCAGGGCGGACAAGAGCTCAAACTGAGCTACCCGGGCGGGGAGAAGACGGTCATGGTGTCGTCGGATGTGCCGATCGTGAGCTTCAAGTCGGCCGACGACTCGCTGCTGGTGCCCGGCGCCAAGGTGATGGTCACCGCGCAAGACAAGAACGGCACCATGACCGCGCTGCGCGTGCTGGCAGGCCGCAACGGCTTTGCGCCGCCGATGTAAGTGCATGCGGGACGAATCTTTGAGACACAGCGGCGATAGGCCTGCACCGCCAACCCGAACTGCCAACAAGTCCAGCGACTTTCCTCATCGCCGTCTGGCCGTGGCGATTGCAATGGCTTGCTGGCTCGTGCCACTGCCGGCTGTGTTCGCGCAATCGAGCAGCGTGTTGATGCCGGCGGCGCAACCGCTTGTCGTCCATGTGCGCGGGACGCTGGTATCGGCCGACAGCCGCACGCTTGTCGTGAAGGATCGCAGCGGCCAGACCGTGACGCTGCAGCGTCCCGATCGTTTGTCGATCACCGAGGTCTATCCGATCGATCTGCAGGACATCCGGCAAGGCAGCTTCATCGGCACCACCGGGATGCCACAGCCCGACGGCACGCAGCAGGCGCTCGAAGTGCACATCTTTCAGCCCTCCATGAAAGGCACCGGTGAGGGGCATTACCCGTGGGATCTGCAATCGGGCAGCACCATGACGAACGCCAGCGTGACCAGCCTGGAACCCGCGCCGGGTTCGGTAGCGGGTGGCCGCACGTTGCGGTTGCGCTATGCAGGCGGGGAACAAACGGTGATGGTGCCGGTTGGCGTGCCGGTGGTTGAACTCGGCCCGGGCGATGAAAAAATGCTGGTGCCCGATGCTCAGGTCATCGTGGCGGCACAGATGGTGGACAGCAAACCCACCGCACTCAACCTGCAAGTGGGCCGCGACGGATTCAAGCCGCCGTATTGAACCCAGCACATGCCTGCCTGAACGCAATTTGACGGGCAGCGGTATGCATTTTCACGGTGCATCACCGACTGCACGCCGCGTCACCAGTCAGGTGGCCGTCATATCTCTCACTGTGGCGCTGGATCCATTGCTCTGGACCGAAGCAATGCCACCATCGCGGCCCGATGCACTTTTGTAAGTTTCGCTGCTGCCGATCACCTGATGATTGGCCGCTTTGAGCGTGAAGTGATGCTGACCGTCGCGTGATGCCTTGCGCTCATACAACGCATCGTTGCCGCAATTGGTCTGCACCGACGCGATCCCGTTCAATGCCGATGCCTTGCTTTCGTACTGTTCACTTTGCAGAATGGTTTCGCCGTTGCCGGCCTTCAACACGAAGTAGAACTGCCCGTTGTGGCTCTTGCCGAGTTCGTAGTGACCAGCCATGGTTTGGCTCCTCAAACAATTGCTGGGAAATCGACCTGAAGCGCTGCTTGAGCACTTGCATCCACAGCAATTTACTATATTTTCTGTAGCTGCTCAAGCAGGGCTGTCCAGGGTTACGATGGCGCTGCTTTCAGCTGACGTCCACCACCCACTCGCCTTGCCGCTGGGCCGCACCGACGCGTGCAAGGTCATCGATCAACCCGCCGATCCAGCCCGCCGCAGGCAGGTCTGAAAAGTGCCGCTGGTGCAACAGCCCCACATAGCGCGCGGCCAGGGCCCAGTCGATTACTTGGGACGCTTGCATCCGCTGCCACTCCAGCAGCTTGAACTTCAGCAGCACCTTGGCTGCATGCGCCGCGTGTTTCCCGGGGTTCTGCACGAAACCGTTCAGCCGCGTTCGGGCGCGCTGCAGCGCACCCGCCACGTCGTCGAAAATCGCACCGTGACCGGGGATCACGGTCAGGGGGCCCAGCCGTTCGATCAGCTCGAGCGTGGCCGCCACGTCGTCAAATCCCGGCTCGCCGAGCACTTCCGGGAACACCACGCCGAAGCCGTTGTGCCACAGCGCATCGGCCGAGATCAGTGTGCGGCTTGCCGGCTCGAACAGCAGCACCGAATGCGGATCGTGGCCGGGCGCAGCGTGCACTTGCCAGTCGGCAGCACCCAGCCGGATCGACGTGCCCGGACGCAGCACATCGTCGATCACGAAGGGCGGGCAGTACTGGCCGGTCGGCTCGTAGCTCAGGGCGTTCGCGTCCCAGTTGCGCACTTCCGCAGCGTGACCGGGTGGGATCAGCGTGCGAACGACCGGATGCGCGGTTTGCAGCGCCGCATTGCCGCCGCAGTGGTCGCTGTGCAGATGCGTATTGACGAGCAAGTCGAGCGGCCGGCCAGCCAACGCACGGCCCACCAGTGCCACGGTCTGCACGGCGTGGCTGTGATAGCCGGTATCGACCAGCGCAGTCTGCTCCGGCCCAAGCAACACGATGTTGTTGGCCGACAGCCAGCCGCGCTCCAGAAACACCAAACCGGTGACAGGGGCAGGACTACTCATCGATTAATGCTATCGAATCAAGAGCAATACGTGGTGGGCGCTTTGCAGGCCGAGCTTCACGCCCTGGGGCGCAACTCCCGCCGCAGGATCTTGCCCACGTTGGTCTTCGGCAACGCATCGCGGAACTCGATGTGCTTCGGCCGCTTGTAGCCTGTGAGGCGCTCTCGGCAGAAGTCGAGCACCTGCGCTTCGGTCAACGTCTTGTCGGCGCGCACCACGAACACCTTGATCGACTCGCCCTGCTGCTCGTCCGGCAGACCGATGGCCGCGCATTCGACCACGCCGGGACAGGTGGAAATCACGTTCTCCAGTTCATTCGGAAACACATTGAAGCCGCTGACCAGGATCATGTCTTTTTTGCGGTCGACAATTTTTGTGTAGCCGCGCTCGTCCATCACGGCGATGTCGCCGGTGCGCATGAAGCCGTCCGCGGTGAACGCATCCGCCGTCTCGCCCGGCTGGTTGTAGTAGCCGATCATCACGTTCGGGCCGCGGATGCACAGTTCGCCGACTTCGCCTTGCGGCAGAGACTGGCCTTCGTCGTCCTTGATCGCAATGTCGATGCCCGGCAGCGGCAAGCCGATGGTGCCGCTGAAGGTCTTGGCGGTGACAGGATTGTTGGTGCCGATTGCGACCGTCTCGCTCATGCCCCAGCCTTCGACCATCGCGCAACCAGTGACTTGCTGCCAGCGCGTGGCAGTGCCTTCAGAGGCCGCCATGCCGCCGGCCTGGGACACGCACAGATTCGAGAAGTCGACCGTCTTGAAGTCCGGGTGTTGCAGCAGCGCGTTGAACAACGTGTTCACCGCCGGCAGCAAGTGGAACGGCCGTTTTTTGAGCACGCCGATGAAGCCGCCGAAATCGCGCGGGTTCGGGATCATCGTGAGCATCGCGCCCCAGCGGATCGTGAGCAGGCCCAGCGTCAACGCAAAGATGTGATACAGCGGCAGCGCCGCGATGCAGTTCGCGTTGCGGATGTCGCCGATCTTGCCGAGCGCGGGCGTGAACCAGGCTTCGGCCTGCAGCACGGCAGCGATCACGTTGCGGTGCGTGAGCACCGCGCCTTTTGACAAACCCGTGGTGCCCCCTGTGTACTGCAGGAACGCGATCGACTCCAACGTGCTGGTGTCGGCCCGCAGCGTTTTGCTTGCGTTGTCGGCCAGGATTTGAGAAAACGGCACCACGCTCCGCCCGTCGGTCAGCGGCAGCTTGTACTCAGGCACCATGCGCTTGATGTGCCGCACCGCAAACGTGGTGAACGCGCCCTTCACACCGCCGAGCAGATCGCCCAGTGCGGTCACCACCACGCGCTTGACCGACGTGTCCTCGATCACCTGCTGCAGCGTGGCGCAGAAGTTCTCAAGGATGACGATCGTGGTCGCGCCCGAGTCCTTCAACTGGTGCTGCAACTCGCGGGCGGTGTAGAGCGGGTTCACGTTCACGCAGGTGCAGCCGGCGCGCAGAGTGCCGGCCATCACGACCGCGAACTGCGGCACGTTGGGCAGCATCAGCGCCACGCGCGCGCCCGACTCCAGTCCGGGCTGCGATTGCAGCCAGCAGCCGAACGCGGCGGACAACCGGTCGAGCTCGCCGTAGTTCATCCAGCTTTCCATGCAGACCGAAAACGGCTGGTCTGCGTTCTTCTTGAACGACTCCTCGAACATGCCGCCGAGCGACCGGTACTGCGCTGCGTCGATGTCGTGCGGCACGCCCTGCGGATATTGAGCCAGCCATGGTTTGCCCGCGGTGTCGAACGTTTGCGGATAAGCCTGCGGGGGCGCTGCGCCAGAGGAATCTGCGTGGCTGCCGGTTTGGTGGTCGGTGCTGAGGGTCATGGAGCGGTATTTTTTCTTGGATCAATCGCTGGAGGTGGCTGTCATTCTGGTGCCGATCGGCCGGTTTGCACCACCGGGCTTATACCGACCCACCATGGTGCACCCGCGCGCAGTCAGCGTGCAGCCCATGCGATAGTGCGGCGATGGCTGCCGACCCCACGCACGACACACCCACGCCGCGCCCAGGGCCTTCCAGCAACGCCGGCGCACTGGCGCGACTGCAGCGCACCCTGACCGCTGCGTTGCTCGTTGTCAGCCTGAGCTGGCTTATCGGCTGGTGGCATGTTTCCACCACGACGGCCATCGTCGGCTGTGCGGCGATCGCGCTGGGTCACATCTGGGTGCTCGGTTGCGAATGCGCGGCAGCTGCGATGGTGAATCGCCGCGCGGAGCCCACACCCACATCGCCGCCGTCGCCCGGCTTCCCGCGCTGGCTGCGCGCCTGGGCCACCGAGTGTTCGATGACGCCGGGTGTGTTTTATTGGCGCCAGCCGTTTCGCAGCCAAGCCGTGCCAGACTACCTGCCTTCACAAGCTACGGGTCGACGAGGCGTGGTGCTGGTGCACGGTTTTGTCTGCAACCGGGGGTTCTGGACGCCGTGGCTGAAGCAACTGGTGCAAGCCGGGCATCCGTTCATGGCAGTTAACCTGGAGCCGGTCGTTGCGTCGATCGACGACTACGTGCCGACCCTTGAGCAGGCTGTGCAGCAGGTCACCCAGGCCACCGGCAAGCCGCCGCTGCTGGTCTGCCACAGCATGGGCGGTCTGGTCGCGCGGGCGTGGCTGCGGCAGGCCGGCCCCGAGGCAACGATGCGGGTGGCGCACATCGTCACGATCGCCACGCCGCACCACGGCACCTGGCTGGGCAACCGCAGCCGTCAGCGCAACGGCAGGCAGATGGCGTGTGGCAACGAATGGCTCGAAACACTGCGCGCCTCCGAGCCGGCCGAGCGCTACCAGCGGTTCACCTGCTGGCATTCAAACTGTGACAACATCGTCTTTCCCGCGGCGAACGCGACGCTGGCGGGTGCCGACAATCGCTTTGTGCCCGGTATGCCTCACGTTGCGCTTGCGTTCCGGCCCGAGGTGATGCGCGAGACGCTCACGTGGCTGAATTGATAACCAGGAGACGCTCAATGTGGCCCGACTCACGCATTCTCGATCTGTTTTCGGTCGAGCTGCCCATCATCCAGGCGCCGATGGCCGGGCCGAATACCTCGACACTGGCTATTGCCGTCTCTGCGGCAGGCGGATTAGGTTCGCTGCCGTGTGCGCTGCTGACTGCGGCCCAGGTCGAGCAGGAGTGGGCGTTGATCCGGGCAGCCACCGATCGGCCGGTGAATCTGAATTTCTTTTGCCACGAAGCGGCGTTGCCAGACCCGGAACGTGAGCAGAGCTGGCAGGCGCGGCTGTCTGAATACGCAGAAGAATTCGGACTCGATCGGCAAGCGCCCTATCCGGCATCGAACCGCAACCCTTTTGATGCGGCAGCCTGCGAGTTGGTCGAACGGTTGCGACCCAAAATCGTGAGTTTTCATTTTGGATTGCCGCGGGCCGACTGGCTAATGCGAGTGCGCGCGACCGGCGCCAAGGTGCTGTCGAGCGCAACCACGGTGGCAGAAGCCTGCTGGCTTGAAGCACGCGGCTGCGACGCGATCATTGCGCAGGGGTTCGAAGCCGGCGGCCATCGGGGCATGTTTTCGTCTGACGACTTGAGCACACAACTCGGCACGCTGGCGCTGGTGCCGCAGGTGGTCGACGCGGTTCGGGTCCCGGTGATCGCGGCCGGCGGCATCATGGACGCGCGTGGCATCGCGGCGGCGTTCATGCTCGGTGCCAGCGCGGTGCAGCTTGGCACCGCCTACTTGTTCTGCCCGGAAACCAGGATGAGCCCGGTGCATGCAGCTGCGTTGCGAGACGCTGGCACGCGGCCGGATGCACCACCTACCGCGTTGACCAATGTGTTCAGCGGCCGGCCGGCGCGCGGCATTCTGAACCGGGTCATGCGCGAACTCGGGCCGATGTCGCCACTGGCGCCTGCGTTCCCATTAGCAGGCGGCGCGCTCGGCCCATTACGGGCCGCGGCGGAGCGCCAGAACTCGGGCGATTTCAGCCCGTTGTGGGCCGGCCAGGCAGTGGCCATGGGGCGTGCACTGCCGGCCGGCGAACTCACGCAGCGGCTCGCACAGGAAGCATCGACTCTGCTGTCAGCGCACCGCTGACGCAGCCGAACCAACCGGCCTGCACAACGGCGGAAAACGGCCGGAACCACCTTTCAGCTTGATGGTTCACTGCAGCGATGCCACGCACGCGCGTTTCGAGGCGGCATAACTGGCTCGCCGTGGACAGCTCGCGCGCACATCGTCGGACATCGACTCAGCTCAAAGGTGGATGCGCTACCTGCCTTTGAGCCACCGCGTTACTCTGCGCTCTTGGCTTGGATACCACCATCGTGAACACCCTGGATGACCTTCCTCCCAGAAGGACGGTCATGATCTGCCGCCATCGGAGCAGCGCTGCACATGTTATTTCCCAGACGGCAGGTTGTCGAGCCGGCCACGTGATTGGTCGCACGCTGGCAGTACGCCGCGCGGTTGCAGTCGTCTATTGAAAATCAGGTCAAATGAGCGCCCCAGCCGCTGCTTGCGTCACACCGTTGCCGCAATCCGTGCGCATATCGAAGAAACGGCCTTGCGCAAATCGCCACCGCTGAATGCATCTGAGTCCCGATGTCCACACAATCAGAACCGGCACCCCTTGCGCTTGAAGCGGCTTCCGGAAGTCCTATGGCGAAAATGCCATCTCGCCGAGTCCGTTCTGTTTCGGGCCGCGTCGAAGCGAGTGGCTTGCGGCCTGCCACGCGCGCGCTGGCTTTGTCGCTTGCTATGCTGACTCTATCTGCCGGCGCCTGGCTGGCTTGGCATTACCCGATCGCTCGGCCGGCAGCGCCGATCGGATTTTCGTTGTTCGTTGCGCTGTTTGCTTGGTATCCGTCCAGCTGGCTGCTGGTGCTGCCAGCGCTGTTGCCGATCATCGGCTTTGCGCCCTATAGCGGCTGGATCAGTTTCGAGGAGTTCGACCTGCTGGTGCTCGCCGCCGCGGCGGGCGGCTACGCGAGGCTTGCGCTGCAGCGCGCACCAGCTGACGTGGCTGGGGCGCAGCCAGCTTCACGACGTGGCAGGGGCAGTGGCCCGCGCAGCACAGTGTCGCTGCTGGTCTGGCTGCTGCTGCTGGCATTCGGCGCTTCAGTGTTGATCGCGCTACTGCGCGGCTTTGAAGACGCGGGCGGATTTCAGTTTGGCTGGTTCCAGGGTTATATAGAGTCGATGAACAGCGTTCGCCTTGGGAAAAGTTTTCTGCTGGCGTCGCTGCTGCTGCCGCTTTGGTGTGCACGTGAACGCGCACTGCCGTGGCAAGCCGAACGCTGGCTGGTGGCTGGGCTCAGCGCAGGACTGGCACTGGCGGCGCTGGCCACGGTATCGGAACGTCTTGCGTTCACCGGCTTGCTCAACTTCTCCACCGACTATCGCACCACGGGACTGTTCTGGGAAATGCACGTGGGCGGAGCGGCGCTCGATGGCTTTCTGGCCCTTACAGTGCCCTTCGCGCTGTATGCGCTGCTTGCAGCACGCACGGCGCCGGGATTCGTCGGCGCGGCGCTGGCCCTGGCGCTAGGCGGTTATTCGTGTGTCACTACGTTTTCGCGCGGCGTCTATCTTGCTGTGCCGATCGGCGCTGCGCTGATGCTGCTGCTCTGGTGGCGTGCGCAGGCACGGCAACGCAGCCGTGCATCAACGCAGCAGACGGGCAACCATCTGGGCTCCGCACTGGTGCTGGTTATCGGTTTTTCCATCGCGCTGGCCGTCATGTTTCCGACCAGCGGCTTCCGCGGGATGCTTGGCGTGCTTGGCACGATGGCGGCCTGGCTGGCGGTGGCCCCATCGCTGCGTGGCTTGCGCGGATCGCAATGGATGGTCGGGTTGGGACTGGGTGGGCTCCTGTCAGGGTTGGGAGTTTTGCTGGTCTATGTGCTGCCTAGGGGGGCTTACCTCGTCTTCGGGCTGGCAGTAATGGCCGTGTTGGGACTGGCTGCCATGCAGGAGGTTCGGGCCCGGCCAGCGCCGTTGATTGCTCCTGCGGCTATGGTGTTGCCGCTTGCCTGCCTGATTGTGGTGGGTACGGCACTGGCATTGGTCGCAGCGCATTGGGGCGGGGACGCTGCCTTATTCAACGCGGGCATCGTGCTGGTCGGGCTCACGCTTTTGACGATCGGGTGTGCTGTGGTTGGCTGGCCGAAAGTAGAGCCGTCGCTGCGCTGGCGAGCTAGCGTATTCGGTATGACGCTTTTGATTGCGATGGTGGTCGCAGCCATCGGTGGCGGCGCGTATATGAGCGGGCGATTCGCCACCGGGGGCAAGGATCTGGACGATCGCTTTGCACACTGGCGCGAGGGGCTGGCAATGCTGTCCAGCGATGCCGACTGGGTTTTTGGCAAGGGGCTCGGGCGTTTTCCCGCCGCCAACTATTTCTTCCATTCCGGGGACGGTCATCCAGGCGACTACCGGTTGGTCAATGCGCCGGACGGCAACGTGTTTCTGCGGCTTAGCTCAGGCAAGCACGTGCTCGGCTGGGGCGAGCTGCTACGGATTTCTCAGCGTGTGGCTGCTCCACTCGGGCCGGTGCAGGTCCGTGCCAAGGTCCGGACCCAGCACGATACGGCGTTGCACTTCGAAGTCTGTGCCAAGCAGTTGCTGTACGACGGCGGGTGCGTCACCGGCAGCACGCAACTGGTTGCGCAGTCTGGCCAGTGGCAAGACGTCGTGGTAAAGCTGACTGGCAATCCTCCGGCTCATGGCGACTGGTGGGCACCCAGGCCGATCATGTTTTCTATGGCGGTGGCGAACCCTGAAGGCTTGGTCGAGATTGATGACGTTGCGTTGCTCGACGGGCTACGCGCCGATCTGCTGGACAACGGCGGTTTTTCCGGCGGCATGGCGCACTGGTTTTTCTCCAGCGACCGGATGCATTTGCCGTGGCACATCAAAAACATGTTCCTGCATGTGCTGTTTGATCAGGGTGCGTTGGGTCTGATGTCGTTGGTGCTGCTGTTGCTGGCTGCCTTCTGGCGTGTTTCGTTCGGCCAGGGACGCGATGCGCCGCTGGCACCGGCGTTGGCTGGCAGCCTAGGCGGCTTCCTGGTGGTCGGCCTGTTCGACAGTCTGCTGGACGTGCCGCGTGTCGCGCTGCTGTTCTACCTGCTGTTGATGGCGGCGCTGGTGACGCGGCCCGGGGGCGTGGAGAACATCGGTCGTTCGGTGGATATCGGCCAGCGGCGCTAACTGTTGCTGCCGGTTCGGACGATGGGGACGCGCTCAGTGGCCGTGATGCTGATCGCCCTGATCGGCTACGGCTCAATCTTTCCGTTCGATTACGTCGCGCACCAGCCCAGCTGGCAAGACCTCCGACATCTGTTCAGCGCCTGGCCGGCCCACCTGCCAACGTCCGACGTGATCGGCAACGTGCTGCTGTTCATGCCCCTGGGAGGCGTGATCCCGCTGCTGTCCGACCGCGTTCGTGCGCAGATCGGCTGGGCAGCCCTTGCGCTCAGCTATGCGTGGGTGTTGCAGTACCTGCAGTTCTGGTATCCATCGCGCGACCCGGTCGGATCGGACGCGGTGTTCAATTGCGCCGGCTTGCTAGCTGGGCTGTTGCTGACGGCAGCTGGCAAACCGGCACTGCACGAAACATCAAACCAACATGACCGCAGTGACCCGCTCTGGCCGGCACTGCTCGGACTGCTGCTGCTGTGGCTTGTCTACCGCTGGTTTCCGCTGGTCCCAACGCTCGACCTCGGCGAGATGAAACACGCGCTGAAGCCGCTGCTTCTGCACCCGCGTTGGGACTTGCCACATGTGCTGCACGATATTGCGGCCTGGTCGCTGTGGTTCTGGCTCGCTCGCCATGGCCCGTTGCGCCCACTGAAGGCACCGTGGGCTGCCGTGCTGGTCGCGTTGGGCGTGCTGGCTGGCGAGCCATTGTTTGTCGGTGGTTCGATCTCGTTGTCGAACGTGCTCGGCTTGGGAATTGCGCTGTTATTGCGGCATTCCATCGTACCGCTGGCCACTGCAGCGCGGCCACGGCAGCCGGCCGACCTGGCATTGGTCATCTTGTTGGCCAGCAGCATTGCTGTGAGCGAGCTGGCTCCTTTTGTATTCGATGCGAAAAACCAATTCCTTTGGCTGCCGTTCGCGGGGATGTTGTCTGGGAGCATGGTGCTGAACACCGCGAGCCTGATCGAAAAGTGCTACCTGTATGGTGGCGTACTGGTGCTGCTCGCTAGGATCGGCATGGACTGGCGCGTTGGCGCTTGCATGCTTGCAGCTGGCCTGGGCGCACTGGAAGGTCTGCAGACGCTGGTGCCCGGGCGGACCCCGGAGTCAACCGACGCGCTGATGGCGGTGCTGCTGGCAATCAGCTTTCAGACGTTGACCCGATCGGCCTCGATCCAGCCAAGAGCGATCGATCAAGTCGACGGGGCAGTTCCGAGCGCATGCTTCCAAAGCGCCACGATCGCATCGCGCTCCAGCTGAAGTTCGGTCGCTTCCACCCAGGTGGGTCGCTCGTCGAGCCGCGCTTCGTGCTGAATGCGGCGCAGCGTGCGGTAGGCGTCGCCTGCCGCGCGGCCCATGTCGACCGGCAGCAGCCCGGCGTCCTCAGCCAGTCGCATCAGCGTAATGTTGCCGAGGTTTGGCACCAGCTCGCGATGTTGCGCACTGTGTGCGAGCACCAGAAACTGCACCGCAAACTCGGCGTCGAGCATCGCGCCGCGGCTGTCCTTCACATCGAAGCGGCCTGCACGCACCGGCCGCGCGACGCGCAGCTTCTCGCGCATGGCGACGATCTCGCGGCGCAAGGCAGCCTCGTCGCGCTCGGCCGTGACGACCACTTCGCGCACCGCATCGAAGCGCGTGCGCAAATCATCCACACCCAGCACGAAGCGCGCACGCGTCATCGCCTGGTGCTCCCAGACCCAGGCAGTGTTGCTGCCGCGTCGCTCCTGGTAGTTTGCAAATGCGGTGAAGCTCGTGACCAGCATGCCCGAATTGCCGTTCGGTCGCAGTGCGGTATCGATCTCGAACAGATCGCCTTCGCCGGTCTTTACCGATAGCCAGTTGATGATGCGGCGCACATAGGCCGCATAAATCTCGGGCGCGCGCTCGTCTTCGTCGTCGAACAAAAACACGATGTCCAGATCGCTGCCGTAGCTGAGCTCCTTGCCGCCGAGCTTGCCGTAGCCGAGTATTGCGAACTGCGGTTGCTCGCGGTGCCGGTTCTTCACGCGCTGCCAGCACCAGCGTGCGGTGACGGCCAGCGTCACGTCGGCCAGCGCGCTCAGATCATCGGACACCTGCTCGACGCGCAGCTTGCCTTCCAGGTCTCGCGCCAGCGTGCGAAACAGCTCCGCGTGATGGGCGCGGCGCAGCACGTTCATCAGCGTCTCTTCATCGTCCTGGTCGGTCACGGCAAGCGACGCGCGGCGTGCTTCCAGTTCGCGCTCATAGTCGGCGGGCGCGAAGCGCTGCTGCAGCATGGCGTCGTTGGCCAGTTCGTCAATCACACCCGGATGGCGCTGTAGATAACGCGCGGGCCATTTGGCCGCGCCCAGTAGATGCAGCAAGCGCTGGTGCACCACGGGTCGCTCCAGCAGCAGCGCCAGGTAGCTCTCACGACGCAGCAGCGGTTCGATCCAGTCGATCAGCCGCAACGCACCGATTTCGTTCACGCTGCCGTCCAGCAGCCACTGCGACGTGCGCTGCACGATGCGCAGCAGCCGCGTGCGCGCGTCGTCGCGCAGTGCCTGCACTTTTGCGTTGTCCTGCCACAGCGCCACGCGCGTGGCGACGGCGGGCGGCAGCTGGCCGAGCAGGCCTTCCAGCAGCAACACCGTCGGTTGCGCCCCTTCCAGGCCGAGATTGCACAGGCCGCTGAGGCACGGGTGGGATGCGCCGCCGAGCAACATGTCGAACTCGCGCGCTACACGCTCGCGGTGCGAATCGAGCTGCTCCAGAAAATCACTGCTGTCTTCGTAGCCCAGCGTCTGCGCGATCCACGACAGGTCGTCGTCGCGGGTCGGCAATACATGCGTCTGCTGGTCGTCCAGGTACTGGATGCGGTGCTCGACCCGGCGCAAGAAAACATAGGCGGCGGCCAGTGCCGTCGCCGTGGCTGGCGCCATCAAACTGGCGCCCTGCAGTCGGTGCAGCGCCTGCAGCGTCGGGCGTGTGCGCAGCTCCGGGTACTGGCCGCCGCGCACCACCTGCTGCAATTGCACGATGAACTCGATCTCGCGGATACCGCCGCGCGACAGCTTCACGTCATTCGCACGGTCGGGCCGTCCCGCGCAGCGCTTGGCGGCGTGTTCGCGAATCTGCCGGTGCAGCACACGCAGCGCATCAAACACGTTGTAGTCCAGATAGCGCCGGAACACGAACGGCAGCACCGCACCGCGCAGCGCCTGCGCGCCGCCGTCTTCGACGCAGGCGCGCGGCGCAACCACGCGGCTTTTCAGCCAGGCAAAGCGCTCCCATTCGCGGCCGTGCGCATGAAAGTATTCCTCCAAAGCGGGCAGCGAAATCGCAGCCGGCCCCGAATTGCCATTCGGCCGCAACGCCAGATCAACGCGGAACACGAAGCCATGTTCGGTCGTGTCGCCGATAAGCCGCCCGATGCGTTGCGCGGCCTTGCTGAAATATTCGTGGTTGGAGATGCAGCCTTCGCCCGCTGGGTTGCCAGCGGTCTCGCCGTCGGCGTGATAGACGTAGATCAAGTCCACATCACTCGACACATTCAGCTCGCGCGCGCCGAGCTTGCCCATGCCGACGACCCACAACTGCACGCGGCGGCCGCGGGACTCCAGCGGCGCGCCGTGCAGCGCGTCGAGTTGCGCTTGCGCTTCGGTCGCAGCTTGGTCCAGCGTGAACTCGGCCAAATCCGTCATGCCGGCGGTAATCACCGACAGTTCGGCCTGCTGCTCGCAATCGAGCCGTGCCAGCCGTTCGATCGTCAGCTGGCGCAATACGCGCAAGGCCACCGCCAGGTCGTCGCCCCGTGCGCGCAACGCGTCGAACGCGGTCTGCAACACGGCTTGCGTCGGGACACCCGCCGGCAACCAGTTCAGCTCTTGGGCATACCGGCGGTGCAGGCGCTGGATGAAGCGGCTGTGCAGGACCGTAGTCCCTGCAGCAGGCGGCGCCGATGGCAGTACTGCCATGCTGCGGTCAAAGGTCATAATTTCCGCTGTAGTTTTCCTGCACTGAATGCGTAACGAAGTCCCTCCAGCCACCCCGTCGCGCGCCCTGCGAACCTACGCACGTTTGAGCGGCTGGCTATTCGCAACCGCGCTCGGCAGTTGGCTCGCGCTGGGCCTGACGGCGGCCTTGTTGCACGGATTCATTGTGCCGCGAATCGATCAGTGGCGTCCCTGGCTGGAGACACGTGCCTCCCAGTCGCTCGGCATGCCGCTGCGGATTGGTCGTATCACTGCGCATTCTTCGGGGTTGCTGCCGTCGTTCGACTTGAGCGATATCGCGTTGCTCGGTGCGGACGGCACCGCGCCCCTGACGATCGCCCGGGCCCGGGTGTCGGTGTCGGCGCTGTCGCTATGGCGGCTGGGCGTCGAGCACATCGCGGTCGACCAGCCCAAGGTGCATCTGACGCGGCAGTCCAATGGGGAGCTGGCGCTCGGCAGCTTGCGGCTCGGCGGCGGCGCCGACGCCGTCAAGTCGTCGACCGACAGCGGTGGTGACGACGCGATCGCCTGGCTGCTGGCCCAGCCTGAGCTGCTGATCGAGCACGGCAGCGTGCGGGTAAGCGCTGCCGTGGATGCGTCGGGGCCGATCGATGCGTCCAGGCACAAGGCAGACGCGGCGATGTTGCGGCTTGACGACCTGCGGCTGGTGCTGCGCAACCGGGGTCGGCGCCATGCCGTGCGGCTGGATGCACAGCTCGATGCCAGCCGCAACACAGGCAGTTCGGGCGATTCCTCACTCACATTGATCGCTCAGCTGCGGGCCCCGCTGCTCACCATGCAGGCAGGCCGCTGGCTTAAATGGAACGGTCACGTCTACGCCGACCTGCCGCCCACCGATCTGGCTGCGCTGGCCACCCTTGCCGGCATCGCCCCGGTGCCCCAGCGCGGACAGGTGGCGCTGCGCTTCTGGGCCGAATTACGAAACTCCGATTGGCTGAACGCAAGCGCTGACGTACGCGTGGCGGACTTGGCGCTGCAACTGCCCGACACGGCGGCGCCTCTGGCAGTGCAGCAGCTGGGCAGCCGGCTTGACTGGCAGCGCCTTGACGGCGGCAGCGCGTGGCATGCTCGCCAACTGGTGCTGGTCGACGGCCGCGGCGAACGCTGGCCTGGCTCTGAGCTGAAGTTCAGCCATCAGCATGGGCAGTCAGCCCAAAGCAATGCCGGCACCCTAAGCGCCGACCGGATCGATCTCACGCAACTGGCAGGCTTTGCGCGCAGCCTGCCGTTGACGGCCGATGTGCGCGCCACGCTGACGCGGCTCGCCCCGAAAGGCGTGATCGATGGGTTGGACATCGGCTGGAATGGCCCACCGCAGGTGTTTCCGCCGCTGCGGTTTCAGGCAAGCGGCCATGCGCGTGGCATCGAATTCGCAGCGCAGCCGGCCGCAGCGCGTGCCGGCGTTCATAGCAACCCCGGCGTGCCGGGCTTGAGCGGCGCCGACATCGCGTTCGACCTGAATCAGGACGGCGGCCAGGCCACGTTGCGCATGACCGCAGGCACCGCAACGTTTCCGGGCATCTTCGAGGAGCCGACCGTGCCGTTTGCGCAGTTGAGCACCGCCGTGACCTGGCAACGGCGCGATGGCCAATGGGAAGTTACCGCGCCGGATCTGAAGTTTGCCAACGCCGACACCGCCGGCAGCGCGCGGGTGCGCTGGCGCAGCGACACGCCCACGTCCACACCCACGCCCACCCCTACGGCTCCCCCGAAGAAAGCGAGCCCTGCGGCTGCCGCCACCGGCTCCCCCGGGTCGATCGAGCTTGATGGCAACCTGGAGCGCGGCAACGTCGCGCGGCTGCACCGCTATCTGCCGCTGGAGCTGCCCGGGCCGGTGCGGCGCTATCTGCGCGACGCACTATCAGCCGGCAGCACCAGCGCGGTCCGCTTCCAGGTCAAGGGGGCGCTGCGTGACTTCCCTTATGTGGATGCGAAGCGGGGACAGTTCCGGCTGGTGGCGCAATTGCGTGACACCACGTTCGTTTACGCACCGCCAAGCACACAGCCCGCCGGTGAAATGCCCTGGCCGCCGTTGACGCAGTTGAACGGCGAACTGGTGTTGGAACGCACTTCACTCCAGGTGAACCGCGCGCGCGGTCGATTGGGCAGCGGCGCGTCCGGTCTGCCCATTGGAGCAGCCAGCGCGTCGATCGCTGACTTCGACCAGCCACGCGTGCGGGTGGACGCCAGCACGCAGGCGCCGCTGTCCGATCTGTTGAATGGGATGCGCAATTCGCCGCTCGACGCGATGCTCGATCAGGCGCTGCGCACCGCCAGCGGCAGTGGCAACGCGCAGCTGAAGGTTCAGCTCAACCTGCCGATCGAGCAGATCGAGCGTGCCACCGTGCAGGGCAGTTTGACGTTGGCCGGCAACGACTTGCGGATGGATGCGGACGGGTTGGAGCTGAAGCGTGTGCACGGCGACATCGCCTTTACCGAGCGCGGCTTTCAGTTGAATGGCCTTGACGCGCAGTTGTTCGGCGGGCCGGTGCACATCGAAGGCGGCAGCACCACAGCACCGCGCAGCGACAGCGGCCCCGCCACTGCGCTGGTCGAAGTACGCGCGCGCGGCACGGCTAGCGCGCAAGGCCTGCGCGCCGCACCCAACGCGGGCCCGCTTGCACAAATCGCCCAAGCGCTGAACGGCGCAGCCGACTACGACGCGCAGCTCCGTGTATTGCGCGGCGGTACCGAGCTGACCGTCACCAGCGATCTGCGCGGGCTGGCCATCGAGTTGCCAGCACCGCTGGGCAAATCGGCCGAGACGGCGCTGGCGCTGCGCTACGAGAACACGCCGGTGTTCACCGAGCGGGCGGGCGCGGTTGCGCAAGACCGCCTGGCGTTGCGCCTGGGCGATGTGGCGTCGCTGGACTATCGGCGCGCCTTGCATACCGACGGTGCCCGGGTGCTGCGCGGCAGCGTCGCGCTCGGGTCGCCTGCAGCCGCCGTGCACGCGCTGCCCGCGTCCGGTGTCGCCGCGCATGTGGAGCTGGCACGGTTCGAGCCAGGCCGATGGAACGACGCGCTGGCAGCATGGCAGCACGCCCCCGAGCCAGCGGCCGGGCGCAAGAGCGGCCAGCCATCCGCTACCACCAGCCCCGCTGCTGCTTCGACAGCAAACATGCGCAGCTATTGGCCGAGCCAGTGGCAGGCGCGCGTCGGCACGTTCGCGAGCGAGAACGTTGCGCTGCACCGGCTGTCGCTCGACGGCACGCGCGAAGGCACGGTCTGGCGCAGCACGGCGCAGGCCGATGAGCTGGCCGGACGGCTCGAGTTTCGGGAGAGCGCCGATGGCGGGCCGGGCCGGTTGCTTGCGCGCCTGAGCCGGCTGCGGCTGGCCAATCCCGACGTTGTGCTGGCGTCATCGGCGGTGTCGCCTCGGGTCGGGGCCGGGGCCGGGGCCGTGACCGCCGCAACCGAAGAGTTGCCAGCGCTCGATGTGGTGGTCGATCGGTTCGAGCTGCAGGGCCGCGACCTGGGTCGGCTCGAGATCGACGCGGTGAACCAACCCGCTGAGTCTGGTGCAGCCCGCGAGTGGTCGCTGAAAAAGCTGGTTTTGACCGTTCCGGAAGCCACATTCACCGCGCAAGGCAAGTGGACGCAGCCGCCGACGGCCGGCGTTGGGTCGGCAGCCCGAGACGAAAAGCCGCGCACCGCGCTCGACTTCAAGCTTGACCTGAACGACTCGGGCCGGTTGCTCGAGCGTTTCGGCATGAAGGATGTGGTGCGACAAGGCCGCGGCGAGATGCTTGGTTGGCTGGTCTGGAACGGCTCTCCGATGGCGTTCGACTATCCGACGCTCGGGGGACGGTTTCACCTCGATGTGGCGGCTGGCCAGTTCCTGAAAGTCGAGCCGGGCTTTGCCAAGCTGCTGGGCGTTTTGAGTCTGCAGGCGCTGCCGCGCCGGTTATCGCTTGACTTTCGCGACCTGTTCAGTTCCGGCTTTGCGTTCGACTTCGTGCGCGGCGACGTGCTGGTTCAACGCGGCGTGGCCAGCAGCAACAACTTGCAGATGAAAGGTGCAAGTGCTGCGGTGCTGATGGACGGCCTCGCCGACATCGAAGCCGAAACCCAGTCGCTCAAAGTCGTGGTGGTGCCGGAGATCGATGCCGGCACCGCCGCGCTGGTGGCCACCGCGATCAATCCGGCGCTCGGGCTGGGCACATTTTTGGCGCAGTATTTCCTGCGCAAACCGCTATCGCGTGCGGCCACGCGCGTGTTTCAGATCGACGGCACCTGGAGCGATCCGCGCATCACGAAAGTGACGGGCCGCTCCAATCCAGATGAAGTGCAAGCTGGCCCCCCCATGGCGGCCGATTCTGGGCACTGACCGCTGTTGCACCGATACCGGCGGTGGGATCGGCCAGCCTGAAACCGCAATCGAACGACTACTCTGGAGGCTTCACGTCCTCTTGCTGCGGCACGGCTTTGGACTGTTCCGGCTTTGGCTCAGACGACTCCGCGCGCAGTTCGCCTTTGTCCCGGCCACTGAACATCGTCCACCAGACGATCAGCACCAGCAGCACCATCGCGCCGGCGGCTTCGAGCAAAATCACCCACATGAATCGATTGTTCCCTCTGCTTGCGACGTTGCTCATTGTAGGAACGCTGTTGGCGTCGTGCGGTTCCGCACCACCCACGGCACCGGAAGCCGCACCGCGCGCAGAGACGCCCCGCCCGCGCAGCACACCGTTGCCGCCACAACTGCAGGGCCGTGGCGGCAGCCGCTGGACCGCAGTCGACTGGGCGGAGCTGCCTGGTTGGGGCGAGGATCAATTGTTCGAAGCATGGAATGCCTGGATCAAAAGCTGCGAGCGCCCGGGGCCCAACTTTGCGCCGCTTTGCACCGAGGTGCGCAGCCTGTCGATCGGCACGCCCGATGAGCAGCGCGACTGGATGATGGCCCGGTTGCAGCCGTATCGGGTCGAGCCGGTTTCAGGCGCCAGCGACGGCCTGCTGACAAGTTATTACGAGCCAGTCCTGGAAGGCTCGCGTACCCCGCTGGCCGGCTTTGCGGTGCCGCTGTATCGGCCACCGGCTGACCTCGTGCCGCGCCGCCCCTGGTTCACGCGCCAGCAAATGGAGACCTTGCCGCAAGCACGCGCCGCGCTGGCTGGCCGAGAGATCGCGTGGCTGTCCGACCCGATCGATGCGCTGGTGCTGCAAATCCAGGGCTCTGGGCGCGTGCGCATCACGGAAGCCGACGGCAGCCAGAAACTGGTACGCCTGGCCTATGCCGCGACCAACGATCAACCGTACATGAGCGTCGGCCGCTGGCTACTCGATCAAGGTGCCATCCGCGACGGCACCTGGCCCGGCATCAAAGCCTGGGTGGTGCGAAACCCGGAGCGCGTGCAGGAAATGCTGTGGGCCAATCCACGCGTGGTGTTCTTCCGCGAGGAACCTCTGGGCCCGCAAGAAGCCATGTTCGGCCCGAAAGGGGCGCAAGGCGTTGCGCTGACCCCGGGCCGCTCGATCGCAGTCGACCCGACCAGCATTCCGTACGGCACGCCGGTCTGGCTCGCGTCATCGGGCCAAACTGCGAATCTGCAAAAGCTGGTGCTCGCGCAGGACACCGGCAGTGCGATCACCGGGGCTGTGCGGGCCGATTATTTTGCGGGCTGGGGCACCCAGGCCGCGGAGCTTGCGGGTCGCTTGAAACAGCCGCTCAAGCTTTGGGTGCTGTGGCCGAGAGGGGCCGATGCGCCTTTGCCGGCGCGCGCGTTTTGACGATACTGATCGATTCCGATTCTTCACTTATCAGCCATGCTCAGTGGCTCTGTTGCATATGACCACCGCCTCTATCGATCATTACATCGCCGGCAACCGCTTCCACAGCGAAGGCGCCAGCACCCAACCCGTTACCAATCCTGCGACGGGCGTTGTGACAGCGCAAGTCGCGCTTGGAGGCCGCGCGGACGTCGACCGGGCCGTGGCAGCAGCAGTTGCCGCGTTCCCCGTCTGGGCTGACACCCCCCCGCTGCGTCGCGCGCGCGTGATGTTCAAGTTTCTGCAATTGCTCAATGAGCACCGCGATGACTTGGCGCACCTGATCACCGCCGAGCACGGCAAGGTGTTCACCGACGCGCAGGGCGAAGTCACGCGAGGCATCGACATCGTCGAGTTCGCCTGCGGCATTCCGCAGTTGCTGAAGGGCGATTTCACCGACCAAGTATCGACCGGCATCGACAACTGGACGCTGCGCCAGCCGCTCGGCGTGGTGGCCGGCATCACGCCGTTCAACTTTCCCGTGATGGTGCCGATGTGGATGTTTCCGGTGGCGATTGCTTGCGGAAATTGCTTCATCTTGAAGCCGAGCCCGATCGACCCGAGCCCCTCGCTGCTGATCGCCGATCTGCTGAAACAAGCTGGCCTGCCGGACGGCGTGTTCGGCGTGGTCCAAGGCGGCAAGGAAGCAGTCGATGCGCTGCTTGAACACCCCGATGTCAAAGCCATCAGCTTTGTCGGCTCCACGCCGATTGCCAATTACATCTACGAGACCGGCGCGCACCACGGCAAGCGCGTGCAGGCGCTCGGCGGCGCCAAGAACCACATGGTGGTGATGCCCGATGCGGACATCGACCAGGCGGTGGACGCATTGATCGGCTCGGCCTACGGCTCGGCTGGTGAGCGCTGCATGGCGATCTCGGTGGCCGTCCTGGTCGGTGATGCGGCCGATCAGGTCATCCCCAAACTGGCCGAGCGTGCCCGCACGCTCAAGATCAAGAACGGCATTGAACTCGACGCCGAAATGGGCCCGATCGTCACAGCCGCTGCGCACGAAAAGATCACCAGCTACATCGCGGTGGGCGAACAAGAGGGTGCCAAGCTGGTGGTCGACGGCCGCAAGTTCCGCGGCTCGGACGTGGGCAAGGATTGCGACAAGGGTTTTTGGATGGGCGGCACGCTGTTCGATGACGTGAAGCCCAACATGCGCATCTACAAGGAGGAGATCTTCGGCCCGGTGCTGGCCTGTGTGCGCGTGAAGGATTTTGGCGAAGCCCTGGACCTCGTCAACGCGCACGAGTTCGGCAATGGTGTTGCCTGCTTCACGCGCGACGGCCATGTGGCGCGTGAGTTCGGACGAAGAGTGCAGGTCGGCATGGTCGGCATCAACGTGCCGATTCCGGTGCCGATGGCCTGGCACGGCTTCGGCGGCTGGAAACGCAGCCTGTTCGGCGACATGCACGTTTACGGCGAAGAAGGCGTGCGCTTCTATACCAAGCAAAAGTCGATCATGCAGCGCTGGCCGCAGAGCACGCCGAAGGGGGCGGAGTTTGTGATGCCGACGGCGAAGTAATGGACCGATCGGCGTTCATCAACCGGCGTTGAGCGCGAGTCCGTCCTGCGCGACCAACAATTGCTAGATCTGTGCCAGCGCGAACCCTATACAACATAGTCGACATAGTCCTTGGCGGTGCCATCGCACTTGGTTCGGGGTATGCCGCTGACTTTGAATTCACGATCGCGTGCATTGCCCGGCGCCCAGCCCGCTTCCTTGCAAACGAGATCGACGAATAGATCGCGCGTGGTGGCATCTTCGTCCCAGTCATGGGTGGTTGCGGACTGTGCAGCGTTGGGTGCCTTCACGGCAGCCACTTCCACGCGCAACTGGTCGTCACTTCGGCCAGTTGCTCTGCTTTTTTCTGCAGGGTTTGTTGCGCCTCGGTCTCTGCTTCTCGACTAACCGCCTGCTGCTGCTTAAGGGCTTCCAGGTTGATCGGCCGTGGCAACAACTCAGCGCGAACCTGCAACGTATCAGCAGGCCGAGCCGCCACGTTTCGCGCGCACTGGCGCGCAAGTCAGCACGCGGTGGAAAACAGTTCGCGCAGGGCCGTCAGCGCCTCTTGCGATGAAAGCGGCCGTGCTTGGTGCACGGCGTTGTTGCCCAACTTGCGCACCACGTCCATCTTCGCGTGCAACGGCGGCAGGCCAACGGACTCATGCAAAAAGTCCTCGAGGTCACCCAATGCCCGAGGCACTTCTTGCGGCGGCGGCGCACGAAACTGGCTGTGGTCAAGGTACAGCCGCGCCGACACTGACAACGCATCAAGCCGCGCAAGGCCGTGCTTCATCGTACGAACCATAGTTCATGACCTCATCGACATCACGCCCTAAACAGCCCTTCCGTTTTTTGCAGCCGCTGTGCCACCGCCGATTCCAGTTTGAAAGGTGACACCCTATCGCAGGCGCGATTTGCAATAGGAGCTGACTTCAGGTAACTTCGATCGCAGATCGAAAGCTGAACGAGGAGATAACCATGCACCTCTCACGCCGCCATTTCACTACAGCAGTCTCCGCTGCCTTAGGACTGCCGGGCCTCGTTGGGCGAGCATCCGCGCAAGGCGCGACCTTGAAGATCGGCATGTGCTCGCCGGTCACGGGCCCGGCCGCCGAGTCTGGGAAATATGCGCAGATCGGCGCACGCATCGCGATCGACGCCATCAACAAGGCCGGCGGGGTGCTCGGCAAGCAGCTCGAATTGATCGTCGAAGACGATCAGACGACCAACCCGGGCATCGTGCTCGCTTTCTCAAAGCTCGCGGCGCAGACCGACATCGTCGCCTTCATTGGCTCGATCCGCTCCACGCAGACTCACGCGATGGCGCCCGATGTGCTGAAGGTCGGCAAACCGGTGATGATCGGCGGCACCGATCCGAACCTGACGCATATGGACAACCCTTGGCTGTTCCGCTTCCGGCCGAACGACTCGTATTCGGCCAGCGTCATCGCCGAATACGGCGTCAAGGTGCTCGGCAAGAAGAAGTGGGCCATCGTGCACTCGACCGACGCCTTTGGCACTGCTGGAGGCAAAGCACTCATCGCGGCGCTCCGCAAGCTCGACGACGCGACTGTTGCGCTCGATCAGGGCTATGCCAACCAGAGCCAGGACTTCACACCGGTGGTGCTGGCCATCAAGCAGTCGGGCGCCGACATCCTGGGGTCGTACTTCACGTTCGAGAACGACATCGGCGTGTTCGCGCGTCAGCTACGCCAGCTCGGTGTCAATATCCCTTACGTCGGCTCGCCGACAATCACTTCGGTCACCGCACTGAGGCTTGCCGGGCCGGCGCTCTACGGCACCTATGGCGTTACCGACTACGCCGAGGAATCGAGCGACGCGGCGCGCACCTTCGGCAAGCTATATCGCGCGGCGGCCGGCGCGGCGCCTGACATCCAGTCATCTTGGACCTACGATGCGGTGACCGTCTTGGCGATGGCGATCAACAAGGCCGGCAAGACCGACCCGAAGGCGATCCGCGAGGCGATCCTGTCGATCAAGAAACACCAGGGCGCCGAGGGCGAGTACAACTTTGATGCCAGTGGGGACGGCCTGCACGGCTACAACATCGTGCGCAATGAGAAGGGTGTGATCGTCTTCGACAAGCATATCGAGTCGGCGTCCTGATCGGCGCTGGCGTGCAGCGTGATGAGCCGTCGGGCCGCGCCCAACTCGGCTGAGAAGCTGTCGTTGTGAGAAGCTGATGGATCTCGTCCTTCAGCTGTTCTTCACCGGATTGGGCATTGGCGCGGTCTACGCGTTGGTTGCGCTGGGCTTCGTGCTGATCTTTCGCGCAACCAACGTGGTGAACTTTGCGCAAGGCGAGTTCTCAATGGTGGCAGCGTACCTGATGGTCATCTTCGCGGTCGATCTGAAGTGGCCGTACGGCTGGTCGTTCCTTGCTGCGCTGGCCGGTATGGCGCTGCTCGGTGTGGTCTTCAACCTCGGCGTGTACTACCCACTGCGCAATCGCACGTTCTTGCCAGTGATCATCGCAACCATTGGCGCATCGATCTTCATGTCGAACGCCGTGCTCGCACTTTATGGCCCGCAACCGCAGGTGGTGCCGCCATTGTTTGAAACGCAGGGCATCCAGGTGGGGTCGGTCTTCCTCGACAGCCAGTACCTGCTGATCATGGGCGTGACTTTGGTGCTCGTCGCGTTCAACTACTGGCTCTTCGAACACACGTTGCTCGGCAAGAAGCTGCAGGCGACGTCGCAGGACAAGGAAATGGCGGCGCTGGTCGGCATTCCGGTAGCGACGATGATCATGTTGACCTTCGTTTATTCGGCGCTGCTCGGCGGCGTGGCTGGCATCCTCGTGGCGCCGATCCTGTTCGTGTCGATCCAGATGGGCACGGCGATCGCGCTGAAGGCTTTCGCCGCCACCATCATCGGCGGCTTCGGCGACGTGAAGGGCGCGATCATCGGCGGGCTTGCGCTCGGCGTCATCGAGACCTTCGGCGCCGCCTACATCTCGGTGCCGTACAAGGACGGCTTTGCATTTCTCGTGCTGGCCGCGTTCCTTGTCTTCCGGCCACAGGGCATCTTTGGCGAACGTGTAGCGGAGAAAGCCTAGGTGGCTGCGTCGCCGCTGCGTCCACGTCGGCTCGCGGGCGGCGTTGCCTATGTCGGGGTCGTCGCCGTGTTGGTGGCTGTGGTCGTGCTCGTGCCGATGACCGACTACACGCTGCACATCCTCGTGCAGACGACGAGCTTCGCGGTTGCCGTGTTCGGCCTGACCGTGGTGTTGGGTCTGTGCGGGCAGATCAATCTGGCGCAGGCAGCGTTCTTCGGCTTGGGCGCTTACGCCATCGGCCTCGGCACCGCCGACCTGCATTTGAACTTCTGGGTCGCGCTTGCCATCGGCTCGGCTGTCACAATCGTGCTTGGCGCCTTCCTCGGCAGCGCGACGCTACGCCTCGGAGGCCACTACCTCGCGATGGTGACGATCAGCTTCCAGCAAATCGTCACCTTGGTCATGCTGAACTGGATCTTGGTCACGCATGGGCCCGACGGCGTGGGCCGCATCCAGCGCCCACCGCTGTTCGAATCGGCGCATGCGTATGTGGGCTTGTGCGTGGCTACGACGGCGCTCATCGGCTACCTCGTCTGGCGGCTACCGGAAACGCCCTTGGGCCGCTCGATGCGTGCCGTACGCGACAACGAACTGGCTGCCGCAGTCGCAGGCATCAATGTCTACCGCACGAAGGTCGCGGCGTTCAGCATCTCGGCGCTGCTCGGCGGCATCGGCGGGAGCCTTTTCGCTGGTGGCTTCTCGTACGTGAGCCCGGATCAATTCAGCTTTGCCGAGTCGATCGTTTTCATGACGATGGTGCTGGTCGGTGGCGTTGCATCGCCGGTCGGCGCGGTGATTGGTACTGCACTGCTGATCGTGCTGCCTGAGAGCCTGCGGTTCCTCAAGAGCATCCCCGGGCTGTACCTCGCGATCTACGGCCTCGCGATCATTCTCATCGTGCGCTACATGCCCGATGGCATCTGGGGCTTCGTGCAGCAGGGTATTCGCCGGCTGCTCGCGCCGCCGCCGTTCGTCGACGCACCAGCGCCACTGAGGCTTGCGCCGACGGGTGACGGTGCCACCGCTGCGCTCGAGGTGCAGGCACTCAGCAAGCACTTCGGCGGCCTGAAGGCGGTCGATGCGGTGTCGTTCACGGTGCGGCGCGGCGGCGTTCATGCTCTGATCGGCCCGAACGGATCGGGCAAGACGACGACGCTCAATGTGCTGTCCGGCCTATACGCCGCGACCGCTGGCCGCATCCTGCTCGGCGGTCGCGATCTGTCGCAAATGCCGCCGCACGCGCGCACTGCGGCAGGCCTCGGCCGCACGTTCCAGAACATTCGGCTGTTTCGTTCGATGACGGCACTGGAGAACGTCATCGTCGGCGCCGAGCATCCGGGCAACGACGTCGGCTCGACCCACGCGGCGCTGGTCGAGCGGGCGCGCGCCGCGCTCGCCTTCGTGGGTCTTCAAGCGCGGGCGCAGGAACTCGTTACCGGCTTCTCCTACGGGCATCAGCGGCTGATCGAGATCGCGCGCGCACTCGCTGGCAATCCAAGCCTGCTGTTGCTCGACGAGCCCGCTGCCGGCCTTAATTCCACCGAGAAGCTCGCCCTGCAGGATCTGCTGAAGCGCATTGCGGCGGAAGGTCTGACGATCCTCATCATCGATCACGACATGACCCTGGTCACGGAAGTCGCCGAGCACATCACGGTGCTCAACTTCGGCCGGCGTATCGCCGATGGCGTGGCGGCGGAGGTGCTGCGCCAGCCCGACGTGATCGTTGCCTACCTGGGAAGCGAACCCGATGCCCCTGATCACACTTGACAATCTGGTGGTGCGCTACGGCGAGATCGAGGCGCTGCACGGCCTGTCGATGGCGGTCGAGGCCGGTGAAGTTGTCACCTTGCTGGGTGCCAACGGCGCTGGCAAGTCGACCACCTTGCGCGCGATCTCAGGGCTGCTGAAGCCCGCAGGCGGCGATGTCCGCTTCGACGGCCGTTCGATTACGACACTTGGCCCGGAAGCGATCGTCCGGCTCGGCATCGCCCACGTCCCGGAGGGACGCCGCCTTTTTCCCGGCTTGTCGGCGCGCGAGAACATCATGCTCGGAGGCGCATCGAATCGCGGCCGCATCGCGAAGAGCGTGCTGATAAAAGAGTCGGACGAGATGTTCGATCTGTTCCCCGATATCCGGCCTTTCGCCGACGCGCTCGGTTGGACGCTGTCCGGTGGACAGCAGCAAATGGTCGCGGTCGCACGCGGATTAATGGCCAAGCCGCGGCTGCTGCTGCTCGACGAACCGTCGCTCGGCCTTGCGCCGGTGATCGTGCAGAAGGTGTTCGCCATCATCGGAGAGATCCGACGGCGCGGCACGACGGTGCTGTTGGTCGAGCAGAACGCGCGTATGGCGCTGTCGGTCGCCGACCGCGGCTACGTGCTCGAGACCGGTCACTTGGCCACCTCGGGCAGACCGGCCGAGCTGTGGGCGAACGACGAAGTGCGCGCGGCTTACCTGGGCGGCCGCATCGAGAAGGCGACCTAAAGAGGCAAGCGGCTGCGATCGCGCCAAGCCTGTCCTGAATTTCGTGCGCGAGGCATAGCGTGACCCAGCAGAGCATCTATGGCAACGAAGATCACCAAGGTGCAGAAGTCGATTGAAGCCACATCGGCGCTACCGTCCGCGCCCAAGGTACCGGTTAAGGCGCAGGTCATGGCCATTCGCCTCGATCTCCACCTTCGGCATGCAAAAGCTCTGTGCGGTACGAGGGCGCGCTCGTTCGCTGCCAGCGCGTTCCCGCCAGCGTACAACCACGTCGGGCAGGTTGTTCTTTGTTTGCTCTGTTTCCGATAGCTAGCTGCGCCCATCCGCAAAGCGCTCCACGCCCAATCGCCCTCGGCGTCACGCTCGTCTGCCAAGAATTGTGTCGAGCAGGCCACCGCCCTGGCCAGAAGCGCGAGTGTGAAGCGCGCATCGCGCATGAGGTGTGCGAACGTGGTGCAGCCCGCGGCATCGCCTTCATGCAAGCCATGCAGGAACAGCAGCCAGTTGGCCTGCTCCGTCACTTCCAGAGAGTTGGAGATGCCGCCGGTTTGATAACGCGTTCCAGATCCGGGCGACTTTGTTGCACAGTCCACGGGTGAGCAGGGGTAGGTCTTGTTTTCTTGAAGCAAATGGCTTTGACCGCTTGTTTGAGCTTCATTTCTAGCTACATTCTTGCTAGCACGAAGATGCGATGCCTGGGTTGCTGCGGGGCGCCAAAGCCACCTTCGATTTTTGGCCGATAGCATACCGGGGCGGCATTTGCCCAACAACCGAACAGGCCATGACCCAACCCGACTTCGACTACATCATCATCGGCGCCGGCACCGCCGGCTGCCTGCTTGCCAACCGGCTGTCGGCTGATTTATCCAAGCGCGTGCTGTTGGTCGAGGCCGGCCCGAAGGACAGCTATCACTGGGTGCACATCCCGGTCGGCTATCTGTACTGCATCGGCAACCCGCGCACGGACTGGATGTACCAGACAGAGCCCGATGCGGGGCTGAACGGACGGGTGCTGCGGTATCCGCGGGGCAAGGTGCTGGGCGGGTGCTCGAGCATCAACGGGATGATTTACATGCGTGGTCAGGCGCGGGATTACGACGCTTGGGCTGATGCTTGCGGTGATGACGAGTGGCGCTGGGACCAGGTGCTGCCGGACTTCAAGCGGCACGAGGATCACTACCGCGGCGATGCGGGCAACAGCAACCCGTCGGATGCGGAGTTCGCGCAGTTTCATGGCCACGGCGGCGAATGGCGGATCGAGAAGCAGCGGCTGCGCTGGGATGTGCTGGACGCGTTCGCTGCGGCTGCGCAGGAAGCTGGGGTGCCCGCCACGACCGACTTCAACCGGGGCAGCAATGAGGGCGTGGGTTATTTCGACGTAAACCAGAAAAAGGGCTGGCGCTGGAACACGGCACGTGCATTCTTGCGGCCGGGTTGCATGGGACGATCGAACTTTGAGTTGCGCACGGGCGCTCAGGCCACGCGGCTGTTGTTTGAGGCACAGCCAGACGGGCAGCCGCGCTGCATCGGTGTCGAGCTGTGGGATGGGCGCGGCATGAGCACGGTGCGTGCAAATCGTGAAGTGATCCTGTCGGCCGGCAGCATCGGCTCGCCTCAGTTGTTACAGTTGTCTGGCATTGGCCCCGCCGATCTGTTGCAGCGGCACGGCATCGATCCGGTGGCGGTGCTGTCGGGTGTGGGCGCGAATCTGCAGGACCATCTGCAGATTCGCGCGGTGTTCAAGGTCAACGGCGTGCAGACGCTGAACGTGCTGGCCGGCTCGTGGCCGGGCAAGGTGCGCATCGGGCTCGAATTCGCATTCAAGCGAACCGGGCCGATGAGCATGGCGCCGTCGCAGCTCGGCGCGTTCACGCGGTCTTCCGCTGACCAGCCGCATCCGAATCTGGAGTTTCATGTGCAGCCGCTGTCGCTCGGCGCGTTCGGAGAGCCGCTGCACAAGTTTCCTGCGTTCACGGCCAGCGTCTGCAACCTGAACCCGACGAGCCGCGGCACGGTGCAAATCACGTCACCTGATTTCCGCACCGCGCCGGCAATTGCGCCCAACTATCTGTCAACCGATGAGGACCGCAAAGTCGCAGCCGATTCGCTGCGCGTGGCACGAAACATCGTTGCGCAACCGGCGCTTGCACGTTATCAGCCGCAGGAGTGGAAGCCGGGGCTGGAGTTTCAAACCGACGAAGAACTCGCGCGGCTGGCAGGCGACATCGCAACCACGATTTTTCATCCGGTGGGCACCACGCGCATGGGGCGCGACGGCGATGCGGGTGCGGTGGTGGACACGCGGCTGCGCGTGCGCGGCGTGCAGGGTCTGCGCGTGATCGATGCGGGCGTGATGCCGACGATCACGAGTGGCAATACCAATTCGCCGACACTGATGATCGCGGAGAAAGCCGCGCGCTGGATCATGGAAGCCGCCGAACGCTGAAGCGCCTGAGGGTTGTTGGAGCAAATCGCGTTCCTGCGTGAGTAGTTACCCTGATGGACCAGCCTGCATGCGGTCGTTACACTTCCCCTCACTCACGAACAGGCTTTTACCGGCTTGGATCGTCGAGGGTTCGGGGAGACAAACAAACACGATTGCGAACGAGAATCCCGCACCGACGGGACGCACATAACAAGAATTTCTGTTTCAAGGCGCCTGCACATCGTGCGGCGCCTTTTTTCTTGGGCCCGATGCAAAGCGCAAAACGCGGCTGACCGCAGGCACAGCTATACAGCGGCCGCCACGGCGTAAGCGCGTGTTTCAGCAGGGACAATCGGCCGATGGAATTATTGCTGCTCTCGGTCGCCTCCATGCTGGGCGGCTTCATCGACGCGGTGGTGGGCGGCGGTGGGCTCATCATGGTGCCGGCGCTGTTCGCGACATTTCCGGGTGCGATGCCGGCGACCTTGATGGGCACCAACAAGAGTGCGTCCATCCTGGGCACCACGTTGGCGACTTGGCAATTCAGCCGACGCGTCGCGATGAACTGGCCGGTGCTGTTGCCGGCTGCAGCCGTCGGCTTCGTGTTTTCATTTGCCGGCGCGGGGTTGCTCACGGTGGTGCCGGCCGATCGGCTGCGCGATGTATTGCCGGTGCTGCTGGTGGTGCTGCTGATCTACACGCTGGCCAAGAAAGAACTGGGCCGCAGCCATGCACCGCGGCTGCACGGCCGGGCCGAGAAATACGCGGCTTGTTCAATCGGTGCGCTGGTGGGTTTCTACGACGGCTTTTTTGGCCCGGGCACGGGCAGCTTTTTCGTGTTCCTGTTCGTGCGCGTGCTGGGCTACGATTTCCTTCATGCTTCCGCCTCGGCCAAGCTGCTGAACGTGGCGACCAACGGGGCGGCGTTGCTGCTGTTCGGCTTCACCGGCCATGTCTGGTGGCATTTCGCGCTGATGCTTGCCGCTGCAAATATCGTGGGCAGCTTGTTGGGCACTTACATGGCAATGCGGCATGGCTCCGGGTTCGTGCGCGTGGTGTTCATCGGCGTGGTCAGCGCACTGATCGTGAAAACGTCCTGGGACGCGTGGTGGCGTTAGCCCCGCCTTCACGCCCTGTGGCTTGGATGAGCCAACTCCGCGGCCTCTGCTGGGTCCAGGGGCGATGGTGTTGACCGCTGTTGGAGGCCGTGCACGCGCTTGCAATCATCAAGGCATCAAGGCGCTGCTGCCGGGGAAGACGCCGCCGACGCGCTACAGCACAGGCGTTTCGGCAGTCGGCCTCCGGGCAGCTTGCCCACGCACGCGTCGGGTCAGGTCGCCGTTGGTCGGCTTGTTCGGGTTTTTGCTGCGTGGTGGCGGCGCAGCCTGCGTGGCAGCGGTAGAGACGGCGGCCGAAGCAGGCGCCAATGGCGCGGTGGCGGCCGACACGGGGTCCGGGTCCCCGATCCAGGGCACGTCGGCCGCATTGAGCGGCTTGCCGATCGGGGCCGACGCCGTGCCGTCCTTGACCGCTGCCATGTCCTGTGCATTCGGGTACTGGCCGAGCAGCCAATAGTCGAATACGCGGCGCGCGATCGGTGCTGCGTGCGCTGCGCCAAAGCCTGCGTTCTCCACCACCAGCGCGAGCGCGATGCGCGGGTTGTCCGCCGGGGCGAAGGCGACATAGAGCGCGTGGTCGCGTTGCCGCTCGGCCATGCGTCTGGCGTCGTACTTCGCGTTTTGAGCAATGCCGACTGCCTGCGCCGTGCCCGTCTTGCCGCCGGACTGATAGCCCGAATTGGCAAACACGCGCGTCGACGTACCGCCCTGTGTAACGCCAACCATTGCGCGGCGCACCACCGCGACGTTTTGCGGCTTGTAGCCCAGGTCCTGTGCAGGCGCAGGCGGCACTGCAACGCGCTCTCCTGTAACCGGGTCAACGGTCGCGATCACAAGCTGCGGCTTGTGCTTGACGCCGTCGTTGGCCAGGACGGCCGTGGCCTGCGCCAGCTGCAGCATGGTGAAGCTGTTGTAGCCCTGGCCGATGCCCAGCGAGATGGTCTCACCCGAATACCACTTCTGTTGCGAGACGCGCCGATAGGCTTTTTTCTTCCAGTCGGTGCTGGGCAAGATGCCGCGCACCTCGCCGTGCAGATCGATGCCGGTGTACTGGCCGAACCCGAGCGGCGCCATGAAATCGTGGATGCCGTCCACACCGAGTTCGTTGGCCAGCGAGTAGTAGTAGACATTGCTCGACTTGACGATGCTCGAATACATGTCGACCGGCCCGAGCCCGTGGTCGCCGTGGCTGCGAAACGTGTGGCCGGCAAAGGTCCAGGAACCGCGGTCGTTGATGATCGTGCCCGGCCCCCGTTTGCCCGATTGCAGTGCCGCCATCGCCATGAACGGCTTGTACGTCGAGCCGGGCGGATAGGTGCCGCGCAGCGCCCGGTTCAACAGCGGCTTGTCGATCGAGCCGTTCAACTCGTTCCAGCTTGCATGGTCGATGCCAGTCACGAACAGGTTGGGGTCGAAGCGCGGCATGCTCACGAACGCAAGCACTTCGCCGTTCCTCGGATCGAGTGCGACCAACGCGCCGCGCCGGTCGCCGAACAGGTCTTCCACGAGTTTTTGCAGCTTGATGTCAAGCGACAGCACCACGCTGTTGCCCGGCGTGGCGGGCTTGCGGTCGAGCATGCGCACCGCGTGTCCGCCGGCCGATGTCTCCAGCTCTTCCACCCCGGTGGTGCCGTGCAGCTCGGTCTCAAAGCTTTGGTCCACGCCGAGCTTGCCGATGAAGTCGGTGCCGCGGTAGTTGGCCTGGGCGGCTTCCGACCATTCCTCCATGGCGTCTTTCTCGCGCTGATTGACGCGGCCGATGTAGCCGATCACATGGCTGGCGAGTTCGCCGTACGGATAGTGGCGAAACAGCCGCGCCTTCACGTCTACGCCGACAAAACGGTAGCGCTGCGCGATGAAGCGCGCGACTTCATCGTCGGTCAGCCGCGTCTTGATCGGCAACGATTCAAGCCCTTTGGAATCTTCCAGCAGGCGCTTGAAACGGCGTCGGTCGCGCGGTTCAATCTCGACCAGCGTGCTGAGTTCGTCGATCGTGGCGTCCAGCCCCACGCCGCCGAGCTTGCCCGGCGTGATCTCGAGCGTGTAAGCCTTGTAGTTGACCGCAAGCGGGATGCCGTTGCGGTCCATGATCAAGCCGCGATTGGGCACGATCGGCACCACGGCTGTGCGGTTTGATTCGGCCTGCTCGGTCAACGCTTCGTGGCGCGAGACCTGCAGCACCACGAGGCGCGCCGCAACCAAGCCAAACCCGAGCAACACCACCAACGCGGCCACCGCGATGCGCGCGTGAAAGCGCGACCGCTCGGCCACGCCGCTGCGCAGTTCGTTCATGCGCCGGACTCGAAACGCTGCCTGGAAAAAGGAGCCTGCTCTGAATAAATCACAGGGGACTATTCTCATCGGGATGCGGTGCCCAGCGCTGCGGCGCGAGCAATACCAGCGCCGCCACCGGCCAAATTGCCGCTTCCAGCAGCGGTGCCAGCAGCACCCACCAGCCTGGGAACGATCCACCCACGACCATCCGCAACGCCAGCTCGATCCCGTGCGCAATTACAAACAGCGGCAGCACCTGAAGCGCCTGTTGCGGCAGGCTGAACCACATCAACCGGCGGTTCAGCGCGACCGCGAAAAAGCACAGCGCCATGTACGCCAGCGCGTGCAGGCCCATCGGGCTGCCCTGATGCACGTCAATCAACAGGCCCAGCGCAAATCCCCATCCCATGCCGACGCGCCGCGGCTGGTACACGCTCCAGAACAGCAGCACCACGGCAAGCAGGTCTGGCGCCCAGACGGCCGCGCCCCAGCCACCCATCGTCTCCACCATGCCGAGCGCAAAGGCCACCGCCAGGCTCGCGCCGATGAAGACCGGATTGGCCGGCAGCAGCAAGGGCTGGCCCAGCATCCTCATCGGCCGCGTCCCTTCTTGCGCTCTGCGCTGGTGTTGCCGGGGCCAGACAGATCGTCTGCCGAGCCAGGTCGCGGCGGCATCTGACCGGCAACCGGCTGCAGCACCATCACATAGCGCACACCCGCGATGCGTGCTGCGGGGGTCGACTGGATGTGCGAGAACGATGCATCGGCGCGGCGGTCGATCCGGTCGACGGTGGCAACCGGCAGGCCCGGTGGGTAGACGCCGTCGCCGCCGCTCGTGACCAGCAGATCGCCAGGCTCCACATCTGAGCTGCCAGCCATGAAGCGCAGCTCGAGCGTGTCGCCTTCGCTCCCTACAGCGGCCGGCTGGCCGTAAGCCACGCTGCGCGCGCGCGTGCGCGTGTTGAGCACCGGAATCGCTTGCGCGCGGTCCACCAGCAGCGTGACTTCGGCCACCAGCGGGTAGACCCGCGTGACCTGCCCCAGCACGCCGCGTTCATCCAGCACCGGCGAGCCGGCTGCCACGCCCTGCAACTGGCCTTTGGCGATGATCACCTTGCGCTGGAACGCGTCGGTCGACAGGTACAGCACCTCGGCGACCTGCCCGGTCGCGGCCAACCGTGGCTGCAGGCCGAGCAGCTTGCGCAACTGCTGGTTTTCATCGGCGAGCTGCTGCGCTTGCAGAGCCTGCGCGGACTGCTCGGCCAGTTGCTCCCGGGCTTGGCGCTCGGACGTCTGCAACTGCGCCAGCGTCTGCGCGCTGACCCGCACATCGTGCACGAGCCGGATCGGCTGCAGCAACAGCCACTGCACCGGGTACAGCGCGGTTGCCAGCGCCGCGCGCAATGGCCGCGCAAACTCGAAGCGGCCATCGGCAACCATCAAAAACAGCCCAAGCGCCGCATAAAGATACAGCCGCGAACGCGCCGACGTGCGCTGATGCGTGCGCGTCTGGCTGGGTTCAGCGGAACCGAATGGCATGGCGTGCGTGCAGGCGAGGAAAAAGGGAAACCGGATGTCCTGATCGGCTGATTTCAGCATCGGCTGCCACATGAAGCGGCCCGACCGAAAACGAAAACTCTATCCGAGCCCGCTTGCCCTGTCAGTTGCTTACGGCAATGGCGCTCGGTGCGCAGTCACAAGATTGAAACGAACGCTGCCTATTCCAGCAGGGGCCGCGGAGCTGGCTCCGCCAGGCCGCAGGCGCCGCCCCCGGTGGGGGGAAGCCGAAAGCCGAGCGCAGCGAGCGAAGGCTGGGGGAGAACCAGTTAGTCACTCGAGAAAATGAAACCAAGCCGGTCCATGCGGTCGAGTGCGATGCCGCAACCGCGCACCACGCAGGTCAGCGGGTCTTCCGCGATCAGCACGGGCAGGCCCGTCTCCTCCGACAGCAGTCGGTCCAGCCCTTTGAGCAGTGCGCCGCCGCCGGTCAGCATCATGCCGCGGTCGGCAATGTCGGCGCCGATCTCGGGCGGTGTCTGCTCCAGGGCGTTGCGCACCGCCACCACAATGTGATTCAGCGAGTCAGACAGCGCTTCGAGCACTTCGTTGGATGAGATGTTGAAGCTGCGCGGTACGCCCTCAGACAAGTTGCGGCCCTTGACTTCCAGCTCCTTGATCTCGAACCCCGGAAACGCCGAGCCGATGGTTTTCTTGATGTGCTCAGCGGTCTGCTCACCGATCATCATTCCATAGTTGCGCCGCACGTAGCTGATGATCGCTTCATCGAACCGGTCGCCGCCCACCCGCACGCTGCCCTTGTAGACCATGCCGCCAAGCGAGATCACGCCGACTTCCGTGGTGCCGCCGCCGATATCGACCACCATCGAGCCGCTGGGCTCGGCCACCGGCAGGCCAGCACCCAGCGCGGCGGCCATCGGCTCTTCGATCAGATAGACCGCCGACGCACCCGCTGCCTCAGCCGCATCCTTGATCGCGCGGCGCTCGACCTGGGTGGAGCCGCACGGCACGCAGATGATGATGCGCGGGCTGGGCCGCAGGACGGAGCGCGGATGCACCATCTTGATGAACTGCTTGATCATCTGCTCGGTCACGACGAAGTCGGCGATCACGCCGTCTTTCATCGGCCGGATCGCTTCAATGTTGCCGGGCACCTTGCCGAGCATCGCCTTGGCCTCGTGGCCGACCGCCTGAATGACTTTTTTGCCGTGTGTTCCGCCTTCATGCCGGATCGCGACGACCGACGGCTCATCCAGCACGATGCCCTTGTGACGCGCAAAAATCAGCGTATTCGCGGTGCCGAGGTCGATTGCCAGATCGGTCGAAAAATAGCGGCGGAATGCTCCGAACATGGGGAAAACTTTCTGTTGGTGCCGCCGCGGCGCCCGAGCGAAAGCCAGAGTCGGCATCGACCGTTTGGCTTGGGGCGCGGAGGTTCGGCGCGTGTGCGGCCGGTTGTCTTGAACAGAAACCGGGCGCGCCGAAGGCGGGATAATAACTGATCCCCTTGTCGCGAAGGCCCTGCGCGCGGTCTGCCGACGCGCATGGGAACGCCGCGCTTTTGCTTCGTTTTGCTGTTGTTCGCCCACCATGTCGTTGAATCTTCCCCAACTCAGCCGCGTCGCCCAACTCGCGCGGCTCGATCCTGGCCCCGAGGCGTCGGCGCGCTTGCTTGCCCAACTGAACGACCTGTTTGCGCTGGTCGAAAAGATGCAGGCAATCGACACCCATGGCGTCGAGCCACTCGCGCACCCGCTGGCCACCCTGCGCGAAGTCGCTGCGCCGCTGGCCGACGATGTGGTGAGCGAGCCGTCGACGCGCGAGGCGAACCAGCGCAGCGCACCGGCGACAGAGCGCGGCCTGTACCTCGTGCCGCGGGTGATCGAATGACGACCGATCTGGCCGACTGCACGGCGGTGCAACTGGCTGCGCGGCTGCGCGACAAGGACCTCTCCAGCGTCGAGGCGGCGCGCTACTTTCTGGACCGGAGCCGAAAGCACGACGCGCTGGGTGCCTATCTGGCCATCGACGAAGAAGTCACGCTGATCCAGGCGCGCGCAGCCGATGCGCGCATTGCCGCAGGCGATGCCGCGCCGCTGCTGGGCGTGCCGATCGCGCACAAGGACATCTTCGTCACGAAGGATTTCGCCTCCACCGCTGGCTCGAAGATGCTGGACGGCTACCGCTCGCCGTTCGATGCCACGGTGGTCGCGAAACTTGGACAAGCCGGCGCCGTGACGCTCGGCAAGCTCAACTGCGATGAATTCGCGATGGGTTCGTCGAACGAGAATTCGGCGTTCCGCCCCGCCCAGAATCCGTGGGACACGAGCCGTGTTCCCGGTGGCTCGTCCGGCGGCAGTGCGGTCGCCGTGGCGGCCCGGCTCTGCCCTGCGGCCACCGGCACCGACACCGGCGGCTCGGTGCGCCAACCGGCGGCGTTTTGCGGCATCACCGGCATCAAGCCGACGTACGGCCGCGCGTCGCGCTACGGGATGATCGCGTTCGCGTCCAGCCTGGATCAGGCCGGCGTGATGGCGCGCACGGCGGAAGATTGCGCGCTGCTGTTGTCGGCGATATGCGGGCCTGACCTGAGCCGCGATGCGACGTCGATCGACCGGCCGACTGAGGACTATTCGCGCAGCTTGGCCGATTCGATCGAAGGTTTGCGGATCGGCCTGCCAAAAGAATTCTTCGGCGCGGGCCTGAACAGCGATGTGCAGGCCGCTGTTGACCAAGCGCTGCAGCAGCTTGAAAAACTCGGCGCCCGGCTGGTGCCGATTTCCCTGCCGCTGACCGAGCTGGCCATCCCCGTCTACTACGTGATCGCACCGGCCGAAGCGTCGAGCAACCTCGCGCGCTTCGACGGCGTGCGCTACGGCCACCGCGCGGCCGATTACACCGATCTGGCCGACATGTACTTGAAGTCGCGCACGGAAGGGTTCGGGCCCGAGGTACAGCGCCGCATCATGATCGGCACCTTTGTGCTGTCGCACGGTTATTACGATGCCTACTACCTGCAGGCGCAAAAGATCCGCCGCATGATCGCCGACGACTTTCAGCGCGCGTTTGCTGCCGATTGCGACGTGATCGCCGGGCCGGTCGCGCCGACGGTGGCCTGGAAGCTCGGAGAGATCGCCGATGACCCGATCGCCAACTATCTGGCCGACATCTTCACGCTGCCGGCTTCGCTGGCTGGCCTGCCCGGCTTGAGTGTGCCGGCCGGTTTCGGCGCGCATGGCATGCCGGTCGGGCTGCAGTTGATCGGCAATTACTTTGAAGAAGCGCAGCTGCTGAACGTTGCGCACCGGCTGCAGCAAGCGACCGACTTTCATCTGCGCCGGCCCACCGGGGTTGCGTCATGAGCAGCACCTCCGCTCCCTCCTCCTCCGCCGCCGCCTCCAGACTCGTGCAGGGCTGGGAAGTCGTCATCGGCTTCGAAACGCACACGCAGCTCTCGACCCAGGCCAAGATGTTCAGCCGCGCGGCCACCGCGTTCGGTGCCGAGCCGAATACGCAGGCCTGCGCGGTTGACTTGGCGCTGCCCGGTACCCTGCCTGTACCGAACCGTGGCGCGGTTGAGCGCGCTATCATTTTTGGCCTCGCGATTGGCGCCCACATTGCCCCGCGCAGCGTTTTTGCGAGGAAAAACTACTTTTATCCCGATCTGCCCAAGGGCTACCAGATCAGCCAGTTCGAGATCCCGGTGGTGCAAGGTGGCGACATTGCGTTCGAGTTTGAAGGCAAGCAACGATCGGTTCGGCTGGTGCGCGCGCACCTCGAAGAAGATGCCGGCAAATCGCTGCACGAAGACTTCGTCGGCATGAGCGGTATTGACTTGAACCGCGCCGGCACCCCGCTGCTCGAGATCGTGACCGAGCCGGACATGCGCTCTTCCTCCGAGGCAGTCGCCTACGCCAAAGAGCTGCACAAGCTGGTGACCTGGCTCGGCATCTGCGACGGCAACATGCAGGAAGGCTCGTTCCGTTGCGATGCGAACGTGTCGGTGCGCCGGCCCGGCGCAGAACTCGGCACACGCCGCGAGATCAAGAACCTGAACAGCTTTCGCAACATGCAGCAGGCGATCGACTTCGAAGTGCGCTGGCAGATCGAGCAGATCGAAGACGGCCACACCATCCAGCAGGCCACCGTGCTGTTCAACCCCGACACCGGCGAGACGCGCGCAATGCGCAGCAAGGAAGACTCGGCCGACTACCGATATTTCCCCGACCCCGACCTGCCGCCGCTCATGATCGATGCCGCCTGGATTGAGCGGCTGCGCGGCGAGATGGTCGAGCTGCCGCGTGCGGTGGCCGAGCGCTTCATGCGCGTGCATGGGTTGAGTGAATACGATGCGACCGCTTTGACGCAGTCCCAAGCCACCGCGCGTTACTTTGAAGCAGCAACCCGCGCTTGCGGCGCGCCAAAGCTGGTGGCTAACTGGATCACAGGCGAACTCAACCGCCGGCTGAACGCAGAGGAATTGTCAATCGACGAATCGCCGGTGCCAGCCGCGCAACTGGCTATCCTTGTCGCAAGCATCGCCGACGATACCATTTCCAATAACGCCGCGAGACAGGTATTCGAGGCGCTGTGGGACGTTTGTGGCCGCGAATCCGTCGATGCACTGATCGACAAGTTAGGCCTCCGTCAGATGAACGACGATGCGGCACTCAAAGCGATGGTTGAGTCGGTCATTAAAGCCAACCCCGACAACGTTGCGCAGTTCCGTGCGGGCAAAGACAAGGCATTCAACGCGCTGGTAGGTCAGGTCATGAAAGCCAGCGCCGGCAAAGCCAACCCGGCGCAAGTCAACGCGTTGCTGAAGTCGATGCTGGCCTGAGCGCCGTCGAGGACACGCCGCCGCTTTGCGCCGCCCACAACGGCTTCAGGCGGCCAAGCTCTTCATCGAACCGCGCGTTGATGCGGGTTTTCTCGGCATCCTGGTCGCCAATGAAGCGATGCTGCAGCGCCACGCTGTGCTCGTTTTCAGCGACCTGGCGCTTCAGCGATGCGGGTGCCTTGTTCGGCTCCTTCACGTAGAACTCCATTTCGGCCATCAGTTGTTCGCGTTCGCGTGCCAACTCGCCCACGCGCTTCTTCGCTGCCAGGATGACCGCATCGACCTGCGTCAGCGCTTCGCTGCGCTCTGCATCGTGGCCGCCCTTGTTCTTGTAGCGCGACAGCAGCGCACGATCGCGGCGGCGTTCTTCGGCCTGGCGCGCCGCATCTTCCGAAGCCTGCTGCTCGCGCGCTTCGACCACCGCGCGTTCCTGCGCGGTCAGCGAAGGGCCGACCAATCGCCGCGTGGTGCCGCTGGCGTTCAACTCGCGTTGCTCCCGGTCAATGCAGTCTCGGATCGGTCGGTCGGACGTGAGATTGCGACCCTTGCCGTCGGTGCAGCTGTAGATGCCTTGCGCATGCAGCGCAGGCGCAAGCGTCGCGGCAGCGATGGCGAAGGTCAAAGCAGACAAGGGCAACATGCGGCTCACAAGACGTCTCCTCAGTCGTCACGGTCAACGCCGTAACGGTCTCGGTAGGCTAGCACCCGACCATGCCAAGCGGCCTGTTCGGAATCGGCTTGCTGTACCAAATACTGCAGCAAATCGCTGAGTTTGGCGATCGTGGCGACCTGCATGCCCAAATCGTTCCGGACGTACTGCACCGCACTGCGCGGCACATCCTGGCCGCCTTCGGTCGCCATCTCCTGCCGGTCCAGTGCGATCGCGACCGCGTGCGGCATCGCGCCGGCAGCCTTGATCAATGCGATCGACTCACGCACTGCGGTGCCGGCCGACATCACGTCGTCGACGATCAGCACCCGGCCCTGCAACGGCGCACCCACCAACATGCCGCCCTCGCCGTGGTCCTTCGCTTCCTTGCGGTTGTAGGCAAAAGGCACGTTGCGCCCGGCTCGGGCCAACTCGACCGCAACCACCGCACCCAGCGGGATGCCCTTGTAGGCCGGCCCAAACAGCATGTCGAACTCGATGCCGCTGCGCAGAATGCTGCGTGCATAAAATTCCCCCAGCCTGAGCAGCGCCGCGCCGTCGTCGAACAAGCCGGCGTTGAAAAAATACGGACTGAGTCGCCCCGCCTTCGTCTTGAATTCACCGAAGCGCAGCACGCCTTCGTCCAGCGCAAATTGTACGAACTCGAGCGCCAATCCGTCGGCGTTCCCGGCATCGTCTCCGTGGGGTTGCAGCGCCATCGCAGCCTTCTCCTTCTTCCTGTTTCTCAAATGTGTTGGGGATCGATCCAAGCCGATGTTCAAGCTGACCAGCCTCAATCTGAACGGCCTGCGCTCGGCCACCACCAAAGGCCTGGAAGGCTGGCTCGAACAGAGCCGCCCTGACTGCGTCTGCGTGCAGGAAATCCGCGTGCAGGCCGCCGATGTGTTGAATCGGCACGAGCGCATCGCCAGCCTAGAAGGTCACTTTCATTTTGCCGCGAAGAAGGGCTATGCCGGCGTCGGCATCTACACCCGGCAAGCACCCAGCGACGTGATCTGCGGCTTCGGCTCTGACGAGTTCGATGCGGAAGGCCGCTGCCTCGAACTGCGCTTCGACACGCCTGCGCGCAAGCTGTCGATCCTGAGCTGCTACTTCCCCAGCGGCTCGGCCGGTGAACACCGGCAAGCCGCCAAATTTCGCTTTCTCGACCTGATCGAACCGCACTTGGAACAGCTCAAAGCCGAGCGCGAATTCATCCTGTGCGGCGACATCAACATCGCGCACCAGCAGATCGACTTGAAGAACTGGAAGAGCAACCAGAAGAACAGCGGCTTCACGCTGGAAGAGCGCGCCTGGATGAGCAAGCTGCTGTCGGAGACGGGCTTGGTCGACGTCTACCGCAAGCTGCAGCCCGATGCGACGGATGCGGCCTACACCTGGTGGAGCAACCGCGGCGGGGCTTATGCGAACAATGTGGGGTGGCGGATTGACTATCACCTGGCGACGCGCGGCTTGGCCGAGTTCGCACGCCATGAGTCAATCTACAAGGCACAGAAGTTCTCGGACCACGCGCCGATCACAGTGGACTACGACTTCGCGATTTGATCCAACACCGTTGCGGGCGTCGCAACTTGCCAGTTTCGGGATCGAGCATCGAAGGGCCAGCCTTATCAAAGCAATCTGCGGACTTCATGGCGAGGATTCAGGACCTTCAAGCGTCTTGAGAAGATTCGCCCGGTTGCCATAGGCCTCGGCAACAAACGGATCGCTGACGCCGTAGATGCCGTGGCCGTCGCGAGCCAGGATGTTCGAGTCCACAAGCGCCGTAGCGACCTTCTGAATCTCCTCCGCGCCCACCGGGCGGCCGATCTCGGCACGGTATTCATCAAGCGTTGCAGCGGAATACAGCTTCTTCACGCCCTGCCCGCCTTCTCTGCACACATAGGCAAAAACGGCCAGCGCCAGCGGGCCCAGTTCATCGAGTCGAGCCAGGTCCACGCTGGCCGCAGATTGCCGCACGCCTTCCGTGATTGCGCGCAGATCCTGATCCGCATCCACAAAAGTCGGCAACAGCTGAAGCGCCGACAGCGCCTTCATGAGTTCCTCCGGCCGGCGGCCCAGCCGCACGAAGCAGTCGAAGGCAACGGCCAGCGTCGGCATCCGCTCGCCGAGATCGGCTTCCTTCAACAGCCAATCGACAAAGTCGATCTCCAGGACGGGAAAGTCCTCCGACAGGGCGCCGTTGAAGGCTTGCTTGCCTTTGATCGTGAGCTCGCGCACTCGGGCCCGATGGGAGCCGGTGCCGACGAACAGAAAATACCCCGGCGTGTTCGGCGTCAGATTGATTTCATCGCGCGCCGCTTTGAGGGCCAGCAGCATCTGGTCGCCATCGTCCGACCCCATCGCGTGCTGGACTTCGTCGATGATGACCACGACGTCGGTCCTGGCCACGCGCATCAACTCGGAGAAGGCCCCTGCCAGCGTGTTGCCCTCATGCTTGCCGATCTCTGCCAGGCTGAAGCCGAATTTGAAGCCGGCCGCGCCCAGGTCAACGCCCTTCAGCCGCTTCAAGACCCCCACCGCCTTGGAATCTGCACGTTCCATCTCAGCCAGCGTTTTGCGCACCGCGCCCAGCAGCAAATCGCTCGGCTTGGCAGCCGTGTTGCTCCAGAGATCGACATACACCACGATGGCCCCCTGCGCCTCAAGCGCTGGGATCAGATCGCCGCGCAGGAACGTCGTCTTGCCGATTCGGCGCAATCCGCCCAGGAAGAGGCCGGAACGGACTTTTTTCATCAGCCCTTTGGGCTGCAGCAACTGGTCCGACATATCCAGAGCAAGTTGGGGTCGATAAAAAGTCATTCTTACTCTTTTTTATAAGAAATACGATAATTATCTCTAATCGATAATTTTCTGTAATCTGCTTCAATCTGAGGAGGGCTTGTGGCGTAGCCACTTCCAATTTGTCTGCCGCACGCTCTCGGCCATGTCGCGACTCGACTCAGACTTGCAGGTCCGATACGCATGCCATCCAAACGCATCACTACAAAGAACCCACCATGACTCAATCCCCTTCCAAGCTCCAGATCGACATCGTCTCGGACGTGATGTGCCCCTGGTGCGTCATCGGCTACCGACAGCTGGCCACCGCGCTGGAGGGGACCGGCACGCCGCATGAGATTCGCTGGCACCCGTTCGAGTTGAACCCCGACATGCCGCCCGAAGGCCAGAACATCCGTGAACATGTGGCCCAAAAATACGGCGCCACCCAGGCGCAGTCGGAGGCCAGCCGCATGCAGATGACAAAGGCCGGCGCGGAAGTCGGCTTCGAGTTCCGCTACGCCGACGACATGCGCATGCACAACACCTTCCACACGCACCAACTGCTGCATTGGGCCGATCAGCAAGGCCGGATGCACGACCTGAAGATGGCGCTTTTCACAGCCCACTTCACGCATGCACGCAACCTGTCCGATGACGCGGTGCTGGCCGATGTAGCCGCAGAGATCGGTCTGGACCGCATGCAAGCGTTGGCCGTACTGGCCGATCAGCGGTTTGCCGCCGAAGTGCGCAAGGCCGAGCGGTACTGGATCAACCAGGGCGTTCAGGGGGTGCCTGCGGTGGTCTTCAACCAGCAACATCTGATCAGCGGTGCGCAAGGGGTCGAGCGCTTCACGAGCGTCCTGAACAAGTTGGCGGCCATGCCGGAAGAGTCGACCCCATCGCCTTGAGCGAAGACTGCGCGCACGCATCGCACTCGCTCCATAGAGCGACGCTGAGCGACAGGGACAATCCAGCGCCATGATCCCCGCCCTCGCCGTCCTGCTCGTCTGCCAGCTCATCGGCGAAACGCTGGTGCGCATGCTGACCCTGCCGATTCCCGGCCCCGTACTGGGCATGGCGCTGCTGCTGCTGGCGCTGGTGTGGCGGCCTGGGGTGCTGGCCGCGATCAAGCCCACCACGCAGACGCTGCTGCAACACTTTTCGCTGCTATTCGTGCCCGCCGGCGTGGGTGTGATGCTGCATCTGCAGCGCCTGGGCGATGAGGCGTTGGCGATCGGCGTGGCGCTGGTCGTCAGCACCTGGGTGGGTCTGGCCAGCGCGGCACTCATGATGGCTTGGCTGATGAAACGCACCGCACGCAAAGACGGCGGCAAGGCGTGAACGAAGGATTGCCATCGCTCCCATTGCTGCCATCGCCTGCATTGGCGGTCGGTCGTCTGGCCGATGTGTGGGTGTATCTGTCCACCACGCCGCTGCTCGGCCTGACCATCACGCTGCTGGTTTATCACGGGGCTTATTTGCTGTATGGGCGCAGCGGTTTTCATTCGCTGGCCAATCCGGTGGGTCTGTCCGTCATCGCGCTCGGCACCCTGCTCTGGGCCACGGGCACGCCGTACGCCACCTACTTCGAAGGCGCGCAGTTCGTGCATTTCCTGCTCGGCCCCGCCACCGTGGCGCTGGCCGTGCCGCTGGTCGAACAGCTCGCGCGCATCAAGCGGCTGTGGCTGCCGATGCTCGGCGTGCTGGTTGCAGGCACCCTGGCGGCCACGGTGACGGCTGTTGGCGTGGGCTGGGCACTGGGCGCCTCCAAAGTCACGCTGGCCTCGATCGCGCCGAAGTCGGTCACCGCGCCGGTGGCCATGGGCATTTCCGAGAAGATCGGCGGCTTGCCGACCCTCACCGCGGTCATGGTGGTGTGCACCGGCATCGTGGGCGCCGCCAGCGCGCGCTGGCTGTTCGATGCGCTGCGCATCCAGGACCCCGTGGTCCGCGGCTTTGCCCTCGGCACTGCGGCGCACGGCATCGGCACGGCGCGCGCGTTTCAGGCGAATGAAGAGTCGGGCGCGTTTGCTGGGCTGGCGATGGGACTGGCGGCGCTGTTCAGTGCGGTGGCGTTGCCGCTGGTGGCGGAGTTGCTGTTGCGGTGGGTTTGAGACCAGGAGTCGACCATTTGCCGGCGGGCCATCTGTTCATCGACGCGCAGACTGAATTCGACGAGGACGCAGCGACGCGATCTAGCGGCTAATTTGGTAGCGGCCTGCTGCGACGTGCCGCACTCGGCGTGCGGTGGCGTCGTCCGCAACCCGATGGGCCGCCAGTCGCTGCTGGCAGACACAGCACCTTGAGCCCAGGTCCGCTATCTTTTTAATATCAAACTTTGAAGGCAGAGCAGGCGGCTACAACCCTTTTTGTTGATATTTCCCTTCTTGGAAGTCAAATCTCGCGCTGCACGCCGCCCTACCCGCCGTGCAGGCGCACAGCCACAAATGACTACCGCCAGTCATCCCCCGTCATCGTCCGCTTCATGAACGCATCGAACATCGGCACCGTGAATGCCGTGTCGCCATGATTCGGGCTCCAGACCATGCCCTTGTTGATCAGCGAACTGCGCGTCGGCGCAAGCGCTGAGACGCCGGTGACATAACAGGCCGCGATGTCGCCGGAGCGATGCGGGCCGGCGCCCATCTCGGCCATCGCGCGCAGGTACTTTTTCACTTTGGGTGTCAGCCGGTCGAAGCGCACACGAAAGAAACTCTCGTCCAGCGCCGCGACCGCCGTCACCGATGCGGTGGCCACGTCTTCCGCCGTGATCGGCGAAGCATCGGCCGCGCGCCAGGTGTGGCTGCCCCATTGCTGCAAAAAGTACGGGTAGCCCTGCGTGATCTGCAGGAGCTGGCTCAACGCGTCTTCCGTGATGGCCACGCCTTCATCCGCAAGCGGTTTTTCAATCGCCAACCGCGCGGCCGCTGCCGGCAACGGCCCGACCTGCGGGAAGTCGAACAACCGCTCCGCATACGACTTGGCGTTGCCCATGCGACCGCACAACTGCGGCAGACCGGCGCCGACCAGCACGACCGGCAATTGGCGCTGCTCGGTGCGATGCATTGCGGTGATCAGCGCGGCCAGTTGCGCCTCTTCGACATACTGCAGTTCGTCGATAAAGATGGCCAGCGCCGTGCCGGCCGACTTGGCGGCCAAACCAACCTGCTCGAACAACGCCTGCAGATCGTGCGCGAGGTCGCCGTTGTCGGCCAGGCCCGGCCCGGCTCGGGCTCGAAATCTATGCCGACTTCGATGTCCCCGAACGTGACCTTGAGCTTGCGCGCGAACCCCGCCAGCGTGCGCAGCCGACGCCGCGCAGGCCGACCAGCATCGCGCTCTTGGCTGGGCGACCGATGCGGGCGCGTTCGAGAGCGATTTGAAGCGCTTCGAGCAATTCACTGCGACCCACGAGTTCCGGCGGGGGCATGTCCCGAAACAAGAGCGAACGGTTGCTCACCCAGCCCGTGCCCAGTTCAATTCAGTTTTATCGAAGTTATCAAAAATCTGTAATTTGGCGAACATTCATATAAGTCCATTGATTCATAGTCACCCCTTTGGCAGCCGATCGCAACGTTGACACGCTCCCGACCGTCAGCGCAATCGAGGCCAGGGCCCTTCAAGCCGTGGGATTGTTCAGCGTGATCTCATCCTGTGCGGCAACATCAACATCGCGCAACGAGCGCCAGATTGGCATCGCAAAACAACGCTTCGGTGTGATGGACATCGAGCGCGACGCAAGGAGAACTTCCCAGAAATGGAAGCTGCGCAACTTCCGCCAGTTCGACACGCCGTTTTCGATCGTCGTGACGTACGACCGCTCGATCCATGGCAGCGACATCGCCCCCTCTCGACTGCGGCGACGCCGTTAACTGCCTCGTCAATGCTGCCTGTTCGCGCGGGCTCGGCTGCATCGTCAACAGCCGGGGCATCATGCAGTCGGCCGTGATGCGCGCCGAGGCGAGCATCTCCGGCGACCGGGTGATCGAAACCTGCGTCGCCATGGGCTGGCCCGACGATTCGTTTCCCGCGACTGCTGTTGTGTCGCAGAGGAAGCCGGTGGACGAGGCGGCGGTGTTTGTTGGGTTTAGGGACTGAGCAGGAGAAGCACCGATCCTGAGATTCGATCCCTTATCCGGATCGAGGAAGGCCGAGAGGCCACTTGATCCCGGCGAGCCCGCGATGGGTTGAGTCGCGCTGTTCCCCGATTTGGGGCTTGGTGCCGAAGTACAAACTTGCGTCGACAGCGAGTGCAATGCAGCGGCTGCTGACGATCACCGATCTCACAGTCATGGACACATTGCGGCCGTTCGGGCGCATGTGGGACCACTACACCACTGGCTGGTACCAAGGCACAGCTGACATAGCAGGTGGTCGGGGCGGAGTTCCAAGGCTCGCACCCTCCGACTGACGAGGAATGTCGCCCAAGCCAAATCAAACGACTGCCCGTGCTCGACTCGACAGGTCCATGCCGACCCGTAGTGGTCGATGGTGCTCTCCCGGAATGTGCAGCGATGCAGAGGTAGCCATCCGTCTTGTCTCACCTCAGACGAAGAACCGCCTTATCGATGCGTCGGAGCACAGTTTGGGCAACTTTCGAATCGAGCACTTCTGGATGAACTTCGAAGAACGCCTGAGCCCGAGCTTGAGCTTGAGGTGCGCGACCTGCTTGGCACAGGGTGAGGCTGATGCGGTCAATAGCTTTCAGCGCGGCGGCGGTGTAACGCTGAGCGGTCATGTCGCGGGTCACTTCACCAAACAGGCCCTCCTCAAGCTGCAGTCTGGCGCAGGTATCAATTTGCCTGATCGCCTCTTCATAAGCCCCGAGAGCGCCATCGGGATCCGATATCTCGCTTGCCCGGCCTAATTCCATCGCCTGCTGGAGTTTGCGTTTGGCTTCGTAATAGGTGTCGTAGTTGAGATACAGGAGTTTTCTATGAATGTTGGCTCTGTTCAAAAGCGTGAGGGCGTGCTTGCTCATGAACGCCGACATCAGTGAGTCCGCTGCACCGCGACACAAGCCCTGTCCGAGCACCTCGCTTTGGTGCACGCCATTGAGTCGTTCCCTGACGTAATAGTCGAACTCAGGGTTATTAGGTATCGTGCCCACCTGTTCCGCGTGCCATCTCCAGACGAAGAACGGCGCTCCATCCGTACGACAGTAAGCGACGACCGCATAGTCCTGCGCCATATCTTCGGCGCGAACTGACTCTGGCTTAGGCTGCCGCCCACGCTTCAACGCCAGCCAAAGATCAAACGCCCGCTTGACATCCCCGAGCGCGCGGTGCGCGGGTGGATCAGTCTGGATGTTGAAAGCTTCACAGACATCGCCAAGCTTGTACGAACGGAGTTGGGGGTGGAGTTCCATAGTTAGCTCCATCACGCAATGCCGCTCGTTGTCGAATCTACGGCCGAGGCGGTGCGCTTCCGCAACAAGAAATCCCGCATCGAACGCGACGTTGTAGGCGGCCACAACGTGGTCTCCAATTAGGTCGAATGCGTCGTTGAGTATTTCTGGGCCAGGCGCTTGCGCTAGCAGGTCCTGCGTAATGCCGGTGTACTGAATGATGAACGGCGAAAGCTCGACACCAGGATTAACAAGCGAGGCCATGCCTTTATGCGTGGTTGCCCCGAGTTGCATGATGACTACTGCGATCTCGATGATCCGATCTTGCCCGGCATCCAAGCCTGTCGTTTCGACGTCTACGAACGCCAATGCGTCAACCTGCTCTGTGCTCATAACGATCCCTTGTCTTTCATTGTCGCAAGGTGCTCGACTGAACGCATGCAGTGTTTGGCTTCTTCCAGGGTATGGCGACGTTCGACATTGCGATGGCTGCATGCGCCGATAGGATGTTCAAGCAAGTCTGGCGACCTGCTTTCTAGCGACTTTCTGGATTGAGTCTGAATCTGATTGGGGTCGTCAGCAGGGATAGGCCGTCGGTCCATGGCCGACTGCTGTCAGTCTGTTCTTGCCGTTCAGTTCGCGTCCGCAGATGGCAGCAACTGGTCCGTCAACGATAAATCCTCGAACAAGTTTGAACGACAGTTCACTCCGCCCAGCAGTCGTCGCGTTCCGGATGAGTGCCATGCTCCCGCCCGCCGACGGGATCAGTCGCTCGGAGCTGAACGGTCAATACGCGCCCATGTAATCCCTCTTGCCAACCGCCACCCCGTTGTGCCGCAAGATGGCATACGCCGTGGTGACATGAAAGAAAAACTGCGGCAAGCCATAGTTGGCCAGATAGGCTTGGCCGCTCAGCTTTTTCTCTTTCGGCGTACCCGGGCGCAACACGATTTCTCTGGTTTCGCTGCCTTCAAATTGCGATGCGCTCAAGCTCTCCAGAAAACCCAACGTCTTGGTCAAAAGCGCGTCGAGATCCGCAAAGCTCTTCTCTTGGCCTTCATGAGCGGGCACGTCCACATTCGCCAGCCGCGCCGAGATTCCGCGCGAGAAGTCGGCGGCAATTTGCACTTGCTTCAACAGAGGAAACATGTCCGGGTAGAGGCGTGCCTGCAGCAAGGCATCCGGCTCGATCGACTTGGCCGCGGCATGTGCGTCCGCCTGCGCCAATATGGTTTTCAGGGCTGTCAACATTTGCGTGAAAACGGGGACGGCGTGCGTGTACATCGGGCTGGTCATGGTCGTTCCTTGGATTGAATAGAAGCGTACGCTAGACTTTGCGGCTTCTTGATCGATCGTAGCGGCGGCCGCTGATCTGACTGGCGCTGACCCGCTTCCTGCCCGTCGGCTCAAGACAGCGCTGGTGAGCTTTCCACACCCATCGCGGTTGCCATCAACCACAACCTCGTATCGAACTCGAACTGGTGATATTCCGGCTCCATATGCACACACAGCGCATAAAACGCCTTGTCATGCGCTCGCTCCTTCAGATGCGCCAGTTCATGCACGACGATCATTTTCAGGAATGGCGCGGGCGCGTCCTTAAACACGCTGGCGATGCGAATCTCGCGCTTGGCTTTCAAGCGGCCGCCTTGCACGCGGGAGATGGCCGTGTGGGTGCCAAGCGTCTGCTGCAGTTGCTGCATGCGGGGGTCCCAGGCGATCTTGGCCACGGGTGGGGCGCTGCGCAGGTATCGGCTTTTGATCGACTGAACGTAGTCGATCAGCGCGGCCTCGTTGCGCACGGTGTGCGACTCGGGGTAGCGTTCGCTCAGGTGGCTGTTCAAGCGGCCGGCACCGATCAGCGCTTGCACGCGGGCCAACACGTCGGGTGAGTAGCCGGTCAGGTACTTCAGCGGGGGCATGCGGCTTGCGCGGCGCGCGTGTCGATGGTGGTCATCGGCTCAGGCCATGCGCAGCAGGCGGGCGGCTTCTTCCGAGCGGGCGTCGTCGATCTCTCGCATCACGCCCATCAGGTCCACGCCGAAGCGCGTGCCTTTGGCCATCGCGCGAGCCTGGCGGGAGTTCTTGACCTTGCGGTTTTCGGTGTAGTCAACGGCCTGGCGAAAGCTGCGGTGCGTGGCTTCCTTGTAGACCTTGGCGCAGCGCGTCTCGTCGCCACAGCGCACGACGAAGACCATCGCTTCCTTGCCGCTCATCAACTGACGCTGCACGGTATTGATGAGGCCTTCTTCAATCAACGCCGGCAGGCAGGAGGTGCTTTTATGGGTGCATTTTCCGCTACGGCGTGGGGGCGGTGGAGCGTGTCGCCTCCACAGATTGACCGACGGCCGATCCTGGAAGCAATGCATGGTGTGGTCTTCCCGGCACCTTCGCGCTGCGATTTGTTCAGGTAGCGGGCCACCCGCGCCTGATCGCTTTGACTGCTGGTGAATGCCCACCCCGATCACAGCAGCTTCGTCCCTGCCAGTTTCGCCAGGCCTTTATCGAACGTGCCTACCGGTAGATGCCCTGCCTTGCGCGCAATCTCCAGCACCAGACAATCGGAGAAGCCAAGCGCAGGCTTGCGCTTGAAATGCACGAGCGCCGCCGCCACAACGTCGGCATCCTGCAGCGACAGGCTTTCGTGCGCAAGCAGCAGTGACAGCGCCGCGGCCAATTGGGCTGGGGTGCGGGCGTAGACCGACTCCAGCACCCACAGCGTCTCGGCAAGCACCAAGTGCGACACCCATGCGTTGGTGCCGACGAAGGCATCGGCCCGAGCGGCCTGCGCCGGATCGTCGCGTGCCAGCACACGCACCAGCACGTTCGTATCAACCGCGTGCATGACGAAGCTGCATGTGGCGGCGGATGCCGTCTTTCAGCGTTTCCGGCGGCTTGGGGTCCGCTGCCGAACCACCTTCCGGAAACAGCGCCTCATGCACCGCCTGCGAGTCATGTTGGGTGGCGCGTTGCACGACGATTCGGCCGCGCTCGTTGACCCACTCCAGCGTCGATCCGGGTGCGAGCCCCAGCGCGCGACGCACCGCTGCCGGGACCGAGACCTGGCCCTGCGAAGTGAGTTTTGTTTGCACACGCGTCATGGTACTGAAGTCTAGTTCATTACCGTGGTAATTGAATAATTGGCGCTGCTGCAGCGCGCCACTGGGTGGATGACAGGGTTACGTTGATGCGATCTCACCCCCAACGACCTGTCCATCGGTCCGTCGCAGCCCATGACCGCGACGCTTCAGCCTGTCCGGCGCGCCCTCTCATACAACCCCCGCACCTTCGGCACATTCGCCTCCAGCTTCTTGATCCGGTTCGGCCCCGACGGATGGGTCGACAAAAAGCTCAACATGCCGCTCTTGTCGCCGCTGGCGGCCTGCATCTTCTTCCATAGCGTCACGCTCGCACGCGGATCGAAACCGCCGCGCGCGGCGATCTCCAGGCCGACCAGATCGGCTTCCGTCTCGTCGTCTCGCGAATAGCTGAGCGTCAGCAGTTGCGTGCCGAGGCTCGCAGCCGCGTTGCCCAACTGCCCGAAGCCGAACATCTGCGCCGCCAGCGACAAACCGATGCCGGTGGCCTGCGTTTTGGCGATGCGCTCCCTTGCGTGTTCGCGCAGCGCGTGCGCCATCTCGTGGCCCATCACCATCGCGGCTTCGTCGTCGGTCAGCTGCAGTTTGTCGAGGATGCCGCTGTAGAACGCGATCTTGCCGCCGGGCATGCACCAGGCGTTGATCTGGTTGCTGCCGATCAGGTTGACCTCCCAGCGCCACCGCTTCGCGCGCTCGTTCCATTGGCCTGCGTACGGGATCAGCCGCGCGGCGATGGCGCGCAGCCGCTGCAATTGCGGATGGCTGTCGGGCGCCAACGCGTGCTTGGACCGTGCTTCGGCGGTCATCTGCGTGTACTGCAACCGCGCGGCTGTCTCCAGCGATTCGGCAGGCACCAGATTGCGCAGCGTGGAGGAGCGGCCGACGTCGACCTGGGCGAGCGCAGACGCCGTGGCAAACAATCCCACGGTCGATAGGAGGAACGCACGGCGCGCCGGCTGGTGCCATGCGCGTTGCGCAGCCGCGCGAAGCGGCTTCTCGACCAGCGCAGCCGCGTTCGTTTTGGAAAAACACAAGTGACACATGAAAGAAGCGACCTGGTCGTTGGTGACAATGACGGGATCCCGCCCGAAGCCTGCATTGTGCGCAGCGCGCAAACACGCTGTCCGGCAATGCCTCATCGACTCCGCCGCCACCACCGCCTGCACCGCTTCTTCACATGACCGAATTCGCTCGCCCTTCGTTGGCATCCACGCCCGTTTCCGCCGATTCCGCGGGTGCCAACGCGGTCGCCACAGACATCGAGCGACCGCCCGGCTGGCTCGCCAGCTTCCGCGTCTATCTCGAACCTGCAAGCCTGCGCATGCTGGCGCTCGGCTTCTCTGCCGGCTTGCCGCTGCTGCTTGTGCTCGGCACCTTGAGCTTTCGGCTACGTGAGGCAGGCATCGACCGGACGACGATCGGCTACCTGAGTTGGGTCGGGCTGGCTTACGGCTTCAAATGGGTCTGGGCGCCGCTGGTGGACCGGATGCCGATTCCGTTGCTGACCCGCGCGCTGGGGCGGCGGCGCAGCTGGTTGCTGGTTGCGCAGGCAATCGTGATCGCGGGTTTGTGCGGCATGGCGTTGCAGAACCCGGCCGACGGGCTGGAGCCGCTGGTCTGGTGCGCGTTGGCAGTCGCGTTCGGTTCGGCCACGCAAGATGTGGCGCTCGATGCGTATCGGATCGAATCGGCCGGCACCGAACGGCAGGCGGCACTCGCAGCGACGTATCAAAGCGGCTATCGGCTCGCGATGATCTGGGCCGGCGCAGGGGCACTGTGGGTCGCGGCACGGGCCGAAGCAGGTGCGGCTGGCGGCTATCAAGACGGCGCGTGGGCCACGGCCTACTTCGTGATGGCCGCTTCGATGGCGGTCGGCGTGCTGACGGTGCTGCTGTCACCAGAGCCGGCGCGGCGCGTGATGCCCAAAGCACGCAACGCGGCGGCCTGGCTGCAGGACGCGCTGATCGAGCCGTTCGCGGACTTCTTCCGGCGCTACCGCTGGCAGGCCGCGCTGATCCTCGCGCTGATCGCGGTCTACCGGATCAGCGATGTGGTGATGGGCATCATGGCAAATCCGTTTTATGTCGATATGGGCTACACCAAGGATGAGGTGGCAGCCGTCAGCAAGATCTACGGCGTGGTGATGACGCTGGCCGGTGCATTCATCGGTGGTGTGCTGTCACTCAAAGTGGGCGTCATGCGCATCCTGATGCTGGGCGCGGTGCTGTCGGCGGGCACGAATCTGATGTTCGCTTGGCTGGCCTCGGAAGGCCACAACCTGACCGCGCTGATCGGTGTGGTATCGGCCGACAACCTGGCTGGTGGCATCGCATCGGCGGCGTTCATTGCGTACCTGTCGGGGCTGACGAACGTGAACTATTCGGCCACGCAGTACGCGCTGTTCAGCTCGGTCATGCTGCTGCTGCCCAAATGGATTGCGGGGTTTTCCGGGCGGTTTGTCGATGCGTTCGGATACTCGGAGTTTTTTACGTCGACGGCGCTGCTCGGGATTCCGGTGTTGCTGCTGGTTTGGCTGGCGTCACGGATTCCTGTGGTGCGGGTCTGCAATGGGACGACTCGCTTGCCGGACTGAGCCGCGACGCGAACACGTCGGCAAAAAGCAGCACACGTTATCGCTATTTATTGAATAGCTACAAACAACTACCGGACAAGCGCCTGAGCGCAAAAACGCGTTCAATTCAGGGCTTCGAAGCCGCAGCAGGTAACCAGCGGTCAGCACCTCTCAGCAAGGATTTTTTTACGCAACGTTTACCACTGGCCGCATCCGACCGACGCACGGGGCGCGCCAACTCGCAGCATTGCGGTTCGGCGGCTTGCGTCGCCAGCCACGAGACCTCGCTGACTCCCGCCTTCCGAGCCGCATTGACCGCCTACAACCCCCAATCACCCCGACACACGGCCACCCCCATGCAACACCTGTTGATGATCGAAGACGACGTACGGCTGGCGGCCATGGTCGGCGAATATCTGGAGCAGTCGGGCTTTCGCTGCGCGCACGCGGGCGATGCCGCCACCGGCTTGGCGCTGCTGCAGGAACCCAAGCCCGCCGCGCAGCAGACCGATCTGGTGATCCTCGACTTGATGCTGCCCGACATGGACGGCCTCGAAGTCTGCCGCCGCATCCGCGCGTTGTCGGGCCCGGCCGCGCGCGTCGCGATCCTGATGCTGACGGCCAAGGGCGATCCGATGGACCGCATCGTCGGGCTCGAACTCGGCGCCGACGACTATCTGCCCAAACCGTTTGAGCCGCGCGAACTGCTCGCACGCATCCGCGCGGTACTGCGCCGGCACGGCGAAGGCGCGTTGCCGCCCGATGCCCAACGCCTCGTGTTCGGCTCGCTGGAGATCGACCGCGACGCCCGCAGTGTCAGTGTGGCGGGCCGTGCGTGCGAGCTCACTTCATACCAGTTCGACCTGCTCGCTGTGCTGGCCGAGCGCGCGGGCCGTGTGCTCACGCGCGACCAGATCATGGAAGCCGTGCGCGGCCGCGAACTCGAAGCATTCGACCGATCGATCGACGTGCACATGGGCCGCATTCGCGCTGCGATCGAGGACGACGCGAAGGAACCGAAACGCATCGTCACGGTGCGCGGCGTCGGCTACGTGTTTGCAAAGCAGCAGGATTGATGATGCGTTGCGCAGACCATACATGCCCACTGCGGATTCAGTCGAGGTGGTCGAGGGCGGCTTTTCCTTGATGCGTTCGTTGCATTGGATTTTGCGTCCCTTACTGCACTTGCCGCTGTACCTGCGGCTGTGGCTGGCTGTGGTACTTGCGGTGGCGCTGCTGACCGCGCTCGTTGGTTTTGCCTGGCGCTATTCGGCCGAGCCGCCATTGCGCGACGCGGTGCTTTTCGGCGCAGACGGCCAGACCGTGATTGGCCGCGGCCGCTCGCTGCCGCGCGGACCGGGCCGCAGCGCCAACGCCGGTGCACGCAGCGCGGCGTCCGACGCGTCAGACGCCGCGGACACTGCCGACGAAATCCGCGCTGCTGCTAAAGAAGCGGCAGCCGTGTCGCCGCTATCGGAGCGCCTCGACGTGCTGACCCGACCGCCCCCGACAGCTGCGTGGGGCGCCGGACCCGCCTTCGTCCTGCAGATGAACGACGGCCAGGTCGCCTACGTGCACTTGCCACGGCCGGCAGGACGAAGTTTCTGGAACCGGCCACCGTTCGGTTTTTTCTGGATGCTGGCGCTGGTCGGCATCGGCGTCGCGCTTGCGACTTACCCGATCGTTCGCAAACTCACGCGCGGGCTCGAACGGCTGCAGCGCGGCGTCGAACAACTGGGCGACGGCGACCTGACCACGCGCGTTCCGGTGGTGGGGCACGACGAGACCGCGTTTCTGGCGCGCCGGTTCAACCATGCGGCCGAACGCATCGAAGCGCTGGTGGCGGCGCACAAATCGTTGCTCGCGAATGCCTCGCACGAACTGCGTTCGCCGCTTGCGCGCATCCGCATGGGGCTGGAGCTGATGGGCGCGTCGCCCTCGCCCGCGTTGCGCAGCGAGATCGCCCGCAGTGTGGCCGAACTGGACCAGTTGATCGACGAAATCCTGCTGGCCAGCCGGCTCGACGCGCGCGAAGCCGACGTGGGCACCGTAGAGCCGGTTGAGCTGATCGCGCTGGCAGCCGAGGAGTGCGCGCAGGCGGGCGCGGAACTGGATGTGCAACAAAACGCCGTGGTGGTGCCCGGTGTGCCTCGACTGCTGCGCCGTGCGTTGCGCAACCTGCTGGAGAACGCGCGCCGCTACGCCAGCAGCGATCACGCTGGCAGCGCAGGCGATGGTTCGGTGTCGGTGTCGGTGTCGGTGCAACAAAGCGCTGCGGGCATGGCCACCATCACCGTGAGCGACCGTGGCCCCGGTGTGCCAGCACTCGAGCGCACCCGCATCTTCGAGCCGTTTTACCGAATGCGCGGCGCAAGCGAGCGGCACGGCGGCGTCGGCCTCGGCCTGGCGCTGGTCAAGTCGATTGCCGAGCGGCATGGCGGCGGCGTGCGCTGTGAAGATCGGCCTGGCGGCGGCGCGCGGTTCGTGATCGAGTTGCCGGGTTCGGCCCGGGTCAGCAACTGAGCAACACGCCGTATCGGTCGCACCATGTCGAGGCGGCCTGGTCCCCGCCAATTGGAAGAACGATCAGCAGCCGTCGGCCCGACCCACTCGCTCAGCAATTTTGAGAAAGCACCTGTTCGGTGACGATGCCGCGTTGCTCATACCGTCAACTCGACCCTGCCGATGCCTGCGAATTCCGCATACACGCGCTGCCCCGATGCGGTCGGCGGCATGCCGATCCATGAGCCGGTGGTGACCACCGTACCGGCTGGCACCGTACCGCCATCGCGCGTTAAGTGTTGCAGCCAGATCGGCAGCAACCAGGCCGGCTCACCGAGCGGATGCGCGCCGGTGCGCTCGATCGGGTCGGCGTTGCCGATGCGGGTCTCGCAGCGCTGGGCCGCCCAATCGTGCCCGGGCCGATACGGCACCCAGTCGCCGAGCACCAGCGCGCCGTGCGACTGCAGATCGGCCAGTTTCAGCAGCGCGGGCGCGGCCTGCCCTTCGCGCCAGCGCGAGTCGACGATCTCGATCGACACGGTCATCGCATCCACGAACGCATCCACGTCTTCGTGGCGCAGCAGCACGGCTTGCTCAGGCGTCACGTCGCGCGCCAGGCGCAACGCAATTTCGGTCTCGACGCGGGGGGCGTTGAAGTGCATGTCACCCAGATTGGTGAGGCTTGGCCGCACACCCTCGGGCGGCAGCGGCGCATGCGTGATCGGGCCGGTGCGCGAGCCGCCGCCGGACTTCCAGAAGCGCGGCATGGGCCGGCCGCCGCCCGTGTCGTTGCCGCCCGCCCCGGCTGCGCCGTCGAACCAGTGGAGTGCATCGGCCACGCCCTGCTGAACCGCATAAGCGCGCGCTGCGTCGTCACCGATCACGTCAATCCAGGCCGCTGCCTCGGCTGGCTGCTTGTCCCGTCGCGCTTGCACCAGCGCCTGCACCAAGCCGTCAAGCATCGCTTCGTCCGTCATGTCATCTACCTCATTGGTTTTCCTACAGCGCCACCCTACCACCGGCGTAAGCTGACTGGAGATGCGCGATGGGCTTTGCCAAGCTGCACAGAACTGGCGAGTGCCAACCGACCGGAACGCCACTGGCCGTCAACCCCGCCTCCTCCAGCAGGGGCCAAAGAGCTGGATCCGCCAGGCCGCAGGCGCCGCCCCCGATGGGGGGAGGGTTAGGCGAAGCGACACGCAGTGCGCGCAGCCGGGGGGAGAGCTCTACTCCAGCCGCACGTTGCCCTCTTTCACCACCTTCGACCATTTCGCAATCTCGCTGCCGATGAAGGCCTGAAACTTCTCACGCGAGCCGCCGCCGTCCTCGGCGCCGTAGCTGTCCATGCGCTCTTGCACGTCGGGCATTGCGAGGACGGTGTTCACGTCGCGGTTGATTCGCTCGGCAATCTCCGCTGGCAGCTTGCCCGGCCCAGCCAAGCCGTACCAGGTCGTCGCTTCAAAACCCGGGAAACCCTGCTCCTGCATGGTGGGCACGTTTGGATGGCCTTTGGCGCGTTTGGCTCGCGTCTGCGCGACCGCGATTACCTTGCCGCTTTTCACATGCGGCGTGGCCGCTGTCATGGTCTCGAAGCTGTACTGGATCTGCCCGCCCATCAGGTCGGCCAGCAACGGGCCGCTGCCTTTGTACGGCACGTGCAGTGCGTCGATGCCGGCCTGCAGCTTGAACATCTCGAGTGCCATGTGCTGGGCCGAGCCCGCACCGGCCGAGCCGAAGCTGATCTCACCGGGCTTGGCTTTGCACAAGGCGACGACGTCTTGCACCGTCACCGCTTTCTCACGCGGGCTGGCGATCAGCAGATTCGGTGTCACGCCGACCAATACGATTGGCACGAAATCCTTCACCGGGTCGTAGCGCAGCTTTGGCTGCAGGCTCGGTGCGAGCGCATGGCTGTTGATGTGCGCCATCAGCAACGTGCTGCCGTCGCTCGGCTGCTGCGACACGTATTCGGCTGCCAGCACACCGGCCACGCCGGGTTTGTTTTCAACGATGACGGGCTGATCCCACATCGTGCCGAGCTTTTGCGCGACCACGCGCGCCAGCGCATCGGTGCCGCCACCCGGTGGAAAACCCACCACGATGCGGATCGGGCCGCTGGGCAGCGTTGCCTGGGTCTTGGATTGGGTTTGTGCAAACGTGCCAGGGGCGCCGCCGCCGGCCGCCATGGCTGCAAGTGCAGCTTGAATCAGTGAACGTCTTTGCATGGGAAAATTTTTGAGGGGAAGGTGACGGAAATCAAACTTGGCATGCAGTCTGCGGGTGACTGCGCGTCAAGCCGCTTTCTTCAAAGCCTGCGGCGCTGCGTGGCCAGCGAAATGGTCCATCGCGGCATGGACGCCGCTGCCCTGCAGCTTCACGCCTGAGAGCTTCAAGCCCATCTCGACGCCAGCCACCATGGCGAGCAAGGTCAGGTCGTTGCTGTCGCCGAGGTGCCCCATGCGGAACATGCGGCCTTTGAGCTTGCCGAGACCAGTGCCGAGCGACATGTCGAAGCGTTCGTGAATCAATCGGCGTATCGCATCGGCATCGACGCCCGGCGGCGTGATGACACCGGTCAACACCGGTGAGTAGACCGCCGGGTCCGCACATTGGATCGGCAGCCCCCACGCGGTCACGGCAGCGCGCACGCCGGCAGCCCAGCGCCGATGCCGCGCCAGCACGTTGGGCAGCCCTTCGCCCAGGATCATGTCGAGCGCTTCGGACAAGCCGTACAGCAAGTTCGTGTTCGGCGTGGAGGGCCAATAGCCGCTCTTGTTCATCTCGATCATCTCGTCCCACGCGAAGTAAGAACGCGGTAGTTTGGCGGTTTTCATCGCATCGAGGGCTCTGGGCGACAGCGCGTTGAAGCCGATGCCCGGCGGCAGCATCAGGCCCTTTTGCGAGCCGCTGATCGTCACGTCCACACCCCATGCATCGTGCTGGTAGTCGGCGCTGCCCAGGCCCGAGATGCTGTCGACCAGCAGCAGCGCCGGGTGCCTGGCCGCATCGATGGCGCGGCGCACCGCGTGAATGTCGGACGTGACGCCGGTCGAGGTTTCGTTGTGGACCACACAGACCGCCTTGATGCGGTGTTCGGAATCCTTCGCCAGTCGCTGTTCGATCAATTCGGCCTGCACGCCGCGGCGCCAGCCAGGTGCGTTCGGCAACAGCTCATCAGCGCCTCCGTAGGTCAACACTTCGGTCTGCAGCCCGAGCCGCTTTGCGAGCTGATTCCACAGCGCAGCGAAGTGTCCGGTCTCATACATCAGCACGTGGTCGCCCGGGCTCAGCGTGTTGGTCAACGCCGCTTCCCAGGCGCCGGTGCCCGAAGACGGGTAGATCGCGACGGGGTGCCTGGTCTGAAAGATCTTGCGAATGTCGGCCAACACCTTCAGGCCGAGCTGGCCAAATTCCGGGCCACGGTGGTCAATCGTCGGCAGGCTCATCGCGCGCAGGATGCGGTCCGGCACCGGGCTCGGGCCGGGAATTTGCAGGAAGTGGCGGCCAGTGGGGTGAAAGTCGAGTTGCAGCATGGGTTACCTCCATCATCGGTCTGGCTATTTTGCATGCAAAACATAGAATCAACGCAATGAAGCCTTTTTTCTTCGCTATTCAGCTGCTAAAGCACGTTTTATTTTTGCATGCAAAATTGTTTGGGTGCGGGACAAGACATGGCTGAAGTCGTCGCGATTTCCCCCGGCACGTTGCATGATCAAGTGCTGACGCGGCTGCGTGCGTTGCTGGTCGAAGGCCACATTGCACCGGGCGCCAAGCTCAATGAGCGTGAACTCAGCGCGCAACTGCACGTGTCGCGCACACCACTGCGCGAAGCGATCAAGCTGCTGGCGGCCGAAGGGCTGGTCGATCTGCTGCCGAACCGCGGCGCGGTGGCGGTTCAGCTGACCGCAGACGACGTGCGCCACACGTTCGAGCTGCTTGAAACACTGGAAGGCATGGCTGGCGAATTGGCAGCCCAACGCATCACCGCAGCCGAACTCGCCGAACTGCAAGCGCTGCATTACGAGATGCTGGCCTGCCACGCGCGGCGCGATCTGCCCGGCTATTACCGGCTGAATGCGCGCATCCATTCGGCTGTCACCACGGCTGCGGGCAATCCGGTGCTGGCGGCCACCTACCGTTCGGTCAACGCGCGCGTGCAGTCGTTGCGCTTTCGCACCAATCAGGACGAAGCGAAGTGGCTTGTCGCCGTGCGCCAGCACGAGAAGATGATCGTTGCGCTGACGGCCCGCGATGCAACCGGCCTGCGTGCGTTGATGGCACATCACCTGAGGCTCAAGCGCGACACCGTGTTGGCGCTGATGCAAGGCAGAGACACGCAACGTTTCGCTTGATTGCCCGCTGCCTGTTTTTTCCCATATCTCGACCCCACCAACCAACCGACCCTGACATGCACATCGAAGCCGCTGAACGCCGCGCCCCTGCCGGCACCTGTCTGCCGCCCAACGACGTGTGCGAGCAGCTTGCGCGCCGGCTGATGGGGGCCTGTGAAGGCGAGGTGATGTTCGATGCCGGCTCGCGTGGGCGGTATGCGACCGATGCGTCGATCTATCAGATCATGCCGGTGGGTGTGCTGGTGCCGAAATCGGAAGCCGACGTGGCTACCGCCATCGACATCGCGCGCGAGCTGAAGGTCCCGGTGCTGCCGCGCGGCGGTGGCACCAGCCAGTGCGGCCAGACCACCGGCGCCGCGCTCGTGATCGACACCTCAAAGTATCTGCGCCGCGTGCTCGACTTGGACGTGGCAGCCCGCACGGCAACGGTTCAACCCGGCATCGTGCTCGATCACTTGAACGCGCAGTTAAAGCTGCATGGCCTGTGGTTCCCGGTGGATGTCTCGACCAGCGCGCAGGCCACGCTCGGCGGCATGGGGGGCAACAACTCGTGCGGTTCGCGCTCCATTGCCTACGGCAACATGGTGCACAACGTGCTGGGCGCAAGCGCCTGGCTGTCGGACGGCGAAGCGGTCGACTTCGGCCCGGTGTCGCAGCTCGGCGCACGCGCGGCCGGCATCGCAAATCATGTGCGTGAGCTGGCCGTGCAGCACCGCGCACAGATCGCACAACACTGGCCCAAGGTCATGCGTCGTGTGGCCGGCTACAACCTCGACATCTTCGACAACCAGAGCGAAAAACCTTATACGAACGACGGTAGCGTGAACCTCGCGCACCTGCTGATCGGATCGGAAGGCACGCTCGCGTTCACGCGCAGCCTGACCTTGCGCCTGAGTGAGCTTCCACGCGCAAAGATGCTCGGCGTGGTGAATTTCCCGACCTTCCGCGCGGCGATGGAAGCGGCACAGCACATCGTGAAGCTCGGGCCCACGGCCGTCGAGCTGGTGGATCGCACGATGATCGAGTTGAGTTTGACCAACCCGGCGTTCCGCCCGACGGTGGAGACCGCGCTGATCGGCAAGCCGGCAGCGATTTTGCTCGTCGAGTTCGCGGGCGATGACCGCAGCGTGCTGGCACGGAAGCTGCATTCCTTGGTCGAACTGATGGGCGATCTCGGCCTGCCGAACAGCGTCGTCGAGATGCCCGACGAAGCACCGCAGAAAGCGTTGTGGGATGTGCGCAAGGCCGGCCTCAACATCATGATGAGCTTGAAGGGCGACGGCAAGCCAGTCAGCTTCATCGAAGACTGCGCGGTGCCGCTCGAACACTTGGCTGACTACACCGACGGACTCACGGAAGTGTTCACACGCCACGGCACGCGCGGCACCTGGTATGCGCACGCTTCGGTGGGCACGCTGCACGTGCGGCCGATCCTCGACATGCGCGCGGGCGGCGGCGCCAAGATGCGTGCGATTGCGGAAGAAGCGAGCCAGCTCGTGCGCAAGTACAAGGGCGCGTTCAGTGGCGAGCACGGCGACGGGCTGTGCCGCGGCGAATGGATCGAGTGGCAGTTCGGCCCCGCGTTGAACGACGCCTTCCGTTCGATCAAAAACGAACTCGACCCCATCGGTCTGTTCAACCCCGGCAAGATCATCGACCCGCCGAAGATGGACGACGCCGCGCTGCTGCGCTTCGCACCCGCATCGGCACCCAGGCCTTACCGACGCATCCCGCTCAACACCGTACTCGACTGGTCGAGCTGGAACGTGCAGGCCGATCCGGTCACCGAGGTCGCAACCGCACCGGGCACCGGCGGCGACGTGACCGGCGGGTTTGCCAAGGCAGTCGAGATGTGCAACAACAACGGCCACTGCAGAAAGTTCGATGCCGGCACGATGTGCCCGAGCTTTCGGGTCACACGCGATGAGCAGCACGGCACGCGTGGCCGCGCGAATACATTGCGGCTCGCGCTGTCAGGCCAGCTGGGCCCCGACGCGTTCACGAGCGACGCGATGGCCGAAACGTTTGCTCTGTGCGTCGGCTGCAAAGGCTGCAAACGCGAATGCCCGACCGGCGTCGACATGGCGAAGATGAAGATCGAGTTCACCGCGCACTACAAGGCCAAGCATGGCTTCAGCGCAAAGGATCGACTGATCGCGCAGTTGCCCGACTATGCGGATCGCGCTTCACGAGCCGCACCGTTGATGAACCTGCGCAACACGCTGCCGGGTGCCGGCTGGCTCGGCGAAAAGGCGCTCGGGTTGTCGGCCAAACGAAGATTGCCCGAGTGGCGGCGTGACACGTTCTGGCGCTCTCGTGGCGCGTCACTGTTCGTGAGCCGGGAGGAGGCGATCGCCGCCGCAAAAGCTGGCGGCAAGGTCGCCGTGTTGTTCGTCGACACGTTCAACGGCACCTTCGAAACCGAGAACGCCCTGGCCGCCGCACGCGTGCTCAAGGCCGGCGGCTACGCGCTGCACACGATCGAAAAAGCTGGCGGGCATTACTGCTGTGGCCGCACCTATCTGGCCGCCGGCATGGTCGATCAGGCTCGGCAAAAAGTCGATGCGCTGATCGACGCGTTGTTGCCGCTTGCCGATGCCGGCATCGCGGTCGTCGGGCTGGAACCGTCGTGCCTGCTGACCTTGCGCGATGAAGCGCTGGTGCTGGGTCTCGGCAAGAAGGCCGAAACCGTCGCTGCACAGGCACTGCTGCTCGAAGAGTTCATCGCGCGCGAAGCCAGAGCCGAGCGGTTCTCGGTCGCTTTCAAGCCGGCTGGAAAGCCGATTCTGCTGCATGGCCACTGCCACCAAAAAGCGTTTGGCGCTGTGCCGCCGATCCTCGATGTGCTGAAGCTGATCCCGGATGCGAAACCGGAACTGATCGAGACTTCATGCTGCGGCATGGCCGGCAGCTTCGGCTATGAGGCCGAGCATCACGCGGTGTCGATGCAGATGGCCGAGCTGAGCTTGCTGCCGGCGATCCGCAAACAACCGGATGCGATCGTGGTGGCGGACGGCACCAGTTGCCGGCATCAGATTGCAGACGGCGCGCAGCGCGAGGCGGTACACATCGCACGGCTGCTGGATCGGTTGCTCTGAAGGCGATGAGCCTCCAGAAATTTGAATCGATTCAGCCAGAGGTGCTTACCAGTCCTACATACTTAGCTATAAAACAGATAGCACTCGCTCCGCGCTGACATCGTTCAAGCAGCGCGTATGCCCCAGCGGGCAAGTGCGTTCGAAGCACGGCGCGCAGTCCAGTGACGGCTGGTACGTGGAATCGTCCTTGAGCCAGATGACCTGTGCCGCGTTGTTCAGTGGCGGTGTGTGACGCGGACTCGACGAGCCAAAGATCGCGATCTGCCGCACACCCAGTGCAGCGGCAACATGCATCAAACCAGAGTCGTTGCTGACCACGCTGGCTGCGCCCGCAATCCACGCAAAGGCCTGTTCCAACGAGGTCTTGCCGGACAAGTCGATGCAGCCATGTGCCGCAGGCGCCGACGCATCCGTTGATGCGTCGGCGCCTGCTGATACTGCTGCTGCAATTGCACCGCAGAGTTCTGATTCCTTGGCCGATCCGAGCAGCACCACGGGCTGTTGCAGGCTGCGGCCGAGTTCCACAAAGCGCTCGGCCGGCCAGCGTTTGGCGGGGCCGTACTCAGCACCCGGCGCGAACACGATGTAGTCGCCGTGCCGCAACTGGTGCACCTGCAGCACCTGATCGACTTCTGCAGCGGCCACTTTGAGATTGGGTCGGTCCTGCTCCACCCCCGGCTCCCCAGCCAGCGCGGAATAAAACGCCACCATCGGCAAGCGCGTGCTGCGCCCCGGATTGCGCAATCGGTGCGTGAGCAACCCGACCCGCGCTTCGCCCAGATAGCCCACGCGCTTCGGGATGCCAGCCAGCAGCGGCAGCAGCGCGCTTTTGAGCGAGTTTGGCAACACGTAAGCGGTGTCGAAGCGGCCGGCCAATTGCCGACTCAGCGCGTGCCTTGCGCGCAGTTGGATGCTGCCGCGCTGAAAAGGCAATTCGATTACCTGATGTACTTGCGGCATCGCGCGATACACCGGCGCCACCGCCGGCACCGCGCCAACCGTCAGCCGTTCGCCGCGTGCATGCAAGCGACGCAACAGCGGCTCGGTCATCACCGCATCGCCGATCCACTGCGGCGCCACGATGAAACTCTCGCCCGCCGCAGGCGCGGATTCGCTACGCACAACGAGCCTCAGTGCGCGTCACAGGCCACAACGACGCATGAATTCTTCCAGCGGAGCCGTCTCTGCCGGGCCGCCGCCAGCGGCGCTTCCGGCTGCGGGGCAAGGCGAGAGCCGACCGAAGGCAGCGTTGCCGGGAGAGGGTAAGCCCTAGTGCCCCGGCCCGACGTGCTCACCGGCTTTGAGTTTGTACACGGTGCCGCAGTACGCGCACTTCGCTTCGCCGGTGTCTGCCACGTCCAGATAGACCTTCGGGTGGGTGTTCCATAGCTTCATGTCGGCCAGCTTGTTCGGGCAGTAAATGCCGCCCCACTCGTTCAGATTCTTGGCGAGCAACTCGATCGGTGCGCCGGTCCTGGGCTTGGGTTTGATCGTCGACGGCTCGTTGCTGCTGGTGTTGGGTTTTGCTGTGCTCATCAAAGGGTCAAACCTTGGTCAGCCAGTGCGCGTACTGGTCGTTGCGACCATTCACGATATCGAAGAACGCGTTTTGAATCTTCTCCGTGATCGGTCCGCGCGATCCGCTGCCGAGTTCAATCCGGTCCAGCTCGCGGATCGGCGTAACTTCGGCGGCGGTGCCGGTGAAGAACGCCTCGTCGGCGATGTAGACCTCGTCCCTCGTGATGCGCTTTTGCACGATCTCCAGGCCCAGGTCTTTGGCGATGTGGAACACAGTATTGCGCGTGATGCCGTTCAGCGCGCCAGCGGACAAGTCCGGCGTGTAGATCACGCCGCCCTTGACCACGAAGATGTTCTCACCCGCGCCTTCAGAGACGAAGCCCGACGCATCGAGCAACAGCGCTTCGTCGTAGCCGTCGTCGAGCGCCTCCATGTTGGCAAGGATCGAGTTCGTGTAGTTGCTGACGGCCTTGGCCTGCGTCATCGTGATGTTGACATGATGCCGCGTGAAGCTTGACGTCTTCACACGGATGCCGTTTTTCAAGCCTTCTTCGCCCAGGTACGCACCCCAGGGCCAGGCTGCGACCATCATGTGAATCGTGTTGCCTCGAGGCGAGACGCCGAGCTTCTCGGAGCCGATCCAGGACAGCGGCCGCAGGTAGCAGGACTCCAGCTGGTTCTCCCGCACAACAGCACAGTGCGCGTCGCAAATCACTTCTTTTGTGAACGGCAGCTTCATGCGCAGAATCTTCGCGCTGTTGAAGAGGCGCTCGGTGTGCTCCTGCAGCCGAAACACCGCCGTGCCGTTCTTGGTGTTGTACGCGCGCACGCCCTCGAACACACCGCAGCCGTAGTGCAGCGTGTGCGTCAGGACATGAATTTTCGCGTCGCGCCAGTCGACCATCTGGCCGTCCATCCAGATTTTGCCGTCGCGGTCGGCCATCGAAGGGGGCATAGCACTCATGAGTTTCCTTTGAATCGCGGTTGTCGGGTTCGCAGGGCCCGAGCAAAGCCGATGATTTTACGGCGGCAATTCTCACTTCTGCTCCACTCAGTCGGTTTGCGGCGCGACGCAGGCCATGGGTCCGATCAAGCTGGCGGAGTCGCGAACTCCGGGCCGTCGTATCGATCGGGCACCTCGATGCGGCCGGACTGAGTGTCACTCGCCACGCGCTCAACGCGTGCGCGCACCGCCGGCGGCACATCGTCGGCCATTGACAGCCGCACCGCCTGCGAATCAGCCAAACCGAGCTTTTGTAACCCGGTCCGGCGTCCAGCGCCCGGCCTGCAAATCGCACACCGCGGCGAACACACCGATGCCAACGTCGGCGACCGCCGATGCAGTGAAGACTCCAGGATCGACCGCCACCTAGTCGATCACATTGCCGATCTGGCGCACATCGCGCTCGGGGCAGACGTCGGTGACACGTCGCGACAGCGCGTTGTCGTCCTGGTTGCCGGAGAAATTGCTGAGCAGTTTGACTTGCGGGTCGGTGTCGCGCACGCCCGCGGCGTAACCCGCATGGCCTTTCCAACCCGGCCGCACGCGAATGCCCGAAATGTGTCCGAACACGCCGCTGCGCGTCGACAACGCCGCCAACACGCCAGCGAGATACGCTGACTCCTCCTGCAGCACGTCGCAGCTGGCCAAGTTGGGGCCGGTCACTGCATCCTGTGCACGACGAATCTCACATCGGGGAGACGCGCTGCGACCTCGGCCGCGGCTTCGTTGTTTTGCCCGCCATGCGCAATCACCAAGTCCGCGCCAGCCGGCTTCCATGAAGCCGTGCTCGTCGATCTGGCCCGCGAACAGGGCGACCACCGACAACGCGCCCGCTCGGGCGGGTGCAGGCCGCTACAACAGCGCAGCGGCAGCGGGCAACGCCAGCAACCGGCGGCGCGACAGATGTTGCGTCGAAGGCTTCATCATGGTTCGGCGTATCGGTTTCGCAAAAAAAGGAGACGCCTGTCGCGTCGCAGTCTCAGTAGCCGACGGCCTGCCCGTCGCGCCGATGGTCGGAGCCGGCTGCATACACCGGCTCGTCGCTGCCGACCGTCTGCGCATCGAGCCGGCGGATCAACTGCGCGCTGCCGAAGTCGATGCTGTCCGCTGCCGCCACCTGCGGTGCGTGGCCCATCGCGATCAGGCCGTCGACGATCTGCTGCGGCACGCCCGCTTCAAGCGTCAGCACCGCCGCATCGTTGATGCGCCAGCGCGGCGCGTCGGATGCGGCTTGCGCATTTCGCCCTTCCAGCAGATGGCGAAGCGCCACCTGCAGATGGCCTTGGGTCTGCATGTTGCCGCCCATCACCCCGAACGCCATCAGCGGCTGGCCACCCCTGGTGATGAAGGCCGGGATGATGCTGTGCAGCGGCCGCTTGTTCGGACCCACTTCGTTGACGTGGCCTGGCGTGTTCACAAAACCGAAGCCGCGGTTGTGCAGCGCAATGCCAGTGCCGGGCACCACCACGCCGGAGCCAAAGCCCTTGTAGTTCGACTGGATGTAGCTGACCATGCGGCCTTCTGCGTCGGCTGCACAAAGATAGACCGTGCCGCCCGCACGCGGCTGCCCAGGCGGGTAGCTGCCGGCGCGCTGGGGATCGATCAGCTTGGCACGCTTCGCCAGATAGGCCGAATCGAGCAACTGCTCGGGCGGCACGTGCATGTGGTCGATGTCGGCCACGTGCGTTTGCAGATCGGCGAACGCCATGCGCATCGCTTCGATCTCCAGATGCATGCGCGCAGCGGAACCCGGCGGCGTCGCGTCATACGGCAAATGGTCGAGCAGGCCGAGCGCGATCAACGCGCCGAGCCCTGAGCCGTTCGGCGGAATCTCATACACCGTGTGCCCGCGGAAATCAATGCCGATTGGCGTGACCCAGTCGGGCCGGTGCGCGGCCAGGTCGGCTTCATTCAACACGCCGCCGCCCTGCTTTGCATAAGCGGCAATGGCCGCGGCCAACCGGCCCCGGTAGAAGCTTTCGCCGCGCGTCTGCGCAATCTCGGCCAGCGTGTCAGCCTGGTCAGCAAAGCGCCACAGCTCACCCACATGCGGCGCACGTCCCTGCGGCATGAACACCTCGAAGCCGGGCTGGCTCGCCAGTTCACCAACCGCTTGTTTCCACTGCCGCGCGATCACCGGGCTGACCGGAAAGCCTTCACGCGCATGGCGGATGGCGTGCTCGAACAGGTCGGCAAACGGCAACCGACCGAATCGCTCCGACAGCGCGACCCAGGCCGACACCGCGCCCGGCACCGTCACACTGTCCCAACCCAACGCGGGCATGCCCGGCAGCCCGGCGAAGCGCTCAGCCTTCCAGCCCGCGGGACTTCGGCCTGAGGCATTCAGGCCGTGCAACGCACCGCCTTCCCAGACAAGAGCGAACGCATCGCCGCCAATGCCGTTCATGGTCGGCTCCACCACTGTCAGCGTGATCGCTGCGGACAGCACCGCATCGATTGCGTTGCCGCCGCGCGCAAACGCCGCAGCGCCCGCTTGGCTCGCGAGCGGCTGTGAGGTGGACACCACATTGCGGGCGAGCACCGGCTGGCGTCCGGAAGCGAACGGCAGGTCCCAATTCATCGTTGTGGTTGTTGTCGTTGTCAAAGTCGTCTCCTTGAGAAATTGCGGTTGCGTTGCGATTTGTTGTCGCCCGGTCGCGCGTAAAAACGCCCCGTCAGATCGTCACATTGGCCGCCTTGATCACCGCACCCCACTTGGCGCGATCCGACGCGACCAGGTCGGCCAACGCAGCGCTGTCGCTCGGCGTGACGACATAGCCCTTTTGCTCGAGACTGTCGACCACCGCCGCATCGGTCAGCACCTGGCGTGCAGTCTGGCCGAGCAACTCGATGGCAGCCGCTGGCGTGCCCTTGGGTGCGAACAAACCGAACCAGTTGTCCGCGTCGTAGCCGGTCACGCCGGCCTCCGCAATCGTCGGCAGATCGGGGAACGCAGGCACGCGTTTGCTGGTGGCCACGGCCAATGCACGCAACTGCCCCGCCTTGATGAACGGCTGCGACGCCGCCACACTGTCGAACATGAACGACACCTTGCCGGACACCAGATCCGGCAGCGCCTGCGAGCTGCCCTTGTACGGGATGTGCACTGCCTTGACGCCGAGGCGCTGCTGCAACAGTTCCGCCTCCAAATGCGACAGCGTGCCGTTGCCCTGCGATGCATAGTCGATGTTGCCGTCGTTCGCCTTCAACCAGGCGCCGAACTCGGCCATGTTGCGCGCCGGCACGGAAGGGTGGACGTTCAGGATGTGCGCGCCGTTGGCCAGCAACGCGATTGGCTCGAAGTCGTTCGTGATGTCGGCGGCGGCCTTCGCGTAGAGGTGCCCCGCAATCGCCGTATTCGTGATCGCGCACAAGAAAAGGTTGTGGCCGTCCGGCTGCATCTTGGCCGCCGCATCCATCCCGATCATGCCGCCCGCGCCGGGCTTGTTCTCGACCACGACCGATTGCCCAAGTGGGCCACCCATGGCTTGCGCAACCAGCCGCGCGAGGATGTCGGTCGCACCGGCTGCGGGGAACGCGATAACCATGCGCAGTGGGCGGCTCGGAAAACTTTGCGCTGCGGCAGGCAGACCCAGCATGCCCAAGCTGGCACCCAGTGCAGCGGCCCCTGACACGTGAAGTGCGGCACGCCGTGTTGGCAGGGGAAGCAGTCGATTCGATGTGCTGGTTGATTGGTTTTTCATGGTGTTGGTGGATGATGGATTGATGAATTGATGGATCTACTTGAATCGGGAGAGGCAGCCACGATGCGCGCTTGCAAGGTTCACGCCATCGTTCGGTGCATTTGAGCTCCAACTGCCAACGTCCGTTTTTGCGTAGTTGCGTTTGCAAAGGCGATGGCGGTGGGTTGCAGATCGGTGTTCGCGTGGGGACGGGATCCTCTCCCATCCGCAGCGCCCGCTTTTGGCTCAGCCCCCTGGCGAGCCTACTTCGCCCGACGGCGGCCGCACAAGCTGCCATTGCACCAGACGGCCGTTCATGAACTCGCAGGTTACATGGGAGCCGCCTGCATCGGTCCAGCGATAGATTTCTGGCTGCGCATGTTCTACCGACATCGACTCACCCAACGCGCGCGTCAGCGCGGTGGTGTGCAACAACGTCGCGCGCGGTTTCAACTTCGCATTCAGCATGACGGCGCTCGCCACATAACCCACCGGCTGCCGCGCCGCGCGCTGCAGGATCGTGACGGTGCGCGTGAAATTCAGCAGCACCCACATCACGATGCCGCCGGTCGCCACGGCGATCCCGGGCCAACCATAGGCACGGTACGAAAGCACCAGCAGGAGGATGCCGAGTGCGGCAACCCAAACTTTCTGAAAATTCATGGCTCGATGATATTTGCCGGGCAACCCGACTCGTTTTGTGCGCCGACCCATGGCGATCCGTCGGCTTGTCGCTGTCCTATGAACCGGGGGAGTATGGCGAATCGCTCGGTTCGGCAACGCCTACGTCGGCCGCCCGATCGGCCTGGGTGCGGCACCGATGTCGCGCCAGAGCTCTGGATGGCAAGTGAACAGCAAAATCTGATGTCGCTGGGCGGCGTCGAACAACACACGCTTCATCTGCTCCAGCCGCTCGGCGTCGCTGTGGACCAATGCGTCGTCGAGGATCACAAGTGTGGGTTGACCAGACGCTTTCAGCAGATCGGCATAAGCCAGCCGGCTCAGCACGCCCATCTGTTCGCGCGCGCCGAAGCTCAGGTCGTCGAATGCGGCAATACTGGACGCGCCACTGGCCGCCGACCGGCGCAGCGCTTGCGGCGCCAGGCCATCCCCGATGTCGAGCTGCGCATCCCCCGGCATCAGCACGCCGAGGTAGCGCTGCACGTGCTGTTGCAACGGCGCGTGCAGTCGGCGCGTAAGTTCGCGCCGCTCATGGGTGAGCAGCTCGAGCAGCAGCGACAACGCATCCGCGCGCAGCTTCATCTCACGCTGACGGCGGTTGGCTTGTTCAAGCTGGCCGCCCAGTTGCGCACGCTCTTCTTCAAGCCCAAGCGCACCCTCGCCCTGCAACTGGCCGCGCGCAGTGGCGATCAGTTGCCGGCGCTGCTGAAACAGTCGCTCTGCCTCTTCAGCGCTGGCCCGAAAGCGCTTGACGTCCTGCTCGAACAGCTCCGGGCGCAGGGCGGCGATCGCTTCGCGCTGGCTGGCGATGGCTTGCTTGCGCGTCTCGGCTTCGGCATTGAGGCGGACCAGCTCGGACTTGGCGTGAATGAGCAGTTGTTGGTGCTCGGGCGACTGCAGCGCCTGTTCAAGCGCCGCGTGCTCGCGCCGTGCACTCTCGGCCGTGGCAGTTGCCGCAGCCAGCGCGCTGTACGATCGCTGTGCATCGGCAGCACGTGCTTCCGCCTGCAACTTCGCGGCTTTGGATTGGCGCAGCGCGTCGTCCAGCGGTATGGCTTCGGTGTCTGCTGCCAACGGCATCGCATCGAGCGACGCTGCCGCCCGATCGCGGCGGGCGGTCTGCTCAGCCACCGCTTCCTCGACACGCGCGATGCCGTGCGGCGCCAAACCCTGCAACGCTTTCTCTGCCAGCCGAATTGCGATGTCCGCCTGCTGACGCTGCGCGAAACGCGCTTCCGCTTCGTCAAGCGATTCGACGCCGAGCCGCTGCAGCGCACCGTGTTGTGCCGCTTCCAGCGCGGCGTGGGCTTGTACCAGCGCCGCCAGACCCGCACCTCCCGGCACGATCTGGACGCGGCCGATGTCGGCGATGTTCAACGTCACCGCGTCGCCGAGCAAACGCTCACCGGTGCCTGACAAGGCCTCATCACCGAGCGTGACGCCAGCCGCTTCGATGTGGAACACGATGCGCGTCGACGCCGCCTCACGCCGGACCTGCGCGTCGCGCAGTTCGGCATGGCGCGCACGCAGGGATTTGATCGCAGCTTCATCGACCGTGTTGCTCGCCAGCGATTTGCGCCAGTCGCGGCGTTGCGTGTCTTCCTGCTGTGCCTGATGCAAGTTTGTCGACAGGGATTTGATCTGCTCTGCGGCGTCAGCCTGGGTGCGTTGCAGTTCCCCGCGGAGGTGCGCGTTTTGCGCACGCATGACCAACTTCGATGCGCGATCGGCCTCGGCTTGCGCTTGCTGTAGATCGGTGTCGCAGTGAGTCGTTTGCTGCTTTGCGGTCTCTGCTTTTTTATCGGCATCTTGCTGTGCGGCAAGCCGTTGTTCGAGTTGCCGCTCCATCTCTGCAAGGCCCGTCAGCTTTTCTGCAACGAGCCGGTGCTGGTCAGCAAAATGACCGGCTTGCGCCTGCTCTGACTCCAGCTTGGACTTCAGGCCGCGAATGCGCTCAAGCTCGCGTTCTGCTTCGGACAGACGGGCACGGAAAGCCTCCCAAGGCTTGGCTTTGGCATCCACCGCATCGGCCGCCGTCTGCTGCGCCAGCGCATCGACCTGCTGGCGGTAGCGTGTGATGCGGAGGTCGAAGTCAGCGACCCGGGCCATCAACTGCTCGCACGTCGCGATGACTTCGGCAAAGCTCCCGACCGGTTTGCCGGTCTTGCCCAGCAGCGCCGCCCGTTCCTTGTCGACACGCGCAATCAAATCGTCGCCGCGCGTGCTGGCGACTTCGCCGGCCGATTGATCGAGGGCACGCCGCAGGTACCCGGTGGCGTGCCCGACCGCCGCGTGCACGTCCTGCCCGGTGCCTTGTTCGATCCAGAGCAGGCCCGGCACCCCCTGGTGCTCGGTGCGGGCGGAGCGATTGCCCACGAACTCGAAGCCGAGCAACTGCGCCAGATGATTTTCCGCCGCTTCGCCCTGCATCGGCTGCGCAGCGCCGTCACCGGTGTGCAGTTCGCAGTGCTTTTTCTTGAACACCTTGCGCAGTCGATAGCTGCGGCCGCCGGTCTCGAAATCGAGCTCCACGGTCGGTGCAGCGGAAGGCTCACCGTATGGCTGTAAGTCCTGGATCAGCGAGGTGCCGTGCCGATCAAAGAACGCTGCGCGGATCGCGCGCACGACCGTGCTCTTGCCCGCCTCGTTCGGGCCGGTGAACAGGTTCAACCCTGCGGCCAGGTTTGCCAGCTCGTAAGACTCGCGGAACTGCCTGAACTGTTCGATCCGGATGCGTTGCAGCTTCATAGGTTGATTCAGCCCGCGCGCTGCGCACGTTCACCCAGCAGGCCTGCCAGCAGGCCGATGGCGTGCGTCGCCACCTCGGCATCGGCCCCGGCCCCGGCCTGCTGGCGTTCACGCAAGTCCTGGATCACACGGGCCAGATAACCGTCCGCATGCAGCGCGGCGATGTCGTCATCGGTCGGCAACAGGCGCAGCGCGGTCAGCTCGACCTGAAGCACACGCGCCCGCGCGGCAGTAAGTGCCAACTGGTCTTGCAGCCGTGCCAGATCGGTCAGATCGCAGCGGCCCTGCGCGGTCAACTGCACCACGTCCCCATCGACCACCGTGGCCAGCTGCTCAAGGAGCTGATCGACATCGCTTGCGACTTCGATCGTGTGCGCCCACTGGAGCCAGCGAAACCGGCCAACCGGCAGTGGGGTCACTTTTGGCAGCGCGTCACTGTCGGCCGCCACTTCAACCAGCAGGCACTGGCCCGACTCGTTGTTGCGCCAACGGTCGGTCTCCGGCGTACCGCTGTACCAGGTGCGCGCGTCGATCTGCTTGCAGCCGTGCCAGTCGCCCAACGCGAGGTAGTCAAGTCTTGCCGAGACAGCCCGGTCCGGCGCAATCGGATTGGTCGACTCGATGCCCGGCGCCAGAATGCCCTGCACGCTGCCGTGCGCGATGCCGATGCGTGCGAGCCCCGCTGCGCTCGGCGCTTGATCGAACCACTCGGTCAGGTCATGATGACTGTGCCGCTGCGTGAGCGGCGCAGTCAGCACGGCAAGGCCCGCTTCCGCGAACTCGATGATCTCGGCCTGCAATGACAGCCGTACGTTGGCCGGCACCGCACCAAGCCGCAACGCGCAGGTCCAGACGCTTTCCTGCAGCGCTGCGTCGTGGTTGCCGGGGATCATGATCCACGGCCCGGCAAAGCCCTGCGTCGCGTTGAACAGTCGCCGAATGGTGCGCTCGGACACCGTCTGCGCGTCGAACACGTCGCCGGCAACCAGCACCGCATCGACCGCCTGGTCGGCGGCCAAGCGGGCGATGCGCTGGACCACCTCAATGCGCGCATCGGCCAACGCCTGCGCGTCTTCGGCGTCGAAGGTCTGGAACTGACGACCGATCTGCCAGTCGGCGGTATGGAGAAAGCGAGGCATGTAGGTTGGCTGCGGTCAACGACCGTACCGCGCCTCCAGTGCGTCCCACTGCGGCTTGCCAACGAGCCGCTGGCGTTCCGCGAACGGTGCAATCAGCGCCGGGTCCTCGTCGATACGGTGCGTCTCACGCAGCACGGTCAGCGCCTTTTGCATGCCCGTCACCGCGCCTTGCAGCGCCGCGTTTGCATACAGCACGATCGCATAGCCGAGTTCGGCCAATGCACCGGCGCCGACGATCGGCGTCTTGCCGCCGATCACCATGTTCATCAGCTGCGGCTGTGCCAGCCGTTGCGGCAGCGCCTTGATCTCATCGTTGCCGGTGACCGCTTCAACGAACAGAATGTCGGCGCCCGCCTCGGCGAAACGCTGCGCGCGTTCGACTGCAGCCTCAAATCCCTGTGTCGCGCATGCATCCGTACGCGCCATGATCAGCGTGCCGCTATCGCGCCGCGCATCGACCGCCGCGCGGATCTTGCCGAGCATCTCGTCGGTGGCGATCACCTCCTTGCCCGAGAAGTGGCCGCAGCGCTTGGGGCTGACCTGATCTTCAAGCTGGATGCAATCGGCGCCCGCGCGCTCAAGCATGCGCACCGCGTGGTACGTGTTGAGCGCGTTGCCAAAACCGGTGTCGGCATCGACGATCAGCGGCAGCTCGACCGCGTCGCGAATCCGCGCGGTGTGCTCGCAGATGTCACTCAGACCCATGAAGGCCTGGTCTGGCAGGCCCAGCGACATGTTGGTCACGCCGGCACCGGTGACGTAGACCGCTTCGAAGCCGAGGTCTGCGACGACGCGCGCCGACAGTGCGTTGAAGGCGCCCGGCACGATCACACCGCGGCGCGCCTGCACCAGTGCGCCGAGTCTTTGCTTGCTGTTCATGATGGGATTTTCCTTGAGGTCGAAGGGACGGCCTGTCACCGGCCCGCCCCGTGCCAGAGCCGATCGGGCACGAGCACCTCGCCACGCATCAGGCAGCGCGCACTGCGCGACAGCGTCGCGGTGTCGGCAATCCAGTCGCCCTTCTCCTGGCGTACCCGGGCGCTGGCGGTTGCGCGACCTGAAGGATGGCCGAGCCGGATTTCTTGGGTATCGTCAGCCGAAACTCCAGCGCCTGCGAGACGATGAGCCAGGGTACCCGGCAACGCGGCGGCCACGGCCAGCGCGATGACGCCGGTGCCGGGCACCGCGTGATGCACCGCTCCCATGGAGAGCATGCGCACGACCAAGTCCACGTCCGCGGCCTCCAGCGTCCGGCCATCCGAGCAGACATGGCGTGCTGGCGTGGCCAGGAGCGCGATCTTCGGCGTCGCGGGTCGCTGCGCGGTTGCCTGTTCGGCATTCGTAGCAAGTCCCATGAGCACGGCGGCATGAGCGCGGATTGCCTCGCAGGCGGCCAGCAATTCAGGCCGCTGATTCAACTCGGCTGGCAACTCGATGCCAGCCAAGCCAAGTCGGTCGGCGCGCACAAGCACCGTCGGATTGCCCGCGTCGACGCAGCTGATCTCGACCGCACCGATGCCCGGCACCTGCAGTATCTGGCATGGCAACCCGGTCGGCAACACCGGGTGCCCGGCACCGCCGGCCGGATCGTGAAACTCGAGCTTGATCTCGGCGCCGCCGAATGCGACGCCGTCCACAGCGAAGTCACCTTCTTCGACCACATGGCCGTTTTCCATCGGCACCCAGGCGGTAATGCGTTTGCTGATGTTGGCCTGCCAAATGCGCACGCTTGCCATGCCATCCTGCGGTACGTTGTCGACCAAACCGCGCATCAACGCGAACGGCCCGACCGCAGCGCTGAGGTTGCCGCAATTGCCAGACCAGTCAATCAGCGGCTCCTTGATCGAGACGGCACCGAACAAATAGTCCACATCGCAGTCCGCACGCGCCGAGCGCCTTACCAGCACGACCTTGCTCGTGCTGCTGGTAGCAGCTCCCATGCCGTCGATCTGCTTCGCATACGGATCGGGGCTACCGATAGCGCGCAGCAGCACTGCGTCGCGCAAGGCGAGTTCATCCGGCAAGTCTTGCGGCTCGAAGAACAGCCCCTTGCTGGTGCCACCGCGCATGTAGCACGCTGGCAGCGCGCGCTGCAGCGCGGCGAAATGAACGCCCGATGCCGACACCCCCGCTACTCGATCGAAATGTTCGCGTTGCGGATCACCGGCGCCCACCGGGCCCGCTCCTCGGCAAGGAACTTGCCGAACGCTTCCGGCGTGCCGCCAACGACTTCGCCGCCCGAGTCCTCGATCATGCTGCGCAACTCAGGCGTCTGCAGCGCCGCGTTCACGACCTCGTTCAAGCGCTGTACGACGGCCGGCGGCGTGCTGGCCGGCGCGACCATGCCGAGCCAGTTGTACGACTCGAATCCGCTGATGCCGGCTTCATCCAGCGTCGGCACGTCGGGCAATACCTTGAGCCGGTGCTTGGCCGACACCGCCAGCGCGCGAATCTTGTCGCCCTTGATGGCAGGCAGTGCCGAATAACCCATCTCGAACATCATTGCCAGATGCCCGCCCATCAGGTCGGTCGCGGCCAGAGCGCCACCCTTGTACGGCACGTGCACCATGTCGGTCTTCGTCTGGTACGCCAGCAGTTCGCCCGACAAATGGTGCGCACCACCGACGCCGGAGGAGCCGTAAGTCAGCGTGTTCGGCTTGGCTCTGGCCGCCTCGACCAGCTCGGCAACCGTCTTGAACGGCTGCGTCGGCGAGGTCACAAGGATCAGCGGGGCTTCCTCGATCAAGAGCACCGGCTGCAGATCGCGCTCGGGGTCATACGGCAGCTTTTTCATCAGCATCGCGTTCGTCACCATCGGTGCTGGGGACGCGAAGCCGAAGGTATGCCCGTCGGTCGCCTTCGCGATCAGGTTCGTGCCCGTAACACCGCCGGCGCCGCTGCGGTTGTCGACCACGACGGGCTGACCCAGCGCCTCACCGATCTTCTCGGCGATGCGGCGCGCGCGCGTGTCGGCAAAGCCGCCTGCCGCATAAGGCACGATCAGCTTGATCGCACGAGTTGGCCAGTTGCCGGCCTCCTGGGCAGCGGCCGGCCCGGCATGAAGAGCCAGTGAAGTCAGGACGCAGCAGAACGCAGCGGCGAACAAGGTTTTGACGCGAAGACGTTTCATGGGATGACGGCAGGTGAACGAGTTGGCAGGATCGAGCAACGGCCAATTATCCGAGCAGTAACTCAATCGGCCTGGATGTCTTGCCGATGAATGGTTTTCTGGAAAAAACGGCTGACGTCTCCAACCCGTTTCGCGGATGCTTGCGTCCTCTGAAGGTGCGGATACATCGCAGAGATCAGCAAGGGTTGGCGCATGCCCGATACAGTTGTGGCCTTCGCTGCTTCCACTGCCATGCGCCAGACAACTTCGGAGGAGCCCCTGAGCGGAAGCAGGTCGCCAGCAATGATGGTCGACCGGACCGGCGAGTCTTCTTCAGGAACGCGCTGACGCCACCTCGAACAGAGGCAAATCGAACGCCGTCACTGGCGGCACGGCGTCCGTGAACCGCTCCACCTGCACCAGGCAAGACTGCGCGGCGCACCCCTGTGACAGCCTGGAAGTACCGACGTCCTGCGTCAGCACATTCGGGTTGCCGTGCTTTTCCAATGTGTCGGGGTCGCCCACGACGGTCGGGTCCCACCAGGCGCCGGTCGCGATGCGCAGCACGCCGGGCATCGTTGCGTCGGTGACCCGCGCGCTGGCGAGACAGGCGCCGCGGGCGTTGAACAGGCGCACCACATCGCCGTGGGCTATGCCGCGGCTGCGTGCATCTTCCGGATGGATCACAACCGGCTCGCGGCCGTTCACCTTGTCGCCCAGGCTGTAGCTGGAGAAATCGAGCTGGCTGTGCAGCTTGGTGTGCGGCTGGTCGGAGATCAGATGCAGCGGGTGTGCTTCTGCGGCAGGACTGCCCAGCCATTCGACGGGCGCCTGCCAGACCGGGTGGCCTGGGCAGTCGTCGTAGTTGAAGCTGGCAATGCGCTGCGAATGCAGCTTGATGCGCCCGCTGGGTGTTTTCAGTGCATGGGCGACCGGATCAGCGCGAAAGTCTTCGAGCATCACGACGGGCTTGGTTGCCAGCGGCAGGCGGTGCTCGCCGGCTTGCCAGAACGCGTCGAAGCTCGGCAACTCGACACCGGCCAACGGTGCGCGAGCGGCTGCTTCCTCGTAGAGGTGACGCAGCCATTCGGCCGCGTCGCGCCCTTCCGTATAGACGGCTTCTGCGCCCAGACGCTGCGCTAATGCGGAGAAGATCGCGTAATCGTCACGCGCCACCCCGGGCGGGGGCAGTACGGCCTTCATCGCGACCAGTAGCGGTTCGCGGGATGCAAAGCCGATGTCGTCGCGCTCCAGCATGGACGTGGCCGGCAGCACGATGTCGGCCATCTTGGCATGCGCATTCCAGACCTGCTCATGCGCGACGATGGTGACGGGCTTGCGCCAGGCACGTGCCAGCCGATTCAGGTCCTGGTGGTGGTGAAACGGGTTGCCACCGGCCCAATAGATCAGCTCGATGTCTGGATAGGGCTGGCGCTGGCCGTTGTAGTCGAACGGCTCGCCCGGGTGCAGCAGCATGTCGGCGATGCGCGCGACGGGGATGAACGCGGCCACTGCATTGGTGCCCTGCGGCAAGGTCGGCCCGGGGAATTTCACATGCGGGCTGCCCATCAGATTGGCCCGGCCGTAGCCAACGCCGAAGCCGCCGCCAGGCAAGCCGATCTGCCCGAGCATCGCCGCCAGCCCCACCGCCGCCCAGAACGGCTGCTCGCCGTATTCGGCGCGCTGCAGCGACCACGCGACATTGATGAAGGATCGGGTGTCGGCCAGTTCACTTGCCAGTCGGCGCAACCGTTCGGCCGGCACGCCGGTGATCGGCGCAGCCCACTCAGCGTCTTTGACAATGCCGTCCGTACTGCCCGTCAGGTAATCAGCCCAGGTATCGAAGCCCATGCAGTAACGCTGCAGAAAAGCGGTGTCGTGCCGGTTGGCCCGCAGCAGTTCACCGGCGATGCCCAGCATCGCTGCGGTGTCGGTGTTCGGCCGGATCGGGACCCATTCGACACTGCCTTCGGGTGCGTCGAGGTTGTCCCGCACCGGGCTGAAGTTGACAAGTCGGCAGCCGCTTGCCGCCAGTTGCGCCAGACCCGGCCGCACGCGGTGCTCGGCCACGCCGCCTGCAGAGATTTGGGCGTTCTTGGCCGGTATGCCGCCAAACGCGACCAGCAGCCGGGTGTTCTTTGCCAGCACATCCCAACTGTGATGCGTGGCCATCAACTCGTCCATCGACGCGACGATGTGTGGCATCAGCACGCGCCCGGCTCCCAGGCTGTAGCTGTCGGTGCTGCGCACATAGCCCCCGATTGCATTCAGGAACCGGTGCACCTGGCTTTGCGCGTGATGAAAACGGCCGGCGCTGGACCAGCCGTAGGAGCCCCCGAAGATCGCCTGATTGCCATGCTGTTCGCGCACGCGCTTCAGTTCAGCAGCGACCAGGTCAAGCGCATGGTCCCATTCGACTTCAACGAACGGCTCACGGCCGCGCAGTTCGGTGCGCGCGCCAGGCCCTTCGCTCAACCAGCTTCGGCGAACCGCCGGGCGCTGGATGCGGATGGGTGAACGATACGCATCCCACATCGCCATGCCGATCGGCGACGGATCGGGATCTTCAGCAATCGGCTTGAGCCCCGTGGCCTGCCCATTGCGTCGCTCAATTTCATAAACGCCCCAGTGGGACGATGTCAATTCACGTGGAGTCATTCGCCTTCGCGCTTTCAAAAAAGTCGATGCATGCTGTTCATTCAATCGTAGGCTGGTTCCAGCACAAAGACCAACTATTCAATGATCGGGAACATCTGCTACCGCCAAAGCTGTCTGGGCGCGCCCGCGCCCAGGTTTTTTGAGACTTGTGCGGCCGCTTCGACGATCAGCGGCGCAAAGGCCTTGATCTGCAGGGGTTTGAAGCGCTCCTTCGGCCCAGACAGGCCCAGCGCCGCGACGACCTGGCCACTGGCATCGGTGACGGGCGCAGCAATGCCGTATACATTCGCACTCCATTCGCCCTTGTTCAAAGCAAATCCCTGCGCCCGCACGCGTGCCATTTGTTGCAGGAACCTGGCGGGGTCCACCACCGTGGCCGGCGTGCGCGCATCGAGCAAACGCACGACCCGGTCGAGTACAAGTGGTGAGGAGAACGCGAGCAGCGCCTTGCCGGTAGCAACGCAGTGAGCCCGGGCTCGACCACCAATCTGCGTATAAGCCCGTACCGGATTTGGGCTGTCCAGTTTGTGGACGTAGACCACCTCATCGCCGTCGAGCACCGAAAGATGGACCGTCTCCAGCGTGTTGGCCAGCAGCCGCTCCATCGTCTGCTCCGCATGCACCCGCAGGTCAAGTCCCGACAGCACTGCGGAGCCGAGCTCCCACAGCTTGATCGAAGCGCTATAGCGGCCGCTGGTGTCATTCCGCACGATGTAGCGAGCGTCCAGCAGCGCCTGCAGCAGCCGGTGCACGTTGCTCTTGGCCAGTTCAAGCGCCACCGCAATTTCGCTCAGGCCCAGCGGACGGCTGCTGTGCGCGAGCAGTTCGATGATGGACAGGCCTTTAACGAGGGTGTTGTTCATGAAATGGATTCCTCAATCAAGTCTGATCGATCTTCTTCGATTTTTCCATTTTGTGGAACGTTTGGTTTTCATTTAGGAACTGCCTACGATGAAAATCCAGACGTCTACGCACCAATAACGGTTGTTGAATGCCTCCATGAGCACTGCCGAGCCTGCCATCCTTCCCTTAGCCGGCGTGCGCGTCGTCGAGTTCTGTACGACTGCCTCCGGACCTTTTTCGACCATGCTGCTGGCCGACATGGGCGCCGATGTGATCAAGGTGGAGCCACCCGCGGGTGATGGCTTGCGCCAATGGCCACCGCTCAACGACGGGTATAGCGAGAACTTTGCATCGCTCAACCGCAACAAGCGCTCGGTGGTGCTGGACCTGAAGGCGCCGGCCGACCGGGAGCTGGCGCGCCAGCTCATCATGGATGCCGACATCGTGGTCGAGAACAACCGGCCCGGTGTGATGGACCGCTTGACGTTGGGCTATGCAAACTTTGCCGAAAGCAAGCCGCAGCTGCTCTACTGCTCGATCTCCGCCTACGGACAAAGCGGGCCACGCTCGGCCGAAGGTGGATTCGATCTGACCGTGCAGGCCGCTGCCGGCGTGATGAGCGTGACGGGCGAGCCCGATGGCCCGCCAGTCAAATGCGGCGTGCCGTTGTCGGACTTTGCTTCCGGCCTGTATGCCGCGTTCTCGATTGCAGCCAAGCTCGCGCATGTGCGTGCGGGTGGCCGCGGCGCCCATATCGACATTCCGATGTTCGGTTGCACGCTGGGGATTTCGGCGCTGCAGACCAGCGAATACTTTGGCAACGGTCGCAGCCCGACCAAGCTCGGCTCGGCCCATCCGCGCAATGCGCCGTACCAGGCGTTCCAGGCGGCCGATGGGTACTTCGCGATTGCTGCTGGCAACCACAAATTGTGGCTGGAGGTGTGCCGCGTGGTGGCGCTGCCGGAGCTGGCATCGGACCCGCGATTCACAAGCACCACGGACCGGGCTCATCGACAGGCAGCGCTGAAGCACATTCTTGAAGAAGTGTTCATGCAGCAGCCGGTCGAGCACTGGATTGCTGCGTTTCATGCAGCAGGTGTTCCGCATGCACGCATCAACGACTACGCGGCGGCGCTGGCCGACCCGCAGACGGTGCACATGGATTGGGTGCAGCCGCTGGAGTTGCCCAACGGCCAGCAGACCCGCACCTTCGCTTCGCCGATCCGGCTGGACGGGCAAGGCTTCCCGATTCGCCGCAAACCCCCTGCTCTGGGCGAGCACACCGACGAGGTCCGTGAACGCTTCACCCGAGGGAGAAAATGATGTCTGAGCGCCTGCTTCGTTTCGTCCAGGACATGACGCGGCTGGCCGATGATGCGCCAGCCGATGAAGCCGCGTGGCTGCAACACGCCGCACCATTGATGCGTGCCCTGGTTGCCCAGGACGACTGGTTGCCTGAAACGTCGGCCATCAGCGACCCGCGACGCTACCAGCAGCACCTGTTGTACGGCGACCCGCTGGACCGGTTCTCGCTCGTGAGTTTTGTCTGGGGGCCGGGGCAGAAGACACCGATCCATGACCACACCGTGTGGGGGATCATCGCCATGCTGCGCGGTGCCGAATGCGCGCAGCGCTTTACGCGCGCCAGGGACGGGCGCCTGACAGCGCAGGGCGATGAGCTGAGGCTGGAACCCGGTGACATCGACGAGGTATCGCCCCGCATCGGCGACATTCACGTGGTGCGCAACGCGTTCGCGGATCGGGTCTCGATCAGCGTCCATCTGTACGGCGGCAACATCGGTCGCATCGAACGCCACGTGCTCGCGCCCGATACGGGCGCGAGCAAGTCGTTCGTATCCGGCTATTCGAATGCGCTGGCGCCCAATCTCTGGGCGCGCGAACCGGTATGACCAGAACCGAATCCGCAGCCGCCGATGAGCTGAAGATCGAGCGCCAGCAAGACGTATGGCATCTGACACTGCAACGCGCGGACAAGGGCAACGCGCTGTCGGCCCAGCTCGTCACCGCGTTGACGGCCGCGGTAGACGCTGCGGGCGCTGCAAACATCCGCTTGCTGGTCATCTCAGGCGCCGGCAAGCACTTCTGCACCGGCTTCGATCTGTCCAATCTCGATCAGGAAAACGACGACACCCTGCTGGCCCGCTTCGTTCGGGTGGAACTGCTGCTGCAGGCGATCTACGCCGCACCGTTCTCAACGCTTGCGCTTGCAAAGGGCCGGACCCTGGGGGCCGGCGCAGACCTCTTCAGCGCATGTGCCGAACGCTGGATCGTTGGTGATGCAACGTTCGCGTTTCCCGGTGCCGCATTCGGAATCGTGCTGGGCACGGCGCGGCTTGCCGACACCGTGGGGCCAATGCAGGCGCGTCGGTGGATCGAGGGTGGCGCAGCGATCGACAGCGCAACGGCGATCCACACCGGGCTTGCAACGCAGCAACTCGATGCGAGCACGCTGGATGCAGAACTGGACCGATTGATCGAGCGCATCAAACGCTTGGATGGCAGCACCCAACGTGCGGTCCACGACGCCATCGACAGCAGTCGGCGATGCCGGGCAGACGCAGGCGATGCTCAGGATCTCAAGCGCCTTGCGCAATCCGCGGCGCGCCCTGGCCTGTGTGAACGCATCCGTGCGTACCGGGCTGCGCAAAAGAAGAATTGAGTCAGGCGTCACGATCGAAGTCCATGCTCGGCCCTACAACGTTCGCACAATCTCCAGCGCATGCTCGATGCGTTCAACCGCATGCACGGTGAGCCCCTCGATCGGTTTCTTTGGTGCATTCGCACGCGGCACCAGCGCGATCGAAAAGCCCAGTTTTGCTGCTTCCTTCAAGCGTTCCTGCCCACGCGGCGCGGGGCGAACTTCACCGGCCAGGCCGACCTCACCGAACGCAAAAAAGCCCTTGGGCAGTGGCCTGGCGCGCAGGCTCGAAGTGATCGCAAGCATCACGGCCAAGTCCGCTGCCGGTTCGCTGATGCGCACGCCGCCGACCGCGTTCACGAACACATCCTGGTCGTTGCTGGCTACACCTGCATGGCGATGCAACACAGCCAGCAGCATCGCGAGCCGATCTCGCTCCAGACCGACCGACAGCCGCCGTGGGCTCGGCCCACCCGAATCGACCAGCGCCTGGATTTCCACCAGCATCGGCCGCGTGCCTTCCAGCGTGACAAGCACGCAGCTGCCCGGCACCGGCTCGTCGTGCTGGGACAGAAAAATCGCGCTCGGATTGGCCACGCCTTTCAGTCCCCGCTCGGTCATCGCAAAGACGCCGATCTCATTGACTGCACCGAAGCGGTTCTTGATCGCGCGCACCAGCCGGAAGCTCGAATGCGTGTCGCCTTCGAAATACAGCACCGTGTCGACCATGTGCTCGAGCACGCGCGGGCCAGCCAGCGCACCCTCTTTCGTCACGTGACCAACCAGCACGATGGCGACATCGCTGCCTTTTGCAAAACGGGTCAAGTGCGCTGCGCATTCGCGCACCTGCGCGACCGAGCCGGGAGCCGACGTGAGCTGGTCCGAATAGACCGTCTGGATCGAATCGATCACCGCGATCGCGGGCCGTGTGGCGTCCAGCGTGGACAGGATTTTCTCGAGCTGAATCTCGGCCAGCACCTGCACTTGGGAATGATCGAGCCCGAGCCGGCGGGACCGCAGCGCAATCTGGGCACCGCTTTCCTCACCCGTCACGTAAATCGCAGGCAGTCCGGTGCGCTGCAATGCATCGGCCGCCTGCAAAAGCAAGGTCGACTTGCCGATGCCCGGATCGCCGCCGATCAGCGTCACACCGCCAGCCACCATGCCGCCGCCCCACACACGATCCAGCTCCTCGATGCCGGTGGGCGTGCGCGGGACTTCAATGGCTTCGATATCGGACAGCACGGCCAGCTCCGTCGTGGCGCCGGCCAGCGCGTTGAAGCGCACACCAAACCGGTTGTTCGCGGGACCAGCGGCTGCCGCAGCACTGGCCGTCTGTTCGACCAGCGTGTTCCAGGCTTCACACGATGGGCATTTGCCGAGCCACTTGGCGCTGGTGCCCCCACATTCGGTGCAGACATAGCTGGTTTTTTCTTTTGCCATGCGCGGATTTTCAGCGGAATGTCAAACTGCGATGCGTGACCTGCAGGTCAGCAGCGAAACTATGCGGTCCAGACTGGGCCTGCGTGTCATTGGGGTCCGATCCGCGCAGGGCTGAGCACGCAGTGGCGAGCCGTTGAATGACCCGATACCGAGTTCAAATCGATTCATGAGCTTTCTTCCCCAAGGCAGCGTCTACGGCACGCTGCTCAATTTCCGGCGCGAATACGATGTGCTCGCCGAGCAAATGAACGCGCCGCCGTACAAGGCGCCGCCCAACGCACCGGTGCTGTACGTCAAGCCGGCCAACACATGGACGCCGCACGGCCGCGCAATCGCGCTGCCGGCCGGCAGTGAAGAGGTCTGGATCGGCGCTACCATTGCGATAGTGATCGGGCTGAAGCCGCTAGTCCACAGTGCGTCTGACGCTATGAATCATGTAGCGGGATACGTGTTGTTGAACGACTTGTCGCTGCCGCAGCCGAACCTGTTTCGGCCGCCCGTCCGGTACAACTGCGTCGACGGATTCTTAGGCGTCGGCTCGGACGTGCTGCCAGCAGCCGATGCGGGCGATCCGGCTGCTTTCGAGATCGAGGTACGGATCGACGGTGAACTCAAACAGACCGTGTGCTTTGCCGATCTGCTGCGGCCAGCCGCGCAACTGCTCGCCGATGTGGGCGAGTTCATGACCCTGTACCCGGGCGACCTGTTGATGCTCGGCTGCGACGTGCTGGGCGACGGCCAGCGGCTGACGGCGCGGGCCGGCCAGCGCATTGAGATCAGCGCCCGGGGCTTCGCCACCCTGACCAATACATTGGCTGCGGAGGCCGTCACGTCATGAAAAAAGCCCGTGTGATGGAAGATGGCACCGTCTACGACGCGACCGAGTCCGATGACGGCAATGTGGTGCTCGCCGATGGCCGGCTGGTGGCCCCCGAGGATGTCGCGTGGCTGCCGCCACTGGCGCCGGTGAAGCGCCCGCGCACGATCCTGGCGCTCGGCCTCAACTACGCGGACCATGCCAGTGAACTCGCTTTCAAGCCGCCCGAGGAACCCTTGGTGTTCATCAAGGGCGAAGGCGCATTGATCGGGCACCGAGCGTTCACGCCGCGCCCTGCGGACGTCACGTTCATGCATTACGAGTGCGAACTTGCGGTCGTGATCGGCCGCACCGCCAAGCATGTGAAACGCGCCGATGCGCTGGACTTCATCGGCGGCTACACCATCGCCAACGACTACGCGCTGCGCGACTACCTGGAAAACTGGTACCGCCCGAACCTGCGCGTGAAAAACCGCGACGGCTGCACGCCACTCGGCCCCTGGCTGGTCGACGCGCAGGACATCCACGCCCGCCCGGGCGGGCCGATGAACCTGGCGTTACAGACGCTGGTGAACGGCAACGTCACGCAGAGCGGCAACACGAAGGACATGATCTTCGACGTACCGTTCCTGATCGAATACTTCACGCGCTTCATGACGCTGGAGCCCGGCGATGTGATCCTGACCGGCACGCCGCACGGCACAGTGAACTGCCAAGTCGGCGATTTGGTCATAACAGCGATTGAAGGCATCGGCGCCCTGGAGAGCACGATCGCGGCTCGGCACGATGCGGTCTTCCTAAAGGCAAACGCAGTGGCAATCGACAACTAAAGGCCCGCACGCCGATCCCCATCGTCGTGCGTCCCTACCCAGCAGGAGGCAGCCCATGCGTGTCATCGTATTAGGCAGCGGCGTCATCGGCACGTCGGTGGCGTACTACCTGGCGCAGCAAGGCCACACTGTGCAGGTCGTGGACCGCCAGGCCGGCGCGGCCTTGGAGACCAGCTTTGCGAACGCCGGTGAGGTGTCGCCCGGCTATTCGGCGCCCTGGGCGGGGCCCGGCGTTCCGCTGAAAGCGATCAAGTGGCTGCTGATGCAGCACAGCCCACTGGTGATCGCACCGCTGCGCGACCCTGGCATGTGGCGCTGGGGGCTGGCCATGCTGCGCAACTGCACGGCTGCGCGCTACGCAGTCAACAAGGCACGCATGGTGCGGCTGGCCGAATACAGCCGCGATTGCCTGCGCCAGTTGCGGGCCGACACTGGCATTCGTTATGACGAGCGCAGCCGGGGCACATTGCAGCTGTTTCGCACGCAGCATCAGCTCGACGACGCAGCCAAGGACATCGAGGTCCTGAAAAGCTCCGGCGTCGCTTTCGAGCTGCTGGACCGGGCTGGTTTTCTGGTGCATGAGCCGGCGCTGGCGCCCGTACAGCACAAATTCACCGGCGCCCTGCTACTGCCCGGTGACGAGACCGGCGACTGCTTCAAGTTCACGACCGCGCTGGCACAACTGGCCCAGCAATCGGGCGTTGAGTTTCACTTCAGCGTCACCATTGAAGGTATCGAGCACAGCGGCAGCGCGATCACAGGTGTGCGCAGCAGCGCCGGCCTGATGCAAGCCGACAGCTACGTGCTGGCGCTGGGCAGCTATTCAACGCCGATGCTCAAGCCCTTGGGCCTGCAAATCCCGGTTTACCCGGTCAAAGGCTTTTCACTCACGGTGCCGATCGTCGACGCCTCGAAGGCGCCCGAATCCACCGTGATGGACGAGACCCACAAGGTCGCCGTCACGCGGCTGGGTGACCGCATTCGCGTGGGTGGCACTGCGCAGTTGTCAGGCTACGACCTGGGCCTTTATCAGGCACGCCGCGAGACGCTGGATTTTGTCGTGGCCGACCTGTTTCCGGGTGGCGGCGACTTGTCGCGTTCCGAGTTCTGGACCGGCCTTCGTCCGATGACGCCAGACGGAACCCCGATCGTCGGCGGCACGCGCTTTCCCAACCTTTACTTGAGCACCGGCCACGGCACGCTGGGATGGACCATGGCGGCCGGTACCGGCCGGGTCGTGGCAGACTTGATCAGCGGCAGGGCGCCCGAGATCGACATGGAAGGGCTGGACATGCGCCGCTATGAATAAAGGCCCTGCCTAAGGCGCATCCTCCAGCACCGGGTCACCGAGGCGCAAGACCACGGCATCGAGCAGCTGGTAGAGCGCCTCCAGATCGTCGGCACCGATCGCATCGCCTATGTCCGCATAGCTCATCTCGGACATCGGTGCGATGGTGCGCACCATCTTTCTGCCACGCGGTGTCAGCGCCAACCGAGCCGAGCGCAAGTCCTCGTCATGCGCGACACGCCGGACGACGCCGCGCGCCTCCAGCGTCTTCAGCAGGCGCGACAAGCTGGGCAAACTCAGCAACGTCATCTTTGAAATCTCGCTCGGCGTCAGTGGAGCAGCCGACGCAGTCAAGGCACGCAGCACGCGCCACTGCTGTTCGGTGATGTCGTGCCGCCGCAAAGTCGGGCGGAACCGGGCCATCACGGCTTCGCGCGCACGCAGCAGTGCCATCGGCAACGAGCGCGAGAAATCGCGGATGCCGGTGGCCGTGGTCGGATCGGATGGTCGTTGCTTCGGCATGAACGAAACGTTGGGTGATGTTCGGCGCGATGGTGGATTGACGCATCAATCCACCATCGATAAACTTACCATGTTAACTTTGTTGTCACACGGCACCATTGACCGAACTGGCGATCATTCTGGATGCCCGGTGTATCGTTTGAAAGCCAGCGGATCACGCGCATGAAAATCGACCACCTCATCAACGGCAAATCGCAGGCCGGCCACGACTACCTGGAGACGGTCAACCCGGCCACGCAAGAAGTGCTGGCCGAAGTTGCTTGCGGTGGTGCCAAGGAGGTCGATGCCGCAGTCGCCGCCGCCAAGGCCGCATTCCCGAAATGGGCTGGCCTGCCTGCACCGGAACGTGCCAAGCGGATCCGCAAGCTGGGCGACCTGATCGCTGCGCACGTGCCGGAGATCGCCCAGATCGAGACGAACGATTGCGGCCAGGTGATTGCGCAGACCGGCAAGCAATTGATCCCACGTGCTGCCGATAACTTCCATTACTTCGCTGAGCTGTGCGTGCGGGTCGATGGCCACACTTACCCGACGCCCACGCACCTGAACTACACGCTGTTTCACCCGGTGGGTGTGTGTGCGTTGATCTCGCCGTGGAACGTGCCATTCATGACAGCAACGTGGAAGGTCGCGCCGTGCTTGGCGTTCGGCAACACCGCGGTGCTGAAGATGAGCGAGTTGTCGCCGATGAGTGCGGCGCGGCTCGGTGAGCTTGCGATGGAAGCCGGCATCCCGGCCGGCGTGCTGAACGTCGTGCATGGTACCGGGCGCAACGCTGGCGAGCCGCTGTGCGCGCATCCGGATGTGCGGGCCATCTCATTCACCGGATCGACCGCCACCGGCAATCGGATCGTGAAGAGCGCTGGCCTGAAGAAGTTCAGCATGGAGCTCGGCGGCAAGTCGCCGTTCGTGGTCTTCGAAGACGCTGACCAAGCGCGGGCATTGGACGCGGCCGTGTTCATGATCTTTTCCAACAATGGTGAGCGCTGCACTGCGGGCAGCCGGATCCTGGTGCAGAAAAACATCTATGCCGACTTCGTGGCCAAGTTCGTTGAACGCGCCAAGCGCCTCAAGGTGGGCGATCCACTCGACGAATCGACCATCATCGGCCCCATGATCAGTCCGGCTCACATGGCCAAGGTGCGCAGCTACATCGAGATGGGGCCGAAGGAAGGCGCGACGCTTCTGTGCGGTGGGCTGGACGCGCCGCCGGTGCCGGATCGCGTCAAGCGTGGCAACTACGTGATGCCGACGGTGTTCGCCGACGTATGCAACGACATGCGAATCGCGCAAGAGGAGATATTCGGCCCGGTCGCGTGCCTGATCCCGTTCGACGATGAAGCGGATGCAGTGCGGCAGTCCAACGACATCCAGTACGGCCTGTCCAGCTATGTCTGGACCGAGAACATTGGCCGCGCGCACCGCGTGGCTGCACGGATCGAAGCCGGCATGTGCTTTGTGAACAGCCAGAACGTGAGAGACCTGCGCCAACCGTTCGGTGGTACCAAGGCATCGGGTACCGGGCGCGAAGGCGGCACCTGGAGCTATGAGGTCTTTCTGGAGCCCAAGAACGTTTCGGTGAGCCTGGGGTCACATCACATTCCGCATTGGGGCACCTGACCGTGGGCACCCTCGCGTTGGCTGCCAAGATCACCCACGTACCGTCGCTTTACCTGTCCGAGTTCCCTGGGCCGAACTTCGGCTGCCGCGACGCTGCAATCAAGGGCCACCAGATCATCGACCAGCGCTGCCGCGAACTGGGCGTGGACACCATCGTCGTGTTCGATGTGCATTGGCTCGTGAACAGCGAATATCACATCAACTGCGCGGCCCATTTCTCAGGCAACTACACGAGCAGCGAACTACCGCACTTCATCAAGAACATGGAATATGCGTATCCGGGGAACCCGGCGTTGGGCCATGCGATTGCGGACATGGCCAACGAGATGGGCGTCAAAAGCCGCGCGCACAGCGACACCACGCTGTCACTGGAATACGGCACGCTGGTGCCGATGCGCTACATGAACGCGGACCAGCATTACCAGGTGATCAGCGTCTCCGGCTGGTGCGACTGGCATGAGCTGCAAGAGAGTGCGCGCTTCGGGCTGGCGGTGCGACGTGCGATCGAAGAACGGTATGACGGCACCGTTGCCGTGTTCGCCAGCGGATCGCTTTCACACCACTTCGCGCCGAACGGCCGCGCGCCGGAATTCATGCACAAGGTGTTCGACCCGTTTTTGGAGCAGGTCGACCGCGGCGTGGTCGAGCTTTGGGAGAGCGGCGACTGGAAAACGTTTTGCGCGATGCTGCCGATGTACAACGAGAAGTGCTTTGGCGAAGGCGGCATGCATGACACGGCGATGCTGCTCGGCGCATTGGGTTGGGACGCATACCAGGGCAAGGTCGACGTCGTATCACCGTACTTCGGCAGCTCGGGCACCGGGCAGATCAACGCGATCTTTCCAGTCACGCCATTGACCGAGCCACACATTTGACAAACCATCCACAGCAACCACCAGACGCCCCATGCCGCACCTCGTCATCCTCTACACCCCGAATCTTGAAGCGGCCGATGCGCCCGTGCGCGCAGACTTCGGCAAACTGTGCCGGGCCCTGGCCGACGTGATGCTGGTGCAACGCGATGAACGGGGCGGCGCGGTGTTCCCGCCGGGTGGCACGCGGGTGCTGGCTTACCCGGCTACGCACTATGCCGTGGCGGATGGACAAGGCGACTACGGCTTCATCTACTTGAACCTGCGCATGGCGCGCGGCCGTTCCGAACTGGTTCAGCACAACGTGGGCACGGCGTTGCTGGACTGCGCCAAGGCCGAACTGGACGCTGTATTCCAGTCGCGCCCGGTTGGCCTCACGTTCCAGATCGATCAGGGCGGGGAGGTGTTCGACGGGAAACACAGTGGCCTGCATCCGCTCTTCAACTGAGGTCCATCCTTGAGTCCGGACCAGATCAGGCAGTTGGCCGCCGAACTGCACCAGGCCGAGCGGACCCGCACGCAGGTCGAGCACTTCTCCAAGCGTCATCCGGACATGACGGTGGTAGACGGCTATGCGATCGCCCGCGAATGGGTCAAAGCAAAGATCGCCGAAGGCCGCACTGCACGCGGCCACAAGATCGGGTTGACGTCGCGCGCGATGCAGGTCTCGAGCAACATCACCGAACCCGATTACGGCACCTTGCTGGACGACATGTTTTTTGCCGAGGGCGGTGACATTGCGTTCAACCGCTTCATCGCACCGCGCATCGAAGTCGAGCTTGCGTTTGTGCTCGGCAAGCCGCTGAAAGGCCCCAACGTCACGATCTTCGACGTGCTGGCCGCGACCGACTACGTGGTGCCCGCGCTGGAGATCATCGATGCGCGCATCGAGCAGTTCGACCGCCACACCAAAGCGCCGCGCAAGGTGTTCGACACCATCGCCGACAACGCAGCGAATGCGGGCATCGTGACGGGTGGCCGCCCGGTCAAGCCCGATTCGGTTGACCTGCGCTGGGTTGCTGCGCTGCTGTACAAAAACGGCGTGATCGAGGAGTCGGGCGTGGCGGCGGCCGTGCTGAACCACCCTGCGATGGGCGTCGCGTGGCTGGCGAACAAGCTCGCCGCCTGGGACGAGCAACTCGACGCGGGTGAAATCGTGCTCGGCGGTTCATTCACGCGGCCGGTCACGGGTGCAGTCGGTGATACCTTTCATGCAGACTACGGGCCACTCGGCTCGATCGCCTTCCGGTTTGTCTGATCCGCAAGACCGCTCGTTGCCAATCCGCTTTTCATTTGTCTTAAAAACGCCATTCATGAAGTCCCCCCGCAATCCTTTCAAGCAAGCCTTGCGCGAACAGCGCCCGCAGATCGGCCTGTGGCTCGGTCTGGCCAATTCTTACAGTGCGGAGATTTGCGCGGCGGCCGGTTTCGACTGGCTGCTGATCGACGGCGAACATGCGCCGAACGATGTGCGCAGCGTGCTCGAACAACTGCAGACCATCGCAGGCTACCCAGGCACTCATGCGGCCGCGCGCGTGCCGATCGGCCACGGCGAGGTCGGCACTGCGTTGATCAAGCAGTACCTGGACATCGGCGTGCAAACCTTGCTGGTGCCGATGGTCGACACCGCACAGCAAGCAGCCGATCTGGTGCGCGCGGTGCGCTACCCCCCGACGGGTCTGCGCGGCATGGCAGGCGCGCGCGCATCCGGCTGGGGCCGCTACCCGCGCTATGTACATGAGGCGAATGAGCAGATCTGCCTGCTGGTGCAGATCGAATCCAAGGCCAGCCTCGACAACCTGGACGCGATCTGCGCGACCGATGGCATCGACGGCATCTTCATCGGCCCAGCCGACTTGTCTGCATCGCTCGGCCGCGTCGGTGATCCCGGCCATGCAGACGTGCAGGCTGCGATTGGCGATGTGATCACGCGGGGCGTGAATGCGGGCAAGGGCGTCGGCATTCTCAGCAGCGACGAGGCGTTGACCCGCCGCTATCTGGGCCTGGGCGCAACGTTCGTTGCGGTCGGGCTGGACACGAACCTTTTGATGCGCGGCACAACCGAACTGGCAGCGCGCTACAAAGCAGATCTGGTCGTGATGGCCGCAGGCAAAACGTACTAGCTCAGTCCAATCCCACCGGGCCGGTGCCGGCCGAAGCGGACGAGCCTGACTGGGTCGGTTCGACGCACTTGGTGGCCGATCGAGAACACTGGAGAGATTGCAACCATGAACGCTGTACTTGCACCCACCGCTGCGCCTACGTCCCACTTGCCGGTGCACCCGGACGAATGGGCAGCGCGGATTGAGCTGGCGGCCTGCTACCGCGTGTTTGCGCTGCTCGGCTGGACCGAGATGATCTACAACCACATCACAGTGCGGTTGCCGACCAGCGTGAGCGGTGCGCACCACAAGCAGTTCCTGATCAACCCGTTCGGCTTGCACTACAGCGAGGTGACGGCGAGCAACCTGGTCAAGATCGATCTGAACGGCAACGTGCTGGGCCGCTCCAGGTACAAGGTCAACCCGGCCGGCTTCGTGGTGCACGCAGCCATCCATGCAGCACTGGACGACGCGCACTGCGTGATGCATACGCACACCACGGCGGGGGCTGCGGTGGCGAGCCTCGAGGGCGGCTTGCAGCAAAGCAATTTCTATACGGCGCAGTTGCACGACATGGTCGCGTATCACGACTTCGAAGGCATCACGATCCATGCCGAGGAAGGCCCGCGACTGCTGCAGAGCATCGGCAACAAGCAGGCCGTGATTCTGCGTAACCACGGGTTGCTGAGCTGGGGCCTAACGGTGCCGCAAGCGTTCGTCATCTTGTGGACCTTGCAGCGCGCCTGCGACATTCAACTGGCCACATTGAGCATGGGCCGGGCCATTCCCGTCAGCGCTGACACGGCGGCGCGCTGCACGCGCGATGCGTTGCAGTTCCAGCCTGAACATGGCGCGGGCCAGGACGTGTTCGATGCGCTGGTGCGGCAGGTCGAGCGGCTTGATGAAAGCTATAAAAATTAGAGCAAACTACGCAGTCAGATCAAGCGCCAGGAGCATTATTTGTTGAAAAAAATAGCCATTTACGGCGCTGGCTCGATCGGCGGCTGGATCGGGGTGGCACTGGCACGCGCGGGTTGCGATGTCAGCGTGGTGGCACGCGGCGCGACGCTGGCGGCGATCCAGCGCGACGGCCTGCGGCTGCATCGCAACGGCAAGCTGGAGGCAGCGCCGGTCACGGCCAGCGACGACCCGGCCAAGCTCGGCGTGCAGGACCTGGTCGTGATCGCAGTGAAAGCGCCGGCGCTTGCGCAGATCGCGTCGGCGGTCGCGCCGCTGCTGGGGGCCCAGACGGCTGTGCTGACCGCAATGAACGGTGTGCCGTGGTGGTACTTTCTGTCGCCGGGTTTCGGCGGCGCCCTTGCTGGCCGTCGGCTCGAATCCGTCGATCCAGACGGCCGCATCGCGCGTGGCATCCCGGTGGAACACGTGCTCGGCTGCGTCGTGCATGCAAGCTGCTCGCTCGACAGCCCCGGCGTGGTGCGGCATCACTTCGGCAACCAGTTGATCGTGGGGGAGCCGTCTGGCGGCGTGTCTGCGCGCGCCACGGAACTCGCCGCCCTGCTGGAGCAAGCCGGCATCGAGGTCAAGGTGTCCGACCGCATTCAGCGCGACATCTGGTTCAAGCTCTGGGGCAACATGACGGTCAACCCGATCAGCGCATTCACCGGCGCCACGACCGATCGCATCATGGGCGACCCACTGGTGCGCGCGTTCGCGTCGAGCGTGATGCTGGAAGCCAAAGCCATCGGCGCGCGCATCGGCATCGACATCCCGCAGCAGCCGGAGGACCGGCATGCCATCACGGCGAAGCTCGGTGCGTTCAAGACGTCCATGCTGCAGGATGTGGAGGCGCAGCGTCCGGTCGAGCTCGATGCGCTGGTGACCGTGGTGCATGAGCTGGGCCAGCTGACTGCGGTGGCCACGCCGTTCACCGACGCGCTGCTTGGGCTGGCGCGGTTGCACGCGTGCGGCATCGGGCTGTATTCACAAGCAAGCGACGCCAGCGTCGTTTGATCCCTCGCGAACGAATGCGTCTTTCTTCTGACATCGTCCATGGCCGTCGCTGATCCGGTTTCTCCCCTGCCCGCCCCCACCCGCGCGCTCAGCAGCGGCGCGTTCATCACGCTGCTGTCGATCGCGCTGATGATGGGCGCGAACCATGTGGGAGCCCGCATTGCGTTCAACAACGGCGTTGATGTCATCACGGCGATCTCGTGCCGCAGCGTGGTGACCGCCTGCGTGGTCTGGGCGCTGGTGGCCTGGCAGGGCGTGCCGCTCAAATTCAGCACACGCGAAAAGCGCTGGCTAACCGCCATCGGCGTGCTGATCGCGGTGCAAAGCTATTGCCTTTATTCCGCGGTGGCGCGGCTGCCCGTGGCGCTGGCGCTGCTCGCGTTCAACTCGTTTCCGATCTGGATCGCGGGCTGGAACTGGCTGCTGTACCGGCGCCCGCCGGAACGCGCAACGTTGCAGGCGATGCCGGTGATCCTGCTCGGGCTGGCGCTGGCACTCGACGTGTTCGGTGCCACGTCGGATTTGAGTGCGGCAGCGCACTGGGGCCAGATCGGCACCGGCGTTGCGTTTGCCTTCGGGGCGGCTGCCACGTTCGGGTTGGCGCTTGTCCTCACGCAGCACGAAGCTGGCGCGGTCGATGGTCGGGTGCGCACCGCCACCACCATGAGCATGGTCGGCGCGATCGCGGTGCTGGCTGCGTGGAGCCAGGGCGGTTTTCATTGGCCGCAGGCCGCGGCCGGCTGGTGGGGGCTGGCCGCGCTGACCATGCTGTACGGCACGGGTATCACCGTGCTGTTCACGGTGCTGCCGCGGCTCGGCGTGGCGGGCAACTCATCGATCATGAACGTGGAGCCAGTGTTCGCGCTGCTGCTGGGCTGGTTGATCCTGGGCCAAGTGATTGCGCCGTTGCAGATCGCCGGCGCGCTGCTGGTGGTGAGCGCAGTGGTCTGGCTCGGCTTGCGCAAGAAGTAGACCGGTGGCGATCGAGCATCTCCGGGTCCCTGCGAACGGCGCCACGTTCCCTATCGCGCGTGCCGGCCAGGGGCCGCCATTCCTGCTGCTGCGCAATTGGCCGGAAATCTGGCCAACCCGGCAGCCGGTGGTGGCGCGGCTGGCCGACCGCTACACGCTGATCGCGCTGGATATGCGCGGTTTCGGTGACAGCGACAAGCCGACAGATGCGTTCGGGCTGCAAGTCCATGTCGAGGATCTGCTGGCCCTGCTGGCCCTGCTAGCCGTGCTGCAGGTCGAGCAGATGGGCATCGTTGGGCATCGTTGGGCACGATGTCGGCGGCGCAGTGATGCAGGCACTGGCGCGCACGGCGCCGCAACGTTGCGCCGGTCGGTTTTTTTTCAACCTCGTTTATCCCGGCATCGGCGCCCGCATGGCAGCGCTGGACTGGCTGAACGGGATCTGGCACCAGTCGTTCAATCAGACGGGATTGGCGACCCGTCCAGTGGGTACGAACCGCGGGAGCCGCGGCGCCTACATTGCGCATTTCCTGTGTTATTGGGCCGATCGCAAAGATCGGGTTCGACTATGTGCTCGATTCGTTCACCGAAAACTTCATGCAGCTCGGCAACCTGGCAGGCGGCTTCGCGCACTACCGCGCATCCCATACAAGCCGCGTTGTCATGATGAAGGGCGAAGCCCCCATACTGCCACCGGTCGGGCTGCCCACCTGCGTGCGCTGGGCCGAGCACGATCCGCTGTTCCCGTATGCCCGGACCGACCGGCTCGCAGAAACATTGACCGACTTCGACGTCGCGATGTTCGAGGGCGTCGGGCATTTTCCGCATCGGGAGGCGCCGGATCGTGCAGCGGTCGAGATCGCGACGTACTTCGAACGCATCGGTTGGCGGCCATGCCGCTGATCGCGCCGCGTCTTAAAAACGGTGTTCGCGGCAACCACTTGTCCGGTTCGCTTGTTGCCGGGGCCAAGGCACGGGCGTTCCGCTCCTCCACTCGGGTCGGCTGAAATCTCCGCCATCCCTTCCCGTTCATCCCATATGAAGAAGCCGCCACGACCCAACCTGCACGACGCCGCCACCACCGTTGTTGTTGTTCACGGGGCCGCCCATGCCATCCGTGCTTTCGCCGTCTTGCTCTGCTGCTCGATCGGTGCGTTCGCCCCGCTTGGCACGGCACACGCGCAGACCGTACTGGCAGCACCGACGCCAGCCAGGTCGTCCACCGCCCCGGCGGTGTCGGACCCCGACGCACGCTGGAGCGCTGACTTGGCCGCATTCGATGCTGCGGATCAAGCGCAACCGCAGCCGCCCGGCGGCGTGCTGTTCATCGGCAGTTCGTCGATCCGGCGCTGGACGTCGCTCGAGCATCAGTTCGCGCAGCAACTGCCGGTCGTGATCCGGCGCGGGCTCGGCGGCTCGCGCATCGACGACTGGAGCCGGCAGTTGAACCGGCTCGTCTTGCGCTACCGGCCGAGGCTGGTGTTGCTGTATGCAGGCGACAACGACATTGCCGAAGGCCGCTCACCGACTGCGGTGCTTGCCAGCGTGAAGAAGTTCGTCACCGGCGTTCGCAGCGCGCTGCACGGCACACGCATCGCGTTCATCTCGATCAAGCCGAGCCCGCGCCGCAGCCAGTGGATGGCCAACGTGCGTGAGGCGAATGCGCTGGTACGGGCTTATGCGGAGGCCGATCCGACGGTCGACTACATCGATGTATTCACACCGATGCTCGACAAGGACGGCCAACCGCGCGAGGAGCTTTTTTTGCCCGACGGTCTGCACTTGAACGACACGGGCTATTCGCTGTGGCGTTCGGTTATTGCCGATCGACTGCGTTGACAGTACCCACAGATACTGGAGCCACAGGTGCTGCTGCAGCAGCACCTGTGGCATCCATTGCCGCCCCAGTCACGGCCATGGTTGCGGCCATCGCCCTGCTTCGCTGCGCAGCCCGCCAGCGGTCGAGCTTCAACAGCACAACCGCCAGCCCGTAGAGCAGCGCAAAGCTGCCCGCCAGCAGCGCCACATCAAGCCAGATCGGCCGCGCCGGGTCACTTGCACCGAACAGCGCGAGTGCGAGCAGCACCAGCACCAGGTGTGCGCAGAAAATGGAAAGCGACGAAGCCCCCAGCGTTTCCAGTAGGTGCCAGCGCGGTTTCCACGCCACCAGCCGCGGTCCGAAGCGCAGCAGCAGCACGATCAACGCGAGCAGATTGAGCACGCGCAGCGGGCCCAGGTGCCATTTGTCGAACAGGACATTGCCATCTCGCCAGATCAGAAACGGGGTTTGCCCGTGCAGATGGCGCCATAAGAACCCGGTGATCGCGAGTGCTGCCGCCGCACCCAGCAACCAACGCGGAAACTGCGCCGCACCGTGGGCATCGACCGCCTGCGTCAGGCCCTTGGCGCCGAAGCACAACCCGAACATCCAAACGAACTGCCATGCAAGCGGATCGAACGCGCCGGTCTGTGCAAACGGAATCCGGCGCAGGCCACTGTGGGCGGCCATCGCCTCGTAGAGCCATTGCCACGCACCGAACTGCGCACACAACCACAGCGCAACGCTGGCCGCCATCCAGCCGGCCCAACCCCGCCGCATCGCATGCGTGAGTACGAACGGGCTCAGCAGCATGAACAGCACGTACATCGGCAGGATGTCGAGCAGCGGCGGGTTGTAGAGCATGACCAGCGCGGCGCGGCCAGCCAGCCAGGGGTCTTCGAGGTAGAACGAAATGAGGTTCGTGACCGCCGGTTGCTCGACCTTGATGCCGAGCCGCGCGATCACCATGAACAAAAACAGCAGCAACGCCGCCTGGCAAAGATAGATCTTGAGTGCGCGCCATTCGAAGGCGCGCCACATGGCCAACTGGCCGCGGCGCCGCGCGAGTTCCGAATAAACCCAACCGGCCATGAACGCCGACAGGAGCACGAAGCCTTCGGCCGCCGACACGAAGCCGAATGGCTGGCCGGCTCGGCTGGCGAAATGCGTCGGCATGTGCGTGACCGTCATCAGTACCAGCATGACGCCGCGCAGCGCGTCGAGTTCAGGCCGGCGCGTCATTCACCCACCAACGCTGGAACTCAGGATGGGCAATGGACCCAGCCAGCGTGCGGCTGGGCCATGCCGACGTTACTGCTTGACCGCTTCCACCTGGATCAGCAGGCGGATGTCGTCGGGCAGGCCGTACTGCAGGCCGTAGTCGATGCCCCATTGGCTGCGCTGGATCGTGGTTTCGAAGTCGCCGCCGCAAACCGGGCGCTTTAGCTGCCGGCTTTCATAGCAGTTGAAGTGATTTGCGGTCAGCGTCACTGGCAACGTCTTGCCCATCATCGTGAGGCTGCCGTTGACCTTCTGCACCTTGTCGCTGTCGAAACTGAACGAATCGCTGGTGAATGTGGCGGTCGGATTTTCTTCCACCTTGAAGAAGTCTTTGCTCTTCAAGTGGGTGTCCAGCGCTGCAATGCCGGTCGACACCGACGCCATCTGGATCGTGAACTCGGCCTTGCCGGTCTTGGCCGCCGAGTCCATCGTGACGGTGCCTTCCTTCTTGTCGAAGCGGCCCCGCAAGGTCGACGTCTTGTTGTGCATGGCTTCGAAATTTACGAATGTATGGCTGGGATCGGCCACGTAGGTCTCGGCATGCACCGTGGTGACGGCGACGAGTGTGCTGACTGCAGCGGCGATGAACATGAGGGAGCCGGGCTTGATGGTCATGAGGAACTGGCCTTTCTTTCGAGGAATAAACGAAAACAAAACGAGAGTCGGGAAGGGGCATCGGACTCAGCAGCCCCCTACATCGCAGGCACGCCCGAGAGCACCAGCTTGAATTTGATCTGCACCGGGTCGGCCACTATCGAGGTGTCTTTCCAGTCGCCTTCACCGATGCGGTAGTCGAGCCGCTTGATCGAGAAACTGCCAGCGGCCGTGGTGTTGCCGGCTGCCTGCGTGATCATGACCGGCACCGTGACCAGACGCCGCTGCGCCTTGATCTCGAGGTCGCCCGTCACCTCGTAGCGGCCGCCGCCAAGTGGCTTGACAGCGGTCGAACGGAAGGTCGCCTTGGGATGCTTTTTGGAATCGAACCAGTCCGGCTTGCCGAGTTCGGCATCGGTCTCGGGGATGCCGAGCGTGGCGCTGGCCATGTCGATCGTGAAGGCAATTTTGGCGGCTTCCGGGGCTTTGGGGTCGAACACGACCTGCGCATCGAACCGGGTGAATTTGCCGTCCACCGGAACGCCCATCTGTTTCGTGATGAACGTAATCTCGCTCTGCGCGGGAACCAGCGCCTGCTGGGCCCGCGCAGGCTGTGCCACGCCGACGAGCGACGCGGCAGCCGCGCCGGACAAGGCCAGCGTCAAAGCGGTACGGGGGGAAATGACGACAAACTTCATCGAGCAAACTTTCGTTGGCGGGCCGGCCACATGCGGCGCAGCAGACCGTCGCGATCCAGAAAATGATGTTTCATTGCCGCAGCCACATGCAGCACGACCAATGAAGCCAGCGTCCAAGCCAGCCAGCCGTGCCACGGCTTGATGGCCTCGGCCAGCGCCTTGTCGCGCGGCACGAAGTCGGGCAGCGGCAACACGCCGAACCAGACGATCGAGAAGCCCGCCGCCGACGAATACGCCCAGCCAACCAGCGGCACGACGAAAAACAGCAGATACATCGCCCCGTGTGTCAGGTGCGACGCGCGCAGTTGCCAGGCCGGCGCGCACAGATCGCGCGGCGGCGAATGCATGAGCCTCCAGCCGAGCCGCAGCGCCGACAGCAACAAAATCGTGACGCCGGCCCATTTGTGCCAGTTGTAGAGCTTCAACTGCAGCGGAGAAAACTTCAGATCGGCCATGTAGAGGCCGACGCCGAACGAGCTGACGATCATCAGCGCGAGCAGCCAATGGAATGCCACGGCCGGCCGCGTGTAGTGCAGGGAATGCGGGGAAGGGGCGTCGCTCATCGACCGGGTAAGACTGGATTGGATGCAGGGAGTTCCTGGGCGACAAGCACGACAGCCGGGTTGCGCTCACCGATGGACCACAGGCAATCGTACTCTGGCGCTTTCCTGAAAGAACGCAAGCAAGTGGCTGCAGGCCAGCCCATCGAAGCGCAGCCGGACCCGATGCATCGCCTTCGCAATTGCCGGCAGCCTGCAGACCGCCGTTGGCGCTACTTCAGCTTCATGCAGTTCGCATAAAAACTGACCGTGGCTGGCCAGTCGGAGAACATGCCGATGACGCCTACGTCGTTGGCCAGCACATCCAGCACGCGCAACGTATCGCCTTCGCGGTGAATCGCGGACTCGACCGTCTGGTAGTAGAAGCCTTTCTTTTTCTTCTCGTCGCCGAGGATGCCGGAACGCTCGAGCGACCACCCGATGATTCCCAAGCCGGCCACCTTGGCGTCTTTTGCGTATTGCGAAGGAACGATGGTCTGACCATCCACGCCAGTTGCGATCAGCGCGAAGATCGGCGGCGACACGATGCGGATGCCATCGGCTGCGTAGCTTTTGAGTTCGGCCGCATCGGGCAAGTCAGCGACTTTCTCGGCGTCGTCCAGATACACCGCTTGCCGGCCGAACGCGGGCTCCTGCTTGATCCAGTAAAGGATGTCGTTCTTGTCGAACGATTGCGCCCAGACGCGCTCCGGCGGCACGCCCGCGGCCTTGTACTCGTCGATCATCTTTTGCGCATAGGCGGCTTGCGTGAAACCGTCGAACGGCATCGTGACCTTCGGGGCTTTCAGCTCCGGCACCATCTTCACGCCCAGTCGCTTGAACAGTTCGATGCTTTCCTTGTGCGTCAGCAGCGTGCCGCTGGTGGGGCCGGCATAGAGGTCGGTGCGAAACGCCGCGGTGCCGGCCACGTACTCAGCCACCGTCCTGGCACGCGCGTTGAACGCATCCATCTTGCCGTGCAATGACTTGAATTCCACCAGCGTGATCTCGCTGGTGCGGCATTCGGCCGCAGCCGGTTTGGTCAGCTCGCCATCCGCATCGAACTCGGCCGGCGCAAACGGCTTGGCGCAGGTGGACGCCAGCGGCGTGGCCAGGATGTCGGTGGTCGTGTGCAGGTCGTTCTGCGCGTGGCGGCAGACGAGTTCCTTGTCTTTCGTGAACGTCACGTCGCATTCGACGATGCCTGCGCCCATGCGCGCCGCCGCTTCGTAGGACTGCCGCGTGTGCTCTGGAAACTGCAGCGGCGCGCCTCGGTGGCCAATCGAAAAATCGGTCGCGTGAAACGTCTCCATGTTTTTCGCACAAGCCTGCAACGTGGTTTTCAACGCGCCGTCCTGCAGGTCTTCGACCAGGAAATACGGCCGGGGACCAAGCTGAATGGGATCGGCCGCGGCGTGCAATGGCACGCACGGCGCCGCCAGCGCAAACGCCAGTGGGATCGACAAGCGTGACAGCGGGGTCGGCAGGGCAATGCGCATGGGGGGCATCTCAGGGTGGATTGACAAAGGGAGGCAGGGCATCGCGCCATCGATTTCGGAGTGGCCCGGCAACGATTGCGCTGTCCACACGTTAGCGCGCGGCAGTCGTGTCCTCCCGAACCCACTGAACCAACGCATCCAGCACGCCGCGGCCGGCATTCGCGTTCGGGTCGTTCAAGATGGCGACCAGCACGTGGCGCCGGCCGCTCAAGCCTTCGACATACCCCGCGATTGCCTGCACATCGCGCAGGCTGCCGGACTTCAGATGCGCGGCGCCGCCCTGCCGGCTGCGGCGCAACGTGCCGTCGACGCCGGGGATCGGCAGCGAGGCGATGAACTCCGGCATCAGCGGGCTGGCGAATGCGGCTTGCAGCATGCGCGCGAGCACATCGGGCCGGATGCGTGCTTCGCGGCTCAGACCGGAGCCGTTGTCGAGCAGCGGCACGGCAGCACCTGGTAGCCGCGCGCGCCACCAGCGCTCGACCGCATCGCGCGAGGCCCCCGCCGTGGCGGCCGTGCCCGGCTGCATGCTCAGGCTCAAGTACAACTGTTGCGCCATCAGGTTGTTGCTGAACTTGTTGATGTCGCGGATCACATCGGCCAACGGTGGGGATTCGAACTCGATCGCGGGTGTGAGCCCGGCCGGCACACGGCCGTCGCGCACGCCGCCGGTCAATGTGCCGCCGATCGCGCGCCACATGCCGGCGATCGCCTGCGCGCCGAAGCGGTCCGCGTCGGGCGGCGCGATCGACCAGCGCTTGTTGCCGCAGCTCGCAACAAAGCGGCCGGGCAGCCGCAACCGGTTGGCTTGCTGGAAGTCAAGCTGCAGCGCGGCGCGCCAGTCGCCGCAGTTGCCGGTGGACAGCGGCATCGCGCCAGGCACCTCCACGCCGTCCAATGGCGGCTCGTGCTGGATGCGTGCGACACCGGCGGCTGTATCCGGCACAAAGTCGAGTTGCAGCGCCTTGAAGTTGATCAGCAGCGCATCGGGTGCTGCGTTGTAAGGCCGCAGCGGCTCGTTGTCGAATGCGGCTGCATCGGCCGGTTGCGCAGCGAACGCCGATCGGTCCAGCACGATGTCGCCCGCTATTTCGCGGATCCCAAGGCCCTGCACGCGCCGAAGCAGCAACCACAGCCGCTCGACCACCAGTTTGGGGTCGCCGCCGCCCTGAATGTGCAGATCGCCCGCCAACGTGCCTGCTTTGAGCGGGCCGCCCAGGTAGACCGACGTGCGCCAGGTGTAGGCAGGGCCGAGCAATTCGAGCCCCGCATAGGTGGTCACGAGCTTCATCACCGAGGCCGGATTGACGGCAATGTCGGCGCGGTGGAACAAACGCGCCGGTTCGCGTGCGTCGACGCTGGTGGCGATCACCGACAGCGCCGTGGGCGGCAGTCGGGCGCGGGCAAGCGCGTCGGCCACAACGGGTGGCAGCGTCTGTGTCGCTGCCTGGGCAACGTTGCCGAAGCACACGAACCACCCCAGCGTCAAGGCAGCGAGCACGTTTGTTGGTGTGGATGAAAAGCAGTGACGGGAAAACATGAATGAGCAACGGAGAAATGGTTTCGTCAGACGGAAAAAGGGGCGTCTCAAGATGGATCACAGACGCATCGCGCAACCTGCTCCTGCTTGGCAAGTCGAGGGCGATGGGGATGCGCCGGGTTGCAAGCCTAGTTGATGTCGATGGTGCCTGCGGTGGGTCGAATCCAGGAAACGGCGAGTGGCGATGCAACACGCGAGCGTCCCGTCAGCGGCTTCGCAAGCCATGCATGCCCGCCCGCGCACCAGGGCAGGTCGACGCTGCAACCGGCCTGCGGTGCCGATCCGCAAGGCCGTCGCCGCATCAGGCGAAGCGCGCTTGTCACTCAGCGGCTCCGTATCGAGCGGGGGCCGGCCGCGCTGGATAATTGCCCCATGCGCCTGTCTCCGAAGTCCACCGGCATTGCCGCCGCGATCGTCACCGTCACGATCTGGACGGCTTTCATCGTGATCGCGCGCGCGTCCGCTGCAAGGCACCTGACCCCGTTCGACTTGGCGTTCTGCCGCATTCTGGGCGCCGGGCTGGTGCTGCTACCTTGGGGTGCGTGGCTGGTGCGGCACCAGGCAGGCCCGGGATGGTTGGGGTTGTCGCCGTTGCCGTGGCGCACCACGGTGGTGACCGGCTTCTTTGGCGGGCTTGTCTATTCGGTGCTTGCGTACTGCGGATTCTTTTTCGCACCAGCGTCGCACGCGTCGGTGCTGATGCCGGGCAGCCTGCCGCTGTGGACCAGCCTATTGGCGATCTTCCTGCTGGGCGAGCGCATCAAGGGCTCCCGTGCGATCGGCTTGGCGTTGATCGTCGGTGGCGCATTGATGGTTGGCGGCACCAGTCTGCTGCACGCGTTCGACGACGGCGCTTCCGTCTGGAAAGGCGATCTGCTGTTCATGACGGCCTCGTTGTGCTGGGCCACCTACGGCGTGCTCGCGCGCACGTTCGGCCTGGACGCGGTGCGCGCGACGATCGCGATCACGGTGTTCGCCTTTCTCTGCTACGTGCCGCTCTACTTCACGCTGGCATTCACCGGCGTGGTGCCGAGCCAGTTGTTCACCGCACCCGGCAGCGAGGTGGCGTTTCAAATGGCGTTTCAGGGCGTCGGCTCGGTCGTGATCTCGGGCATCACGTTCACGCTGATGATCCAGCACTTCGGGCCGGTGCGCACCACCATGATCACGGCGCTGGTGCCGGGGCTGTCGGCGCTCGGCGCGGTGCTGATGCTGGGTGAGCCGATGTACTGGAACCTGCTGGCGGGCCTGGCGCTCGTGACCCTCGGCATCTTGTTCGGTGTGCGGGGCGTGCCGCGCATCATTGCTCCCATTTCTGTAGCGAAGAGCGATGTAAGTGCCAGCGCTTCGAGCTGATTTGATCAACAGATTGAAGAAATGACCGCGATGAAGATCCTTGCGTTCGACACCAGCACCGAATCGCTGTCGATCGCGTTGACGGACGGCAGCCGCCAGTGGCACCACAGCGGCGCGGGCGGCGCGGGCGGCGCGCAGGCATCGCTCACGCTGCTGCCGATGATCGAATCGCTGATGCGCCAAGCTGCGCTGCGCTACGGCGAACTCGATGCGATCGCGTTCGGTGCCGGCCCGGGCTCGTTCACGGGCTTGCGCACCGCATGCTCGGTCGCGCAGGGGCTGGGCTTTGCGGCCGGTGTGCGGCTGTTGCCGGTGGATTCGCTGCTCGCCGTTGCCGAAGAAGCGCGCTTTGTGCACGGCCCGGCCGCATTCGTGCTGGCGGCGCTCGATGCGCGCATGAGCCAGCTCTACGTCGCGCGTTACGCGTTTTCTGATGAGCACTTCACCCAGATCGGCGACTTCGAGTTGATCGCCCCGAACGACTTGGCGATCGATGCCGGTTGGCGGCTCGCAGGCAACGCGCTGCCGACGTATGCCGATCGACTGCCACCCGTTGCGCAGGCCAGCCACGTGGCCGCATTGCCCAGCGCGGAGGCCATGCTGCGGCTTGCCCCTGCGTTGATTGCGGCCGGTGCGCTGGTCGAGCCCGAGCACGCACTGCCGCGCTATGTGCGTGACAAAGTGGCGCAGACCACGGCCGAGCGCGCGGCAATTGCTGCTGCGGCTGCGGTGGCGGCATCGGCCGCTGTGGCTCCCCCTGCCTCACCCACCGTTTCATGAGCGCGCAACTCGAGCCGGCCGATCCGCACGCACTGCCCACCGTGCGGCTGCTGCCGATGTCGAGCGACTGGCTCGATGCGGTGCACCACGTCGAGTTGGCCGCCTATACCCATCCCTGGACCCGCACCAATTTCGATGATTCGCTGGCGGCTGGCTATCACGCCCAGGTGCTGGCCGCAGGCAGCGACGTGGTCGGCTACTTCCTGGCGATGCGCGCGGTCGACGACGTGCACCTGCTGAATCTGACGGTCGCGCCCGCCTGGCAGCGGCAAGGCTGGGCGCGCGTGTTGCTCGAAGCGCTCGCGCTCTGGAGCCAGGCGGGCGGCGCACACTGGCTGTGGCTCGAAGTGCGCATCGGCAACGCGCGCGCGCAAGACATCTATGCGGCGGCGGGTTTTCGGCAAGTCGGCCAGCGCAAGGCTTACTACCCTGCGGTCGGCGGCTTGCGTGAAGACGCGCTGGTGTTGAGCCGGCACCTCGGATAAGCACGATGCAACTGGACGCAAGGCAACGTGCGATGCTGCTTGAGATGGGCGTGCGGGTCTGGTCGCCGACCGAGTCGCAGTCGCTGTCGCTGTCGCTGTCCGATGCGAACACGGTGGGCCTCCCAACCGATGAGCAGGCTGGACGGCGCACCATGCCGCTGGGCGCTGGGGCAGAAGGTGCCTCCGCGGCGCCAGCCCGTATCGAAGCCAGCACGCCGGAGACCGTCTCCTCAACCCGGCGCGTTCCGATTGCATCGGCAGCCGAGCCGGCATTGCCCTCATCCGCACCGCGGGCCCCATCGACGGCGCCAGCCCCGCTGCTGCCGGCATCTGAGCGCGCCGCTGCGATCGCTCAGATGGACTGGACCACGCTGCAGCAGACCGTCAGTGGGTGCAGGGCCTGCCGATTGTGTGAGTCGCGCCGCCACACCGTGTTCGGCGTGGGCCAGCCGCAGCCGCCGGTGGACTGGATGATCATCGGCGAGGCACCTGGCGAGCGCGAAGACAGCTCGGGTGAACCGTTCGTCGGCCCGGCCGGCCAACTGCTCGATGCCATGCTGCAGGCGATTGGCCTGAATCGTGCGAATGATGCGAACGACACCGCGCCAGACGGGCAGCGCACAAAGCAACAAACGGTCTTCATCAGCAACGTGCTGAAGTGCCGCCCACCCGGCAACCGCAACCCGCAGGCAGATGAGATCGCGCAGTGCATGCCGTATCTGGGACGCCAGATCGAACTGCTGCAGCCGCGCCTGATTCTTGCGCTCGGCCGCTTCGCCGCGCAGGCGCTGCTCGGCAGCACAGTGCCCGAGGCGATGACCCTGCCGCTGGGCAAGTTGCGCGGGCGACCCTATGTGTACGGCGCAACCGGCATTCCGGTGGTGGTCAGCTACCACCCGGCTTATCTGCTGCGCAGCCTGCACGACAAGGCCAAGTCGTGGGCCGACTTGGTTCTGGCGATGCACGTGCTGCGAGATCGACCACCGCGCTGACGCGCATGCGCATGGATGGCGCGGCCACACCGTTCCGTCTGCGTCGCGTCAGTGGCGGTCTGCGTTGAGGCGGCTTACTCCCCGTGCACCGCGTGCGTCGGTCGCAGGTCGGCGTCACTGCGCTGTACGAACTCCCTTCTACCGGGACACTCTCCCTGGGCATCTCCATCTTCTTGAGACGGGCCTCCTTGGCAGTCTCGGGCCGAATGAGCGGCGGCACTATTTGGCGGGTATCACACTCGATCGGCGGATACCGCTGTCAAACGCAACTTTGTTGCAAACCACAAGAGCGGCAGCAGCCTACGCTCGGCCTCGACAAGTTGAAAAGGCAAACCGCACGAAAGCGCGGGACGCAAAGTCATCGGTCTAACGGGTTTTTCCTTAGCGAAAGTCCCTACGACGGCAGGACTGCCAATCGTCAGCATGCTCCGCTGTCGCCAAAGGAAAAGGGCGACATCGAGGTGGGATGCATCGATTCCGCAACTTGGGAGCCGCCTGCACGGCTGGCCCAAGTTCGGCGTTGATGTGCGCGCTCCGGGCAGTCCTGTCGAGAACCACCATTCTTGAAACAGGACCCTTCGTGAATACTGCACTCGAAAACGCTACGCTGCGCACCTGCCTGAACCATGCGTATCGACGCGCGACCCCGCTGCTCGGCAGCGCCGCCGCGATCATCGCAAGCGTGGCTGGAATGATGCCGGCCTCAACCGCCGCAGCGCCGCCGATCGTGCCGCCGGGCCAGGCGAAGTCCGAGCAGTTCGCGAAGGGCCGCATCCTGATCGAGCCCCGCGCCGGCTTGTCGATTGAGGAACTCGACCGCGTTCTCCGGCCTCTGGGCGGCAAGAGCCGCAAGATCGGCCAAAGCAATTTGCACATTGTGGAGCTGTCCAGCAAAGGCTCGGAAAAGGCGACGGTCGCGATTCTGTCGCACAACCCGCATCTCAAGTTCGCGGAACTCGACCGGCAGGTGGCACCGAACTTCGTTCCCAACGATCCCTATTACGGCAGCGAAGCGCATCTGGCCGTGGTGGGCGCCAGCAGCGCCTGGGACGTGAGCCAGGGCAACGGCATCGTGATTGCGATCCTCGACACGGGGGTGGACGCCACGCATCCCGATCTGGCCGCGCAGATGGTGCCGGGCTACAACTTCTACGACAACAACACGAACACCAGCGATGTGCAAGGTCACGGCACGGCGGTCGCGGGCACGGCTGCGGCGACCCTGAACAACGGTCAGGGCGTCGCCGGCATCGCGGGGCAGGCAAAGATCATGCCGCTGCGCATTAGCGCCCCTGACGGCTATGCCTACTACAGCACGATTTCGCAGGGCCTGACTTGGGCCGCTGACCACGGCGCGCAAGTTGCCAACTGCAGTTTTGAAGGCGTCGCGGGGAGTGCGGCCATTCAAAGCGCGGCGCAATACATGAAAAGCAAAGGCGGCTTGGTCGTGGTCGCGGCGGGCAACAGCGGCACCGACCCGGGAACCGCCCCGACCAACACCATGATTCCCGTGTCGGCAACCGACAACAACGATGCGCGCATGGGCTGGTCGAGCTATGGCGACTACGTCGCGATGTCGGCACCGGGCGCGCTGTGGACCACCACGCGCGGCGGCAGCTATCAGATGTGGCAAGGCACGTCGTTCTCGAGCCCGCTGACCGCAGGCGTCGTGGCGCTCATGATGGCGGCCAATCCCGCGCTCGGCGGGGCGGCGGTTGAAAAGCTGTTGTATTCGACGGCAGTCGACCTCGGCACGCCGGGGCGAGACGCCTACTTCGGTTATGGCCGGGTCGATGCCGCCGCTGCGACCAAGGCGGCTGCAGCGACGGTGCCGCAAGTCGATCGCACGCCACCCATCGTATCGATCACCGCGCCTTACGCGAACAGCACCGTGAGCGGTACGGTGGCTGTGAATGTGTCGACCAGCGACAACGTTGGCGTGAGCCGGGTGGAACTCGCCGTTGGCAACAGCAGGGTCGCGGTGGACTCGGTTGAGCCGTTCGGCTTCAGTTGGGATTCGACCGGCGTGCCCAACGGCATGGCGGCATTGACCGTTACCGCGTTCGACGCAGCGGGCAACTCGACGGTGTCATCACCCGTGGCGGTCAACGTGGCCAATGTCGTGATTCCGCCAGTCGCGACCGACACCAAACCGCCGCTCGTCACGATCAGCAATCCCCAGGCGGGGCGTGTGTTCGGCAACGTCACCATCGGCGTGAACGCTTCCGACGACAGCGGTCCTTCGGGGATCGTGCAATCGATCTACATCGACGGGCAATTGAAAGCAACAGGCACCGGCACGACGCTTGGATTCAACTGGAATACGAAGAAGGCGACCAGCGGCATGCACACGATCACAGCGGTAGCAAAAGATGCGGCCGGCAATACGGCGACCACGTCGGTCCAGGTCTCCAAATAAACACGCCGACGTCTGTGATTTATTAGGCCGGCGATCAAACACAGAACGTTTCAACGCGATGCGATCAACAAGTCCGATGGTCGATTGTTGTCGGAAGGGTGTCGTGCGCTGCTGCGTGGCCAGGCGCACCGGCTGCGCCGGCAGGGGCGCACCGGGGCCGAGATCGCTTCGATCGTCAGCATGCAACTGCCAACCGTGATGAGCTGGTCGCGGCGCTTTGCCCTCGGCTCGGCGGCTGTCGGCCAAGTGGCGTCGGCACGCCGGGGCCGGCGCTTCGACGAGGATCGCACGCTGGCGTTGGCCGACGAGGTGGGGCTGCGCGAGTGGGTCGTGCGAGGTCCGCCTGCGGCGCTGGGGCTTCACGCCGCAGCACGCAGTTAAGCGGCCGATGGAGCAGTGCTCGGCTCAGCAAATGCGGCAGTGGCTGGAGGCCGACTCCCGGCCGTTGTTGCGCGCGCCAAGGCCGACCAGGCCGTGGTGCATTGGACCAATGGGACGGTTGTGCGGCAGGACACCGCCTGAATGCGCGGCTGCGCGGCCGCCGGCTACACCCGGGTGGTAGAACACGCCACCCGCCGGCCCCCGCCGCCGAGCGTGACGCTGATCTCGGCACTGAGCGAGCCAGCAGGAACTGCTGTGGTTCCGCGTTCATGGCGGCGCTGTCAGTGCCGAGCGCTTCATCGCCTTTCTGGCCGACTTGGCGCACGACGTGCCGTTCAAGGTGTTTCTCATCCCAGACAACCTGGCCGTGCATCGGGCAGTTCCGGTACGCCAGTGGATCGAAGAGCATCGCGACCGCCTCGAGCCGTTCTACCTGCCGCCGTACCCACCGCAGATGAACCCCGACGAGGGGCTCAACTCATCCCATTACCCACATCTCTGCCTGAACCACATGCCTTCGACGCATGACGGTACCCGTTGCAGGCCGATCCACAGCGACCTCACTCCCCAGCTCGCCGTCGCCCTTGCGCCCGAGGAAGCCGCCTGAGCGGGTGGATCATGCGCAGCGCCGCCCGCGCAGCGTGGGGGTCTTTGTCCGGCGGCCTCCTGCACGCCAGCAGCCGCTCGGCGTCCCAATCGGGGCACGCGCGCCCCAGCCGCATGAGCAACCCGACGCGCCAGGACACGACCAAGTAGACCGCCAGCGCGCGCTCGATGCGCTCGACGCTCGGCAGTTGCAGCGCCTCGACCCGGCAACCTTGCTTCAGGTTGAGCAACAGCATCTCGACTTCCCAGCGCGTGCGGTGCCAGTCCACCAGTTCAACGACTGCCTCCAGCGTGGGCCCCTCGCGGTTGGTCAGCAACCGCCAGACGACCGGCTTGGCGCCTGCCAGCGCATCGACCTCCGAGGCGATCAGGCACATCACCTCGACGTGGCCGCCGGCCCGGTCGTCGAGCCGCACGCTCTGTGCACGTAGCTTCTGCTCCGCCGCTCGGGCCTTGCGCCCACGCCTGGCGGGCAGTTCAAAGCAGATGTGCCCCAGCAGCACGCTGCCCAGCACTGCATCCCACAGTTTTTTACCGCCCTCGGGCAGCACCCGGCTGTGCTGGCAGCGCAGCAGGCAAGGCGGCGCCATGGCCCAAGTCGCACGCCTTGATGAGCAGCGCCAACAGGTCGCTCTCGCGGTCGCCCACGGACACGAGCCGCGTGTCGGGCAGCTCAACGGGCATCTCGGCCAGCCGCTCTTAGCTTTCCACCCAGCGCGTGCTCTCCGGCAGCCCGGCGCGTGCGCCGTCGCTTTGTTTGGTCTCGCGCGCCCAGATTCAGGCATCGAGCACGCGCTGCGGGCTCACCGCATAGCTCGCGTGCAAGTACATTCCGCGTTCCCCCCTATAGGCAGGGCTGTTCAACGCTGCAACTGTTGACACAAGTGCAGCAGCGCCTGCTCTGACCAGCCAATGGTCTGACGGGCGGCCTTGATGTGGTGATGGCCGGCGCAGCGCAGCAGGTTCAAGGCGCAGGTGCGCAGTTGAGCGA